>OZ244224.1:1377500-1933099 GCA_965217015.1 Parvibaculaceae bacterium | reverse complement strand
TCATCAACATGTTTCGGAATGACATCAAAATAAAGCCGCTTGGCTTTACGCGGGCTTTGGAACATATAAAGCGAAAGGCTTTCGGGCGAGGCATAATGCAACCACTCTTCAATTGTCAGCCCGTTACCTTTAGATTTTGAGATTTTTTCACCCTTCTCATCTAAAAACAACTCATAGCTAAAGCCTTCGGGTGGTCTGCCGCCAATGACTTTACAAATACGCGAGGATAATTTGACACTTTCCATCAAATCCTTGCCCGCCATTTCATAATCCACTCCAAGCGCGGTCCAGCGCATAGCCCAATCAGCTTTCCACTGCAATTTAACCGCGCCATTCGTGACCGGCGTGGTCAGTGTTTCATTGGTATCGGGGTGCACATAGCTTATGGTGCCAGCCGCCACATCTTTATTGACCAACGGCACCATCAAGACTTTGCCACTTATCGGGCAAATCGGCAAAAAGGGTGAATAGGTTTGGCGGCGCTCCTCACCTAATGTGGGTAAAATCACATTGGTAACGGCATCATAATTGGCCAAAATGGCCAGCAAAGTATCGTTCATACGGCCAGATTTATAATAATCAGTGGCGCTCGCAAATTCATAGTCAAACCCAAACTGGTCCAAAAATGCTTGCAGGCGCGCATTATTATGGGCGCCGAAACTCTCATGCGTGCCAAATGGGTCTGGCACTTGGGTGAGCGGTTTCTCAAGATGCGTTTCTAGCATATCACGCTGGGGGACATTATCTGGAACTTTGCGCAGCCCGTCCATGTCATCAGAAAAGCAAATCAGCCGCGTTTGTGTTTCAGGTGACAGCAATTGAAACGCCTGACGCACCATGCTGGTGCGTGCCACCTCGCCAAATGTGCCAATGTGAGGCAAGCCAGAGGGCCCGTAACCTGTTTCAAATAAAACCGATGTCTGGCCGGTTTTTTCAATCCGCGCCAAAATTTTACGCGCCTCTTCAAATGGCCAGGCTTTACTCTCCAGCGCGATATTTTTTAATGTGTCACTCATATTATGCTCGACCGCTTATCATGCGAGATATAAATGCAAGACGCCAATACAGCTCTTGTCAAAAAGCATTATCTAGCGCACTCTAGCCTTAAAGAACAGGGTAATTTCAATTTTTCTTTATAGGGTGGCTCATGCGCGAAGATACGCTTTTTACAACCGAGCAAGTGCTGGTTTTTTTAATGCTCACAATGGCTGCCGCAGATGGTCAGCTCAATGACACAGAAACCGCGCGCATTGCACGACTGGTCGCGGTGCTGCCTGTGTTTGAAAACCTACCTGACAATCAAATACCCGATATTATTGACCATTTTGCAGCGTTGATGTCTGACGAGGCGGGGCTGGATACGCTGATGGAACTGGTGACCGAATCTGTACCACCTGCACTTTATGAAACCGCCTACGCGCTCGCGGTTGAGGTCGCCGCTGCAGATTATGATGTGCAGCCAGAGGAATTACGATTGCTGGAACTTATTCGGGATACATTAAAACTCGAAAAACTCGTAACCGCCGCAATTGAACGCGGGGCGCGGGCAAGATTTACCCAAATACCGGATTGAGAATAGAACTTAGCGCAATCAAAAGTACAACCTATGGTTGTATGTTAAATCAGATTAAACTTTCAATTCGTTGAATTATCCCATTTCAAAGTCATGATGGCGGCATGAATGGTGATAAGAATAATCCCAAACACGCGCCCAAAACAGGGTTTGCCGAAAATCTGTCTCCTACACAGCTCACCCCTTCACATCAAGACCAAAATCGAGTCTGGGCGAGCGAAGCCATTGCGCGCTTTGACCCTAACTATTCTGCCAAGCATGCACCCGTGCTGACATTTTTATGTTTGTTCACCTGCCTGACAATCGGCACGCTTGTTTTCATGTGGTTTTATCTTGATGTGATGTTTTTTCTGCTCACGCTGATTTGCCTGATTTTCGCGGTCAATGAATGCGTTTGTTTGTTGCTGGCACTCAATCAGCGCCAAACCAAAGACGACACCCCTCACATCACCAGACAAGCGGCCTCCCAAGCAGCGGCAGAATATGGCCGATATTCTGTATTCTTGCCGCTTTTTCATGAGGCGCAGATGGTGGGGCAATTGCTAGATGCCATGCAAAAGCTCGATTACCCGCCCGATAAATTAGAGCTTATTTTCATTTTAGAAGCAGACGACCATGAAACCCATGCCGCGCTTTTGACGCTTTTAGCCCAGCAAAAACCGATAATGGATTATCAAATTTGTATTGTGCCAAAAGCCAACCCGCAAACCAAACCGCGTGCTTGCAATTATGCCCTGCTTCAGGCCCGTGGGGATTATTGCGTGATTTATGATGCCGAAGATTTACCGCACCCCCAACAACTCAAAGAAGCCGCCGCTTGGTTTGCGCAAAACCCTGATGCTAAAATTTGTTTTCAAGCCCCATTGATTATCAAAGACCATAAATATGATTTATTGGGCGGTTTTCTGGCATTGAATTATACAACGCTTTTTCGTTTGCAAATGCCCATACTCGCCAAAGCCGATTGGCTTATCTTTTTTGGCGGCACATCTAATCATCTAAACCGCCGTCACTTGCTGGCAGAGCTTGGTTGGGACGCTTATAATATGACCGAAGATGCCGAGCTATCGCTGCGACTTTATGAGCGCGGCTATGCCATAAAAATGTTGCAATATCCGACTTATGAATCCGCCACTTATGGATTTATGAACCATGTAAAACAAAGAACACGCTGGCAAAAAGGAACCCTGCAAACCCTCATCGCGCATCGCAGACGCTGGCGGCTGGCCAAGCTCTCCATCAAAAAAATTTATATTTTGTTAAGCCTGCTCAGCCGCAGTCTGTCCCCGGCTTTATTCGTGTTTTTGATTTTATCAAATCTCGGCTTGTTCTTTACAGATTTTTACACCCCATCATTGCCAAATATGATGTCATTATTGCCGTATGGTTTATTGGTCATGCTGAATATGGTGGCTTGCATCAAAGCCAAATCCTACTGGCTCATTTTTCTGGTACCGCTTTTACCGTTTCAATGGTTTTTTCTGGCCATGACTTTTATTCGCGCATTATGGCAATTACTGCGCCGCCCTTTTTATTGGGAAAAGTCGCCGCATCATCTCACCATGACTGAATTTTAAGGCGTGGAGCGGGTGAAGGGAATCGAACCCTCGTCGTCAGCTTGGGAAGCTGCTGCTCTACCATTGAGCTACACCCGCCTATATGACCTTAATGGCGGAACTGGGGGTTTTAATCAAGCAAATAAAATATAAAAAACTGGCAAAAGATAAACCGTCAGCAAACCATTAACAACCAAAGCAAGCGCTGCAAAAGCAGCCGCCTCAGGGTCGCGGCGCCATAGCAGGCTGGTGCCAATACCATGCGCAACCACCCCAATCGCCAGCCCTTGTGCGGGTTTCGAGTGAATATTAAAAACCCGAAAAACACGCATTGCCACAAGGCTGCCAAACAGGCCCGTTATCACAACCAGACTCCCCGCCAAGAGCGGGTCAGACGGCAAGACACGCGCCAGCTGTATCGCCATCGGGCTGGTGATTGATTTTGTGCTTAAAAGCCATAATGTTGTTTCAGACGCCGCTAACAGCCATGCCAGCACCAGCGCCACCCCGACTGATGCGACAGAGCCAGCGATGAGAGCAAAGAAAAAAGGGGCGGCAAAATTTTTGATTTTGTCCAAATGGTCATAAAGCGGCAATGCCAAAGCAATAATGGCTGGCCCCAGTAAAAGCAGCAACCAATCGCCTGCCTGCATAAAGTCGGCCAATGCTAAATCTAAATTCTGTTGCCAAGACCCGACCCCTAAGACCAAAGCACCAAGCCCAAGCCCTGCTACCAAAAGCGGGTTTGTCCATAAGCTTGGCCAGCGCGTATAAAGCAAATGCGCCGCGCCATAAGCAAGAACCAAACCAAGCCCCCATGCCAAGCCCGCCTCTTGCGGCAGCGGCGGCAATTGTGTCATCACTCGGGAAAGCAAATTTTCGCAGGCCACCCAAATCGGCATAAAGCTGTCAGATATGATATCGGGCATATTAGGACAGCTCCGTTTCTTTCACGGTGGTTTCTTGCTCAGGTCGTTTTTTCACGACCAGTTTTTCAAATATCAGGCCTGCAAGTGCCAGCCCTATAATTGTGCTGATAATCATAGCGAGCAATAAAACCAATCCTTGTGTTTTAAGAAACGCGCGATAAGCCATGACACTCACCAAAGCGGGTAAAAACAAAAACGGCATATGGCGTATCATAAAATCACAAGCAAGCCGCAGGCTTTCAGGCACTTTTCGCAAGGCGACAAAGCTGATGAACAGCATTACCAGCCCCCAAATGCCAGCTGGCACAGGCAAGCCTGTCAGGCTTTGCACCGCCGCACCAAGACCAAAATAAATGGCGAGCAGAATAAAACCACAACCCATTTTCAAGGCTTGCATTATGTGCCTTGCTTGAAATGTTTTGAAAGACGCAGCCCTTGCTTTTGATAGTTGGACTTCAAATCCGAGCCATAAAGCACTTCCGGCTGGTCAGTCAGACGCTCATAAATCAGCCGACCAATAATTTGAGCATGCTCTAAAATAAACGGCACTTCGCGTGAGCGCACTTCCAATACAGCACGACTACCTTTGCCATCAGCTTCCCCCGCGCCAAAGCCAGGATCAAAAAAACCAGCATAATGGACACGGAACTCACCGACGAGCGGGTTAAATGGTACCATTTCAGCCGCATGGCTTGGTGGAATGGTCACCGCCTCACGCGACACCAAAATATAAAACTCTTCCGGATCCAGAATAAGCTGGCGCGTGCCGTGATTGTAAATCGGCTCCCAATATTGCGCGATATCTAACTTTCCCACACGATCAACATCAATCAAACCAGCATGGCGCTTACCACGATAGCCAATCAGGCCGGTTTCTTTATCGCCCTCAAGGTCAATAGAAAGCGCCAGTCCGCCATCAATATTAGCAGGCCCATCAACCAGACCAACCTCATCATGCAAGCGCTTAACCTCTGCATCTGAATGCGCAGGGTTGCCGCGCCGAAAGCGAATTTGCGACAGGCGCGAGCCAGCATGCACCAAAACCGGAAATGTGCGCGGGCTGACTTCTAAATATAAATGCCCTTTATAGCCCGCTGGCACTTTATCAAACTCTGTTCCGTAATCGGTAATCACGCGGGTAAAAACATCTATCCGACCCGTTGAGCTTTTTGGGTTAGCAAAAGCTGTTGTGCGCTCAGGCAAAGCCAGCGCTTCCATCAAAGGCACAAGATAAACACAACCGGTTTCCAATACCGCGCCATGCGTCAGGTCAATTTTATGATAAGCCAGTTCCTCAAGCTTGTTCATCACTTGCCCAGCAGGACCAGGCAAAAAGCTCGCCCGCACTCGATAGGCGGTGTCGCCAAGCCGCAAATCAAGCGAAGCAGGCTGCACCTGATCGTCCAGCACGCCGCCAGGCGCCCAGATTTGCTGTTCTCGCATCATATTTCTGATGCCATGCGCGGGCAAAATACCTGTCGCATGGGTTTGTCCAGGCGCTTTGACGGGTGCTTGCTCTTTATCTTCAGGAAATAATTGCAGGGCTTTATCAGACTGGTTCATACAGATTCTCCAACCCTCAGTTAACGAGGGGAAGCTCCCGAAATCAAGTCCGAAATGTGAGGTTTTTGTGGAAAGTCTCTCGCTTTTCCATATTTTGCCCTCCCCCTGAGCCACTATATTTATACTTGACGCATTTGTGCTTTTTCGCCATTGTGCCGCTCAGTAATTGATTTTGTGGTGATTTGAGCCGGCTGGCTTGCGGCCACTTAAAATAAACAGCTAAATAAGCCGGATATTCCGGCCTCTTAATATAAAGGGTCGGTTTTTTTATAGGGTAAAAATATGAGCTTGCAGGATAGAAATAAATGGCGCCCACGCACAAATATGGTTCATGAGGCCGAGCCACGCTCGCCTTATGGGGAAACCAGTGAAGCGTTATATTTAACCTCAGGCTATATTTATGAAAGCGCAGAACAAGCCGAAGCACGATTTCTTGGTGAAGATGATGGCTATCAATATACGCGCTTTGGCAATCCGACAGTGCGCAGCTTTGAAAAGCGCATGCTGGCGCTTGAAACCGCTGGCTATGACGGCGCGACCCAGTTTGATGCCCGCGCAACAGCCACTGGCATGGCGGCGGTCACGGCCGCTTTAATGTGCAGCCTCAAAGCCGGCGACCATGTGGTTGCGGCCAAAGCCCTGTTTGGGTCTTGCCGCTATGTGGTCGAAACTCTTTTGCCGACCTATGGCATTGCCAGCACTTTGGTTGATGGGTCTGACCTCGATGCGTGGGAGCAGGCCATTCAGCCAAATACAAAAATGCTGTTTCTTGAAAGCCCGACCAATCCAGTTTTAGAGCTAATTGATATACAAAAAGTGGCTGATATTGCGCATCGCCATGATGCGCTTTTATTGGTTGATAATGTTTTTGCCACGCCTGTTTTACAAAAGCCGCTCATGCTTGGGGCTGATATTGTGATTTATTCTGCGACCAAACACATTGACGGGCAAGGGCGTTGCTTAGGGGGCGTGGTGATTGGGCCCCAAAGCTGGATTAACGAGCATTTGACGAATTTTATCCGCCAGACGGGGCCCTCTTTGAGCCCGTTTAATGCATGGGTTCTCCTCAAATCACTCGAAACCCTAGAATTGCGGGTTCATGCCCATGTGGATAATGCAGAAACCCTCGCCAAGGCCTTGCAGGCGCATGAAAAAATCAACAAAGTTATTTACCCAGGCTTTGAGGACCACCAGCATTATGCATTGGCAAAGGCGCAAATGAGCCGTGCGGGTAATTTAATTGCTTTTGAAATTGAAGGCGGCAAAACGCAGGCTTTCAAAATGATGAATGCGCTGCAGCTTGTGGGCATTTCAAATAATCTTGGTGATGCGAAAACCTTGATTACGCATCCAGCCACAACAACGCATCAACGCCTGAGCGATGAGGCGCGCGCTGAAGTTGGTATTTATCCCAACACAATGCGGGTTTCTGTAGGGCTTGAAGATGTGGCTGATTTAATTGATGACTTTACGCAAGCACTTGGTAAATTAGATTAAGAGTGAGCGGAGACGGCGACATGTATGAAGCCATCACACGAGATATTAAAGTTTCTGTCGAAACAAAATTTATTGATGAGCAATCAGACCCAGATGAAAATTATTATGTCTGGGCCTATCGCATCACGATTGAGAATCTGGGTTCAGAAACCGTCCAATTATTGACCCGACATTGGCAAATCACCGATGCGCAGGGGCGTTTGCAAGAAGTCAAAGGCGATGGGGTTGTTGGTGAGCAGCCTATTTTGCCACCTGGCGGGCAGTTTACCTATTCCTCCGGCACACCGCTGTCAACGGCTTCTGGTTTTATGGTTGGCACATATCAAATGCAAACCGAGCATGGCTCGCAATTTGATGCGCAAGTGCCTGGTTTTTCGCTCGATAGCCCATTCGCCCAGAAAGTGATGCATTAAATGCAAGATTTTCGCCCTGTTATTTTCATCACCGGCTTATTAATGGCCGCGCTGGCGGGTGCGATGCTGCTGCCCGCCTTATTGGATTTTATCTTGGGCCATCAGAACTGGAAAAGCTTTGCCGCCGCCGCCGCGTTAACTGCGGTGATTGCGGGCATGATGATTTTAACCTGTCGCGGCGATATAAACCGCCTGAATGTGCCGCAAGCTTTTGCGCTCACCAGCTGGTCATGGATTGGCATGACCGCCTTCGCTGCGCTGCCTTTTACCTTAGGCGAGTTACGACTGTCTTACACTGATGGTTTTTTTGAAGCCATGTCCGGACTTTCCACTACTGGCGCCACCATTATTTCTGGGCTTGATGATTTATCAAAAGGTCTGTTGCTGTGGCGCGCTATGCTGCAATGGTTTGGCGGTATTGGCATTATCGTGATGGCGATTGCAGTGTTACCGCTTTTGAATGTCGGGGGCATGCAATTGTTTAGAATTGAGTCCTCTGATAATTCAGAAAAAATTATGCCGCGCGCTACTGAAATAGCTGGCTCAATCGCGCGCATTTATTTTGGCATTACAATGGCGTGTGCGCTGGCTTATTTGCTGGCTGGCATGAGCGCTTTTGATGCCCTCGCGCATTCCATGACCACCATCGCGACTGGTGGGTTTTCAACTTTAGACGCCTCTTTTGCGGGGTTTAATTCAGCCAAAATAGACACTGTTGCTATTGTTTTCATGATTTTATCAAGCCTGCCTTTTGCCGCTTATTTGCAAGCTGTTCATGGCAATCGCGAGCCGCTTTTTCAAGATGCGCAAATCCGCACTTTTTTAATTTTATTGTTCAGTCTTATCAGCATTTTATGGATTTATCGTTTGGTCAGTAGCGATACCAACGCCTTATTGGCTCTGCGCCAAGTGTTTTTTAATGTCACATCTGTTTTAACCGGCACAGGTTATGTCACCACAGATTTTGATCAATGGGGTACATTACCATTGAGCTTATTTTTTCTGATGGCATTTATTGGCGGCTGCGCGGGGTCAACAGCCTGCGGCATTAAGATTTTTCGTTTTCAGCTTATTTTGAAAGCGGGCTTACGCTCCATCAAACAATTGGTTCACCCAAATGGAATTTTCACTTTGCGTTATAATGACCGCCCCGTTAAAGATGATGTCGCTGAGTCAGTTCTGTCCTTTGCGATAACCTATTTCTTGTTATTTATTTTAATAGCCTGCTCGCTTGGGTTTTTTAACATAGATGTCATGACGGCCTTATCCGCCAGCGCCTCCACCATATCCAATCTTGGGCCCGGGCTTGGCGATGTGATTGGGCCATCAGGCAATTATGCCAGCCTGCCTGATGGGGCAAAATGGATTTTGTCATTATCAATGCTTTTGGGACGACTAGAAATTTTCACACTTTTAGTGATGCTGACACCGGCTTTTTGGCGGCGTTAAATGATAAGCTTTTTTATTATAGCTGGCTTATTCTCCGGCTAAGGCTTGCGCCTCGCGCGCTTGCCTTTTGCGTTGACGCCGCAAGCGACCATCTTCTTGCACGCCCAAAATAGCAGGCAATACCAGCAAAACAAGGAACGAGGCCGTGGCTAGCCCCCACGCCATTGTAATCGCAATCGGAATGACATACTGCGCCTGCACGCTGGTTTCAAAAAGCATCGGCACCAAGCCAAATACAGTGGTGGCAGAGGTTAGCACAACTGGGCGCAAGCGGTCTTGGGTGCCTTGAATCACCGCCGCGCGCAAATCAAAGCCCTCAGCTTGTAATTCCTCAATACGGGTCAGCAAAATAATCGAGTTATTGACCAAAATCCCTGACAGCCCCAAAAGCGCAATTAGGCTCAAAAAGCTAATGTTAAAGCCCTGCACAAAATGGCCAAACACCGCACCAATAAGCCCAAATGGAATAATCGACATAATCACCAATGGGCGGCTGTAGCTTGAAAACACAATCGCCAAAATCACATAAATCAACCCCAGCGCCATTAAAGTGCCGACAACAAAACCGATAAAGAAGTCTTGCAGTTCCTCAGCACGGCGCGAAACGCGCTCCTTCACACCATGCTCCTTAAAAATATCGGCAAAATAAGTCTCGCGAATATCATTCATGACAATTTCAGGGCTGGTCGCGGTATTATTAAAATTCGCAGTGACCCTTACCTCACGCCCGCCCTTGCCGCGCCGAATGGAAGCAAAACCAGGCTGTTCTTCAATGGAGACAACCTCTGGCAAAGCAATATAACGCGGCGGCTGGCTGCCCGGCACCACCAGATAAAAGCCATCTAAACTTTGGGCCGTCAGGTCACGCGGATATAAAACCCGAATGGTCACTTCGCTATTATCGCGGGTGAAGCGGCGGGCAATCACCCCCTCATAGGCATTGCGCAATTGCATGCCAACATTTTGATTATTAAAGCCGAGCGCGGCACCGCGCTCATTGACCTCTATCAACAATTCCTGCCGGCCAAATTTAAGCGTATCGGTGACCATCTGGACACCGGGATAAAGCTTCAATCGCTCTTTAATATCTTCTGCCGCTTTTTTCATGGCGAGGGAGTCTTCACCAACAACTGTAAAATCAATTGGCGCACCGCCTGGTGGCTCGCCCGCCTCGCCAACATAAACTGTGCGCACGCCTGCCAGCACGGGAATATTTTTTTCCCATTGTTTGACAAATTGCGCGGTGCGAATATCGCGGTCTTCACTGGGTGTTAACTCAACTTGCACGCTGGCCAAATTATTACCGCGTGATGACCCTGCTTTGCCCAAAAGCGTAAAGCTTGCCTGAATAAGCGAGGGGCCATCGCCGCGCAACTCTTCATCTGTGCGATGCAGCGCTTCTTCCACAATCAGCATGCCCATGCGAGATTGCGCTTGTGGAATGCCAGGCTGATATCGAATGGCGGCTTCAAGGCGCTCTTCTTCAGGCGCAGGGAAAAAACTAAATTGCACCCAGCCACTGGCAATCAGGCCAAATATGACTATCAAAATCCCCAGCGCCGCGCTGACTGTGGTGTAGCGATTATCAAATGATTTCGCCGCAATGAGCGGGAATTTTTCATTTTTGAAGCCTTCAAACCGGTCCCGAAATTTTTTGCGAAACCCTTTGGCCTGACCCTGTGGGTAAGACAGCGCGTGCGACATATGAGCGGGCAAAATGAAATAGCACTCAAGCAGGCTGGCAATCAACACGCAGGTCACCACAATCGGCAAAGGATAAGACATTTGCCCAAATGACCCGCCAATCAGCATAATCGGCAAAAATGCCGCTAATGTTGTCAAGCCTGCCGCAAAAATTGGCTTGGCCATGCGGATTGCCCCTTGCTCGGCAGCTTGTTGCGGGGTGAGGCCGCCTTTCGCATAAATTGCGCTCGAATATTCGCCCACCACAATGGCATCATCAACAATCACCCCCAGCATCATGATAAACGCGAACATAGACAGCATATTGATGGTTTGGTCCAGCACATCAAATAGGCCCAGCGCCAGCATAATCGCAATAGGTATGCCCGTTGCGACCCAAATGGCCACACGCAAATTCAGGAATAAAAACAAAATACACATGACCAAAACAAAGCCGCCAGCCCCGTTTTTGACAATCACACCAATGCGCTGATTAATTTTATCTGCAATCACCGCATAAACATCAAGCTCAAGGCCTTTCGGTAAATTAGCCTCAACTTCTTTGACATATTCATTCATGCGATTGAGGGAATCAATGGCATCGGTAGAACCAGCGCGTTGCACAAATATTTGGATAGCAGGTTGACCCCGCACATAAGCGGAGGGCTGGTCAACATCAAATGTGTCATACACATCAGCGACATCAGAAACCAATACGCGGTCCCCTGATGCCGCCGCCATCACTTCAATGGCAGCGATTTCTTCTGGTGTTTTGACCAAGCCTTTAGAGCGCACTTGTCGCTCGCGGTCACCCCGCAATAAGCCACCTGGCATATCTTGAGAAGACTGACGAATGGCCAATGATATTTGTTCTGGCGTGAGGTCATAGCGCCGCGTTTGCTCGGCTTTTGTTTCCACCCAGATTTCTTGGTCACGCGCACCAATCAAAGACACTTTATCAATGCCACGGTCTAGCAATCCATCGCGTATTTTCTTGGCTTGCTCTAAAATCGTGCGCTCTTCATAGGGCCCCGAAATCAGTATTGAGGCAACAGGTTCAAAATTGACATATTGGCGAATAATCGGGCGTTCAATATCTTTTGGTAAGGTTGTGATTTGGTCAACCGCCGACTCCACATCAGCTGTTGCTTTGGTCATATCCCAGCCGGTATAAAATTCGAGGTTAAATTGCGCCACCCCGTCGGTTGAGGTCGCCGAAAAATCTTTCACCCCGTCAACCAGCCGCACCACACTTTGCACCGGATCAACAATATTGATGTCCACATCTTCGGCACTTGCGCCCGGCCAAACAATTGTGACGGAAACCACTTCAATTTCAAAATCAGGGAAAAACTGGCGATTGATAATGCTCAGCCCATAAAGCCCAAGCGCAACAGCGATAACCATGCATAAATTCGCGGCATTGCGGTGGCGCACCATTGTGCGCACCAAAGCCCCAAAAAATCCATAGGCAGGCGGTTGCTCGCCAGCGGTTTCATTATCTGGCTTTTCAGGCGTATCCGTCATTATTTGACCTCAACAAGCAATCCGGTGGAGACCTCGTTAAAGCGCGTGAGCAAAACCAAATCACCATCTTGAAGGCCGCCCGTGACATAAGCTTTATTACCAGAGCGCAAAAACACTTCAGCCTGTCGCATTTGCAGGCGACTATCTTTAATCACAAATAATTCATCTTGTGAGTTCAACGCATCAAGTGGCAACACCACCACGCGCTCTAAAGGCTTTACATCAAGGCGGACTTTCACAAAAGCGCCACCGCGCAAAACTGTATCTTCGCCGGTTTGAATATCTGCATAAATATCAACCCCGCGGGTTTTTTGGTCAATCAAAGCCCCGACACGGCGTACTTTTCCTGCAAACTCAAATTCTTTATTCCCAATCGACCAAATTGCTGTCACTGGCTGGCCAACAATTGGGCTGCCCGCACTTAATAAAGCGCCATATTCAGCATCTGATAAATTGAACCGTAATTCATAATTGCTGGCATCGCTCAGCTTGGCGATGAAATCATTCGGGCTGACAAAACGCCCCTCACGCGCATTCACATTGCTCACATAAGCATCATAGGGCGCGACAACACGGGTATTTTCTAAATCACGCTTGGCCCGGCGCACGACAATTTTAAGCCGGTCATAAGAACCTTTTTTCATGAGAAAATCGGCGCGTCTGTCGTCTAAATATTTTTTTGCAACTGTGCCTTTTTCATATAATTTTTGCGCGCGCTCATAATCCGTTTTGCTGGTGGCAAAAGCACCTTCCGCGCCCAGCAATTGCGCCTCAGCCTCAGCCAGCGCGTTTTCATAATTAAACGGGTCAATGGTCAAAAGGGTTTCGCCTTTTTTCACAAAAGCACCCTCTTCAAGGCCTGGCGCCACCGAAATAACCTCACCTGAGACCAATGTGCGCAAATCAATCTGGCGGGCCGCGACAATCTCACCAAATGTACTCAGCTCTGGCCCAATTTTTTCATATTGCGCCTTATGCGCGCTCACAGGCCAGGCTTTTTCTTTCAGGTCATAAGGCTTGGTTTCCGGCTTTGTGACAATTAACAAAAAGAAAACTGCAAAAGCCGCCATTAAAATTTTGGCAGGCAAGCGCGCGGTCTCCGGCAAAAATCCAGTTGCCAGAGACAATATTTTTTCAATAACAAGCTTGATTGCTTGAAATATATAATTAAGTGCTTTCATCGCGATTTATTCCATAACCTGATGTTACATATAACGCTCGCTGGTCTTAATCCCAGTCAATTATTTGTTGTATTTATGAGTTTTTTTCGATTGAGGTAAGCTTCTGTTTGCCGGTCAAAATCTGCGCTCAATTTCTGAAACACCTTAAAATAGCCTGTATCTAGCTCATTTAAGCTAATCGCGCCCACATGTGTGAACACAGATTTGGCCACCATCACATTGTGGTCAATCTGGCCAGAGGCATGTTTTATCACAATTTTAACCTGCAACAACCCGCCCAATTGTATCAAGTCGCGGTCTAACAGGCTGGAAAATTTAGATTTTTGCACAGACCGCTTTTCAATAATTTCAGCGCGCTCAACAATAAATTGAACCCGCATATGCGTTTTTTGCGGCGCCGCAGGGGTATGGGTTTGCACGCGGTCACGCAACCAAAAACGCACAATATTCACAGGGTCATAGCCCTTGCCTTTAATGTTCTCACGAAAATCCGTTTCCAAAGACGGCGCATACAGCAATTGTGGCGGTGCCGCCAACCATGTAACAGGGGCTAAATGTTCAAAAGATTGCTGCAATCGCGGCGGCGGCGTTGACGCAATGGTGCAAGCACCCAGAAGCATTGCCATCAAAAATGGCGCCGGCAAAAGGCAATAGGCTCGTTTGATTTTTTCAAGCGTCATTCGCATCATCTCTTAGCGCCAGTTTTTAGGTTTTGATTAACTAAGCGTGGCAAAACCCGACGGGTCAAAATCATATTTCTCGTTACAAAACTCGCACACAACTTTTATCATGCCGTCTTCTAACATATCATGCAGCTCTTCATCAGAAAAAGTAGTGATGATATTTTCAATGCGCTCGCGCGAGCAACGACAAGAAAACCGCAAAGGAGCCGCCTCAAAAACACGCACGCCATCTTCATTAAACAAACGATAGGCCAAAATTTCACCCGCCAATTCGGGGTCAAGTAACTCAGCCTCTTCAGTGGTTTCAAGCAGGCTGGTGAGGCGCAACCAATCATCGGGAGAACATAAATTTTCAGAAGATTGCGCCGGTGCGTCTGTATTGTCATCAAAACGCTGCCCACCCTCACTGGCGGTTTTTTGCAACAAAATGCCGCCAGCGCGCCAGACTTTATGGCCATCAGATAAATCCACCAGCCCTGCCGCGAGCCGCAAGCGGGTTTCAATTTGCTCAGATTGCTCAAAATAATAATGCGCAGCTTGGGTCAAGTCGCCTTCCAGTGGCACCACGCCTTGATAGTTTTCCATATCCGCGCCCTGATCCACCGTAAAGGCAATATGGCCTTTCCCCAACAGCACAGACTGGCTCGGGTTTTTGCCGTAAAGCGAGAGTTTTTCATGGTCTATTTTGGCATAAGCGCGCATATCACCGCTGCTTTGCACATCACAAATCAACATAGGCACCGGACCATCACTTTGGGTCTGAAGCACAAACCGCCCCTCAAATTTCAGTGCCGAACCGAGCATTGTCGTCAGCACCAATGCCTCACCCAGCAGGCGCGCCACGACTTCGGGATACTCATGGCGGCTTAAAATTGTGTTGAGTTCATGCCCAAGCCGCACGACACGGCCTTGCGCATCTAACCCTTCAATACGATAGGGCAAAGCAATATTATCTTGCGGTAGGTCAGTTTCCATTTTATTTCCGTTTTTACGCATGCGGCCAGCCCGTGCTGAACGCTTTTGTTACACGCGCCCCAAACACCAGTGCAGAATAGCTTTTTGCGCATGATTTCGGTTCTCTGCCTCATCAAACACGACAGATGCAGGGCCATCAATAACATCAGCGCTCACCTCATTGCCCCGATAGGCGGGTAGGCAATGCATGAATAGTGCGTCATTGGCTTGCGCCATCACTTCTTGCGTCACCCGAAAAGGCGCAAAAGCTTCGGCGCGCTTTGCAGCCGTTTCCGGGTCATCAGACATTGAAACCCAGCAATCGGTGTTAATGGCCGTTGCCCCTTTAACCGCTGCGGACACATCATCATTGACTTCAATATGCGCTCCTTTTTGGCGCGCCCATGCCACCACCTCAGCAGGCGGGTGAAAGCCATCAGCCACAGCCAGATGCAAATCAAACCCCAATAAAGCAGCAGCTTGTATCCATGAAACAGACACATTATTGCCATCGCCAAGCCAAGCAATTTTATGCCCCTTAATTGGGCCTTTATGCTCTTCAAAAGTCAGAATATCCGCCATGATTTGGCATGGGTGGCTAAATGCCGTCAGCCCGTTAATCACCGGCACGCTTGCATGTTTGGCCAATTGCAAAATATTGTCATGCGGGCCCGTGCGCACCATAATGGCATCGACATAGCCCGATAAAACTTTGGCCGTGTCTGACAATGGTTCGCCGCGCCCAAGCTGGGTATCACCTTGATTCAAAATCAGGCTTTGCCCACCAAGCTGGCGCATGGCGAGGTCAAAGGATACCCGCGTGCGCGTGGATGGCTTATCAAAAACCATCGCCAAAATATAACCCTGCAATGGGGCGTCCGCATCGGGCGTGCCTTTTGGCAGTCCGGCGCGGGCTTGCTTGCGCTGATGCGCCGCGTCTAAAATCGCCCGCAACTCATCGCCGCTTAAATCAGCTAAATCCAGAAAATGTTTTGGGTGATCACTCATCGCCGCCCTCATTTTTATGTGCCAGCTCTGCACAGGCTGTTTCGAGCGCCCGCATCGCAGCGTCAATATCTTCATCGGTAATATTCAGCGGCGGTATCAGCCGCACGACATTATCACCCGCCCCGACTGTGAGCATATTGGCCGCCCGCAAAGCCGCCACCAGTTCGGTATTGGGTATAATGGTTTTCAAACCCAACATCAGCCCCTGCCCCCGAATTTCAGCAATTATGTTTGGCCAATTATCTTGAAGCGCCGCCAGCTTTTGCGCCAATATCAGGCCTTTTTTCTCAACTTGCGCCAAAAAATCGGGCTGGGCCACAATATCCATAACCGCACCACCCACAGCCACAGCGAGCGGGTTGCCGCCATAGGTTGAGCCATGCGTGCCAGCGACCATGCCCGCCGCGGCTTTTTCAGTTGCTAAAAATGCCCCAAGCGGAAATCCACCGCCAATCCCTTTGGCCACCGCCATAATATCGGGTTGAATATCAGACCATTCATAAGCAAATAATTTTCCCGTGCGGCCAACACCGCATTGCACCTCATCAACAATCAGCAAAATATCATGCGCATCGCATAAGGCTCTCAAGCCTTGCATAAAATCATGCGGCACAGGCATAATCCCGCCCTCGCCCTGAATAGGCTCTATCAAAATGCCAGCTGTCTGAGCGTGAATGGCCTTTTCAGTGGCCTTCAAATCAAAGCTGGGGATTTGCACAAAGCCCTCTGGCACGGGCCCAAACCCATCTAGATAAGCCGGATTGCCCGCCGCTGCCAAAGCCATCATGGTGCGACCATGAAACGCGCCAGCAAAAGTGATAATCTCGACTTTTTCAGTATGCCCCTGCGCGGCATGGAATTTACGCGCGGTTTTAATCGCGCCTTCCATAGCCTCCGCCCCTGAATTACAGAAAAAAACGCGGTCAGCAAAACAAGCCTCACATAATTTATCGGCTAAATTCTCCTGACCAGAAATCGTGTAGAGATTGGAAGTGTGCCATAATTTATCGGCTTGGTCTTTCAGGGTTTGATTTAAGACCGGATGATTATGACCTAATACATTGACCGCAATTCCGGCAGCAAAATCGAGATAAGCCTCGTTTTCTGCGGTAAAAAGCCACGCGCCCTCCCCCCGCTCAAACGCCAGTTCAGAGCGGTTATAGGTTGGCATGACATGACTTTTTTCATGGGCCATTGGGTTTCAAACTTTCAAATCCAAAATCAGAAAAACAAAAAGCCGCCCACGCCCATCAGGGTCAGGCGGCGAATAAGCTGATTATCAGCCCAAACATACTGTTTTGTCAATTATTTTCAACCAGCTACTGCCAAGCGGGGCTAGCTTTTTATGCGATAGCCTTTGCGCAAAACATAAAGATTAAGAACCCAAAAAACGGCATTGAGCAGCAATAAGATAATCACGCCCGTCATGATTTGGCCCTCCGCCTTGCCCGTAAAACCATAGCGGAAACCGTCAATAATATAGAAAAACGGATTAAAAGTAGAAATCACCTGAAATGTCTCGGGCAATTGTTTGATGGAATAAAAAGTGCCCGATAAAAAAGCCAAAGGCGTGATAACAAAATTCATAATGGCCTGCATATGGTCAAATTTTTCTGCCCATATACCTGCCAAAGTGCCAACTTGCGACATGAATAAGGAGCCAGTAAATGAGAAAAAGAAAACCGCCCACAGGTGATGGTATGAAAAATCGACAAAATAAATCATGCCTAAATAGGTCACAAAACCAACCACCAAACCGCGCGTTACCCCACCTAAGGCCAGCGCTAGATTCATTTCGGTAGGCGAAAGTGGCGGCATAAGAATATCAACAATATTGCCCATCACTTTGCCCGTCAGCAAAGAAGATGAAGGGTTTGAGAACGCATTTTGCAACACCGCCATAATAATCAGGCCGGGCGCAAGGAAGCTGATAAATGGCACCCCATTCACATCGGGTCTGAACTTACCAAGCGCGAGGGCGAAGACTGCCAGAAACAACAAAGTCGTAATCACCGGCGCCAAAACCGTCTGCGTCATGACTTTCCAAAAACGATGCACTTCTTTGAGATAAAGCGTCCATAAACCAATCCAATTGATATGCCCGAACCGCCGATTGCCTAAATCAGGCCAATTCGGCTCTTGTTGCGATGGATTGGCCGCTGGCTGTGATGTATTGGGGTCTGACATAAAATCCTCATCATTGGCTGATGCATAATAAATAAGGGCTTTACCGCACCCTTGCAAGAGCCGTATCGCGTGAGGGGAGAAAAAGCGCACGAAAAAGCTTTTTTTCCGCATGTTTCAGCACTTCTCTGTGGATAACGCCAATTTCAGGGATTGAATTTTCCATCACATCTAGTAGTTTTTCTGATAAAGCAACACTACATGTAGTGGGTTTTAAGATAAAAATAGCAGCCAGCTTGTCGGAATTGACAGGTTAAAATTTAGGGAGATGCTCATGGCTTGGACTGAAGATCGCGTTGAAATGCTCAAAAAACTCTGGACAGAAGGCCTCAGCGCCAGCCAGATTGCCCGCCAAATGGGTGGGGTTACTCGAAATGCGGTGATTGGTAAAGTGCATCGCCTTGGTCTTTCGGGCCGCGCCACACCAGCACGGGTCACAACGGCTAAAGTCAATACCGCCTCGCAGCCAAGCCGTCCGAGCCAGCCTTCTGTCGCGGGCAGCAATTTATCCTATCAGGCTGATGAAAAATTACACCCGATTGAAGAAACGGAAAACCCTGAGCCAATTCTGAGTCAAGAAGAGCGCACCAGCGTGCTTAACCTGACCGAGCATACCTGCAAATGGCCAGTGGGCGACCCTGGTACAAAAAACTTTCATTTTTGTGGGGCGCGCAGCAAATCGGGTAATCCTTATTGTGAAACCCATGCGGTGCAGGCTTATCAGCCTGTGGAACGCCGCCGGAAACGCAAAACCGGTTAACCTTAAAGGCGCCACGCTTTGCAGATAGGCTAGCCCGCAGCCTCTAAAAAGGGTAAGCTAACCCCTGTCCTATGGCAGGGGTTATTTTTTGGGGAGTGTCACATGACAATTTTGAAAGATAAATTATTTTTTATCACCGGTGCGGGGGACGGGATTGGCAAACAGACCGCCCTGCTTGCAGCGCGCAAAGGTGCCAAACTTATTGTCACCGATATTGACGCAGCCTCAGCCGAACAAACCGCGCAACAGATACAAGCCGCTGGTGGCACCGCAACAGCCTATCGCCTTGATGTGACTGACCGAGAAGCTTTTTATGCGTTAGCCGATGAGATTAAAACCAATCACGGCCCTGTTGATATGGTGATGAATAATGCTGGCGTCGCGCTTTTCGCAACAGCTGAAAAAATGACACAAGAAGAATTAGATTGGGTCATGGACATAAATTTTTTCGGGACAGTCAATGGCTGCAAAGCTTTTCTGCCGCATATGCTGGAAACTGGACAGGGGCATATTATCAACCTATCTAGTATTTTTGGCCTGATTAGCGTGCCCAACCAGTCCGGATATAATGCCAGCAAATTTGCCGTGCTTGGCTATAGTGATGCGTTGCGACAAGAAATGGAAACCCAAAACATCAACGTCACCACTGTGCATCCGGGCGGCATTAAAACCCGTATCGCAGCACGGGCGCGGTTCATGCAAATGGAAGGCATGGAAGAGCGCCGACAGCAATTAATTGAGGATTTTGATAAAATCACCATGACCAGCCCCGAAAAAGCCGCTGAGATTATTTTGCGTGCGGTGGAAAAAAATAAAGTGCGGATACGCGTTGGGAAAGATGCTGTGCTGGTTGACTGGATTAAACGCCTTATGCCGGTGAAATTCAGCAAACTGACCAATATTTTATTGCGTATTGACGGTTAAATTAACGGTTAGCTCTTTGGTTTTGACCGCGTGCGGCCTTTGCGGACGCGGCGTCCCTAAGCCAGACTTCACCAATTATTAAAATCTTGACAGCCTGACATGCCTCGCATAAGTTGCGAATTATTATCAATTGCAAGTGAAGAATATGCCGAACCCTGCCCAAAACCTTATCACGCGTAAATCTGTAATCGTGCTGCTGGTAATCGCCTGCATTGCAAGCGGGCTGGCTTTTTTTGCGCCAAGCAAAACGGATATATCTTCACCAAGCGCGCCGCAAACGGTGAATGTTTATTCCTATCGCCAACCTGACCTTATTCAGCCCCTATTTGATGCCTTCACACGCGAAACAGGGATTGAGGTGAAAACTGTTTTTGCCAATAAGGGGTTGATTGAGCGCGTGATGCTGGAGGGTGAGCGTAGTCCCGTAGATGTGATTTTGACATCGAATTTTCATCATCTGGCAGAAGCGGGGGAAAAAATCGCCCAAGCTGTCAATTCGAAACAATTAACCCAGCATATTCCGCGCGCTTTTCGTGACCCGCAAAATAAATGGTTCAGTGTGACTTTGCGCGCCCGCGTTTTATTTGCCGCAAAGGATCGCGTCAGTGAAGAGCCAATAATTTATGAGGATTTGGCAGACCCAAAATGGCAAGGGCGTTTGTGCATGCGCTCGGGCCAGCACCCTTATAATTTGAGTTTATTTGCAGCCATGATGGCACGGCACGGCGAAGCCTGGACCCGCAATTGGTTGTTAGGCGTGAAAGAAAATTTAGCCCGCAAACCAGCTGGTAATGACCGCGCTCAGGTGAAACAAATTTATGCAGGGCAATGTGATCTCGCCCTCGCCAATACATATTATATGGGTAATATGCAATTTAATGACAAAAACCCAGAACAAAAACAATGGGCAAAAAACGTGAGATTAATTTTCCCGACCAGCCAAAAAGACGACAACAATTTTGGCACGCATATAAATGTGTCTGGCATGGTGATGGCCAAACATGCGCCCCACCCGGACGCCGCTTTGGCATTTATGGAATTTATGCTGACCCCGCAAGCGCAAAAAATTTACGCCGAAGCTAATTATGAATATCCTGTGCGCGCCGATGTCGCGCCCGCCGCATTTGTGGCAGCATGGGGCTCATTAAAGCCGGACACCACACCACTTGCAGAAATTGCGCAATATTATAAAAAGGCAAGCTATCTGGTTGATGAGATAAATTTTAACCAATAAGCTCATGACTTATTATTTTGCCTATTTTTTAAGCATAAATTTTTAATGACTATTTTTTGTGCATTTTATAAGGTTTGATGCGCTATATTTGGCTTATTTTTACCTCGATATTTTCCAAAAAACCGCGCCCAGAAAAATTTAATATTTTTTTATATTAAATATCAATGACTTATAATATTTTTGAAATTTTTGGCACGCATCTTGGATATAAACGGCAGGGAGTGCGAAAACATTTTTTGAAAGGAATTTAAAATGTCTAAATTAAACAAATTCGCCGCAACACTCATGATTGGCACCTGCCTCGCAGCGCCAACTATGGCTCAGGAAGTCAGCTTTAATGCCAGCGTCACCAGTAATTATATCTGGCGTGGCATGACCCAAACAAATGATAACCCAGCTTTTCAGGCGGGGGCAGATCTTGGGTTTGAAAACGGCTTTTATGTCGGCACATGGGCGTCAAATGTCGATTTCGGCGATGACACAACATATGAGTTAGACCTTTATGGCGGCTATGCTGGCGAAGCTGGCGGCTTTAGCTATGATATTGGTTATATCTCATACATTTATGATGATGAGTCCGGTGCTGACCTCGACTTTAGTGAAGTCTATGCAAGCATTGGTACTGCCGGCGTCACATTCAGCGTAGCTTATCAGGTCGATAATGATGGCGATGATACCCTCAACAATGTTTACTATAATCTCGGATATGAAACTGAGATTGGTGAATATACAGTTGGTGTTGCAGCTGGTATTTATGACCTTGATGGCGGCGATGAGCAAAATGATTATGCTCTGACCATCGCCAAAGACGCTTTCACCCTTGCTATTACAGACACAGATATTTCAGGCGCAGATCCTGAAGTGTCACTGTCATATGGCATCGAATTTTAATGAAGAACGGGTCATATGCGCCAACATATGACCCGTTTGTTCTATTCACAAAACAGAACAGAAGGATAAAACGATGAAAATGCTCATAGCCATCATAAAACCCTTCAAGCTTGACGATGTACGCGAAGCTCTAACATCTGTCAATATTGAAGGGGTCACCGTCACGGAAGTAAAAGGTTATGGCCGACAAAAAGGCCAAACGGAAATTTACCGTGGCGCGGAATATGAAATTAATTTTCTGCCCAAAATAAGACTCGAAATCGCACTGGAAGATGACCAGATCGATGCTGCCACCGACGCCATTATGAGCGCGGCCAAAACAGGCCAAATCGGTGACGGTAAAGTCTTTGTCTTACCCCTTGAAGCCGTTACCCGGATTCGTACAGGCGAAACCGGTAGCGAAGCCATTTAGGAGTTTCATTATGAAAAATTTAGTTAAAAAAATGATTCAAAACCCATCGCGCTTATGGAGCATCGCTCTAGCCGTTGGTCTTATTTCAACCCTTGCCAGCCCAGCATATGCTGAAGTTTCTGGTGAGTCAGCCTATGTTTTCAACACATTGCTCTTCTTGATGTGTGGTTTTCTGGTGATGTTCATGGCCGCGGGTTTTGCCATGCTTGAGAGCGGCATGGTGCGGGCTAAAAATGTCGCCACGATTTGCGTCAAAAACATCTCATTATTTGGGATTGCAGGCATTCTTTACTATCTGGTTGGTTACAATCTCATGTATGACGGTGTCGATGGCGGCTATATGGGTTCTTTTTCCCTTTGGGGCGCAGATGACGCTGCTGCTGAAGCTGGCGATTTTAGCGGTGGCTATGCAGCAAGTTCTGACTGGTATTTCCAAATGGTCTTTGTGGCCACTGCCGCGTCAATTGTTTCCGGAACCCTTGCCGAACGCATTAAACTTTGGGGCTTCCTCGCCTTTGTGGTCATTCTAACAGGCCTGATTTACCCTATTCAAGGTTCATGGCAGTGGGGTGGCGGCTGGTTAAGCGAAGCTGGTTTCTCAGACTTTGCTGGCTCTACGCTGGTTCACTCTGTCGGTGGCTGGGCAGCTTTGGTTGGCGCCATTATGCTGGGTGCGCGAGCAGGCAAATATTCTGCTGATGGTCGTGTGAACCCAATTCAAGGCTCATCAATGCCACTCGCAACTTTAGGTACATTTATCCTTTGGTTGGGTTGGTTCGGGTTTAATGGCGGCTCACAGCTCGCGCTTGGTTCAGCGATTGATGCTGCTAGTGTGGCGAATATATTTGTGAACACAAATATGGCAGCTGCTGCGGGCGTTGTTGCGGCCATGGTTGCGACCCAAGTCCTGTATGGAAAAGTTGACCTGACAATGGCGTTAAACGGCGCGATTGGCGGTCTGGTCTCCATCACGGCTGAACCACTTACCCCGAGCATTCCAATGGCCATGTTGATTGGTGCTATTGGTGGCGTGTTGGTGGTGGTCTCTGTACCCCTTCTAGACAAACTCAAAATTGATGATGTGGTTGGCGCCATTCCGGCTCACTTGGTGTGCGGGATTTGGGGCACAATGGCTGTGCCGCTAACCAATACCGGCACCTCATTTGGCACGCAAGCCTTAGGCGTTGTATCTATCGGTGCCTTTGCGGTTATCGCCAGCCTGATTGGTTGGACCATCATCAAATACACAATCGGCATTCGGGTTTCTGAAGAAGAAGAACTCGAAGGTCTTGATAAAACAGAACTTGGTATGGAAGCCTATCCTGAGTTCACATAATAAAACATCCTCCCTAGCTTAACACACTTGCCCCGAATGCGCTGCATTCGGGGCCTTTTTTTGACTTGACCAATGCGTTTTTACTCTCTAAGGGGCGGATATATTATATTTTTTGAGTGATAATGATGAACGCGCCAGTCAAAACACATCAGACAACAGACCGCTATGGCACAGACCGCTACGGCATTGAAAAATGGGGAGAAAACCTCATTCATATTCTGCCAAACGGGCATTTGGGGCTGGCCAATCCGCATAACCCACAAGCCGCCCCCACAGATTTAATTCATATATTAGATAATCTGACCAATCGCGGCATCACCGCCCCTATTCTTTTGCGCGTGACCAATTTTCTTGAACACCGAATTTGCCATATCAATGAAAATTTCAACGCCGCCATTCAAGAGCTGAATTATGGTAATCGCTATCAAGGCGTGTTTCCGATTAAGGTTAATCAACAGGCGCAGGTGGTGGAGCGCATTGTCGATTACGGCCAAAGTTATGATTTTGGTTTGGAGGTTGGCTCAAAAGCAGAACTGCTTATCGCGCTGGCACAAAACCTGCCCAAAGAGGCGGCACTGATTTGTAATGGCGTCAAAGATAATGAATTTTTGCGGCTCGCCCTGATGTCGCAAAGGCTGGGGTTCAACACTTTTATTGTTTTAGAAAGCCCGCGTGAGCTGGATATGGTGCTAGACCTTGCAGAAGATATGCAAATTCGCCCGCAGCTGGGTGTGCGCATCAAACTCAATTTGCGCGTGAGTGGGAATTGGGCGAAATCAAGCGGTGACCGCAGCACATTTGGTATGACCATTGCCCAGATTATGGACGTTGTCAGCACCTTGCGCGCACGCCAGTTTTTGGACTGTCTGGTCATGCAGCATTCGCATTTAGGCAGCCAAGTTCCCGATATTTTAGAAATCCGCAAAGCAACGCAAGAGGCCTGCCGTTTTTTCATAGAGCTGAAACGCGAGGGCGCGCCCCTGACCCATCTTGATTTAGGTGGCGGCTTAGGCGTGGATTATACGGGTGAGCATACATCTAGTGCCAACTCAACCAATTATAGCCTTTCTGAATATTGCCTGAACATTATTGAAACGGTGAAAGATGCGATGGACGCTAACCAGCTTGACCACCCGCGTATCATTACGGAAAGTGGACGCGCCTGTGTCGCGCAGTCATCACTGTTATTGTTTAATGTTCTCGAAGTCACACATTTTGACAGCCCCAAACCTGTTGAAGCTGATGAAGATGACCACCAGATATTGAAAAACATGCATGGCGTTGAGAATTATCTCACGCCAGAGCGCCTGCAAGAATGCTGGAATGATTTAATTTATTATCGCGAGGAAATGCGCAATCTCTTCCGCAATAATCAAGCCGGACTGGCCATGACCGCGAAGGCCGAGCGCATTTATTTATATTTGATGAATAAAATCAAAAATATGGTGCGCAATTTAGATGATATGAGCGAGGATATGCTGACGGCGATGGAGCAAGTGGCAGATATATATCATTGTAATTTCTCACTTTTCCAGAGTCTTCCCGATGTTTGGGCGATTGACCAAATCCACCCTATCGCGCCATTGAGCCACCATCATGTGCCGGCCAATCGCAATGTGATTTTGAGCGATATCACCTGCGATAGTGACGGTAAAATTGACCGCTTTGTTCTGGCTGATGGGATTTCAGGCACGCTGCCTGTGCATGATATTCCAGAAGGTGAGGATTATTATCTGGGCGTGTTTTTTGTCGGTGCCTATCAGGAAACGCTAGGTGATTTGCACAATCTTTTTGGCGACACCAATGTGGTCACTATTGAGCTGACGGAAAATGGCGGCTTTGAAATTGTGCATGAGCTGGAAGGCGACACGGTTGAGCAAGTTCTTAGCTATGTAGAATATGACCCACGCCAAATGATAAATAATTTCAAAAAGATTGTCGAAAAAGGTGTCGGCAGTGGAAAAATTACCCCCCAAGACCGACGAGAGATTATCAAAGATTATAAAGATAGCATTCAAGGCTATACTTATTACGAGCATTAAACCCATTTAACGAGTAGAGGTATTAAAATGTCACGCGTTCTAGTTATTGGTGCCGGCGGGGTTGGTTCAGTGGCGGTTCACAAAATGGCCATGCTGCCAGAGGTGTTTTCGCATATTACGTTGGCCAGCCGCACATTAGCCAAATGCCAGATGATTGCCGAGAGCGTGCAATCCAGATTTGGCGTGCATATTGAAACGGCTGAAATTGACGCCGATAATACCGCGCAAACCATTTTGCTGATTGAAAAAGTCAAACCCGCTTTGGTGGTCAATCTGGCTTTGCCTTATCAAGATTTAGCGATTATGGAAGCCTGTTTAGCTACAGGCGTGCATTATTTAGACACCGCCAATTATGAACCCCGCGATGAGGCGAAGTTTGAATATCACTGGCAATGGGCCTATCAAGAAAAATTCAGCGAAGCGGGTTTAATGGCCTTGCTTGGCTCTGGTTTTGACCCGGGCGTCACCAATGTATTTACCGCCTATGCGCAAAAACATTATTTTGACAGCATGAAAACATTGGACATTTTGGACTGCAATGGCGGCGATCATGGCCAGCATTTTGCGACAAATTTTAACCCTGAAATCAATATTCGCGAAGTCACCGCGCCAGCGCGCCATTGGCAAAATGGGGCATGGGTTGAAACCCCTGCTTTATCACATAAGCAGGTTTATGATTTTCCAGAAATTGGCGCCCGCAATATGTATATGATGTATCATGAGGAACTGGAGTCACTGACCAAGAACTATCCCTCGCTTGAGCGCGCCCGGTTTTGGATGACCTTTGGTGATGCCTATTTAACGCATTTGGAAGTTTTACAAAATATCGGCATGACTTCTATTGAGCCCATCAATTATGAGGGGCAAGAGATTGTCCCGCTGCAGTTCTTAAAAGCCGTTCTGCCTGAGCCTGCTGATTTGGGCAAAAGCACCACGGGCAAAACCTGTATTGGCAATATCATAAGCGGGGAAAAAGACGGCGCGGCAAAAACCATATATATTTATAATATATGTGACCACGCAGCATGTTTTGAAGAGGTTGGCTCACAGGCTGTCAGCTATACAACAGGTGTGCCGGCAATGATTGGCGCTGCTTTAATGTTGCAAGGGGTTTGGGATAAAAAGGGTGTGGTCAATATGGAAGAAATGGACCCAGACCCATTTATGGATATGCTGAACAATCACGGGCTTGGCTGGCAGGTTGAAACGCTGGATACCGCGCTCGATTTTTAGGTCATAATTTTTTTGAAAAACATAAAGGACCAGCGCAATCATGATGGAAACACAATCACAAGGAGCGGGATATTTTGCAAATTTCGATTTGACGCGTGTCCCCTCGCCTTGTTTTGTGGTTGATGAAGTCAAGCTGGCAGAAAATCTGCAATTGCTTGCGGATATTAAAACCCGTGCAAATGTCAAAATTCTTGCCGCACTCAAAGCTTTTTCATTTTGGCATTTAGCCCCCTTGATGAACCAGTATCTAGATGGTGTCTGCGCATCTGGGCTATGGGAAGCGCAATTAGGGCATCAACATTATGGCGGTATTGTTGAAACTTTTAGCCCTGCTTATAAAGCATCAGAAATCGAAACCATTGCCGATTTATCCGACCATTTGGTTTTTAACAGCCCCTCACAGATTGAGCGGTTTGGCGCGGTAGCCCGCACATATGGTGCGGCACTTGGCTTGCGCATCAACCCGCTGCATTCAGAATCTGGCATTGCAACCTATGACCCTTGCGCGCCAGGTTCGCGCTTAGGCTTACCCATAACGGAGCTGACACAGGCCCATATTGCGCAGATTGACGGGTTGCATTTTCATAGTCTGTGCGAACAAGGATTTGACCCGCTGGTGCGCACATGGGCAGCGATTGAGCCTTATTTATTACCCTATCGCGGGCAGCTTGATTGGCTGAATCTCGGTGGCGGGCATTTGCTGACCAAACCCGATTATGACCGTGAGGGGCTCGTGCTTTTCTTGCAAGAACTGGCCGAGAAAATGCAAACGCACATTATTTTAGAGCCCGGCGCGGCGATTGCTTTTGATGCTGGCATTTTGGTCGGCGAGGTTTTAGATGTGATGCATAATCACGGCCCCAATGCGATTTTAGATGTTTCGGCAACATGCCATATGCCCGATGTTTTAGAGGCGCCGTATCGTCCAGCTTTAATGCAAGAAAGCACACAAGGTCAGCCCGTACGCTTGGGCGGGCCAAGCTGCTTGGCAGGCGATGTGATTGGCACTTATCAGTTTGAAAGCGTCCCCCAAATAGGGCAAAGGCTGGCTTTTCTTGACCAAGCGCATTATTCAATGGTTAAAACAACCAGTTTTAACGGTGTGCAATTGCCAAGCCTGGCGGTTTGGAACAGTCAAACAGATGCGCTAAAAATTGTGAAAGAGTTTCATTTTGAAGATTTTGAGGGACGGCTGTCTTGAAAACTTTGTAATCTGAGTAATGTAAAAATGAGTAATACACAGAGCTGGCAAAATCAATTTCTTGGCGAAGAACTCACCGCGCAGGAGAACAATCCAGAAACTGCGCGGTTTCAGATTTTCCCCTGCGGCTTGGAGCAAACCGTTTCTTATGGCACGGGCACAGGCAATGGGCCTGCCGCGATGATTGCCGCAAGCCATCAACTTGAACGCAGCTATGAGGGCCAAGAGCCCTGCCAATATGGCCTGTTTACCCATGACCCCATTAAGTGCGACCAACCCATTGAACAGGTGATGCTTGATTTACATCAGGCAACAGCGCGTGTGGCGCAAAAGGGGCAAATTCCAGTCACTTTGGGCGGTGAGCATAGCCTGTCTTATGGCGCGGTGATGGGGGTGATTGAGGGCTTGCAAATTGCGCCTACTGAGCTTGGCATTATTCACATTGATGCGCATGCTGATTTTCGCGATGCCTATCAAGGCCATCATCACTCACATGCCAGTGTGATGTATCTTTTGGCGCAAGAGGGCGTGAAAATGGCGAGTTTTGGTGTCCGCGCGCTATCGCAGGAAGAAGAAACCGCCCGCACCGCGCATGGCGTTTTAACCTATGACGCCAAAGATATTGTGCGCCAGAATATAAGTTGCGTGACTTTACCAGAGGATTTTCCAAAAAAGCTTTATGTGAGTTTTGATGTTGATGGCTTGGATCCAGCTGTTTTGCCCGCAACCGGCACGCCTGTGCCAGGCGGGTTAGGGTATTATCAAGCGCTGGATTTGGTGCGCACCGCCCTGAATGGGCGCGAATGTGTTGGTTTAGACATTGTAGAACTTGCCCCCATAGCCGGCCAGCCCTATAGTGATTTTTCTGCCGCGCAAATTATTTATGCCCTGATGGGCTTTGTAGAAACAAGTTGTTAATGGAGACAGTTATGGTTGACTCAAAAAACCCCGAAACACAAGTATTACACGCTGGCTGGCGCAATGACCCGACCACAGGTTCGGTTGCGGTGCCTATCCATCAAACAACCAGCTACCAGTTTAATGACACAGAACATGCGGCAAGTCTGTTTTCGCTGTCTGAGCTGGGTAATATTTATACGCGCTTGATGAATCCAACCACTGATGTTTTGGAACAACGCGTGGCCGCCCTTGAAGGTGGCGCCGCCGCGCTCGGTGTATCATCTGGTCAAACAGCATCAGCCTATGCCATTCAAAATATTGCGCGGGCAGGAGATAATATTGTTTCATCAACCGACCTATATGGCGGCACATGGAATTTGTTTTCGAACACTTTCAAAGATATGGGCATTGAGGTGCGCTTTGTGGATCCATCAGACCCGCAAGCTTTTGCCAATGCGACAGATGAAAATACGCGGGCTTATTATGCTGAAACCTTACCCAATCCGAAATTGCAGGTATTCCCGATTAAAGAAGTTGCAGAAATTGGACGCGGCTTTGGTGTGCCATTGATTATGGACAACACAGCCGCCCCGATTATTTGTCGCCCCTTTGACCATGGCGCCGCGATTATTGTTTACAGCTCAACCAAATATATTGGCGGGCATGGCACCTCAATTGGCGGGTTGATTGTCGATGGAGGGAATTTTGATTGGGAAGCCGCTGGCCAGCGTCAACCTTTACTCAATAACCCTGACCCCTCTTATCATGGAGCGGTCTGGACACAAGCAGCTAAACCGCTTGGCCCGATTGCCTATATTTTAAAAGCGCGCACAACTTTGTTGCGCGATTTAGGCGGCGCGATGAGCCCGTTTAATGCTTTCATGTTTTTGCAAGGCATTGAAACCCTCGCCTTGCGCATGCGCGCGCATTGTGAAAATGCCAATGCTGTTGCCGCCTTTTTGAACAACCACCCACAAGTGGAAAAAGTGATACACCCAAGTTTGATGGACGGGCTGTATCGTGAGCGTGCTGATGCGGTTTTGAATAATGGATATGGCGCCTTAATGGGGTTTGAACTGGCTGGCGGCATGGAAGCAGGCAAAAAATTTATTGATGCGCTCCAGCTGCTTTATCATGTGGCTAATATTGGCGATGCGCGCTCACTGGCAATTCACCCGGCCAGCACGACACATAGCCAGCTGAGCGCAGATGAGCAACTGGCTTCTGGTGTCACACCAGGCTATGTGCGTCTGTCGATTGGTATTGAGCATATTGACGATATTCTTGCTGATATTGACCAGGCGTTAAAAGCTGCCGAAGCTTGATACGGTATATGTGTGATAAAATGACCGACAAAATGACCGCCAAAGAAACCATACGAACTGAAAAGCAAGGCAGGATTTTTCACCTCACGCTTAATCGGCCAGATAAGCTCAATGCTTTGTCCCCCACTTTATTGGCGGAACTCAAAGAGGCATTAACAGGCGCGAATGAAGACCCCGATATTGCGGTTATTTTATTGCAAAGCACAGGGCCGGTTTTTTCACCTGGCTATGATATCAGCGAGGAAAACTGGATTATTTCTCAGTTTCCAGCGGATTATCCAGATGGGGTAGAAATTCAGCAGGATCGGCAAGATATTCACGAGCTCTTAGATTATTGGCTGGATTTATGGAAATATCCAAAGCCCATCGTCACCCGCGTGCAAGGGCCGTGTTTGTCTGGGGCGGGGGAATTGATTGCCATGTCAGATATTGTCATTGCTGGCAAATCTGCCAAATTTGGTCACCCTGCGGCGCGTGATTTGGGCATTCCGCCAACTGTTTTTTTATGGCCGCTCCTTATCGGCATGCGCAAAACAAAAGAACTGCTTTATACCGCCAAACTGATTGACGCAGACGAGGCCGTCACGCTTGGCTTAATCAATGAATGTGTTGAAGATGACGCACTTGAAGCGCGGGCGCTTGAGGTCGCAGAAGATATTGCGCGCTCACCGGTTAATCATTTAACCCTGCTGAAGGAAGCGACCAATAGCTGGTATGAAAATATGGGGTTTGAACCCTCTGCCCGTCGCGCCGCAGATTTAGATGCGGTTTTCCATCAAAGCCCAACCTTTCGTGAGTTTTTCAAAACAGTCAAAGAAAAAGGCATGAAAACGGCGTTACAAATTCGTCAACAGCGTTATGGCAAGAGCGATAAAAAATAAGTGTCGGCTGTCGTTAAATGGCCGCAAATATGCGGTATTTCTTGACCAGATAATGGTTGCGTGTAAGCTTGAACAACGAACAAATTGTGGTGTTACATTTTGTGAGTAAGGGGGAAATTATGAGTAATTTAGAAGCGTTTCGTCACGAAACACGGGCTTGGCTAGAAGAAAATTGTCCAGCCTCCATGCGCACACCCATGCCAGATGATGAGCAGGTTTGGGGCGGGCGCAACGCACATTTTCACAGTGAAGATGCCAAATTATGGTTTGACCGCATGGTTGAAAAACGCTGGGTGGCGCCAACATGGCCTGCCGAATATGGCGGCGGCGGCCTGAGCAATGAAGAGGCCACTATATTAGCACAAGAACTCAAGCGCATAAATGCGCGCCCTGCCCTGAACAGTTTCGGTATTTGGATGCTGGGGCCAGCTCTATTGGAATTTGCGTCTGAAGAGCAGAAACAAAAATTTATCCCGCCCATCACACGCGGTGAAATCCGGTGGTGTCAGGGCTATTCAGAACCTGGTTCAGGATCTGATTTAGCGGGCCTGCAAACACGCGCCGAAGATAAAGGCGACCATTATTTGGTGAATGGGCAAAAAGTGTGGACCAGCTATGCGGATCAAGCAGATTGGATTTTTTGTTTAGTGCGCACCGACACATCAGTCAAACATGAAGGGATTTCTTTTTTGTTGATTGATATGGCAAGCGAAGGCATTGAAGCGCGCCCCATCAAGCTGATTTCGGGCAAGTCACCATTTTGCGAAACATTTTTGACCGATGTCAAAGTGCCAAAAGAAAATCTTGTTGGCGAATTGAATAAAGGCTGGACGATAGCCAAACGCCTGCTGGAACATGAACGCGCCATGGTGTCTGGCATGAATATGGGCACGGGCGAAGCCTCTATGGGCGGCATGGAACAATTGGCCAAAGATGTGTTTGGGGAATTAAACGGCATGATTGGTGATGCAGTCATGCGCGAAAAAGTGGCGCGCCATAAAATGGACGAAGAGGCTTTTGCCCTCACCCTGCGCCGCTCTGCCGAAATGGCCAAAGCGGGCAAAGGGCAAGGTGCCGCAGCCAGCATGTTCAAATATTATGGCACTGAAATGAACAAACGCCGATTTGAGCTTTTATTGGAGCTGATGGGTACGCGTTCATTGGCCATTGAGGGCGAAGGATATGAAGACCACGAGCTTGAAATGTCAAGCCAGTGGTTGCGCTCAAAAGGCAATTCAATTGAGGGCGGCACATCTGAAGTGCAGCTTAATGTGATTGCCAAGCGCGTGCTTGACCTGCCTGAAGGGGGGCAAAGCTAATGGCTGACGACACGCAAAAGATTTTCAATTTTATCCTCAGTGAAGAGCAGGTTTTATTGCAGGATATGGCGCGCCAGTTTTTTCGCGATAAGGTCGGCACGGCAAATTTACGGAAATTACGCGACTCTGAAGACGCCGATGGCATTGACCGCGACATTTGGCAAGAGGCCGTTGGGCTTGGCTTTGCGGGCATTTTGATACCAGAAGAATATGGCGGCACAGGTTTTGGCCTTACTGGCATGGGTCTGGTGATGCAAGAAGCTGGTCGCGTTCTTGCTGCCACACCGCTTTTGTCCAGCTCTATCATTTCAAGCCTTTTGCTGTTGCAAGCAGGCAGTGAAAACCAGAAGCAGGATATTTTACCAAAAATCGCTGATGGCTCACAGTTGGTCGCATTGGCTCTTGAAGAAAGCGGCCATCACAATCCCTGTCTGGTGGCTTTGTCTTGTGTCGAAACCGATGGTGGTCTGACTTTGAATGGGCAAAAAACTTTTGTGCTTGATGGCCATATCGCTGACAAATTTATTGTTGTAGCGCGCAGCTCAGGCCAATCTGGGGAGACAGATGGCCTAACGCTGTGTCTGGTTGATGCAACAGCTGATGGCCTGACCCTCACGCGCACAAAAATGGTCGATAGCCGTAACGCGGCTGAGCTGCAGTTTGAAAATGTGCAGGTCGAACAAGACGCGATTATAGGCCAGATTGGGGCGGGTCATGACCCGCTTGAGGCGGCTTTGGACAAAGCACGCATTGCTTTATCAGCAGAAGTTTTGGGCGGGATTGAAGAAGTCTTTGACCGCACTTTAGACTATCTGAAAGAGCGCAAGCAATTTGGCGTGCCGATTGGTAGTTTCCAAGCCTTACGCCACCGTGCCGCGCATATGTTTGGTGAGATTGAAGTCTGCCGCTCCATTGTGGCTTATAGTTTGTCACAAGCCGATAAACAAAGCAATCATCTGCCACGCCTCGCCAGTCTCGCAAAAGCGCGATTGGCAGAAACCGCCACGCTGGTGACCAATGAGGGGCTCCAAATGCATGGCGGTATTGGCATGACAGATGATGTGGATATTGGCCTGTTTATGAAGCGCGCGCGGGTGCAATCGCAAATTTTTGGAGATACGCAATTTCACCGCAACCGCTATGCGCAAATAAGCGGCTATTAACCAGTTTACTGCGCCGCGATAGTATCTGCTTTTGCTTTTTGCACATAAGACAGAATATTTTGCGGCGCGGTTTCGCCATAAGGGTCCTCCTTGGCATTATCTGCAAAACCTGGTTCTTCAAACCAAGCTCTGATAATGCCGTCCTCGACCACTGCCGCATAACGCCAGCTGCGATAGCCAAAACCCAAATTGTCCTTATCGACCAGCATGCCCATCTGGCGCGTGAAATGGCCTGACCCATCGGGCAGCAATCCAATGCAGCCAATATTTTGCTGACGACCCCACGCATTCATCACAAACGCATCATTGACGGCAATGCAATAAATGGCATCAATGCCCGCCGCGATAAACTCGGGATAAAGCTTTTCAAAATCTGGCAATTGATAGGTTGAGCAAGTCGGTGTAAACGCGCCTGGTAAAGAAAACAAAATCGCTCGTTTACCAGCGAAATAATCATCTGTGGTTTTATCCTGCCAACGATAAGGGTTATCACCGCCAACAGACTCATCACGAATGCGGGTTTTAAAGGTAATTTTTGGTAATGTACGACCAATCATGTCACTCTCCTTGTTTAGAATAGTTCTAATATAGGAAGAATGCGATTTTTGTCAAGTTATTTAGAATAATTCTAATTAACTATTTTGGCTGGGGTAAAAATATTTCTACAAATGCCCAGCATAGAAAAACAGGGAAGATAAATATCACGCATAAAATCGCAACAATTGCATTGCGCTTAAAGGCCTGAATCACGCCCTTGAGCAATAAAATAAAAGTAATCAGGCTGATAATGATGAAAATTGTAATGGCGTCCATTTTGATAAACCCTTCAGAATACAAACAAAAATTACGAAGCCGCGCCCCAATAAGTGAAGCCAAAAATACGAGGGGTTGACGGCACATACATGCTGTGCTGGTCGGTAATATCAAAACCAGCTTGGTGAATGAGTGTCGGAATATCGCGATTGATATGACACCCGCCGCCAATTTTGCCCCACACGCCGTCCAGCCGGTCCTGCCATTTTTGCACTGCCGCATCTGGCGCACGCCCATGTTCACAAAATAATAATTTGCCGCCAGGTTTCAAAACCCGCCGCATTTGCGCTAAAGCTTGCGCCGTATCCGGAATGGTGCAGAGCGTATAGGTCAATAAAACTGTATCCACGCTTTGATCATCAAGCGGGATTTCTTCACCCGGCAGCGGAATAAACTCCACCGGAACATCTACTTTGGCCGCGGCTATTTCTGCCCGCTTCACCATCTCTTGTGACGGCTCAAGACCAAACACCCGCTCGACTTTGGCTGGGTCATAAAATTTGAGATTATGGCCAGTGCCAATGCCAACTTCCAAAACGCGCCCCTCACAAAAGGGGACGACTTTCTCCCGCTGTTTTAAGATGGGTTTTGACCCGCAAGCAAAATTAATCAGGCGCGGCAAAACATATTTTTCATATAAAGACATGGGTTTAGCTTAACAAAAGCGCGCCACATTACCAATATAAAGCGCGTACAATAATTTGCCTTTCACCGTGCTTTTCCTTAGGCTAATGCATGTTATCAGGCACATCTAAAGGGAAAAAATGTATAAAGTTTTAATGCCCCTCAAACGCAAAGCCGGTATGTCGGTTGAGGATTTTCGCGCCTATTATGAAAAATATCATCGCCTGATTGGCGAAAAATATTTAAAAGGCTATGCCACAAAATATCTGCGCCGCTATATCACCGCCCTGCCAGATGCGCTGGGGCACATTGCCGAGCCAGATTTTGATGTGCTGCTTGAAATTTGGTTTCCCAATGAAGCCACATTTCAAAAATGTGCTGCCGGATTTGCCGCGCCAGAGGCTGAAAAAGAAATTCGTGAAGACGAAGAAAAGCTTTTTGACCGTAGCCACATGCCCAGCCTGACCGTGCTAGAATATGAATCAGATATGCCTTAAAAATATTGAGGAAAATGGCGCACCGGGGAAGATTCGAACTCCCGACCCCTTGATTCGTAGTCAAGTACTCTATCCAGCTGAGCTACCGGTGCCTGTCGCGTCAATGACGGACTGGCTTTGTTTACTGATTTCCTGCGCGCTTGGCAAGCCCTGAAGTGCATTTTCTGATAAAATCTTACCACCGCTCAAACAGGTTTTATAGGACAAACAATGAGCGAACGCCAAGATAGATGATTGCAGGCCGTCTCAATCTGGGTAAACTATGCGCATGCGCAAGACATTGAATAAAATCAAATTGTCATTTCCAAATATAATCAAGAAACACTGTCTGAAAGTGCTGATAGGGTGTTTTCTCCCTTTTGGTATGTGCTTAATAGCGATACAAACACAAGCGCTGGCAGAAACAAAAACTGAAGCAAAGCAAATCGTCAATAAAAGCGCTACGGCACAAGCCATGGTGTCTGCCGCCCACCCACTTGCCGCGCAAGCTGGTATTGATATTTTAAAAGCAGGCGGCTCGGCGGTAGATGCAGCCATTGCTGTTCAGGCCATGCTTGGTCTTGTTGAGCCGCAATCATCTGGCTTAGCGGGCGGTGGGTTTGTTTTACATTATGATGCTGCGCAAAATGCTTTAACAAGCTGGGACGGGCGCGAAACCGCACCAGCCAAAATCGCGCCCGATGTGTTTGCGCGCTATGCTGAAAAACTGACTTTTGAGTCTTATATGCAAGCGGTCACATCGGCGCATTCTGTCGGGGTACCAGGCATTCCGGATTTATTGGTCACCCTGCATGAAGAATACGGGAAATTGGCGTGGGAGACATTATGGCAACCCGCCATTGAAAAAGCAGAAAATGGTTTTGCCATCACACCGCGTTTACATGCTTTGCTGGCCCGCGATGCTTATCTGCGGCAAAACCCGACGGCGCGCGCGCTTTATTATCGCGCTGATGCACAAGGCAAATGGCAAGCCCGCCCAATTGGCGAAAACCTCAAAAACCCAGCCTATGCGCAAACCCTAAAACATTTTGCCCGCCATAAGAGACAAAGTTTTTACGCGCCTTCAGCACGCCCCTCACCAGCAGCCCAAATTTTGCAGGTATTGGCGAACACCAACAGCACCATGAGTGCTGCTGATTTGGAAAATTATCGCGCCACCCAACGCCCGAATTTATGCGCCCCATATCGGGCTTATAAGGTTTGCTCAATTGGGCCGCCCAGCTCTGGTGGCGTCACGCTGTTGCAAATCTTGGGCATGCTGGAGCATTTTGATATAGCCGCTTTACCACCCAATAGTCTGGAGGCCGTTCATCTGATTGCTGAAGCCTCAAAGTTGGCATTTGCTGACCGCAATTATTATCTTGGCGATCCTGACTTTGTTGAAATACCCGTCAACGCCCTGCTCGATAAAACATATTTGGCCAAACGGGCGGCCCGCATCAGCCTAGCCCGCGCCATCACAAACCCCACATATGGGCAGCCTCAAAACACCGTCACAAACTGGCACAGCGCGCCCTCGCTTGAACGCAGCTCAACCACACATTTTGTCGTGCGAGATTTTGCGGGCAATTTTGTTTCCATGACAAGCTCAGTGGAGTCGGCATTTGGTTCGCGCATCATGGCTGGCGGTATGATGCTGAATAACCAGCTCACCGATTTTTCTTTTCTGCCCCCCCAACAAAATCAGCATGTCGCCAATGCGGTTGCAGGTGGCAAACGCCCACGCTCCTCTATGACGCCAGTGATTATTTTTGACGAAAACAACACCCCCATTGCCGCGCTCGGCTCACCTGGCGGGCCTAAAATTATTGGCTATGTCGCACAAAGTGTCATCGCATTTATCGACTGGCAGCTGTCTTTGCAGGCGGCCTTTGATTTGCCCAAACATGTATCCCCACGCGGCGTGCTTGAGCTTGAGGCCAATACAGAATTAGCGGATTTGGCCGCGCCCCTGCAACAAATGGGGCATCAGGTAAAAGTCAACCGCCATCATAGCGGCTTGCACGGCATATCAACACACCAAAACCTGAATAGTCTCAACACCCCAAATGCGCCTGCCGCAGATAAAACCAACAAGCTTTTTGGCGGCGCAGATAAAAGACGCGAGGGTGTTGTGTTGTTTCTCACCCAGCCGCCCGCCGAAACCACGCATTTTAAATAATCGCGCTGTGCAGCCGTTAGGCAACCTCTATTGTCTCAGTGGCGGCTGTGCTGACTGTGTTGTCAGCTTTCACATTTGGCATATAAAGCGTAAAGGTCGACCCTTGCGCACCAGTTTGGCGCAACTCGAGCCGACCCTCATGCCAGCGCGCCAATTCATTGGCAATCGCCATGCCAAGCCCAGTGCCACCGGGCTTAAGACTGCCCTGATAGGGGGTAAATAAATTCTCAACAGTCTCTGCGCTCATGCCCGGCCCCGTATCTTCAATAATAAGCGTGATGCCGCCTTTTTCAATTTGGCTATTCACACTCACCACGCCTTTTTTGCCACTGGCAGAAATCGCCTGAATAGCATTTAGCACAATATTATAAATAATCCGAAAGGCGAGATTGCGTTCACAATCCATATATTCACCAGCCTTTATTTTATTTTTCAGCTCAACATTATGCCCCACATCATGCAAGCGCACGAGCGTCAGCACCTCGTCAACCAGTGACTGTAAAGGCTGACGGGCAAAATTGATTGTCTTTTTACGGCTTGAAGAATATCGCGTTGCCCAATCACATAAGCTCACAGCGCGTTCAATGCTAATATTCATACGCGACCCCATTGCCTTATCGCTTTCATTTTCTGAATAAGAAAGCTTATCCGCAAATAATTGCAAACTGGCCAGCGCGTTGCGAATATCATGCGCCAGACGCACAGCCCCCGCACCCAATGACGCTAGGCGCGCTTGCTCATCAATATGGTCATTCAGGCGCGCTTGCAAATGGTCAATGGAACCAGGCCCGTCAGACGACAAACTCTTTTTATCAATTTTGAGTTTTTTGCCATAAAGCGAAACCAATAAATCCGTCATATAATTTGATACTTCGCGATGAAAAATACGCTGCATCATCAAAGCCAAGCCAAAGCTAAAGAGTGCGATAAATATGGTTGAAATCCGATTTGAATAATGAATGACGTTTATGGTGGTTTCTTGAGCATAAATCGCCGAAACATAAGCTTTTAAGGCCGGATTATATTTCGTCACAATGGCGTTTTTATTATTTGGGGTGAGTACCAAATGTGCGATTTGGCGCAGATTTTCAATCAACCCATCTTGGTCTAAATTAGAAATATAAAGATTGGATAAATCCTGATTATTTTCCGAAAACCAAAAGATTTGCGCGTCATCAGCCAATGCATTGGCATTTTGCGACACGATGATCCCCCGCAAATTTTGATGGGTAACAAAAGCTTGTTTTTGTTGGGCGTTTAACGCCGCCCCAGAGCTTATAAATTGATGCGCCACCAGCGCGTCTTTATGGATAAGGCGCATATTATAGTCACGCGCAAAATGCATAAATAAAGGCGTGAGCAAAATATTCATGACAATGAAAACCAACAAAAACCGGCCAATCAGCCTGAAAGCCCCTTTTTGAATTGGGCTAATCGCCTGCCATTTTTGCCACAAGACTTGTATTGGCCCACTGCCAACACGCTGACGCTTATTCATTTTCCCACCTACGCAAATTTACGAACTAAATAAATTGAGCAATCGCACTAACCTCTTGGTTTTTTGACTAAACAGGCTGGGCGTATAATAACTTCCAGCCACCCGTTTTGAAATTTCCGCCCGCGTTGGATAAGGCGCAATGGTGCTGGCCATCGCGCCAATTGTTAATTTTTGTTCCAGCGCCAGCGTCCATACTGATAATAAATCACCTGCATTTTTACCAATAATCGTGGCGCCTAAAATCTTACCCTTTTTGGACAGCACCAGCTTAATCAAGCCCTCTGTCGATTTTTCCGCCCGCGCGCGGTCATTATCTGCAAATTCAGAAATTAAAATTTGATGCTCAATATTCTGCGCCTGCGCTTCTTGCTCGGTCAAGCCAACACTGGCCAGCTCCGGATTGGTATAAACCGCTTGCGGCATTATCTCATGCTGGGCGCGGGCGGGTAATTTGAACAAAGCATTGCGAATAACAATGCCGGCATGATAGCCCGCCGCATGGGTTAATTGCGCCAGACCTGTCACATCACCAATGGCAAAGATTTTTTTATTACTGGTGCGCAAACGGCGGTCAACCTTAATGCCTTGAGCGTCATAGTTAATTTGGGCTTTATCAAGCTGCAACCCTGCGGTTTGTGGCTTGCGCCCTGCCGCGACCAAAATATGCGAGCCCGTTAAAAGATGCGTGCTATCGGCATCTGAAAAAGTCACTTTAATCAATTTTTTGGCTTGAGAGACTGATTTAATTTTCACGCCTTCCAAACACTCAACGCCTTCAGATTGCAATTTTGCGCGCAAAATATCCACCACATCAGCATCAATTTGAGGCAGCAATCGCGCCTGCTCTAAAATCGTAACTTTCGCGCCCAAACGCGCATGCGCTTGTGCCATTTCAACACCAATCGCGCCGCCCCCAATAATAATCAAATGGGTTGGGAAATCAGGCATATCAAACAAAGTTTCATTGGTCAGATAATCTACTTTTTTCAGGCCTTGAATGGGCGGAATGGCGGCTGTTGAACCTGTTGCGATAACAAAACGCTTGGCGCGCACACGCGTGGTGCCAACTTGCACCGTATTGGCATTTTCAAATCGCGCCGCACCTTTGAGCACCTGCACGCCCAAACCTTCAAACCGCTCAACTGAGTCATGGGGCTCAATTTCCGCAATCACATCTGCCACATGCGCCTGCACTTGCTGATAGTCTGGCTTGATAGCGCCTGTCTGCACACCTAATTTTTTAGCCTGCTGAGCTTGCGCTGCCGCATCAGCTGCCGCCAAAAGCGCTTTTGATGGCACGCAGCCATAGTTCAGGCAGTCGCCGCCCATTTTATCGCGCTCAATTAAAACCGTGCGCGCACCCATTTGAACCGCGCCCGCCGCCACGGACAACCCGCCAGAGCCAGCTCCAATGACGCAAATATCAGTTTTAATCAGCTTTTTCTTTTTTTCTTCAAGCTGCTTCACCTGCTGGACTTTGCGAATAAATATCGGCAAGAGGCTCAACACACCCAGCCCTGTGAGGGGCAGAAACACAGCAGGCTCAAAAATAATGCCCAAATCCGGCGCCTTGCCTTGCGCGAGAACCACCGAAATACCATTGCCCACACTGGCATAAATAAAAGTACCCGGCGCAATGCCAAAAGCTGTCGTCAGCGCAAAGGTCAGAAAAGAAACGCCCGTCAAGGCAGCCGCAATATTGACCAAGAAAAACGGAAAGATTGGAATAAACCGCACCATTAACAAATAGGAAACGGCATCACGCTGGAAGCCTTGTTGAAATTGCTGCAAGCGCGAACCTGCTTTTTTCCTGAAAAAATCACCAAAGGCAGAGCGTGTCGCCAGAAATATCAAACAGGCACCGCTTGTGGCACCAATAATTGTCAGCCCACCGCCCCAAAGCGGGCCAAAAATAAGCCCCCCACTTAGGGTCAAAACCGTAGCCGCCGGCAAGGAGAGTGCCACCACGATGGTATAAATCAGCACAAACAACGCCCCCAAAAGCACAGGGTGTTGCGCAACTGTTTGTTTCAGATTGCTTTCATGCTGGCGCAATATCTCCCAATTGAGCCACTCATCAAGCCCCAAGGAAAACACCACAGCCATTGCGACCACAATGACGATTAAGGGCAGAAATTTTTTGAACCGACTTAAAAACATTATACCACGCTAACATGTCGCTACTTTATGCGCTATCACGAACCTGCATGCCATGAAACTTTGCTAGGACGGCGTTGTCCAGCCTAAAATCACCTGTTCACACAATTGTGAAGTGGGCGGCAAAGGTGAACAGCTCAAACAACCCCAAACAAATGCATAAAAATTGTAAAAACAGCGACAAACAGCATAACTGCATTGACTTATGGCTGTTTTTTAGCTAAATCCCTGTCAAAGTTTATGCAATATCAGTTTCGGGCAGCATTTGCCGTGAAACTAAGGAGAAAGCCATGAAGCGCACATTTCAACCCTCTAACCTGGTCCGCAAACGCCGCCACGGTTTCCGGTCACGCATGGCAACCAAAAATGGCCGCCAGATTCTCAATCGCCGCCGTTCAAAAGGTCGCAAGCGTCTGTCCGCATAAAGGGCAACGTCCATTTGTCCATGACCCAGCTCGCGCGACTCAAAGTCAGACGAGAGTTTTTGGCTGTCGCCAAAGGCAATAAGCAAGTGCGTCGTGGGCTGGTTTTGCAAGCGCTTCACCGCGCAGGACAAGATAAAACAAAACAATCAACTCGTACCCCGCCTGACCATGAAATGAGATTTGGGTTAACCGCCAGCAAAAAGACCGGTAATGCCGTTGCCCGCAATCGCGCGCGGCGCCGTTTGCGCGCTTTGGCAGAAGAAATTTTACCCCAAAAAGGTAAAAGCGGCTTTGATTATGTTTTGATTGCCCGCGCCGCAACGCGAGAGCAGTCTTATGCATCTCTGGCAAAAGACCTTGAATCTGCGCTTAAGCGCGTTCATGATAATGCCAATCTAACTTCATTTGCGTCTGTTGAGGAGGCTCACCCGTGACTCAGAATAATGGTAATTTTATCCTCGCAATTGTGCTGTGTATCGGCGTTATGCTGGGTTGGCAATATTTTGTGATTGACCCGCAAATTGCGGCACAGCAAGCAGCCCGCAAGCAAGCAGAGGAAGCGGCAAATGCTGGACGAGATGGCCAAGTGAATGCCACCCCAACTTATAACAACACCCCCGCTTTAAGTGGTGATGAGGCGCCAACACCATTTGCAAAACTCACCAATAGCGCACCCAATATCACAAGCAGCCCGCGCCTACAGATTGAAACACCACAGCTCAAAGGCAGCATTGCCTTAATGGGGGCGCGGCTTGATGAGCTTTCTTTAAGTCAATATCCAATCGCGCTTGGGAGCGATGAAACAGTTCAGCTTCTATCGCCTGAAAACGAAACCAATTACTGGCAAGCCAGCTATGGCTGGATTGGGCGCGGCGATGTGAACAATCACCTGCCCGCCCCCGACACAATTTGGCAAGTTGAAACAGGAGATAAGCTGACCCCGAATTCTCCTGTTACCTTGCGCCATGATGCCGCCAATGGTCTTATTTTCCGGCGTCATATTTCTGTCGATGACCAATTCATGTTCACCATCAGCCAATCGGTAGAAAACACCACCAATAAAAGCGTCACGCTCTACCCGTATGGGCAAATCACCAAGCGTGGCACGCCAGACGGCGCAGAAATTTTTGTGCTGCATGAGGGCGCCGTTGGTGTTTTGGGTGAAGAACCAGGCCTGCTTGAAATTGACTATAGTGACTTGATTGAGGATCCGGCCACCAAGCATGAAGCTAAAAATGGCTGGCTTGGGCTAACCGACAAATACTGGGCCACAGCGCTTATTCCCCCGCAAGGAGAAACCTTTCAGGCGCGCCTGGCAGGCGACACAAATAACCGCAACCAGACCCCAACCTATCGAACTGATTTTCTCTTAAACGGAAAAATAATTGACCCGGGCCAGACTGTTTCGGTTGAATCGCAGCTTTTTGCTGGCGCGAAAAAAGTCGATATGATTGATGGTTATGAGCAAAGCGGAGTTTATAAGTTTGATTTATTGATTGACTGGGGCTGGTTCTATTTCTTGACCAAACCCATGTTCCAAATGCTGGCTTATTTTTACAGCCTGATTGGCAATTATGGCGTGGCTATTTTAATTGTCACCGTCATCATCAAATTGGTGTTTTTCCCATTGGCCAACAAATCCTATGTGACCATGGCCAAAATGAAAAAGCTCAGCCCTGAAATGACCCGCATTCGGGAAAGTTTTGCTGATGACAAACCCCGCCAGCAGCAGGAATTGCTCAAACTATATCGTGAAGAAAAACTCAATCCAATGGCAGGTTGTCTGCCAATTTTTATTCAGATTCCAGTGTTTTTCTCACTTTATAAAGTGCTTTATGTCACGATTGATATGCGCCATCAGCCCTTTTTTGGCTGGATACAGGATTTGTCAGCACCAGACCCGACCTCATTGTTTAATTTGTTCGGTCTGCTGCCTTTTGACCCGCCACAATTTTTATTGCTCGGCATTTGGCCCATCATTATGGGCATCACCATGTTTATCCAAATGCAGATGAACCCACCTGCGCCAGACCCAGTGCAGCGTAAAATCTTTATGTTCATGCCGCTTATCTTCACCTTCTTACTGGCAAGTTTTCCAGCAGGTCTGGTGATTTATTGGGCCTGGAACAATATTTTATCGGTCATGCAGCAAGGCTATATTATGCGCCGCAATGGGGCTTCAATCGAATTATTGAGCAATCTTGGTTTCAATAAAAAGAAAAATGATTAAGCTCATAGAATAGATATTTCTATCGCTTGAAGGAAACAAAATGGCGGACACACCCAGTGATAGCCAATCAGAAACAGCCGCCGCGCTGGCCGCAGGGCGATGGCTTTTTGCGCAAGGTACAGTTTTTCGCAAAGGCGTGCCAGCGCTTGAGTTTTTGCCCGATGCTGACCGCATAGAAATTGCTTTTGCGGGGCGGTCTAATGTTGGTAAATCAAGCTTAATCAACGCCCTGACAGGCCATAAAAATCTGGCGCGCACTTCCTCAACACCGGGCCGCACGCAAGAACTGAATTTTTTTGCCCTCGCCCCCAATCGCAGTCCAGACGAGAACGGAGTCTTGTGGATTGTAGATATGCCTGGTTATGGCTATGCCCGTGAGTCCAAAACCAAAATTGCTGCCTGGAACAAATTATTGGTGCAATATCTTATGGGGCGCCCCACATTGAGGCGGGTTTTTGTTTTGATTGACGCGCGTCATGGCCTGAAAAAAAATGACCTTGCACAATTAGATGACCTTGATAAGGCGGCGGTGCCCTATCAGATTATTTTGACCAAAAGCGATAAACCGAAAAAAGGCGATTTGACCGATTGCGTTGAAAATGTAAAAAAGGCGATTGAGAAACGACCAGCAGCGCACCCTATTATTCATTTAACCTCAAGCGAGAAAAATTTGGGGATAGATGAACTGAAAGCTGAAATCGCCACGCTGGTTGATTTACCATCAATAGGCTATAAAGCTTAGAGAGTTTAAGACGAGGTTGCGACAATGGCCGCATCAAAAAAACCAACTGCGAAAAAAAAACCTGTTACAAAATCTGCAGGCAGAACAGGCGTGAAAAAAAGCAGCGCGAAAGCCAATAAACCACTCGCCAGCGCTGCTTGGCTTGAAAAAGCACATGTGCTAACCGAGGCTCTGCCCTTTATGCAGCGCTATGACAGACGCACAATTGTGATTAAATATGGCGGTCATGCTATGGGCGACGCCGCGCTGGCGCAAAAATTTGCCCATGATGTTGTGTTGCTCAAACAATCCGGCATTAATCCGGTGATTGTTCATGGTGGCGGCCCCCAAATTAACGATATGCTGACGCGGCTTGGCATTAAATCAAAATTCTCAGGCGGCTTGCGGATCACAGATAAGCAAACCATTGAGGTTGTTGAAATGGTGCTGGCGGGGGCAATAAATAAACAAATTGTGACCGCCATAAATCAAGCTGGCGGGCGAGCGATTGGCCTGTCTGGCAAAGATGGAAATTTATTGGTTGGGCGCAAGACCAAAGCGAAACGCAAAGACCCGCAAAGCAATATTGAGAAAATTGTGGATCTTGGTTATGCGGGCATGCCGAGCAAGGTGAACCCTGAAATATTGGAAACCCTTGTCGCATCTGACATGATACCAGTGATTGCGCCGGTTGGCACAACCGCGAATGGCGATACGCTCAACATCAATGCCGACACTGCAGCTGGCGCATTGGCAGCGGCATTGCAGGCTGAACGGCTATTGCTGCTGACCGATATTGCAGGCGTCATGGATAAAAAAGGGGCGTTGATTGAACGCCTGACCGCAAGACGCGCCAAGCAATTGATTAATAATGGCACCGCTCAGGGTGGTATGATTCCGAAACTGGAAACCGCTATAGAAGCGCATAAAAAAGGCGTTGGCGGCGTTGCGATTTTAGATGGACGGGTGCCGCATGCCATCTTGCTGGAGCTTTTCACAGAACTCGGCGCTGGCACATTGATTGAGTAAAGCAGGTCATGCAGACACGCTATCTTAAACAGATGCTCGGGCGCGGTATTTGCAGCCTCTTCCTTATTGGGTTGCTGCTCACTACATGGCTGCCAATCGCTTCTGCCCAACCGCTTAAGAAATTAAAGCTGTGCAATGAAACGAGTTATTTTCTAAATGTCTCTGTTGCGCTTCAGGTTGGGGCGGCCAACCAGTCTAAGGGTTGGCAAACCCTCATGCCCGGCAGCTGTGAAAACAGTCAAATCACTCTTTCTGGCAATGAGCGTGTGTATGTCTATGCGCAGTCCGATGATATATATGCTGGGTCTGGACAACGCTTTGAGGGCAATGAGCAATTTTGCGTTTCTTTTAAGGGTGATTTTGATATTGATGGGCGCCGTGAATGTCGCGAGCGCGGCTTCACATCAGCAGACTTTGCTAATGTGGACACACAAAGCGCCCAACCTCAAATCAGCTTTTCGGACTCACTCGACTTTGGTCGCAAACGCGCCAAAACAGCAGCAGCCCAACGGTTATTGCAAGAATTAGGCAATGAGGTAGGGCAAATAGATGGCTATTCAGGCCGGCGCACATTGAAGGCGCTTGATAATTTTCAAAAAGAGCATGGCCTCACACGCAATAGCCAGATTTCTCAAAAATTACTCAATAAACTTTATCGCGCCGTGAAAGAGATTGAGAACGCGCGCGGTTTATTATTATGCAATAAGACCGATTATTTGGTTTGGGCTTCTGTTGGGCAAGTGCAGGGGGATAAGTTCAAAACCGAAGGCTGGCTACAAATCCCCCCGCAAAAATGCCAAAAAGGGATTCGCGAAGCGCTGAATGCGCGCTATTATTTTGTCTATGCCGAAGCTGTTGATGATGCTGGCAATCCTGTGCGTCAAGGTGGCAGGCGCTTGGTGTGGTCGGGGGATATTTCCTTATGCACAAAGCCAACCCGTTTTGTAATTCAAACACGCAATGAGTGTGATAAAAAAGGCTTAAACAAAACGAAATTTATGCAAATTGATACAGGTGCAAAAACAAATTGGGTGACAAATTTTGAGTAAAGAAGCGTTTGAAAATATAAAATATTGGGTGTTTGACCTCGATAATACGCTCTATCCGCCAGAGCAGGATTTGTTCGCCAAAGTCGATGTGCGTATGACGGATTTTATTCAGCAAAGGCTGAATATGGAAAAAGAGCAGGCCTATATTGTGCAGAAAAAATACTGGCAGGAATATGGCACCACCCTGTCTGGCCTGATGAATGAGCATGGCTTAGACCCTGATGATTTTTTAGATTTTGTGCATGATATTGATGTTTCTCAACTCAATCCCAATCCGGAACTCAGCCAGATTTTATCTGCGCTTGAGGGGCAAAAGTTTATTTTCACCAATGGCACTGTGCAGCATGCAGAAAATGTGAGCCGACAACTCGGCATTGACCATTTATTTGATGATATTTTTGATATTCGCGCGGCGAATTATATCCCCAAACCGCAAGCGCAGGTTTATGATGCGATGGTCAATCAGCTTAAGATTGATCCTCATCAATCTGTGTTTTTCGAAGATATGGCGCGCAATCTGCCGCCAGCTGCGGCTTTGGGTATGAAGACAGTTTGGGTGCGCCCTCAAATCGAAGATGGCGCGCCGCCGCATGCGCATATTAGCCATGAATTATCAGACCAACATGAATTTGACCATGTGGTTGACGCGCTCGAACCTTTTTTGCGCAGCCTTCTTTAAGCTTAAAAACTGCTCTTGCCGTCAGTTTTTGTTGACACGGGGCTGATGATTGCTAGTTTTCGGCGCAGAGACTTCGTGATAGGACTAATTGAAACATAAAGGAGCGGCTCATGAGCGCTGATCTTGCAAATATAGAAAATATCGTCAATCAAGCTTTTGAAAATCCGGGCGATATCACGCCGCAAACAGGTGGTGATGTGCGCATGGCTGTTGAGGCGGCGATGCAGGGGCTGGATAATGGCAGCTTGCGCGTTGCTGAAAAAAACGGCGAGGACTGGCAGGTCAATCAATGGCTGAAAAAAGCGGTTCTTTTATCTTTCCGTCTGAATGATATGACCACCCAAAGCGGCGGGCCAGACGGCACGCAATGGTGGGATAAGGTAACATCAAAATTTGATGGTTGGGATGCCAACGCCTTTGCCCAAGCAGGGTTTCGCGCCGTGCCAAATTGTGTTGTACGGCGAGGGGCTTATATCGCGCCCAATGTCGTTTTAATGCCAAGTTTTGTTAATCTGGGTGCCTATGTGGATAGCGGCACGATGGTGGATACATGGGCGACTGTTGGCTCATGCGCGCAAATCGGGAAAAATGTTCACCTCTCTGGCGGTGCGGGCATTGGCGGCGTGTTGGAGCCATTACAGGCAAACCCAACCATTATTGAAGATAATTGCTTTATCGGCGCGCGTTCGGAAGTCGCGGAAGGCGTGATTGTGCGCGAAGGCGCGGTATTGTCTATGGGGGTCTTTATTTCTGCTTCCACTAAAATTGTTGACCGCGCCACTGGCACCATCACCCGCGGTGAAGTGCCTGCCTATTCAGTTGTTGTGCCGGGCAGTTTGCCATCAGAAAATGGCGGGCCGAGCCTTGCCTGCGCTGTCATTGTTAAAACCGTTGATGCGGGCACGCGTGCCAAAACATCAGTGAATGAATTATTGCGAGATTAAGAGCCATGCCGATTAACCCCGTCTCTTTTGCTGCTGAACTTATCCGATGCCCATCTGTGACCCCACGCGATGCGGGCGCGTTGGATATGCTGCAACAAGCTCTGGAAACACTGGGCTTTGATTGCACGCGGCTACCTTTTGAAGAAGACGGCACGGCACGGGTTGATAATCTCTATGCAAGATATGGCACAGGCGCGCCACATTTTTGCTTTGCGGGCCATACTGATGTTGTGCCGGTTGGTGATGCAGATGCTTGGCAAGAGGATCCATTTGCAGGCACCATTAAAGATGGTGCGCTGTGGGGGCGTGGTGCGGCAGATATGAAAGGCGCGATTGCAGCGTTTGTTGCGGCTGCCGAGCGTGTAATTGCCAGCACGGCTGTGAACGGGTCTATCAGCCTGCTCATTACAGGCGACGAAGAAGGCCCATCTGTTAATGGCACAATTAAAATGCTCAAATGGCTTGAAGAGCAAGGCCAGACCATTGATGATTGTCTGGTTGGCGAGCCTACCAACCCAAAACAAATGGGCGATATGGTTAAAATCGGGCGACGCGGCAGTGTGAATGGCGTGGTGACGGTGACAGGCAAACAAGGCCATGTCGCTTATCCAGACCGTGCTGACAATCCGGTGCCACATTTAATGCGCTTGATGAGTGCGTTACAAAACACACCCATTGATGATGGGTCTGAGCATTTTCAACCCAGCAATCTGGAAGTCACGAGTTTTGATGTTGGCAATGCCACCACCAATGTTATTCCGGCAGTGTCACAGGCGCGATTTAATATTCGCTATAATGATTTATGGACCCGCGACACAATTTCGAATTGGGTTGAAGAAACCTTAGAAGCGGCACGCAATGGGTGTGATATGTCGCTTGAGCTTATCCATTCGGGCGAGTCGTTTTTAACCCAAACAGGGCCGCTAACCGATATGATTGCGCAGGCTATTCAAGATGTGACGGGCCGCGAGGCGGATTTATCAACAACCGGCGGCACTTCTGACGCGCGCTTTATCAGCCAATATTGCCGCGTGGTTGAATTTGGTCTGGTCGGGCAAACCATGCATCAGGTTGATGAGCATGTGCACACATCTGATATTGAAACCCTGACAGAAATCTATAGCCGCATTCTAACCGCTTATTTTGCGGCATAATCCACTTGCATAAAATACAAGCCCTCTGGCGGGGCGACTGGCGCGCAAGCATGGCGGTCACAAGCAGCTAGCGCATCGGCAACATCATCGCTATCCCAGCGCCCTTCGCCAACAAATTTCAAAGTGCCGGCAAAAGAGCGAATTTGGTGATGCAAAAAACTGCGCGCTGATACTTTTAAGTCAATTACCGCACCTTGTCGCGCCACTGAAATCTCATCAATGGTTTTCACAGGCGATGCAGACTGGCAGTGCACTGAACGAAAAGTCGTAAAATCATGCTGGCCTAAAAACACCTGCGCTGCCGCGTGCATTTGCGTGTGATTAAGCGCCACTGGCACCCACCATGCGCGCCCTTTTTCAAGCGTCAATGGCGCGGCGCGGTCAATAAATCGATAAAGATAATGCCGTTTGCGCGCACTGAACCGCGCATCAAAATCAGCTGCCACCAATTGCGCGTCCAAAATCGCAACAGGCATGGGTTTTAGGTGATAATTCAAAGCTTTTTTCAGCGTCGCGGCATCGGTTTCTTTGGCAATATCCACATGCGCCACCTGCCCGCAAGCATGCACGCCTGTATCGGTGCGCCCAGCGCCATAAACCGTGACCTCTTCGCCACAAAACCCTTTAACAGCCTTTGACAGCGCGTCTTGCACGCCGCATTTTTCGGCCTGACTTTGCCAGCCACAAAATGGTGCGCCATCATATTCAATGACGAGTTTGAAGCGTTGGGTCATGATAAAATCACCCCTTTATCCAAACCCGCGCCGCGCTGGAAATCCGCCAATGCCATCGCAGGCTTACCAGCGCGTTGCACCCGCACAGGGCGTATCGCCCCCTGACCACAAGCAATCAAAGCCATATCGTCTAACACCTCGCCTGCTTGGGCAGGTGCTTTATCTGCCGCAAGCGCAACAGTTTCAGCTTGTAAAATTTTCAGCCGTGTCTCCCCCGCTTGCGTCCAAGCACCTGGAAATGGGGATAGACCATGAATATGCTGGCAGATTTGCTGGGCGGATTGCGACCAGTCTATTTGCGCTTCCTGTTTGCTGATTTTATCCGCATAGGTCACCCCCGTTTCAGACTGGATTTGGGGGATCAGCCTGCCTTGCATCGCCACCGCTTTCACAATTTCCTGCGCGCCCATAAACATGAGCTTGTCATGCAGGTCTTGCGCGGTGTCCAGAGCGTGAATTGGCAAGCTGTTTTGCAATAAAACAGGCCCTGTATCCAACCCCGCCTCCATTTGCATGATGCAAATGCCGGTTTGTGTGTCCCCCGCCATAATCGCGCGTTGAATGGGCGCCGCCCCACGCCATCGCGGTAAGAGCGAGGCATGAATATTCCAACAGCCATATTGGGGTATATCCAAAACCGCTTGCGGCAAAATTAGCCCATATGCCACCACCACGCATAAATCAGCTTGAAACGCTGCCAACTGCTCAATCTCTGCTGTTGATTTGAAACTTGTTGGGGTTAAAACAGGCACGCCAAGCGCCAGAGCAGCTTGATGCACGGGCGAGGTCTGCTCGGCCATGCCCCGCCCTTTTTTGGCAGGCGGGCGCGTGTAAACCGCGCAAATATCATGCCCTGCGGCGTGCAGTTGCTCTAAAGCAGGCACCGAAAATTCGGGCGTTCCCATGAAAATAATCCGCATTTCCCCTGCCCCTTTGCCGTCATTAGGCAGACCGAGTCTTACCTTTGTTCACTTTGCGCATTTTATCCAAAATACGGTCACGCTTCAGCCGTGATAAATGGTCAAGGAAAACAATCCCATTCAAGTGATCCATTTCATGCTGGATACAGGTTGCCAGCAACCCATCGCACATAATTTCTTGCGCCACACCATCATAGTCCAAAAATGTCACCCGACATTGTTTTGGACGCTCTACATCATCATAAAAACCGGGCACAGAAAGGCAGCCCTCCGTGTAATTACTGGTTTCTTCAGATGTCCATGTAATTTCCGGATTAACAAAAAACCGCACACCCTCTGCCGCATAGTCTGACAAATCATAGCGATCATTTTCTTCCGCATCTTCTGAGGGCGATAAATCCATCACAATAATGCGTTCTGGCACACCAATTTGAATGGCCGCCAGCCCAATACCATTGGCGGCATACATGGTTTCCAACATATCGTCCATTAAAGCGCGCGTTTCGTCTGTCACTTTCTCAATCGGGTGAGAAATTGTTTTGAGACGCGGGTCCGGCACTGATATAATTTCTCTAACAGTCATAATCTTGAGATAAGCCCTGAAAGGCAGGGCGTCAAGCATCTTAGAACCAACAATGCGTTAAAACAATGCGTTAAATTGGTTGATTGAGACAAAGCTGACGCCAAAAAAGGATAAAATATGGATATGCTCACAACATTAATCATTTTTGCAGCAGGGGCGGTGCTGTCGTTTGTGTTTTTTATGTGGAAATCAGGTTCACGGAATACGGATAATGCGCAACAAGAGCAGATGCAAAACCTGTTGGCTGAGATTACCCGCCAACAAAGTGAGCTGGCAGGCCGCATGACCAGCTTTGCTGAAGCGCAAGAAGCCGCACGAGGTCAGCTGAACCGTAATTTGGCCGAAAGGTTGGACACGGTTTCAAAAAATGTGGGCGAGAATTTGAAACAAACTGGCGATAATACCGAGAAAACCCTCAAAGCGCTGGGGGAAAGACTAGCCACGATTGACCGTGCGCAAAGCCAGATAACCGCCCTATCAGAACAGGTGGTTGATTTACAAAATATTTTGAACAATAAGCAGGCGCGTGGCGCGTTTGGAGAAACGCAACTCTCTGACATTGTTCAAGATGGTTTGCCAGAGAGCGCTTTTGCTTTGCAGCATACCTTATCCAATGGCAAACGAGCGGATTGCTTGATACGCCTGCCCAACCCGCCTGGTCCGGTGGTGGTTGACAGTAAATTTCCGCTTGAGGCATTCAAACGCTTTGCAGGTGCTGAAGACCCAAATGAGAAAAAAGAAGCGCTGAAACAGCTTGGGCGTGACACGCTCAAACATGCGCAGGATATTGCAGAAAAATATATTATTTCTGGTGAGACCGCAGACGCTGCGTTGATGTTTCTGCCTTCCGAAAGCGTTTTTTCTGAGCTTCATCTCAGCCTGCCAGAAATGATTGAGAAATGCCGCGCCTTGCGGGTTTACCCTGTATCCCCCAACACCATGTCGCTGACGCTGAACACAGTGCGCGCCATTATGCGCGATGTTAAAATGCGCGAGCAGGCTGGCCTTATTCAAAAAGAGGTTGCGGTTTTAATGGAAGATATTTCCCGCTTGGGCGAAAGAGTGGACAAGCTGAAAACGCATTTTTCACAAGCCAATAAAGATATTGAACAAATTGAAACCTCAACGCGAAAAATTGATTCACGCGGAGCGCGCATCACCGCTTTAGAGTTAAATGATATGGAATTGGACGAAGAAGAAAGCGCGCATATATCGCAGAGCAGCTTATTGGGTGATTAAAAACGCTGCTGATAAAGCTAAATCTCTCGGCGCGAGTTCATGGCAGCGGCTAATGTGCCATCATCAAGATAATCAAGTTCACCCCCTACCGGCACGCCATGCGCCAATCGGGTGACTTTTATGTCATATTGCGCCAGCATATCCATAATATAATGCGCGGTGGACTGCCCCTCGACAGTGGCATTCATCGCCAAAATAACTTCTTTAATCGCGCCCTTTTGGCACTTATCCAAGAGGCTCGCAAGGTTCAAATCCTCTGGCCCCACCCCATCAAGGGCAGATAAAATCCCGCCCAAAACATGGTAATGGCCTTTAATGGCCTGCGCACGCTCTAATGCCCATAAATCCGCGACATCTTCAACCACACACAGAACCGACACATCGCGGCGCGGGTCAGTGCAAATCGCACAAGGCGATTGCGTATCAATAGAGCCGCATTGCTCGCAAGTCACAATTTTATCACGCGCCACAGCCAATGCGTCTGTCAATGGCAATAAAAGCGATTCGCGTTTTCGAATGAGTTGCAAAACAGCACGGCGCGCCGAACGCGGGCCAAGCCCCGGCAAGCGGCTCAATAATTTGATAAGCTGATCAATCTCGGGGCCATACATTAACGCTTATGCCTCATCTGGATCTATTTCATCATGTTCAGATGGTTCCATTGGCAAAAACTCATCGCTCATATCTGTCACGGCTACAATTTCAGCGTCTTGCCATAATTTCTTCGCCTGTTTGACCAGCGCGTCTTGTTCGGCCAGTGCCAAACGTTGCTCTGCCTCGTTAAGCGCAACCTGCTGTACGGTTTCTGCCCCTTGTTGCTGAGACAGGCTGACCATCCAGCGCTGTTGTGTCCATTCTTGTATTTTACGGCTCAAATCGCGTGAAAAATCTTCTTGCCCCTCAACAAGACGAAGCTCAATCACCCCACCCCGCGCCTGACTGGCTGGCTCAAACCGCACCAAATGCGCGCCTGTTTCCAGCGCATGTTTTAAGCGTATATCCCGCATTTTGGCTGCTAAATCAATAAGTTGCTCGAAACTACCAATTTTAACATCCGCATCAGGCGCAGTTTCTGGCGCCGCTTGTGGGGACATTATCGCGCTGGTCGCCGCTTGGCTGTTTTGGTGTGTTGCCATCGCCTGTGTAGATGATGACACTTCCGAAACTGCCGAAACTGCTGAAGCCGTTTCGCCGCCTGTCGGTGCCGAGTTTGACGCCGCCCCAGAAGCTGGTGCGTCATTGGTTTCAGCTTGCTCCCATTGTTTTATCAGTTCTTCCGGCGAGGGCATATCCGCCAAATGCGCCAGCCTTATCAAAACCATTTCGGCAGCTGCCTTTGGATTGGGTGCGACTAAAGTTTCGGCATGGCCTTTAAGCAAAACCTGCCAAGTCCGTGACAATAAGCGCACAGATAAAGCCTGCGCCGTGTCATGCCCGCGTTTTCTCTGGCTTTCAGCAACGGACACATCTTCCATGGCAGCAGGCACATATTTTAACCGCGTCAACCAATGGGTCAGCTCAATTAAATCTGTTAAAACCGCAACCGGATCTGCGCCTAAGTTAAATTGCTCGGAAAACTCGTCCAGCGCTTTGGCAATATCGCCACGCATTAAATGGTCAAATAAATCAAACATGCGTCCGCGGTCAGCAAGGCCGAGCATATGGCGCAATTCGTCAATTTCCAACGCCGCGCCAGCATTGCTTTGATGCGCAAAACTGCGGTCCAAAAGCGAAAGTGCATCACGCGCCGAGCCTTCGGCAACACGCGCAATCAACGCCAGCCCCTCTGTGGGCATCTCGACATTTTCAGCCCGACAAACTTTTTCCAGCAATGTCACCGTTTCGTCCTGATTAAGACGGCGCAAATCAAAACGCTGGCAACGCGATAAAACAGTGATGGGGACTTTACGAATTTCAGTTGTCGCAAAAATAAATTTCACATGCTCTGGCGGCTCTTCAAGCGTTTTCAAAAGGCCGTTAAACGCGGCTTTAGACAGCATATGCACTTCGTCAATAATATAGACTTTATAACGCGCCGAGCCTGGCGCATAACGCACGCTTTCAATAATTTCACGAATATCATCAATCCCTGTGCGTGACGCAGCGTCCATTTCGATAATATCGACATGACTGCCTTTCATAATATCGTCACAATGCACACCCGCTTCTTGCAAATTAATATTGGGCTGGTCAATTGTGTCGGTTTGATAATTTAGGGCGCGTGCCAAAATACGGGCGGTTGTGGTTTTGCCAACCCCGCGCACCCCTGTCAGCATAAAAGCATGCGCAATGCGGCCAGTTTCAAATGCATTGGACAGCGTCCGCACCATCGCTTGCTGGCCAATCAAATCGTCAAAATTTGTCGGGCGATATTTGCGCGCCAACACTTTATACGCCTTATCAGGCTGCACATTGTTTTCGGCATCTGCATCATTGAGCATGTCAAAACCAGGCGCATCTTCTGTGATTTCCACTGGGGCTGGTTCGTCTTGCGTGTCCAAATGCTCTGAATTTTCATCTATCGACATATCAAAAACCTAGCCTGATTCTGAAGCCCTGCAGCGCCGATAATCGGTCACATATTTCTTATTATTTCCACTCTCAATGCTGTCAAAGTGGCCTGTCATCATTTTATACTGGACTGGCGTGGTGAGAGGCCGGAAATGTGAGAGGCTGGACAGGCAACCCGCGCCGGTCTCGTTAGGGCTGCTTCCTTCCGGACCTGACCCGATTGGCGAGGGACACGTCTGCCGCCAACCTCTCAAGGGTTAATATAGCAAGTTTTTAGCTTTCGGCATCCCTAAATTATTATTTTCCTAAAGCAAAATTCGCGATATGTGGATAATATGTATTTTTATTATTTGGAGTCGTTATGAGCCTTGACCCTCGCCCTACTGTTTTTGCCAATAATCCGCTTGATCGGGCTGGCCATTTGCGCACAAACCCCGAATGGATAGCAGCGCAATTACAGGACCAAAAAACGCTTATCATGCTGATATGGCGAGGTGAGCCGTTTATTTTACCAGAGGCGAAGGCGGGTGCGGGACGCGATATTGCTTGGTTGCCGCAAGCCGCTTTGGCTGATTTATTAGCCCCAAACGCCCCTCATGAACTCATTTTTTTGGGGCTGAACCGCAATCAAGCGCCGCGCTTTTGTTTGGATATTAGTTCCCTGAACCAGCCCGACGCGCATACGGGCATAAACGCGCTGATGCAAGCTGGTGGCGCATTTGAGAATTTACGCGACCTCGCTATGGTGGCTGATATACCCGCAGGAGAACTTGCCATTTTAGCCCAAGCCAAAGGCCTTGCTGAATGGCACAACACGCACCCCCATTGCGCGCGATGTGGGGCGCCCACACAAATGCGAGAAGCGGGTTATAAACGCCAATGCCCAGACTGTTCAGCCGAGCATTTTCCGCGCACCGATCCGGTGGTGATTATGCTGCCGATTTTTGAAGATAAATGTCTGCTCGGGCGACAAGCGGGCTGGCCTCAACAGCTTTTTTCAGCGCTGGCTGGGTTTATGGAACCTGGCGAAACCATTGAGGAAGCCGTGGCGCGAGAAACAATGGAAGAGGCCGGCTTAACCGTGAGCACCGTTCACTACCACGCCACCCAGCCTTGGCCGTTTCCAGCCTCGCTCATGATTGGCTGTCATGCACGGGTCACAGATGCTGATTTTTTAGTAGATGAAAAAGAGCTTGCCGAAGCGCGCTGGTTTAGCAAAGCTGAACTGCAACAAGCACTTGACCAACAAAAAAATGACGAACAGGGCCAGTTAATGGTGCCACCCGCAATGGCGATTGCGCATCAACTCATCAAGGCTTTTTTAGAAGATGATTTGTCCATCTAACGCAGCCACTATCCTGCTGGGCAGTGCGATTTAGCCGCGCCGAAAATCCGCCGCCTTATAAACCCCAAGCACAGTGACTTCAGAGCAAAAGAAATTCAGCTCCTCCATCGCTAAACGCACCGACTCGGTTTCAGGGTGTCCTTCAATATCCGCATAAAACATGGTTGCCTGAAAACGGCCCTCAACTTGATAGCTTTCAAGCTTGGTCATATTGACCCCATTACTCGCAAACCCGCCCAAAGCCTTATAAAGCGCGGCGGGCACATTGCGCACACGGAAAATAAAACTCGTCACCACATTTTCTTCATCAGGGTCTGCATCATCAGGCGTTTGCGACATCACCAAAAACCGCGTGGTATTATGACCAGCATCTTCAATGCCACTTTTCATCACCTGTAGCCCGTAAATATGAGCGGCCAATTCGGTGGCAATCGCGGCATGATTGGAATCGCCTTTTTCGGCAATTTCACGCGCAGACCCAGCGGTATCGGCGGCAATTACAGGCTCTGCGCCCAAAGCATTAATCTCATGGCGGCATTGGCCCAGCGCCATTTCATGGCTGTGAATAAACTTAATATCCTCAATTTTGGCCGATGGCAGACCTAATAAAGCATGCGACACCCGCATGAAATGCTCGCCAATCACAAATAGGCCAGAACCGGGCAAAAGGCGGTGAATATCCGCAACACGCCCCGCCACTGTATTTTCAACCGGCATCATCGCTAATGCCGCGCGGCCAGATTGCACTGCGCGAAACGCACCCTCAAAAGTGGTGCAAGGCAAGACAGCCATATCTGGATAAACGGTGTTGCAGGCTATATGCGAATTCGCACCCAGCTCACCTTGAAAAGCAATGGTGTTTTGCGGGTCGTTATTTTTTATATCTTCTTGGCTCATGATAGCTCCCTCACCGTATCTGTCTTAAAATAGGCGCGCGCTTTTTCAAGGTCGGCGGGCGTATCCACCCCGAGAGGCACAGCATCAACCCGCGCCATTTGTATCACCATACCCGCCTCTAAAGCGCGCAATTGTTCCAGCCGCTCGCGTTTTTCAAGCTCAGATGGCGGCAAGCTCACAAATCGCGCCAAGCTTTGACGCTGATAGGCATAAATACCAATATGATGATATAAAGGCCCCTCCCCATGAGGCGCGGTTGCCCGTGTAAAATATAAGGCGCGGCCAAGACGCGCTGTTGTGTCTTGCCAACTGATAACCGCCTTCACACAATTTGGGTCGTCATATTCTGATGGGTCGGTGATTTCTGCCACTAAAGAGGCCATATCCCCGCCAGCCAATAATGCCTGTTCTACATCTGTAATCATGCTAGGTGCTAAATTCGGCAAATCGCCTTGCAAATTGATGATGATGTCATGCTGGCCATCTGTATCGACCCGTTGCAAGGCCTGATAAATCCGGTCAGAGCCAGAGGGCAAATCAGCATCGGTCATGACCGCCTCCCCGCCCGCAGCGACAACCACATCATATATTTCCTGATCGCCCGCCGCGACGACAACGCGCCCGCAATTGGCCGCGCAAGCACGCTCCCAAACACGCACAATCATTGGCGCACCGCCAATATCAAGCAAAGGCTTGTCCGGCAGGCGCATGGAAGCCAGCCTTGCGGGTATAATAATAATGGGCTCAGCCACAACTTACTCCTTTTGCCTCATCATAGGCTATTTGTTCGTTTTTGACACCTGCAGAGTTTGAATGAAACAAAAAACTAACAAATGCACAAAAATTTGCTTATAAGTGCCTTATGCGACGCTTCGCCGCAAGTTTTTGCGCGGTGAAAAAGGGTAGATTGCAGTTACTTAAACAAGGCAGTAAATTGCCAAATGAGTGTCGGAATAATAGGGCAGACTGATAATGGACGGATTTGAACTTAATAAAATTGCTGGCGCGGTGTTGTTCACATTGCTGGTATATATCGGAATTCAAAATTTGGGTGATGTGCTTTTCCATGTCGAACCCGCTAACCCGCAAGCATATGTGGTTGAAGGGGTTGAGCTGGCGGGTGCACCAGCTGGCGCGGCAGTTGAAGAGGTTGCCGAAGTGGATATTCGCGCTTTGCTGCAAACCGCGTCTGCTGACAAGGGCTTAAAAGTCGCGAAAAAATGCGTAAGCTGCCATGCTTTTGAAAAAGGCGGTGCCAATAAGGTCGGGCCAGCTCTTTACGGTATTGTGAATAGCGACATTGGTGCTGTTGCAGGCTTTGCATATTCAGACACCCTAAACGAGATTGACGGCGTTTGGGATTATGAAGCCTTGAACGGCTTTCTCGAAAACCCCAAAAAATATGCCAAAGGCACTAAAATGGCGTTTGCTGGTTTGAGAAAACCAAATGACCGCGCCAATATTATTGCTTATTTGCGTGAAAACGCCGACACGCCCGCGCCATTGGCTGAATAAACGCCCTTGGCGTGACGCATAAGCGTTATTAAATTTAACAAGCCCGCTTCATTGTTCTATTGAATTATGTGGCGGGCTTTGCTTCATTAAGCTCATGTATCATTTTCAAATTCTCTTCATTTCACTTTTCCTCGTTTTTACATCTGGTTTGGCACAGGCTGACGCGCCAACAGAAAAGCATGCCCTGTCGCTTTTTGGCCACCCAAAATATCCAGCTGGTTTTGCGCATTTTGATTATGTGCGCCCAGATGCGCCCAAAGGTGGCACTGTTAAACTCGCGGCTTTTGGGCGTTATGACAGCTTCAACCCCTATATTATAAAAGGCTCCATCGCGGACCAGTTGAATTTGATTTATGACACGCTGACAAAACCCAGCCTTGATGAGCCCAATAGCCAATATGGGCTGGTGGCGCAATCCATCAGCTATGCAGATGATTTTTCATATGTGCGATTTCGCCTCAACCCGAAAGCGCGTTTCCATGATGACCACCCAATAGATGCAGAAGATGTAGTTTGGACATTCCAAACGCTCATCGCAAACCACCCCTTTTATGCAGCCTATTATGGCGATGTCGAGAAAGTCACAAGCCAAGCCCCTGATGAAGTCACTTTTCATTTTCGGGTATCCGGCAATCGCGAATTGCCACAAATTGTTGGGCAATTACCTGTTCTGCCAAAACATTACTGGACCAGCAATGGGCGTGACATCAGCAAAACCACGCTCGAGCCGCCGCTTGGCTCTGGCCCTTATAAAATTGAAAAATTCGAAGCCGGACGACAGGTTACCTTTGCCCGCGTGCCAGATTATTGGGCCCGCGACTTAAATGTGAATCAGGGTCATTATAATTTTGACCAGATACGGTTTGATTATTTTGGCGATTTAACCGTTGCTTTTGAGGCTTTCAAAGCGGGTGATTTAGATTTTCAGCTCGAAAATAACTCTAAGCGCTGGGCGACAGGCTATGACATTCCGGCGGTAAAAAATGGTGATATGACCCGCATCACACCGATAAATGGCAACACGCAAGGCATGCAAGGTTTTGTGTTGAACCAAAGGCGGGCGCAGTTTCAAGATATCCGTGTGCGCGAAGCTCTGACCTATGCGTTTGATTTTGAATGGGCCAATAAAACCCTGTTTTATGGGCAATATAAGCGCACAGACAGCTATTTTGATAACACCGAACTGGCCGCTCAAGGCCTGCCCTCTCAGGCTGAATTAGACCTGCTGACCCCCCTTAAAGACCACATACCAGCGCGGGTGTTTACCTCAGCTTATGAAAATCCGGTTAACCTTAAGACCAGCGATATGCGCCAAAATTTGCGCCATGCTAAAAAGCGGCTCGCCGAGGCTGGCTGGCAGGTTGAAAATGGCAAGCTGATGCGCGACGGGCAGGTTTTCAAAATTGAATTTTTGCTCGTGCAGGCAGCCTTTGAGCGCATTGTTGCGCCCTATATCCAAAATCTGCGCAAGCTAGGCATAGAGGCCTCTATTCGCCTGATAGATGTGACCCAATATCAAAACCGGTTATTGGATTATGATTTTGATATTATTGTCAGCTCATTCGGGCAATCCCTCTCGCCCGGCAATGAGCAACGAAATTATTGGGGCTCGGCCAGCGCGACACGCCAGGGCGGGCGCAATTATATCGGTATTCAAAACCCTGCAATTGATGCTTTGATTGAAGAGATTATTTTCGCCGAAAACCGACAGGCACAAATCACCGCCACGCGGGCGCTGGATCGGGTGCTTTTATGGAATTATTATGTTGTCCCGCATTGGCATATTGCCACTCACCGGCTGGCCTATTGGCGCCCCCTTGCCTATCCCACCCCGCTGCCGCCTTATGCGCATGGTTTCCCCGATATTTGGTGGTTTAATCAGGAAAATTCAGAACCTACCCGCTAGGGGCTATACAAACCGCTTTTCTTGGATTAGGCTGAAGCTGTTTGATGGAATGAACAATAAAAACAACAAGGAGATTCCTATGACACGTAATGTCATCATTATTATTGTTTTACTTATTCTGGCGCTTTTGGTGTTCAGCCAAACTGAAACGGCTAAAGAAATTGGTTTTCCTAATCCGCTTGCCACAGAAGAAATGTCTTCTGATGGGGATATGGATAATGAGGGAGACATGACGCCGGAAGAATAAAGCGCGTCATTTCGCTTCATTTTTATAAATTGCGGCTTGCTCTCGACTTGCAACCCATATTAGGCTTTGCTAAATCAGCTTCTTAAGCCTGCTGGTGTTCGGCTTTGTTGGTTCTTATGAACAGACAAATCAAGGCACTGGATATGGAGAGTATCAGACCCGATGGCAGCCTATATTTTACGTCGACTCATGCTCATGGTACCGACCATTATCGGTATCATGCTGCTGAGTTTTGTGATTATTCAATTTGCGCCAGGCGGGCCGATTGAGCGCATTGTTGCGCAATTACAAGGCCATGATGCCAGCGCCACATCGCGCTTTGCAGGGGGCGGCAAAGACATGCAAGGCGGACAGGCTTTTGACGGCGGCGCAAGTAAATATCGCGGCGCACAAGGGCTCGACCCCGAATTCATTGCGGAACTGGAAAAGCAATTTGGTTTTGATAAGCCTGCGCATGAGCGGTTTATCAAAATGATGGGCGATTATGCCCGCTTTGATTTTGGCAATAGCTATTATCGCGATGTGCCAGTGCTGCAGCTGATTGGCGAAAAACTGCCCGTTTCAATCTCGCTTGGGCTTTGGACAACGCTTTTCACCTATTTGATTTCCATACCACTTGGCATTGCCAAGGCACGCCGACATGGCATGGCATTTGATGTTTGGAGTTCGGGGCTGATTATTGTCGCTTATGCGATACCTGGGTTTTTATTTGCCGTGCTGCTGATTGTCCTGTTCGCGGGTGGCAGTTATTTTGATATTTTCCCTCTGCGCGGTTTGATTTCTGAGAATTTTCAAGACTTATCCCTTGCTGGCAAAATGCTTGATTATTTATGGCATATCTTTTTGCCTGTGCTGGCGCTGACCATTGGGTCTTTTGCGACCACCACATTGTTAACCAAAAACTCATTCTTAGATGAGATTTCCAAACAATATGTCACCACTGCGCGCGCCAAAGGCCTGACCGAGCGCCGCGTACTCTATGGCCATGTGTTTCGCAATGCCATGTTAATCGTGGTGGCAGGTTTTCCAGGCGCGTTTATTGGTGCGTTTTTTACTGGCTCTTTGTTGATAGAAACAATTTTTTCTCTTGATGGCTTAGGGCTGCTTTCTTATGAGTCCATTATCAATCGCGATTATCCGGTTGTTTTTGCCTCGCTTTATATTTTTGGCCTGATGGGGCTGGTCATTACTTTAATTTCGGACATTAGCTATATGCTGGTTGACCCGCGCATTGATTTTGACAGTCGGGAGAATTGATAAATGATACGGTTTTTCAATTATCTCATCCCCAATCTGTCGCCGATAAACCAAAGGCGCTGGCAAAGCTTCAAAGCCAATCGACGCGGCTATCTTTCGCTCTGGATATTTATGAGCTTGTTTATTCTCTCATTATTTGCCGAGCTGATTGCCAATGATAAGCCGCTTTTGGTGCAGTATGACGGGGCTTATTACACACCTGTATTGCAAGCCTATCCAGAGACCGCTTTTGGTGGCGATTTTGAAACAGAGGCTGATTATCGCGACCCATATGTTATTGAATTGATTGAAGAAAAAGGCTGGATGCTTTGGCCGCTGATACGCTATGGGCATAACACAATTAACCTTGACCTTGCTGTAGCCGCGCCCGCCCCGCCCAGTGCAGAAAATTGGCTTGGCACAGATGATCAGGGCCGCGATGTCTTGGCGCGCATTATTTATGGTTTTAGAATATCGGTTTTATTTGGGCTGACACTGACCATTTTTTCGTCTCTGATTGGTATCGCGATTGGCGCAGTGCAGGGTTTTTTTGGCGGCTGGACCGACCTGCTCACGCAAAGATTTATAGAAATCTGGACAAGCGTTCCCGCGCTTTATCTCCTCATTATTATTGCGGCGATTATTGAACCAAGCTTTTGGATTTTGCTGGGTATTTTGCTTTTATTTTCATGGGTCGCTCTCGTTGGGGTGGTGCGCGCAGAATTTTTGCGGGCGCGCAATTTTGAATATGTGCAAGCCGCCCGCGCGCTTGGGGTCAGTAATGGGGTTTTAATGTGGCGCCATATATTACCCAATGCAATGGTGGCGACGCTGACATTTTTGCCTTTTATCCTCAATGCGTCCATCACCACCTTAACCTCTCTTGATTTTTTAGGCTTTGGATTGCCGCCCGGATCTCCCTCACTCGGCGAATTGCTGGCACAGGGCAAAGCGAATCTACAGGCACCATGGCTTGGCTTTTCAGGCTTTATCACAATCGCGGTGATGCTGTCGCTTTTAGTATTTATTGGCGAAGCGGTACGCGATGCCTTTGACCCACGCAAAACGGAGGGGCGCTCATGAGTTCTCCCCTTAAACAAAATCTGCTTGAGGTTAAAAACTTATCGGTTGGCTTTAACACACATGAAGGACCGCAAACTGCGGTTTATCACGCTAATTTTACAATCGCGGCAGGCGAGACAGTCGGTCTTGTTGGGGAAAGCGGCTCGGGCAAATCCGTGACCGCGCTATCCATTTTGAAACTGCTCCCCTATCCGACAGCGTTTCATGATCGCGGGGAAATCTATTTTGATGGTCAGGAATTATTAAACGCAGACACAGATAAATTGCGCGCTATACGCGGCAATGATATTGCAATGATTTTTCAAGAGCCAATGAGTTCTCTCAATCCACTGCATACGATTGAAAAACAAATTGGAGAAATTTTGGAGTTACATCAAGGGCTCAGCGGGGGCCAACGCCGTGATGAAATTATCCGCTTGCTCGCGCGTGTGGGTATTCCGCAGCCTGAAACCCGCTTAACAGCTTTGCCGCATGAGCTTTCAGGTGGGCAAAGACAACGCGTGATGATTGCGATGGCGCTGGCCAATCGACCTAAATTATTGATTGCAGATGAGCCCACCACCGCGCTTGATGTTACTGTGCAAAAGCAAATTCTTGACCTCTTGAAAGAGCTGCAAGCAGAAACCGGCATGGCCCTATTGCTCATCACCCATGATTTGGGGGTGGTCAAATATATGGCGGATAAAATCTGCGTTATGAAAGACGGGGAGATTGTGGAGCAAAATAGCTGCGCCGCGCTGTTTGCGACCCCACAACATGACTATACAAAAAGCCTGATAAATGCCGAGCCAACAGGCCATGCTGAACCCCTCAAAGACGCCGCCGCGCAGCCTTTGTTAGAAGCGCAGGACATCAGAGTGCATTTCCCGATTAAAAAAGGTTTTTTGCGCCGCGTTCAAGACCATATCAAGGCGGTAAACCATGCCAGCATGCAGTTAAAAGCTGGTGAAACAATCGGCATTGTCGGTGAAAGCGGCTCAGGCAAAACCACGCTGGGGCGGGCATTATTAAAACTGCAAAAAGCCGATGGGAAAATCATCTTTAACGCCACCGATTTAAGTGGCTTCACCAACCGCCAAATGAAGCCATATCGGCGGCATTTGCAAATCGTTTTTCAAGACCCTTATGGCGCTTTGTCACCGCGCATGAGTGTTGGCGAGATTATTGCTGAAGGGTTAAAAATCCATGCGCCTGAGCTTACACAAACCGAGCGTGATGTCATGGTCAGTGAGGCGCTCAGTGATGTCGGGCTTCAGCCGCGCATGGCCAATCGATATCCGCATGAGTTTTCTGGTGGACAGCGCCAACGCATAGCCATAGCCCGTGCGATTATTTTAAAACCTGATATGCTGGTGCTTGACGAACCCACCAGCGCGCTGGACCGTTCCGTACAGGCACAGATTGTCGAGCTGTTACGCAAATTACAAAAAAACCGCAATATGGCTTATGTCTTTATCAGCCATGACTTAAAAATCGTAAAAGCCCTCGCGCATCGCGTTTTCGTCATGAAAGATGGAGAAATTGTTGAGCAAGGCAGCAGTGACGCGGTTTTCCACCACCCTCAAACGGACTACACCAAGCAGCTTATCGCTGCCGCCTTTGAGCTAGATGATTAACATTAAGCAAGGCGCCGCACAGAAGTAACGGGCCCATCGGTTTCGGCAATGCGTGCGCAGGCTGTCGCAAAATCTTCCGACACGACCCGCATATGGGTGGCATTGGCATGCAGTAAGTTTTGGCCATCTTGCATGACGCCAATATGGCCTTTCCAAAACACCAAATCACCGCGTTTCAAAGGTTGGTTAGGCCAATCAATAGCAGCCCCCAAAACCCGCTCTTGCATATCCGTATCTCGCGGACAACTCACGCCGGCGCGCTGTAAGGCAATTTGTATTAAGGCCGAGCAATCAAGTCCCAGGCTCTCGCGCCCACCCCACAAATACGGCACATTGAGAAACAGTTCAGCAATGGCAACAAAATCGGGCGCGGCAACAGATTGATAATCCAAATCATCAGCAATCATCCAACCATCACCATCAATATGAATGAAGCGGCCCTTTTTGCTCATCATTTTCACCCGTGCGCCCATTGACAAGGCCATGAGAGGGCGCGATTTAATATCATCAGTTTCATAGACAAAACTGCGCAAACGACTGACCACCATATCGGTTTCTATGGGTTCAGAAAGCTCAGAGAGCAGAACATAGCCGACATAATCATCAATTTGCGACTGCCCCCATGCCCAGCCTTTTTTCTTTTCATAGACACGAAAAATCTCGCCATGCAGCAATTGCGTATCCATCAGCGCCCCATTGGCCGGACTGCGACGCAAAGCAATGACCGGGCTGCTCACCATCATATCTTTGCCTTCAACAAATTTAGGCGCCTCCACCTCGCCGCGCAAATAAGCCGCCGCTAAATCATCACGCCACGGGTTCAGGCGTGGGTCTGGCTTAGGCGTGGCAGAAATTTTACGCTCAGTCGCCATAGCGCGCCTCAATAAGATGAAATAAAGCACGAATGGCGGTGCCTTCACCCCCTACAGGACGGGCTGGGCGCGGCTTGGCGTGCCACCCATACACATCGCAATGTATCCAGTTTTGGGTCTCCACAAACCGATTCAAAAACAAAGCGGCAGTGATAGAGCCGGCAAAAGGCCCTGATGAGATATTATTCAAATCCGCAGTTTTGCTGCTGAGCCAGCCATCATAGCCCGCCCATAGCGGCATGCGCCACATTGGGTCATCAATTTCCATAGACACCGCCCCCAGTTCATGGGCGAGGTCATCTTGCGGTGTATAAAATGGCGCGATTTCAGGGCCCAAGGCCACACGGGCCGCACCTGTCAGCGTTGCCATATCAATCAATAAATCAACTGGTTGTTCTTGTGCCGCTGCAAGCAAATCTGCCAGCACAAGCCGCCCCTCAGCATCTGTATTGCCAATCTCGACATGCAATTTTTTACGGCTCGGCAAAATATCACCAGGCCGAAATGCGTTTTCTCCAATCGCGTTCTCAACCGCGCCGACCAACACACGCAGTCGTATGGGCAATTTGAGAGTCATTAAAATATGCGCTAGCCCCAACACGCAGGCCGCCCCGCCCATATCTTTTTTCATCAACTCCATAGAATTGCCAGGCTTCAGGTTCAGCCCGCCCGAATCGAAACAGACACCTTTACCCACAAGCGTCAAACAAGGGTGGGCAGCATCGCCCCAATTGATTTCAAAAAACCGCGGGGCTTGCGGCGCAGCGCGGCCTACCGCATGTATCAAAGGATAATCCTGCGCCAGCAAATCATCGCCGATAACGCACTTAAACTCAGCCTTAAATTTATCAGCCAAATCACGCCCCGCCGCCTCTAAGGCCTCTGGCCCCATATCATTGGCAGGGGTGTTGATTAAATCTCGCGCTAAAAAAACCCCTTCAATTTGAGCGCAAAGGCGCGCAAGCGGGAACTCTTTTGGTACAACCAAAGCTGGATAGCTCCGCTCTGTTGACGATTTTTTATATTTGTCAAAACGATAACGACCCAACCCCCAAGCCAAAGCCGCAATTTGGAAAGCTTTTGTTTCTGGCGGATTGGCCAAACGATAAATCCCTTCAGGCAATTTCTCAACCAGATTGCCCAAGCTCCAATAATCAACAGACTTGCCTTGCCCGACCAGAACAGCCTCTACATGGCCGCTTTTATCCGGCACCATTAAGACAGAGCCACGCTCAGCGACAAATCCATTTTGTTGCACCCATTGCGCCTGACGCCCAGCATATTGCTCGCACCATTGCGCCAGCCCCTCGCGGGTCACCAGATATATCGGGCAGGCCACACGCCCCTTATCCACAAAAAACAATTCTTCCAGCACCAAAAATCTCCTTTTATGCACAATGGCAAAGCTCACAATCTCCTGCAACAAGAAAGAGTCTTCTTGCCCTGCCCGCACGGATAAACTAGATTAGTCATACGCAGGGGTCCGGTGCAGTTTATCGGTGAGATGACACCCTTCGAACCTGTTTACGGGTCATGCCGCCGCAGGGAGCGTCTTTTGTCTTGCGACAAACCTCTCTGATAAGCATTCCGCTAAGCATTCCGTATATTTCATATTGTTAAAAGAGGAAAGCATGTCGCACGCTAAAGATTTTTCATCACAAAAAGCCCATGTAGATTCAGCCGCCATCAACCCGCTCCCCAATAGCGAGAAAATTTATGTGCAAGGCTCACGCGATGATATTCGCGTCCCAATGCGTAAAATCTCCCAAGACAGCACGCCGACAGATATGGTCAATAATGGTGGTCAAGACGAAGAAAACCCGCCGATTTATGTTTATGACACATCAGGGCCTTATACCGATCCACATGCGCAAATTGATATTCGCAAAGGCTTACCAGCGCTGCGCCAAAAATGGATTGATGAGCGCGATGACACGCAAATGCTTGAGGGCCCAACCAGCGATTATGGCAAAGAGCGTCTGGCTGACGAAAAACTTGCCTCTTTACGCTTTGACCTGCAGCGTACGCCGCGCTGTGCCAAGCCCGGTAAAAATGTGACGCAAATGCATTATGCGCGACAAGGCATCATCACGCCGGAAATGGAATATATTGCCATTCGTGAAAACCAAAATCGCGCGGCTTATCTTGAAAGCCTCGAAAAGACTGGCGAGCGCGGGGCGCGTATGGCTAAGATGATGACCACCCAACATCCAGGTGAGCGATTTGGCGCTCATATTCCAGAGACAATCACACCTGAATTTGTGCGCGATGAAGTCGCATCTGGGCGTGCCATAATTCCAAATAATATCAATCACCCTGAAAGTGAACCCATGATTATTGGGCGCAACTTTTTGGTAAAAATTAACGGCAATATCGGCAATTCAGCGGTGACATCATCAATTGGCGAGGAAGTCGATAAAATGACATGGGGAATTCGCTGGGGCGCGGATACCATTATGGATTTATCAACTGGTAAGCATATTCATGAAACCCGCGAATGGATTATCCGCAACGCACCTGTTCCGATTGGCACAGTGCCGATATATCAGGCTTTAGAAAAAGTAAACGGCAAGGCGGAGGATTTAACATGGGAAATTTTCAAAGACACGCTGATTGAACAAGCCGAGCAAGGAGTTGATTATTTCACCATTCACGCGGGCGTTTTGTTGCGCTATGTCCCCATGACGGCCAATCGCATGACGGGTATCGTGTCTCGTGGGGGCTCGATTATGGCCAAATGGTGCTTGGCGCATCATAAAGAAAACTTCCTTTACACGCATTTCGAAGATATTTGCGAAATCATGAAGCAATATGATGTGGCGTTTTCACTTGGCGATGGCCTGCGGCCCGGCTCGGTTTGGGACGCAAATGATGACGCCCAGCTTGGTGAATTAAAAACGCTTGGCGAGCTGACCCAAATTGCTTGGCAACATGATGTGCAGGTCATGATTGAGGGGCCGGGTCATGTTCCGATGCAAATGATTAAAGAGAATATGGACAAGCAATTAGACTGGTGCGACGAGGCGCCATTTTATACGCTTGGCCCATTGACCACCGATATTGCGCCTGGATATGACCATATCACCTCGGCAATTGGGGCGGCACAGATTGGCTGGTATGGCACGGCCATGCTTTGCTATGTCACCCCAAAAGAGCATTTGGGCTTGCCCAATAAGCAAGATGTGAAGGACGGTATTATCACCTATAAGCTGGCCGCGCATGCCGCGGATTTGGCCAAAGGGCAACCGGGCGCGCAAATTCGGGATAACGCGCTTTCCAAAGCACGCTTTGAGTTTCGTTGGGAAGACCAGTTTAATCTGTCACTTGACCCCGACACTGCCCGTGCTTTTCATGATGAGACATTGCCCAAACAGTCGATGAAAGTCGCGCATTTCTGCTCTATGTGTGGGCCGCATTTCTGTTCCATGAAAATCACCCAAGATGTGCGCGATTATGCCGCCAAGCTGAATATGCAACCTGAAGACGCTTTGCAGGCTGGCATGGCTGAAAAATCAACCGAATTTGTTGTCGGCGGCGCGGAGATTTATAAAAAATCTTAGGGCTTGAAAGCCTCTCCCAACTCACGTTAGATTGCATTTAAGCGTCTAATAATAAAAAAGGAGAGGCTCATGACCTTACGCGCTGTATATTTAACATTATTTTTAGCTGTTTCTGGGCTGGTTTTATTGTCCACATCTGCGCAGGCCGGTGGCACGCATGACAGCAATCATGCGAGCCAGTTTAAGAATTATGTCATGTTCAGCTATTCAGAGTTTGAACGCAAAATTCCGGGCAGTCGGGACGCTACAGGCGATGGCCTGATTGCGACCTATGGCTACCAGCTCAATGAGCATATTGATGTAGAAGCCAGTATTGGTGACTATGACTATGACACAGTGAGTTTGGGCGGGCGCGATGTAGATGGTGTTAAAGCCAAAACATTAGAGACCGCCGCCATGTTCAAATCCCATGTATCAAAAACCTTCACACCCTTTGCGATGATTGGGGTTATTTATGTCGATAGGGATATCCCAACCCCTTATGATGATAGCAGCCTTGAGCCCTATCTTGGGGTTGGGTTAGATATCCGAATAAATGAACATTGGGATATCAGAGCCAGCTTCAAACCCGTGCGCGGCGAAGTGAACGCCGATGTTTACACGATTGGCCCGAAATATCGCTTTTAGGCGGAAGCCTCATTTCTAGGCAGAAGCCTCATTGGGTTTAGCCAAACGGGCAAAACGCAATATCAGCGGCAACAAGCCAGCGATAAATATTCCATATCCAAGCCCTGCAAGGTTAGGCACAAGCATTTGCGATAAGCCAAAATGAAGTGCCTCGCCCTGCTCGGCCGCAAAGCGCAAAGATCTGGCTGAAATGATAAGGCCAATAAAGCCAATGCCGCCACACAAAGCTGCCACGACCAAGCGTTGAGGCAGCCCGCCATTAAGCGTGACACCAGACGCGCCCGCCAAATGCCAGCCAACATACCAGCCCATCATAATGCCCCACATATAAGCAGCGACAAAAACCAAGCCATCAATCGGGTGTAGCGTGACGAATATAAGCTGAACCACAAACAGACCTAAACCAATCCGCACAGCTCCTAATTCCTGAAAGGCGTTTTCAAGCTTATCAGATGAAGAGAGCTGATACCAAAGCCACAGGGTCAGCCCGCCTAAAACAACACCGCCCGATATATCGCCAATATCATGCACGCCCAAATAAAGACGACTGAAACAAATCAGAGCCGCGACAGTCCAAAGCAGTATTTTTTGCCAGTTCACTGTCACATGCAAAGCCAGCCACCCCCATAAAACAATGGCCATTTGCGCATGACCTGAGGGCCAGCCATAAGACTCGCCGGTTTGCTCATCAAGACTGAAAATGGCATCAGGGCGCGGGTCCTGCATCACATCTTTCAAAAACATGTTTATGCCACCGGTGAAAAACAACATGAGAGCGAGCTTGTAAAACACTGAAGAGCGCCAGAAATAAAAGCCAAAAGCCATGAACACAAACAGGAATTGAAAATATCCCAGCGCTGTAACAGCCTTAAAAAACAGTGATAATTCTTCGCTGCGCAGGGGCAAGACCCACGCCATATCATTTACAAAATTCATCATACCCTCGCTTTAATTTATGTTCCAATTTATCCTTTTGGATTTTTATCTTCTGTTATTTTTTCCAATTGTGCGCTTAAATAAGAAAAAATCAACCATAGAAATATCTTAAGGGGAACAAGATGAGCGATGATGCCACTCAAATATGCAATCTCATTTATCGCTGCGCCGAATTATTTGATATGGGCGATTTTGAAGCGGTTTTAGAAATGTTCAAGCATGGGGATTTCTTGCTCTCTGAAGGGCGACGGCTCTCGCCAGATGAGATGCGCGAGGTCTGGAACGGCCTTGTCATTTTGCATGATGGCAGCCCCAAAACCCGCCATATTGTTACCAATCCAGAAATTGATATAGATGGTAATCAAGCCATGTGCCGCTCTTGCTATATGGTGTTGCAGGCAACCGATACTTTACCATTACAAATAATTGTCTCTGGACGCTATGTGGACCGCTTTACTCAAACGGCTGAAGGCCATTGGCGGTTCGCCCAGCGTCATTATGCCATGATGGATTTGGTTGGTGATGTGTCGCAACATATTCAGGCCGATGCACTCGCCGCCTTGCAACCATAGATTTTTACTCTTTATCTAAGACATAAAAACTAAGACATAAAAACTAAGACATAAAAACTAAGACATAAAAAATAAGACATAAAAAAACCACCGCCGAGAGAACTCAGCGGTGGCTTTTTGTATCAACAGCTCGGCTGTTTTGGGTTTTACCACTTGGCGCGAATGGTCATGCCATAAGTGCGTGGCTCACCAAAGTAACCAGGTGTCAGGCCACCAAAGGCGGCGCCAAAGTCGATATAGTTGGCAATATATTCTTTATCACCAATATTTTTACCCCAGAAAGTGACGCTCACATTTTGGCCAGCAATCGGAAGATTTGACCAAGTCAATTGCGCATCAAGCAATGTGCGTGACGCAACCAATGTGTTGTAAGCATTGTTTTCTGTGCCTGTTGGACGCAGCGCATATGGATAGGTGAAATATTCACCCACATGATTTGCATCAAGACCCAAATCAAGCGTGCCATTTTCATTATCCATCAAAGTGGCATCAATGCCAGCTGACAAAGTGTGGCGTGGCGCGTGCGGGAAGGCACGGTTATCGGCAACCTGCTGACCGAATTCGATGAATTCGTCATATTCTGTGTCCAGATACCCATAGTTCAAACGACCTGTCACACGCTCGGACATGGCATAAGCGGCTTCCAATTCAAAACCTTGAATTTGCGCTTTACCCGCATTCCGCACATCTGACTGTGCCGCACCCTGCGCGGTAAAGATAGAAAGCTGCATATCTTCATGCTCGTTAGAGAAAATCGCTGTGTTCAACTGAAGGCGATTATCAAGCAATTGCATTTTCGCGCCCAATTCAATCGACGCTACTTCTTCTGCCTGATAAGGGCGTGTTGTTTCAGCAATTGAACCTGCTTCACCATTGAAACCACCAGACTTAAAGCCTTTCGAATATTTCGCATAAAGCGTGATATCTTCAGACGCCTTGTAGTCAACAGACAAGGTTGGTGACATATCGTCAAATGTCTCGGTTGCTTTGGTGGTTGCCGGGATTACCGTCAATGGCAATGGTGTGCCTGCTGGTAACTGGCTGTCTGCCAAAATACGGAAAAGACGCTCAACGCTCTTATCCTCTTCTGTGTAGCGAAGACCGGCTGTCACCGTCACTTGGTCGGTCACAGCATAATCAAGCTGACCATAAACCGCCATGGCTTCTGTTTCGACACCATATTGTGAGTCATAATTACTCGCGCCAAAGAAAAATTGCTGCGGGTTATTTGTATAGGCATCATCTTCGAAATAATAAGCGCCGACAACATAATTTAGGCGGTCATTAGAACCAACAAGCTGGAACTCTTGAGACAAGGACTCATAATCTGAGAAACGCTGCGTATGAGCTAGGAAAAGCGGTGAGCCATCAAGGTCAAGCGAGTCTGCCCATGTCATTTCGCGATAGCCTGTAATGGATTTGAATGTCATGTCACCCATATCATAAGTGAATGTCAAACCATGCCCTGTGACTTCGCTGATTTCGAAAACACGGCCACCAATACTGCCATCAGATGAACCGACGGATAAGCGGTCACTGCTTTGGAAGTTACGCAATGGAATTTGCGCATAAAATGGTGAGGCAGGGTCAAAAATACCGCCATCAAGTGTTTTTACCAATTGTGAGAAAGCTGGCTTTTGATCGACATCGCTATAGTCATAAGTGTAATCGACTGTCAAATCATCGCTGGCTTCATAATTAACCGCCAACAGGAAGCTTTTACGGTCAATGTTCTCAAACTCATTTGTGCTGCTGCCGGCAGTTGTATCTACCAGACCATCACGCTCTTTAATCATGCCAGAAGCTTTTACGCGGAATTTACCCACCTGCCCCGTATCAACCGTTAAGCGTGCGGTGCGCAGATTATAATTGCCAACCCCAATTTCAGCTTTGACGCCGGATTCATCAGATGGTTGTGCTGTGATGATGTTCACTGCACCCGCCAGAGTGTTACGGCCATAAAGTGAGCCTTGTGGACCACGCAGGACTTCAATGCGCTCAATCTCAGCAACATCAAAAACCGACCCTTGCGTTTTACCAATATAAACACCGTTCAGATAAATACCTGTGGTTGGCTCCCAAGAAATCGCTGGGTTAATGGTAACCCCACCCCGAATAGAGATTTGCGCTGCCGTTGTGTTATTTGGAGCGCGCTCAATTTTCAGGTTTGGCGCCAGAGAGGACAAACTCTCAATAGAGGTGATGTTGCGTGACTCAATATAGTCACTTGAAATTGCAGTAACCGCGACCGGTACATCTTGCAGATTCTGCTCGCGCTTTTGGGCGGTCACAATAATTTCATCAAGCTGTGCCTGAGCTGCAAATGGCGTCATCACAATTGCTGCCGAAAGGGCAAAAACCCCCGAATGTGTTTTAAGGGTTGTTTTAATCTTATCAAATCCCACTTTTTTTCCTCCTGAAGTGAAGTGATATCCTAAAATGTTGAAATTTTCTGTTTGTGTCAATTCAAGCTAATATGCATATATAATTAACTTATAATACTGTTGTATATCTATCACACAAACAGGGAGGTTGAGGTGCTCAGTTTACAAGACATATCAGACCGGTTGGAAATTCAGGATTTACTGACCGATTATTGCTACGCCATTGATGAGAAAAACTTTGACGCGCTTGATGATATTTTCATTCCAGATGCGGAAATTGATTATACCGAAACAGGCGGCGCTAAAGGGAATTTGGCAGAAATTAAAAATTACCTACCGCGCGCGCTAGAGCAGTTTGAGAACTCACAGCATATGATTGCCACAACCAAGCTCAACATCACAGGCGACACCGCAACCGCCAAAAGCATTTGCTTTAACCCAATGAACCCCAAACGCGACGCGGAACCGGTGACATTTTTTGTCGGGCTTTGGTATGTTGACGAATTGGTGCGCACCGCACAGGGCTGGCGGATATCAAAACGCCATGAGGCGCTTTCCTATTTTCACAATCTACCCGCCGATTTTGCCGCTGTGGACCCAGATGCCAGCTAGCGCAATGCAACCCAGCCAGCATTAAAAGTAAGGTGGATTATTCGTAAATAATCCGCCCCCGCTCGCCATAAAGCTGTTGCAATACTTTCGACTTTAACGGGCCAAACCCTTTATGCGGATCGGCCTGAACCGTGTCGGCAGGCACTACAGATTTGGCGTAATCAAGCGGCGCGCGCCAGCCAGGATGTGGCGAAATCCGCACATAAGTACCGCCAGCAGGGTGTTGCGCAAGGCGCTCATCAAGCATCGCCTGCAAGCGCTGCACCTGCTCTGGATATTGCGCCGAAATATCTTGCGTTTCATTTGGGTCTTCCCAAACATTAAACAACATGGTTTCCACCTCTGTTACGCGGCGTTGGTGGTCAACTTTTTGATAGAGTTTCCAAGGCCCATCAAGCACCCCATACTGGAAGAAATTGTGAAGGGTGAGGTTTGATGTGAAGAAAAGCGGCTCGCCACGATCTTTCTCGCCCTTGCCTAAAACAGCATCCCAGCGGTCAAGACCATCAATTGGCTTTTCATTTTGCGCCTCAATACCCGCCGCTTTTGTGAGTGTCGGCAGCATATCCAAAACCGAAATCACCTTATCATTGACAGTTTCAGGCGGGATTACCTCTGGCCAGCGCAACAGCGCATTGACCCGCACGCCGCCCTCAAAAGGTGTGAGTTTTTGCCCGCGCAGGGGCTTATTATCAGCCCCGAAATTATAAAAGCCACCATTGTCAGAGAAAAACAAAACCATAGTGTTTTCTCGCAGGCCCTGCGCGTCCAAAGCGTCTAAAATCTGACCAATGGCCTGGTCCATACTATCCACCATTGCCGCATAAGTGCGCTGTTCCCGAGAGGGGATATCAATGCGCTGAGGATATTTCGCAATATCTTCTTCTTTGGCCTGCATCGGAGAATGTGGTGCCAGAAACGGCACATAAAGGAAAAACGGCTTATTCGGGTCGCGCAGTTCTGTGATATAATGCGCGGCCTGGTCGCCATGCACATCGGTAGCATATTCCCCCGCATGGGTTACAGTTTCACCATTTTCTTGAAAATCATGCCCTTTGGCGAAACTATGAGAAAAATAATCAACATCTGTGTTGAAATGCCCATAAAAATGGTCGAACCCGCGTGCATTGGGGGTGTGTTGTTCCAGCGTATGGCCTAGATGCCATTTACCCACCATGGCTGTTTGATAGCCCGCCGCCTTAAAACTTTCAGGCATGAAATGCTCTTCTGGCGCGACGCCGCCATTATCCCAAGCCATTAAAACAGAATGCGCCACGCCTAGCTTAATGGGGTCACGCCCTGTCATCAGCGCCGCACGCGTTGGGGTGCAAAATGGCGTCACATAAAAACGCTCCAGCCGCATACCCTCTTTCACCAGCCGGTTTAAGTTCGGGGTTTGAATGTCTGAACCACGATAGCCAACATCGGCCCAGCCCAAATCATCGGCCAGTAAAATAATAACATTTGGAGGTGCCGCATCGGCAGGGCGCTCTTTCACCAGACGGCTTAAATCAGTCGTGGTGGCATCATTAAAGGCATAATCTGTTGAAGGGCTTGGATTATAATAAATCAAACCCGCGACAATCACCGCGACCAGCGCAAGCGCGCCATATAAAAAAAACTTTTTCATAAACCCCATCCTTTTTTTCTTTATAGAAGCCAATAATAGGAAACCTGCCTTAATTTGCAAATAAAAAGGCTTTCCCCAAAGCCAAAACAAGGGTAGGACAGCGCATATATTATATGAAGGATAAGAAAATGAGCCAGTCGCTCCGCAATATTGCGATTATTGCCCATGTGGATCATGGCAAAACCACGCTGATTGACAGCATTATGAAGCAAACAGGCCTGTTTCGGGATAACCAGCAGGTCGATGAGCGGCTCATGGATAGTGGTGACCTTGAAAAAGAGCGTGGCATCACCATTTTGGCCAAGCCGACATCGGTGCAATATGGCGACACGCGCATCAATATTATCGACACGCCAGGCCATGCTGATTTTGGCGGCGAGGTGGAGCGTGTGCTGGGCATGGCTGATGGCGTTATCTTGCTCACTGATGCCGCTGAAGGGCCGATGCCGCAAACCAAATTCGTATTGGGCAAAGCACTGGCACAAGGCCTGCGCCCGATAGTGATTATCAATAAAGTGGACCGCCCCGATGGCCGCCCCGATGAAGTTGTTGATGAAGTATTTGATTTATTTGTTTCGCTTGATGCGAATGACGCGCAGCTCGATTTTCCGATACTCTATGCGTCAGGGCGTGATGGCTGGTGCACGCAAGAGCTTGAAGACCCACGCGAAAACCTGTTGCCCCTGCTTGAGCTGGTGAAGTCTCATGTGCCGGAACCACAAGTTGACCCACAAAAACCTTTTGCCATGCTCACAACCTTGCTGGATAGCGACCCCTATTTAGGGCGGTGCCTGACGGGGCGTGTCACGCAAGGCACAGCGCGGGTGAACGAAACCGTGCGTGCGTTGAATTTAGATGGCCAAGTGGTGGAAACAGGTCGGCTGACCAAATTGCTTCGCTTTGAGGGCACACAACGCGTGCCTGTCGATGCGGTGCAAGCTGGGGATTTAATTTGCATTGCGGGGCTGACCAAAGCTTCGGTTGCCGACACGATTTGCGCGCCAGAAGTGACTGAGCCATTGGCCTCGACCCCCATTGACCCGCCTACAATGTCGGTCACCATCACAGTGAACGACTCGCCTTTTGCGGGCAAAGAGGGCAAAAAAGTAACCTCAACCGTCATTCGCGAGCGACTTTTAGCAGAGGCCGAAACCAATGTCGCCATCACCTTCACAGAAGGCGATAATAAAGATGCGTTTGAAATTGGCGGGCGCGGCGAATTGCAGCTTGGGGTTTTGATTGAAACCATGCGCCGCGAGGGCTTTGAGCTCACCGTGTCACGCCCGCGGGTGCTGATTAAAACCGAAAATGGTGTCAAAAAAGAGCCAATTGAAGAAGTGATTATTGATGTGGACGAAGAATATAGCTCGACGGTTGTAGACAGCATGAACCGGCGCAAAGCGGTGATGATGGATATGCGCACAGCCGGTGCGGGCAAAACCCGCTTGGTGTTTCATGCGCCCTCCCGCGGCCTGATTGGTTATCAAAGTAAATTTCTCACGGACACGCGTGGCACAGGTGTGTTGAACAGATTATTTCACAGCTATGCCGATTATAAGGGCGATATTCCGGGCCGCCGCAATGGTGCGCTGATAGCCTCAGAAACCGGCACGGCGGTGGCTTATGCGATTTTTAATTTGCAAGATCGCGGGGTGATGTTTATTGACCCGCAAATGCCGGTTTATCAGGGCATGATTGTGGGGGAACATAGCCGCGATAATGATCTCGAAATCAATGTGTTAAAGGGCAAAAAACTGACCAATATTCGCGCCTCTGGCTCAGATGATGCGGTGGTGCTGACCCCGCCGCGCCGCATGTCTTTAGAAGAAATGATGGCCTATGTGGAATATGATGAATTATTGGAAGTCACCCCGCAAAGCTTGCGGCTGCGGAAGAAATATCTGCTGGAGCATGAGCGCAAAAAATACAAACGCGACATGGCCGCACAAGGTGATTTATAATGCGACCTGACTTTGCCGAAATTGTGATAATTGTAAGGCACTCATAAAAGAAGATGGCGGACAGAGAGGGATTCGAACCCTCGAGACGCGTTAACGCCTACACGCTTTCCAAGCGTGCGCCTTCAGCCACTCGGCCACCTGTCCATCTTTTGGCACCAACACCACGCTGCCTTATCACAAGGCGGGCTAAGGTTCGCTTACCTCACCAAGCCCTTATAGCGTCGGCCACCTGTCCATCTTTTGGCACCAACACCACGCTGCCCTATCACAAGGCGGGCTAAGGTTCGCTTACCTCACCAAGCCCTTATAGCGTCGGCCACCTGTCCATCTTTTGGCACCAACACCATGCTGCCTTATCACAAGGCGGGCTAAGGTTCGCTTACCTCACCAAGCCCTTATAGCGTCGGCCACCTGTCCATCTTTTGGCACCAACACCACGCTGCCTTATCACAAGGCGGGCTAAGGTTCGTTTACCTCACCAAGCCCTTATAGCGTCGGCCACCTGTCCAATGATTGCACTCTTATAGCGGCTTAATCATCCATTTTCAACGCTGCGATAAACGCATCTTGGGGAATATCGACCTTGCCGAATTGGCGCATCTTCTTTTTCCCCTCTTTTTGCTTATCTAGCAATTTACGCTTTCGGGTCGCGTCGCCGCCATAACATTTTGCCGTCACATCTTTGCGCAAAGCCGCGATGGTCTCGCGGGCAATAATTTTACCGCCTAAGGCCGCCTGCACCGGAATTTTGAATAAATGACGCGGTATCAAGTCTTTCAGGCGTTCGCACATGGCCCGCCCCCGCATTTCAGCCCGCTCGCGATGCACAATTGTGGACAGCGCGTCAACCGGTTCAGCATTGACCAAAATCGCCATTTTTACCAAATCGCCAGTTTCATAACCGGTGAGGCTGTAATCAAAACTCGCATAGCCTTTGGTCGCAGATTTCAGACGGTCATAAAAATCAAACACCACCTCATTCAGCGGCAGCGCATATTCCAACATAGCGCGTGAACCAGCATAACTCATATTGATTTGCCGCCCGCGCCGGTCTTCGCATAATTTCAGCACCGCGCCCATATAGTCATCTGGCACCAGAATAGACGCTTTAATCCAAGGTTCTTCAATATGGTCAATTTTCACCACATCAGGCATATCAGCCGGATTGTGCATTTCAATCATTTCGCCATCTGTCATATGCAAATGATAAACCACACTCGGCGCGGTGGTAATAAGGTCAATATCAAACTCACGCTCAATCCGCTCGCGAATAATTTCCAAATGCAACAACCCTAAAAAGCCACACCGAAATCCAAAGCCCAATGCGGCAGAGGTTTCCATTTCATATTCAAAACTGGCATCATTAAGGCGCAATTTTGCCATCGCATCGCGCAAATCTTCAAACTGGCTGCTATCAACCGGAAACAGGCCGCAGAACACCACAGGCTGCGAGGGCTTAAAACCGGTCAGCGCGGTTTCACATGGTTTGCGCTCATCGGTCACTGTATCGCCGACACGGGTGTCCGCCACTTCTTTAATGGCGGCGGTGAAAAACCCAATTTCACCCGGCCCTAAAGCCGGCACATTTTCGCGCTTGGGTCTAAAAACCCCTACCTGATCCAGCGTATAGGTTGCGCCAGAGGACATCATACGAATCTTTTGGCCCTTTTTCATTTCGCCATCAATCACGCGGACCAGCACCACAACCCCCAAATAAGCATCATACCAGCTATCCACCAGCATGGCTTTGAGCGGCTGGTCACGATGGCCATCAGGTGGCGGCAATTGCGTGACAATGGCCTCCAAAACAGACTCAATTCCAATGCCGGTTTTGGCAGAAATTTCGACAGCCTCGCTAGCGTCAAGCCCAATCACATCTTCAATCTGGCCGCGTACACGCGCACAATCTGCCGCGGGCAAATCAACCTTATTTAAGACCGGCACAATTTCATGGTTCACATCAATCGCCTGATACACATTGGCCAGCGTTTGCGCCTCCACACCTTGCGAGGCGTCCACCACCAAAAGCGAGCCTTCACAAGCTGCCAGCGAACGGTTGACCTCATAAGCAAAATCCACATGACCCGGCGTGTCTATCAAATTAAGCTGATAGGTCTCCCCATCTTTGGCTTGATAGTCAAGGCGCACTGTTTGCGCTTTAATGGTGATGCCGCGCTCGCGTTCAATATCCATATTGTCGAGCACTTGCTCTTGCATTTCGCGCTCTGACAAACCACCTGTCAATTGAATGAGGCGGTCCGCCAAAGTTGATTTGCCGTGGTCAATATGGGCAATAATTGAAAAATTTCGAATTTTTGAAAGATCATTCATAATGCTGATATAGCATTGCTAGGGCGTTCCGCCAATAAGCGTTTCATAGCACAACATGCGGCAAATCGTGCCTATTTATGCTGACTAAGCGCGCAATTTTCCGCCTGTGGCTTTTTCAACCGCTTGAATAATTTTATCAGACACGCCATCGATTTCTTCATCGGTCAAAGTTGTCTCTTTGGGTTGCAAAGTCACCTCAATGGCCAATGATTTACGCCCTGCTTCCATCTGGCCGCCTTCAAAAGCATCAAATAAACGCACAGCGCTAATCAATTTTTTATCCGCCCCCTGCGCAGCTTTTAACATATCTGCTGCACGCACCGCGCTGTCAACTTCAAAGGCAAAATCCCGGCGCACAGCCTGCAAATTCGATAGATTCAAAGCAGGTTTCGCTTTTGTCGGCTTAGCTTTGGGCAGCGGAATATTTTCTGGAAAAACCTCAAAACCGACCAAGGGGCCTTTCACATCAAATGACTTCAAAATGGCTGGGTGGATTTCCCCAAAATAAGCCAAAGGCGTGCGCGGGTCTCTGAACAAAACACCTGACCGCCCAGGGTGATACCAATCTGGCGCGCGCGCCTCAACCCGCAAACTATCAGCCGCAATGCCATAGGCTGCCAGCACGGCTTCTGCATCAGCTTTGGCATCAAACACATCAATCTGCGCTTGTTTGCCAGACCAGTGGCGCGGCGCAATATACCCCTGCCGCAAGCCTGTCGCGGCAAATCGTTGCTCTGTTGGCGCGGCACCGGTAAATTCTTGGCCGACCTCAAAAATAGCCATATCGCTAAAGCCGCGATCCTGATTACGACCAACCGCCATTAAAAGACCTGGCATAAGGCTTGGGCGCATATGGGATAATTCGCTCGAAATCGGATTGGCAAGCTTTTGGCCTGGCGTGCCGCCAAATCGCTCGGCATGTTGTTGGGGAATAAATGACCATGTCACCACCTCAACCATACCGCGTGCGGCCAACACGCGCCGCGACAATGCCACACGCTTTTGCAAAGGTGTTAAAATCGGGCGCGCGACGGCATGTGGACGCGGCAGCGGCACAGATGGCACATTATCCATGCCATAAATCCGCGTGACTTCTTCAACCAAATCGGCTTGACCATCAATATCTGGCCGCCAGCTTGGCGCGGTCACGTGCATCACATCACCTGCCGCTTCGCAAACAAACCCCAGCCGCGTTAAAATTGCGGTAATCTCATCTTCGGCTAACACAATACCTGTGAGCTGGCGCACGCGGTCTGGATTAAATTCAATGGTTTTGGTGCCGTCAGATATTGCGCCACCCAATGCAGGCTTGCCCGCGTCACCGCCGCAAATCTCTAGTATCATTTGGGTTGCCAAATCAAGGCCCGTCATCACCGATTGCGGGTCAACTCCGCGCTCAAAACGATAGCGCGCATCACTTTCCAAATTATGCGCCCGCCCCGTATTGGCAATGGCCACCGGTTCAAACCAAGCGCTTTCAATCAAAACAGAAGTGGTTTCCAATGAAGAGCCACTCGCTATCCCGCCCATAATACCGCCAAAGGCCAGCACTTGAGCTTCGTCCGCAATGACGCAATCATTTTCGCCGCAGTCATATTTTTCTTCATCAAGCGCAATAAAGGACTCACCTTTTTGCGCATTGCGCACGGTGATATTGCCCTGAAGCTTATCCAAATCATAGACATGCAAAGGCCGCCCACGGTCATAAGAAATATAATTTGTAATATCGACCAGCGCGTTAATCGGGTTAAGCCCAATAGCTTTGAGCCGCGCAGCAAGCCAGTCTGGACTTGGTTTATTTTGCACCCCGCGCACCACACGGCCCGCAAAAGCCGCGCAAGACGGTGTTGTCACATCGATGGCAATGGGCGCCTCAAAATTTTCAGCAATGGGCTGCAAAACATCATCTTTGAGTTGCCCCAGCCCAGCCGCTGACAGGTCACGCGCAATGCCGCGCACCCCTAAACAATCGGGTCGATTAGGAGTAATCGCAATTTCAATCATTGGGTCAGTTTGCCCCAAAGCTTCGGCTGCTGGCGTGCCAAGTGCCAAATCTTCGGTTAACTCAATAATACCTTCATGGTCATCAGACAAATTCAACTCGGCGGCAGAGCACATCATGCCACAGCTTTCCACACCGCGAATTTTTGCTTTTTTCAAGACCATGCCATTGGCGGGTATGGTGGCACCTTCATTGGCTAAAATACCCCGCAAACCCGCACGGGCGTTAGGCGCGCCACAGACCAGCTCTTGTGTTGCAGAGGCTGTTTGCACGGTGCAAATTTGCAATTTATCGGCATCGGGGTGTGGGCGGGTTTCAATTATTTCTGCCACCTCAAAGCCAGCTAATGCTGCGGCAGGGTCGCTGACCTCTTCCACTTCCAGCCCAATCATATTGAGTTTGTCACAAATTTCTGTAAGGCTAGCTTGTGTGTCGAGATGGTCTTGCAGCCATGAAAGGGTGAATTTCATTTACGCCCCCTCATCTGAAGAAACGCCGCGCGCCAGTGTTGGCACATTGAGCGCAGAAAAACCATAATGTTTTAGCCAGCGCAAATCCGCGTCAAAGAAGGCGCGCAAATCTGGCATGCCATATTTCAACATGGCCAGACGGTCAATCCCCATGCCAAAGGCAAAGCCCTGATAAACATCAGGATCAAGCCCCGCATTTTTCAACACATTTGGATGCACCATGCCGCAACCAAGAATTTCCATCCAATCCGAACCCTCACCAATGCGCAATTCGCCATTTGTGCGCGCACATTGCACATCAACTTCCATGCTTGGCTCAGTGAAAGGAAAATAGCTTGGGCGCAAGCGTAATGTCACGCCATCGACCTCAAAGAAAGCGGCCAGAAATTCTTCCAGCACCCATTTGAGATGCCCTAAATGTGTGTCCTTATCAACCACAAGCCCCTCAACCTGATGGAACATCGGGGTATGTGTTTGGTCGCTGTCACAGCGATAAGTTCGGCCCGGCGCGATAAAACGAAATGGCGGCGCGCCCGCTTCCATCGTCCGAATTTGAACCGGCGAGGTATGGGTGCGCAATAACAACCGATTACCGTCTTCATCAGGCTCAAAATAAAATGTGTCATGCATTTGCCGCGCCGGATGGCTTTCGGGAATATTCAACGCCGAGAAATTATAAAAATCGGTTTCAACATCAGGCCCCTCAGCCACGGCAAAACCCATATCGGCAAAAATCGCCACAATCTCGTCCATGACCTGTGACACAGGGTGTATGCGCCCTGTCTCATGCGGCTGGCGATTGCTTGGCAAAGACACATCGACAGTTTCACTGGCCAATTGCGCATTCAAAGCGGCCAGCTCCAATGTGGCTTTTTTATCTTCCAAACTTTGCGTGACGCGATTTTTCAGCCCGTTAATTTGCGGGCCGATTTCTTTACGCTCTTCATCGGACAAGCCGCCTAATGTTTTCAAAACGGCTGTCACCGCCCCTTTTTTGCCCAAAGCAGATACGCGCACCTCTTCCAAGCTGCGCGTATCCTCAGCAGAGTCTATCTCTGCCATAATTTTATTTTCAAGGGCGGTGAGATCTGTCATTGCAGACCTTATGACAGGGCCGAACGCGCCTGTTCCACCAAAGCCTCAAAAGCAACAGGCTCATGAACAGCCAAATCGGCCAGAACCTTGCGGTCCACTTCTACGCCTGACTTGGTCAAGCCGTCAATCAGGCGACCATAGGTCAAGCCATGACTTCTTGATGCTGCATTGATGCGTTGAATCCACAAAGCGCGGAAATTGCGCTTGCGGGCGCGGCGGTCACGATAGGCATATTGCCCTGCTTTGGTGACAGCCTGCTTGGCAACTTTAATGGTGTTTTTGCGACGCCCATAATAGCCCTTGGCTTTAGAAAGAACTTTTTTATGGCGTGCGTGTGAGGTAACTCCGCGTTTTACACGTGACATGGCTGTATCTCCTTAACCGTAGGGTAAAAACTTTTTCACAGTGCGTGCATCAGCGTCAGACAAAATGTCCCCGCCACGCAAATTGCGAATTTGTTTATTGGTTCGTTTGATCATGCCATGACGTTTGCCGGCATTATTAAATTTTACCTTGCCGGAAGCGGTCATTTTGAAGCGTTTTTTAGCTCCGCTTTTGGTTTTCATTTTGGGCATTTTGCTCTCCTATAAATAATCCCGTTAGATGATATCAATCGGGGATATCAATCGGGAAGGTTGCATTTCGGGTCAACATGGCAGCCCTTTCGCCAGATGACCCCGTACAAGCTCTGCTTTATACGCCAATAATCGTGTTTTGCAAGCCAAATTAAGGCTTATTTTGGTGCAAGCACCATAATCATTTGCCGCCCCTCAAGCTTTGGAAGGGCTTCAACTTTTGTGGTTTCTTCAAACTGGTCTCTGACTTTATGCAGCAACTCTAAGCCGATTTGCTGATGTGCCATTTCACGCCCACGAAACCGCATGGTCACTTTAACTTTATCACCTGCGTTTATAAATTTTTCGACACTGCGCATTTTGACATCATAGTCATGCGTATCAATATTTGGGCGCAGCTTGATTTCTTTCACATCAACTGTTTTTTGTTTTTTGCGAGCTTCACTGGCCTTTTTCTGGTTTTGGTATTTGAGTTTGCCATAATCCAGAATTTTACAAACAGGTGGTTGTGCATTCGGCGAGACTTCAACAAGGTCCAAGCCAACAGCGGCAGCCATATCGATTGCTTCGCTGATAGGAACAACTCCCTTTTTTTCTCCATCGGCATCAATGAGCATGACGGTTTCTGACGAAATCATGCGGTTCACGCGCGGTCCCTCGCGGGACGGCTGTGCTGGTAATGGTCGGCGTGCTATTTGTCTGTCTCCTTAGAAGTTAAACCAACGCAAAGATGTTTATTCTACCTATCGCGTAAGTCAAGTCTTGTGATTTGCTCAAAAGTCATAAAATACCATTTTGGGCGTGGCCAGATGCACCATTGTAGCCAGCCAGCCGGTTTTTGCCCGTCCTCAGCGACATGATGATAGACAGCCTGAAAATGGCGCCAAGAGGCACGGCGTATCATCGCCAAAAACCCGATAAACCCCAATCGGTCAAAAACCCAAACCTCGTCAGCACGGCGGGCGTGGTTTTGGTGATTTTGCGCCACCAAAACAGTCACACTTTCTGCGGGATTTTGCGCATGAAGGGCAGCAATCATGGGGTCAAGTTTTTCAGCTTCTATGCCCAGCGCAATCAACCAAATCCCGCCGGGTTCTCGTACCGCACGGCTTGGTTTAGTTTGCGTCATGATTTTTCATAACTGATTGATATATATTGATTGTTTGCGCGCACATATTGTCTAGCGTGAAAGTTTCCGCAATGAATTGACGCGCCTTACGCCCTTTTTCAAGCCGTTCTGATTTGGGCGTTTGCAAAGCCATTTCCAGCGCATGGTATAAGGCATCGACCCGATTGGCTGGCACCCGCCAGCCATGCGCCGCGCCATCGGCCTCAGTTAATACAGTTTCACAAAACCCACCCGCATCAGAAGCAATCACAGGGCAGCCCGCCGCTTGTGCTTCTATGGCAGTGCGCCCAAATGGCTCGGGCTGTCGCGAAGGGAGAACCGTGATATCCGCTGCCGCATAGACCTGTGGCATATTGGTCACATGACCGGTAAAAATAACCCGATTGGTCAAACCTTTTTCTGTGATGCGGTTTTCCAGCAGCTTTTGATAGGCTGTGCGCCCTTGCGCATCACCCACTAAAACCAATTTTGCTTTGGTGCGCGGGTGCGCCGCCATTAAATCGCCAAAAGCATCAATCAGCAAATCCTGCCCTTTCCACGCTGTCAAACGCGCCGGACAGATAAAAACAAAGCAGTCCTCATCAGCTTGCCATTGCGCGCGCAGTGCCGCCCGCTCCGCTTGCGATATATTTTCGGGGTTAAAATATTCTGCATCGCAACCACGCGGCACAATATGTATTTTCTCCATCGGGGTTTTATGAATGTGCGCAATTTGTGTCGCTGTATAATGCGAATTGGCAATCACGGCGGCACCGCGGGTCATAATGGCATTGTAAAACACTTTGGCTTTAGGCTTTTGATGCACTTTGCTGTGATAGGTTGTCATAAACGCAATGCCCAATTGGCGCGCGGCAAAATAGGCCGACCAAGCAGGCGCCCGCGAGCGCGCATGAATGAGATTCACATTCATGGCGCGGCATAGTTTTTTCAACCGCCTAATATTGCGCCAAATCGTCAGCGGATTTTTAGACGCCACTGGCAAATGAAATATCTCGCCACCAGCTTGGTTAATCTCTGCCTCAAGCCGCCCCCCCTCGCTGACAATAAAGGCAGCATGACCTTTGCTTTTCAGCGCGCGGGTGATTTCCAGCGTCGCGGCTTCTGCGCCGCCGCCATCAAGATTTGGAATTATTTGTAGAACCCGCAAATTGGTTTCAGCTATAATATGTGAACGATTCATGCCTAATCTATACGAGGGTGAAAGACAAAATGCCAGAAAAGATATCCTATTTATCGCATCTTGGAGAAGAAATCGCCTATATGCAACAAACCGGTACGGCAGATAAAGCCGGATTGGTTTTTTTAGGGGGATTCCGGTCTGATATGACGGGGAGCAAAGCCGAAGCTTTGGCACACTATGCGGCACAAAATAATCTGTCATATTTAAGATTTGATTATTTTGGGCATGGTGCCTCAAGCGGTGATTTTTTGAAAGGCACCATCAGCCATTGGCGCGCAGAAGTGGCACATGTTTTATCAACGCTAACGCAGGGCCCGTTAATTTTAGTCGGCTCAAGTTTTGGCGGCTGGCTATCTGTCATGATGGGTCTTGATTTGCGTGACCGCATCAAAAGTCTGGTGTTAATCGCGCCCGGCATTGATATGACCGAGCGCCTAATGTGGAATGAATTTGACACGAATATGCGCGCGCAATTGCTCGAAGAAGGCTTGGTTTACACCCCATCTGATTATGATGAGCAGGGCTATCCCATCACCAAAGCGCTGATTGAGGACGGGCGCGCGCATCTCATGTTATCAGAAAAAATCAACTATGATGGCCCTGTGCGGATATTGCACGGCCAGCAAGATACAGCCGTGCCATATGATTTATCGCTAGAGCTTGCCGCCCAACTCACCAGCCAAGATGTTGATCTGCATTTTGTCAAAGCGGGTGACCATAGACTGTCCAATCCGGATAATCTGGCGCTTTTATGCACAACTCTTGACGGGCTTTATCAATAAAACATGCATTAAAGCGCGTCAGATATTTCCTTAAAAAGCGCGTCCAACCCGTCCCGATAAGTTGGGTAATATAATTGGACGCCAAGCTCTTGCTTGATGCGATTATTATGAATGCGCTTATTTTCACCATAAAAACTTCTGGCCATAGGGCTTAAATCCGCCTGATCAAAATCTATCATGGGTGGCGGCTCAACCCCTAATAATCTGGCTGCATAGGCAACCACATCTTGCGGTGGCGCGGGCTCATCATCACACACGCTATAAGCGCGTCCAGGATTTGGCTGGTTCATGGACGCCCATAAAATTTGCGCAATATCGGCCACATGAATGCGTGAAAAAACCTGACCTGGCTTATGGATACGCCGCGCTTTGCCAGCCTTCAAACTCTCCAGCATATTTCGGCCTGGCCCATAAATACCCGCCAGCCGAAAATAATGCATTGGCAAGACCGTCTCAGCCCATGCTGCCTCGGCTTGGCGACGGCGCAAGCCACGCGCACCCACCAGACCATAGGGGGTGTCCTCATCTATCCATGCCCCGTCATGGTCGCCATAAACGCCTGTGGTAGATAAATAACCAACCCACTCAAAATCTGTCGCATTTTGCACGAACGCCTGATGCGCTGGCGCCAGCACCGGATCCATGCCTTGTGCATCTGGGGGCGCGGATAATAAAATATGCGTCACGCCCTCTAAGGCTTGCGCGTCTAAGTCAGCCCCGTCGGGCATATATATTGCACGCACGCCATCAGCCTCCAGCATCGCCTTTTTTTCTGGCGTGCGATAGGTCGCGCTGACCTGCCAATTGGTCTGCCGACGAGCATCTAAGCCAGCATCTTGCTTTTTGATATGCGCCACCAATGCTTGCGCAGAATAGCTGTAACCAAAACAAAATAAATGTTTATGCATCAAGACAATGTTCCCATTCAGACCGGACATCTGGGTCAGTTTCATGTACCAGCTGCGCCCGTGCTAATTTTTCTAATGCGTGACTTTCAACATAGTGCGATAAGGCCCAAACGGCCATGCCCCGCACAAGCGGTGACGCATCATCAAGCCGGTCTTTAATAAGCGGCAGATAATCAATATGTGCATTTTCACTTGCACGGCCAGCGGCATTGCCGATAGCGATGAGGACATTGCGCACAAATCGGTCTCGGCCAATACGCTTTACAGGGGATTTTGAAAATAAGACTCGAAACGCCGCATCATCAAGCTGCACCAAATCAGACAAAGCGGGTTGGCGCAGATTATCCCGCAATTGCAATTTCGTCTCCTGCGCGCTGCGGGCATATTTATTCCATGGGCAAACAGCCAAGCAATCATCACAGCCATAAATCCGATTGCCCATTTGCTGGCGATAAACCCGCGGGACCTGTTGTTTGGCTTCAATGGTCAAATAAGAAATACATTTGCGCGCATCTAATTGATATGGCGCGGGGAAAGCATCTGTTGGGCAAATATCCAAACAGGCAGAACACGAACCGCAATGGTCAGTCTCTGGCTGGTCTGGCGCGAGGTTTAAGGTTGTAAAAATACTGCCAATAAAAAGCCATGAACCAAATTCGCGTGACACAAGATTTGTATGTTTGCCCTGCCAACCCATGCCAGCTGCCTGCGCCAAAGGCTTTTCCATCACGGGTGCTGTATCTACAAAGACTTTGATTTCTTCCCCCGCTTGTTCAGATATTAACCAGCGCCCTAATTGCTTGAGCCGCTTTTTAATCACATCATGATAATCATCACCATTGGCATAAATCGAAATATTTCCCTGATGCACAGCCTGAGATTTTTGCAATGGGTCATCGCGCGGGTCATCTTGCGGCGCATAATTCATACCCAGAATAATAATGCTTTTGACCTCTGACCATAAATGCAAGGGCGATTGACGCCGCTCAGCATGGGTTTCCAGCCATGCCATCTCACCATGATAGCCTTGCGCGAGAAATTCTTTGAGCCGCGCGCCCGCTTGGGGGATCGCATCTGGCCGCACAAAACGCACACTATCAAAACCAAGCTTTGCGGCCTCATTTTGTAAAGCCTGTTTGATATTTATTGAGGTTGCATCGGCCACAACGCACCCGCTAAAAATCTAAATTGGTATAGTGCTTTGCAGGCCGAATGCCCGGCACTGTATCGGAGAGTAAGGGCCTGAAACTTGGTCGCGACTTAATCCCCGCATACCAATCACGCACAGGCCGCCAGTCAGACCAATGAATATCGCCTGTATAATCCAGACAAGATAAATGGGCGGCAGCTGTTAAGTCAGCCATTGAAATTTGATTGCCCGCCAGCCAGTCGCGCTGCTCCAGCAAATGAGCGATATAGGATAAATGAATTTTCAGATTGCTCAGGCCAATACGCACCAAAGACATATCAGGCGTTCCGCCACCATCTTCTTTGCTCATAAAGCGGCGGTCAATTTTTTCATAGCTCACCAATTGCCCGACTTCGCGATGAAATTTTTCATCAAACCATGACATGACGCGCCGCATTTCAGCCCGCTCAAGACTGCTTTTGGGCATGAGCGCCACCGCGCCACCTTTTTCTTCGAGCCATTCAGCAATCGCATAATGGCCCGAAATCGTGCCAGTTTCACCCTCCAAAACTGGCACTTCGCCCGATGGGTTGAGCATGAGAAAGTCCAATCGGCGCTCCCATGGGCGCTCCTCAATATAATTTACCGAGAATTTTTTCTCGGCAATAATGAGCCTGATTTTGCGCGAAAAAGGGCATAAAGAATGATGAAATAAACTGACCATAGGCTCTAAATTACATCTCCGGTTAAAGACCTGCAAGCAACCTTTTGCATTATTTCAAATCTGCCGTAAACTTAAAACATCAGCAAAAGAAAGGTGTCGCGTGACATTTACTCACATCCTCGCCTTGGCGATTATACAAGGTATCACAGAGTTTTTGCCTGTCAGCTCGTCTGGGCATTTAAACCTATTGCACCTATTAACCAACTTACCAGATCAAGGGGTTGGTTTTGATGTCGCCTTACATGCCGGCACTTTGCTGGCGGTGCTGGTTTATTTTCGAGAAGATGTGGCCAGCCTGATGCATGGCCTATTGGATATAACGCAAGGCCGCGACAGTGCCAATCGGCATTTGGCCTTTCAATTGGCGCTTGCCAGCCTGCCGGTTTTAATGGTTGCAGGGGTTTTGGTCATCACCGGTTGGGTTGATGCGTTACGCAACCCCAAAATTATTGCCATCGCCTCCATTCTATTTGCGCTGCCGCTTTATGTAGCTGACCGGTTTTGTCACCAATCCCATAAGATTGAAAATCTGCGCCTGCCAAAAGCCGTGCTGATTGGGCTGGCGCAGGTCTTAGCATTGATACCGGGCGCGTCTCGTGCTGGCGTGACCATTACAGCGGGTCGGATTTTGGGGCTTGAGCGCGCACAGGCCGCGCGGTTTTCAATGCTGCTGTCGATGCCAGTGATTGGCAGCTTTACCCTGCTTGGGCTGATTGATATCGTGGCGTCACAAAATCATGCGGGTCTTCAATCCATGCTCTTAGGCGCAGGGCTGGCGGCCATATTTGCGCTTTTCAGCATTCATCTTTTTATGAAAATGACCGCACGGTTTAGCTTACTGCCTTTTGTGCTGTATCGCATCGCGCTTGGTGGGCTTGTCTTATGGCTGATTGCCTAAAATATGCCTAAAACGCCCTTAAAACCCGGCTATGCCCCGCGAAAACGGGATAAATAGCTGTCTATCACGCCTTCAATCGGTGTTGGGGTAATGCCGATACCCGCCAAAGTGCGTTTTTTCTTCTCACATTCAGGCGAAACAATATTATCCGTTTTCAACAACACCACTTGATCTGGCGTCAGCGGCGGATTGGGTAAAAAGCGCGTAAACTGGCTCATAATTTGCGCCACAAAAAATGGCAATGGCAGTAAAATTCGGTTTTGTTGCGTATGCGCCAGCATCAGCTCCATCAGCTCTTTGAAGCTATATTGCTGCGGGCCGCCAAGTTCATATGTTTTGCCCTGCATTTTTGAATTGGACAGCCCTGCCAAAACCGCAGCGACCACATCAAGCACATAAACCGGTTGATACTGCACCAGACCGCCGCCAAAAAGCGGCAAGGCAGGGGCCAGTGTTGCCATTTTTGCAAAGCGATTGAAAAAACCATCTTCGGGCCCAATCACCAGTGAGGGGCGCAAAATCACCGCCTTTTTGAAAGCCGCTAAAACGCCTGTTTCCGCCTCGGCTTTAGAGCGCGCATAAAGCGAGTCACTTTGCGCGTCCGCACCAATAGCTGAGAGCTGAATAAAATGCGACACTTTTGCCTGCGCGGCGGCCTGAGCAAGGTCAATCGCGCCTTGCGCCTGCACCGAAGAAAATTTTTGCTTGCCGGTTTCATGCAAAATACCAACCAAATTAACCACCGCATCAGCGCCTGCCACGGCATTGGCAATTTGGTCGGGCTTGGCAATATTGGCCTGCACCAAGGTAACCTGCCCCGGATCGCCGGCTGTTTTGAGAAATAAAGCGCTATTGGGACGGCGCACAGCGACGCGAACACGCCAGCCCTCGCGCGCCAAAGCCCGCACCAAATGGCGGCCAATAAAACCAGAACCGCCGAAAACAGTGACAATTTTTTGTGCTTGCTGACCCAAAACCGACATAGGCAAAACCTCCACTTATCTGCTCTTTAATTAGGCGATGCGATGGCACTTGTCGAGATTAAACTTGCTACTTACGGGCTGAAAACATTTTGCCGCGCGCGAGCATCAACGCCAAATAATAAGTCATGTTGACAATCATCGTTTTCGGCTTTAAGCAAAACGAACTTTCTATGAAAGCCCAGGTGGCGGAATTGGTAGACGCGCTAGCTTCAGGTGCTAGTGTCCTTATGGACGTGGAAGTTCGAGTCTTCTCCTGGGCACCATACTTTATAAGCCGTAAACACTGACATAAAAACTCTCACCATCATCGGTTAATTCCACTGTATAGGTGATGGGAAACTCATTTAATAATTCAGAATTTGAATAAACCGCCATATCTGCGGCGCATTCAAACGCGCCTGTATTTGGGTCTTTATTAGTTGTTCTGATATATCTCACGTCAAATGAAAAATTATTTTTAGAAACCGTCCCAAATAAATTTAATAATGGATTGCTTTCCAGCGTATCAAATGCGATTTCTTTCACCAGCTCTACTGTTTCCACATCACTACATTTGGGAACATCGGGAGCACATGCCTCTAGTAAAAAAATAAGAGGTAATAATAAAATTATTTTTTTCATCGAAACTCACCACTTTAATGCAACATACGACCCAACCACCTTCACACGCCTTGCCTCATGCTTCAATAAAAAACCTCTATAAAAAAAGAGCCTGAGGCGTGCCTCAAGCTCTTTTCGATGTCTGGGCTTTGTGTCAGCCCGCGGCTTAGTCGCCAGCGGCAACAAGATTAACGGCAGAAAATTTACCATTTTTGCCTTCTTGTTTCTCAAATTCCACTTTCATATCTTCCTTCAGCTCAAGGCCGCTTGCCTCGACTGCAGAAATGTGCACAAACACATCATTTTCGCCTTCAACGGCAATAAATCCATATCCTTTTGTGGCATTAAACCACTTCACGGTTCCAGTAATCATAGTCTTTCCATTTGTTGGTGTCTTTTGTTAACGTAAGGTATTTTTAACAGGCATTTTCATAAACACCTGCATAGCTGTGCCAAAAGAAACAATTACGACACACAACAAGAATTAATTAGCACAATTAAGCAAAATAAACACAATTATCTTTGCACATAGATTATTTGCTGTTTTGCCTAATTTGGTAAGACAACCAGTTTTCCAGCCAAAAATTATCGGCTTCTGCCAACAGGCTTTCATGTATGTCCACATAAAGCTGGCGCGCCTGCGGGCTTTCTATACCGGCAGAAGCTAACAAATCAAGAAAATGAATTGCGGCTTCGCGCGCGCCCTGTGCAGCTTTTTCTTGCGCTTTGGCCAGCACCGCATCGACACCGCCCGCCATTTCCACCAAATCAGCATGAATGGCTTGCTGCGGCACATGATAAAGCTCGGTGGTGGAGCGATGGTAAAACCACCCAACATAATATTCCCAAATGGCGCGCACACCCCATGATACCTGACCATAGCCCTGCCCAACTTCGAATTCGGGCGGCAGGTGAATTTCGGCTTGCAATTCATGCACCTGCTTGCCCGCATTCATGCCTGCCACCACCGCATCATGCACATACATAATCGCGCCATGCAGCGCGCCAAGCTCTTCAGCTATCAGGGCTTTGCCATAAATCGGGGCGTGGTGACCATACATAATGGTTTCGGGCTCAAGCTCTTGCACAGTTTTAACGGCATTGGCAACAACCAACGGGTCACGATAGCGGTCACCGCGAATGGTAAACAGATTGGGAAAATGACCAAACGGACAGCCAAATAAATTGCCAGTGAAACAAATTTTATGCTGCGGCAACCAAACAATGAGCGAGTCATTGGTTTCAGCCCCTGCCAGCGCAATCACCTCGACCTCTAACCCGCCCAGCGTGAATTGATGTTTATCTCCCACCAAGATATCTGGCGTGGGCTGGTCTTGCGGCTCAAAATCCGTATAGCCGTTTTCTTGGTAATACTGAAAAATATCCGCAAATTTTTGTTCAAAGGCAAAAGCCGAGCGGCGATTGCGAAACTCTGTGATGCGCTGTTCATAATTTTGATGTTCCTGACTTTCTTGATGCGCAATGACCTGAACTTCAGGATATTGCCGGCGAAAATAAGCCACCCCACCCACATGGTCCACATGGCCTTGGGTCAAAATAATATGCTGCGTGTTTTGGTCTGAAAATTTTTTGAAATTGGCGTCAATCACTGGCGCCTCAAGCCCCATGCCTGTATTGAGCTGAATATTACCCGCTGGTGTTTCAATCAAATAAGAATTAGAAAACGCCTCTGATAAGATAATGAAATCATTGAGTCTTTCGCCGCCAAACTTCGCTGGATTGGGTTCAACAGGGCGGGATTTATAAATCGGTTTTCTCATAATACTGCTCTTTATCGGTTATTTTGGGGGCGCGACAGCAAAAGCGTTGAAATAGAAATCAAAGCGTGCGCGCAAGGCCTCTGGGGATAAGCCGAAATCTCGCTCTAAATGATACACCACGCGCCCATATTTGCCGCGCTGATGATGCGCCATAAAATGATTAAGCTCATCACGCGCCTGTTGCGTAAACTCTAAACCAGCTTTTTCATAAATACGCTGCACCATCGCAATGTCATCGGCCATAAATTCATGAAACAAAACATCAATCGATTGCGCATCAGGCAAAACATGCCGGTCACGCACACAGGCCTCTAGCAAATGATGAATGCGGTCAGGCCAGTAATCAACCAGCTCCTCAAGATTGATATGGTTGCAGGTCACACGCCGGCCATAGGCAATCATGGTCAAAGCCGATTGAATAACTTCCACCGGATCACGATGGGTTATTGGAAATGTCGCATCGGGAAAAGTTTTCAGCAAGATTGGCAATTGCTCCAAATGTTGCGGGCATTTTAACACCCATCTGGTTTTTGACCCATCATGGTCACCATCTTGCCAGGTCAAAATTTTCAACACAGTTTTCATATAGTCATATTGGCTGGTTTGGTCAGTTTGATAATAATCATCACGCCAGCGCGGCGAATGTGCGAGCCACTCAAAATTATAAGAGCCAAAATTAGGGCCCATCAGCTCCAATTCCTCATGTATATGGTCTGGGTTCATCGGGTGCATTGCCGCCAAAAGCGGTGTCAATTGTTGGGTCATTTCCCATTGCTGCTGGCATCTTTCCCAGCGCGGGTCGCGCCCATTTTTAGTATCGGCTTCATGGGGGAGCGGCACAGGCTCATAGGACTCCCAAAGCGGCAGCGCGCGCAATCGACTATCCGCCGCCATGAGGTTGAGCAAATGCGTTGTGCCAGAACGCGGCAGCCCGGCCACGATAATCGGTGCGGTAATTTGCACATCATGAATTTCGGGGTGACGGGTCAGAAGGTTTTGTATCAACAGGCGCGAGCGCGCGAATAATAATAATTTGGCGCGCAAACCGAGCCGGCCCAAATTGCTGATATCTGGATTTTGCCCCCATTCATCGCATAGCAGCTGCAAGCGCGGCATAAAATCCATCGCCCCGAAATCATCAAGCGACAAATCCTGACTGGCTTCGTCTAAAATGCTTTGCGGGTCAAAATCAACCGGCACATCGGCTGTTGCGGCCAGCGCTGCTTTGCTGGCCTCGTTTAAAACCGGATTGGCCAAATCGGTAATATCTATCACATCAGACTGGGACATGCGTCTCGCCCTACCCCCCTATTTATTGTTCAAACAAATTGAACAATTTGGATTGGGAAATGTCAAACTTAATGGCCAATAAAATGGCCAATAAAATAGCCAATCAGCTTTTGATGATTTCCTAATGACCTGCGTTTGAAAGGCTGTTAAAGTGCCCCTTACAAGCTGATAAGGGAAGCAAAAAACACGATGAGCATTACATTTCATAAAGGCGATTTGCCTGACGGGCTAACATTTGAAGGGTCGGTAGCGATTGACACAGAGACATTGGGATTAAAACCCAATCGCGACAAGCTTTGTTTGGTGCAAATTTCAGCGGGCGATGGCACGGCCCATATTGTGCAACTCGACCGCAATAGCTATGACGCTCCCAATTTGAAAAAGCTATTGGGTGACCGCTCCATTTTGAAAATTTTTCATTATGCACGCTTCGATGTGGCGGTGATTGCGCATTATTTGCGGGTGCATACAGCGCCTTTATGGTGCACTAAAATCGCATCAAAACTGGCGCGAACCTACACAGACCGGCACGGGCTGAAAGATTTATGCCGCGAGCTGGCGGGCATTGACCTGTCAAAGCAGCAGCAAAGCTCAGATTGGGGCGCGGAGGAGCTGAGCGAGGCACAGCTCAATTATGCAGCCTCTGATGTTTTATATCTGCACCAGCTCAAAGACGCGCTTGAAGATATGCTTGTTCGCGAAGGGCGCAAAGATATGGCCGAAGCCTGTTTTGATTTTGTGCTGGTGCGCGCGGCGATGGATCTTGCCGGCTGGGAACATCTTGATATTTTTTCACATTAAGGATACGCGCCGCTAATGACCGAGCAGCAAAATTATTCGCGACGGGTAAGGCGGCTGAAATTTATTCTACCGCTCGTTGCGCTGGCGCTTTTGCTGGCAATCTTGCTTTTAGGCAAGCAGGAAATTGACATTGCAGACCTGCCATTTGATTATCAAAAAATTGAACTCACGCGCAAAGGCCCGCTCATGCGTGAGCCAGAATTGCGCGGGCGCAACAGTGCCGGCACCCCTTATGAGGTTGTGGCAGAGCTAGCACGCCCTGACCCGAACAATCAAAATATTGTATATTTACAAACAGTTAAGGGGGTTTTGCTTGGCGCGGATAACACTGAAACCCGCCGCATGACCGCACCAAATGGGGTGCTGCAACGCCATAATGACCAGCTTTATTTGACCGGCGGTGTGCGGCTGACTGACTGGCGCGGATTTGAGCTGACCAGCCCGACCATGAATATTGATTTCCGCACTGAGATTGCGACCACGCAATCTAAGGTTGAAGCCGCGCAAGGGGATAGCCGGATTGCGGCGGGCGGCATGCGTGCCAATGCGCCTGAAGAAACGCTTTATTTTTTCAACGGCGCGACCACCACCCATATCCCCCCTCAAAATAACGCGCAGGATAAAACACAAGGCAGCCCATCACCCGACACACCACAAGCCGGTTTCCAAACTGACCCAAGCGCGCCCATCATCACCCGCGCGCAGGATTTATCGCTCAACCAAAAAACCCTGCTGGCGATTTATCAAGGCAGTGTCGAAACTGTGCAAGGACCAATGACGCTGCGCAGCACGCGACTTGCGCTCACATTTAATGACCAAAAAGAACTGCAAACCATGCGCGCTGAACAACAAGTCGAGCTGCGCGACAGCGATGGCACCATAGCGCGCAGTGACTGGGCCGAGCATCATGTCGATAGCGGCGAGATTTTTATGGGTGGTGCGCAGGGCAGCGAAGTGACGCTGATTGATGGCGGTAATATTTTGCGCGGCACATCTTTGCGGGTGGACACAGTTACGGGCAAAGCGACCCTGACCGGCGGCACGGAGGCTGACACCCGCCAGCGCGTGCGTGGGATTTTCACCCCCGGCCAATAAGCCCACTCATAAATCCCACCAATGAATCAAGCCTATTTGTCAAAACTGGCAGAATGCGCTAAACTGAAATCATAATGACAAGTCAAGACAATGCTTCAGACAATCAAAAAGGACCGCGTTTAGCCACCAGCACAGACGGGCTGGAGGTGCTGAATATCGGCAAAAGCTATGCCAAGCGGCCGGTTGTGCGCAATGTCTCGCTCAAGCTGCAACGCGGCGAAGCGCTCGGCCTGCTGGGCCCCAATGGCGCGGGCAAAACCACCTGTTTTTACATGATTACCGGCCTGATTGGCGCGGATTACGGCACGATTAAGCTGAATGGCGAGGACATCACCGCCCTGCCCATGTATCGCCGCGCGCGCCAAGGCATTGGCTATTTGCCGCAAGAGGCCTCGATTTTTCGCGGCCTGAGTGTGGAGGATAATATCCGCGCCGTGCTGGAGGCCGTTGAGCGCAATCCGATTGAGCGCGACAAGCAGCTCGAAGCCCTGCTGGCTGATTTTTCCATCTCGCATTTGCGGCGCACGCGGGGCATTGCGCTGTCTGGGGGCGAGCGCCGCCGCGTTGAAATTGCGCGCGCCCTGGCCGCCAACCCCTCTTACATTTTACTTGATGAACCCTTTGCCGGGATTGACCCGATTGCCGTTGGCGATATTCGGGATTTGGTCGCGACTTTGAAAGACCGTAATATTGGCGTGCTGATTACGGATCACAATGTCCGCGAGACACTCGGCATTATTGACCGCGCCGTCATTATTCATGATGGTCAGGTTTTAATGGAAGGCACGGCAGACCAAATTATCGCGCATGATGATGTGCGGCGTCTTTATTTGGGTGACCAATTTAAGATGTAGGCCTGCCGGCGCCCGCTTTTGCGCGCCAGAAGGAGCCTAAAATGCAAATACAAATCACCGGCAAACATATTGAGACGGGCGACGCTCTGCGCGCCCATGTAGAAACGCAGGTCGAGGCCGGCATCAGCAAATATTTTGAGCGCGGCGCGGAAGTGCATATCACTTTTTCCAAACAGGGGCATAGTTTCCGCACCGACTGCACCGTGCATTTGGATAGCGGCTTGCGCGTGCAGGCCAGCGCCGATGAGGGCGATGTTTATGTCTGTTTTGAGCAGGCGCTGCAAAAGGTAGAAAAGCAATTGCGCCGTTATAAAAGACGGCTCAAGAACCATCATGCCAAAACCGCGCTTAAAGAAATTGAGCAGGACTTTGAGCAAGGAAATGCCGCCGCGCAAATGCTGGCCCGCACGCTGGCCGCCGAACCCCAAGATGAAGAACTGCCCGAAGAGTATCAGGCGGTGACGATTGCCGAACAGCTGATTGATATTCCGCGCCTGTCGGTGAGCGAGGCGGTGATGCGCATGGAGCTGGCCGATGCGGATTTTTTGATATTCCGCACGCCAAAATCAGATGCGCGCCCTGATGAGGGGATTAACATTGTGCATCGGCGCGATGACGGCCATATTGGCTGGCTTGATACCTCTCAAGATAAATTTTAAGTCTTAAATTTAAGTCTCAAAACTTTTTATAGGGAAGCCAGAAAGAAAAAGCCTGGACGGCGCGTGAAGACTAATTCCGCCGCCCAGGCTCCTCTGACCAAGGTTTTCACTTCCTGATTGACTTGTCAGAAATCAAGTTAGATGATTTCAAAATTGTCAATGGTCAGATCCGTTGTGTAATCTTCCAACACCATAACGAGCGTATAGACATCTGGTCTGTTTTCGTAACCTTTTTTGTTCCAGATAAGCGTGTCCATTACACCCGTATCATTGGTTGATGAAGGATCAGCATGATGCGCTTTTGATATATGTAAATCTGCTGATGTCAAAAGCGCGTTCAAAGTCGTTTCATTGCCGTTTGTCGTGTCCACACGGATTTTATCAGTACCGACACCAAAATCTGTCACCTCGTCCACATTGTCGGTAGCCACAGTGTTATGAAGAACGAAAATATCATTCCCCGTGCCGCCCGTCAGCCTGTCATTACCACCTCCACTATCCAATATGTCATTACCGCCCGCACCATCCATGATATCGTCTTTATCATATGCTACAACAGAGAAAAAATTATCTTGCGCATCACCGGTGACATCCAGAACGATATTAGTATTTGTTGCAATAATATTCTCAATATTCTTGATTTTAAATGTCTGACCAGCCTTGAACTGTTGAGAGACAACCCAGTCCCAAGAAAAAGTGACTTCAGTTGACCCGTTCAGGGTGATAGTCAAAGGCACAGCAGCATTACCTATTTCCAGTACGAGCGTGTCGCTCCCCGCGCCGCCATCATATGTATGCACATTGGTTCCTGACTGGCTACCACCGCCAATCAGAAGAGCGTTTGTTTGAAATATATCATCATAGGCGGTACCTGTTGATGTTGCCCCAGATGAACCCGTGTTATAATAATGTGCCGCCAGATTAAGCGTGAAATCCGTATCCGCCGTCTCGCCAGCCGCGTCTTCTGCCCGCAGGGTGAGGTTTCTGACCCCTGTGTCTGTCGCATTGCTGCCGCCTGTCGCGGTCAAACCCCCCGTGTTTGAAACAGTCAACCAGCTTACCACCGCATCACTATTGTCGCGGTCCAAAATGCTATAGGTCAGATTGCTTGTGCCACCATCATCGGAAATGGTCAGATTGGTGAACAAATTACCTATGTATGAGTTTGCGGTATAGTCCCCTTTTACGCGGCCCGTCAGCGTACCAATACTGCCGGAAATGGTCGGTGCGCTATTGCCTGCCTTTTGCGCCACTGTCAGGCCGCTATTGGTGAAATCACCAGCCACAATGGCGCCGCTATAACCCTCCAGCACGGCATAGACTTTGCCACCATCGGCATCAGAATTATCCGCATTGGCACCCAAAATCAGCGTATCGCTACCAGATGCCTGATACCAGACATGGGTGGCAGTGCTGTCAATGGTCAGCTTGTCGCCGCTGGTGAAATCTTTCACCACATCGGCATTAGCACCTGAAGAAGCTGTGTCAGACACATCAAATGTGTCATTGCCGGCACCGCCGGTGAGCGTGTCTTTACCGCCGCCGCCGGTTAGCACATTGGCGCCGCTATCGCCGGTCAGCGTGTCATTGCCGGAGCCGCCTTTAATGCTTTCAATCTCTTTGATGTAATCATATTCAACCGACCCACCTGAGCCGATTTGCGCACGCACATAGGCACCGGTCGCATTGGCTGTGCCATCAGCATCATATTTGTTGGTATCGCCCAAATTGAGCGTGACGCTGGCGGTTTTGTCGGAGAAATCTGCCACATCTGTGCCAGTGCCGCCTTCCAGCACATCATTGCCGGCACCGCCTTTGAGCGTGTCATTGCCAGCCCCGCCCAAAAGCGTGTCATTGCCGCCTTTACCGTCCAGCACATCATTGCCGGCACCGCCAGACAGGATATTGGCCGCGCTGTTGCCGGTGAGCGTGTCATTGCCCGAGCCACCAGTCAGGCCGTTAATATGAGAGATATAATCATACTCATCTGTTGCATCTTTTACCCCATCATCATCTGTATCAATCCAAACTTTTGTGAATTGTGCCGAGCCAAAGCCATTATATTGCCCGCCGCTGCCGGCTTTGTACCATTGATAGGCCAAAGTATTATAGGTGCCATCGTGATCACCCCAAATCCAATTGGCGGCAGACAGGTCAATGTCAAGATTGACGGATTTGTCAGAATAATCCGCCACATCACCATCACCTTGATAAACATAAGTTACTTTGGCCGCGCCAGCATTAAATGTCACGCCCGCCAAAGCGCCGATAATCGCCGTGCTCGTTGCATTTATCTGCCCCAGCACAATTTGATTGGCACCTCTGCTATTGGTGGCGGACAGGCTAAACGCGCCGGTTTTTTTGTTAAACAGCACATATTTATTCGCATTCCCCGCCAAAACCTGACTGGTGAGCGTGGTCGCAAGCCCGCCATGCAGCACATCACTGCCCGCGCCGCCTTTCAGCACATTGGCAAAACCATTACCAATCAGCCAATCATCATGCGCCGAGCCGGTGATGTTCTCAATATTTTTAAGCCCATCGCCCTGCGCATCACCACTGCCCGATGTAATAAAGGGGTATTGACCCCCTGATATAACAGAGACCGTGCCGCTAGCAATCCAGACAGGGTGTGCATAATCAGTGTCTGAAGAACCACCGCCATTATATCTGATAATATCCGTGCCGGTATCATTGATACGCCCCAGCAGGACCTTATTGGCATCACTTGGTGCGCTGGCTTCAAGGCCCACATTATATTGCCCGCCATTGACCGTGCCGACAATATATTTACCCGCATGATCAGATACGTTAAAGGTTTGCGTAACACCACCACCATCAGGTGAATAATCATAAGAACGCTGCCAGGCATAGCCGCTGCTCGCGCCACTATCCACTGGTGCGCCCAGATTCACCCGCACACCGCTGCCAGCTGTGGCATAAGAGACCGTGTCATTGCCCGCGCCGCCGTCAATTTTGTCTGCGCCCGCGCCGCCTTCAATCACATCATCACCGCCGCCGCGTTGAAATTGCGCGCGCCCTGGCCGCCAACCCCTCTTACATTTTACTTGATGAACCCTTTGCCGGGATTGACCCGATTGCCGTTGGCGATATTCGGGATTTGGTCGCGACTTTGAAAGACCGTAATATTGGCGTGCTGATTACGGATCACAATGTCCGCGAGACACTCGGCATTATTGACCGCGCCGTCATTATTCATGATGGTCAGGTTTTAATGGAAGGCACGGCAGACCAAATTATCGCGCATGATGATGTGCGGCGTCTTTATTTGGGTGACCAATTTAAGATGTAGGCCTGCCGGCGCCCGCTTTTGCGCGCCAGAAGGAGCCTAAAATGCAAATACAAATCACCGGCAAACATATTGAGACGGGCGACTCTCTGCGCGCCCATGTAGAAACGCAGGTCGAGGCCGGCATCAGCAAATATTTTGAGCGCGGCGCGGAGGTGCATATCACTTTTTCCAAACAGGGGCATAGTTTCCGCACCGACTGCACCGTGCATTTGGATAGCGGCTTGCGCGTGCAGGCCAGCGCCGATGAGGGCGATGTTTATGTCTGTTTTGAGCAGGCGCTGCAAAAGGTAGAAAAGCAATTGCGCCGTTATAAAAGACGGCTCAAGAACCATCATGCCAAAACCGCGCTTAAAGAAATTGAGCAGGACTTTGAGCAAGGAAATGCCGCCGCGCAAATGCTGGCCCGCACACTGGCCGCCGAACCCCAAGATGAGGAGTTGCCCGAAGAGTATCAGGCGGTGACGATTGCCGAGCAGCTGGTTGATATTCCGCGCCTGTCGGTGAGCGAGGCGGTGATGCGCATGGAGCTGGCCGATGCGGATTTTTTGATATTCCGCACGCCAAAATCAGATGCGCGCCCTGATGAGGGGATTAACATTGTGCATCGGCGCGATGACGGCCATATTGGCTGGCTTGATACCTCTCAAGATAAATTTTAAGGAAAAATCTTAAGGCTTAGAGTTATGGCTCAGAGGTTATGGCTTAGAGGTTAAGGCTCAAACTTTTTTATAGGGAAGCCAGAAAGAAAAAGCCTGGACGGCGCGTGAAGACTAATTCCGCCGCCCAGGCTCCTCTGACCAAGGTTTTCACTTCCTGATTGACTTGTCAGAAATCAAGTTAGATGATTTCAAAATTGTCAATGGTCAGAGCCGTTGAGTAATCTTCCAACACCATGATAATCACATCGTCAGATGTGTCGGCCGTGCCTTTGGTGTTGTAGATTACGGTGTCATTTGTGCTGGCGTCATTGGTAGAGCCAGTGGTGGCCTCATTGGTGTCATTTGTCCAGCGCAGATTGGCCGCGGTTCGCAAAGCATCCAGCGTGGTTTCATTGCCCGCGCTTGTGTCCACGCGGATTTTATCGGTACCGACACCAAAATCCGTGACCGCATCTTTGGCTTCAGTCGACCCAATGGTCAGCACGAAAATATCATTCCCCGTGCCACCTGTCAGCGTGTCCACACCCGCGCCGCCATCAAGAATATTGGCGTTCGCATCGCCCCAGAGCGTGTCATTATGGGCAGAGCCAGTTATGTTTTCAATACTCTTGAACCCATCGCCTGTTGCATCACCGCCACCCAAACGACTTTGCCCATCATCTTTCAAACTGATAATTAGTTTGTTTCTGGCCAACCCAGCCGTCCCGATAGTAAGCACCCCGAACGGATTACCGTTATCTGCGTCCAGCACAAATTGAGTGCCAGATTTTGCACTTGCGATTTTCCCTAGTTCAACATAGGGGCCGTTATGTGAAGATTTATTAGCATGCAGAGACACCACGCCCGTTTCCGCATGTGCCAAAACATAATTACCCAAATAGCTGTCACGCAGAAGCGAGTCAACCCCATTGCGGGGGTTATTATCCGAGTCAAAGTCGTCATAAATATCCGTCTGGCGCACAAACCCAAGATTATCCACCCAGCCGGACAGGCTGACAGTCACCCCGCTGCCACTATTGGCATAGGAAACCGTGTCATTGCCCGCGCCCCCTATGAACTGATTGGCACCCGCAGCAGCGACAAACACATCATCGCCACTGCCACCAATCACATTTTCCACATTGGCAATATAATCATATTCAGACGCGCCATGTTCAACCCGAATATGTGTGCCGGCATTGGTGCTGGTGCCCTTAACCCAATTTGTGCCGTCAAAGCGATATTTTTCTGTATTGCCCGCGCTCAAATCAGCCTGCACCACGGATGAAGACCCCTCATAAGAAATTGTGTCGCGCCCCGCGCCGCCATCAAACACATTGCTGCCTGCGGCCTGAATGAGGGTATCATCACCCGCACCGCCGATAACATTTTCAAAGCCGGAAATGCTGTCTTCCGGTGCGAAATAAGTGCCAGCTTTCAAAGTGAGCGGCGTGCCAAGGTTTGGTGTGCCAAGCTGCAACCCAGCGTCAAAACCCGCTACCAGCCCAGTGCCCGTGCTGTTGATTTGACCCAGCCAAATACCGCTCGTACCGGCTTTAATGCCCGTCAGGCTGGGCGCGGTGCCGCTGTCATCAAAACCGAGCGTATAGCTGTTGTCAGTTTTTTGATAGAGCCAGATATGCTGGTCACTGGTGCCAATCGTATTTGAATTGCCCGGATTGGATGAGAAAATCGTAAAACCAGTTAAATCTGCGGCAATGGTCGTCCCTGACGATAAATTTATCGTCTGTCCACGCCCCAAATCAACCTCATAACCAACTGTTGCCGATGCAAAGCTGAGCGTGTCATTGCCCGCACCGCCGGTCAGCGTATCTTTGCCGCCACCGCCTTCTATGACATTTGCCCCGCTGTCACCTGTCAGCGTGTCATTGCCAGAACCGCCAATGATATTTTCAATCTCTTTGATGTAATCATATTCCACAGAGCCACCTGAGCCGATTTGTGCGCGCACATAGGCACCGGTCGCATTGGCTGTGCCATCAGCATCATATTTGCTGGTGTCTGCCAGATTGAGCGTGATGCCAGCGGTTTTATCAGACAAATCCACGGTGTCTGAACCCGCGTCGCCTTCCAGCACATCATTGCCAGCACCGCCTTTGAGCGTGTCATTGCCCGCGCCGCCTTGCAGCAGGTCATTGCCGGCGCCGCCATCCAGCATATCATTACCCGCGCCGCCAGCCAGCATATCATTGCCGCCGTCGCCTTTGAGCGTGTCATTGCCCGCATTACCAACCAGCTTATTGGCCTTGCTGTCACCTGTCAGCACATCATCGCCCGCACCACCAATAACATCTTCAATGCCCAAAACAGTAGCAGCATCACCTTCCCATGTGCCACTGGCAGAATTGGTTAGATAGGCACTATTACCAGGAGCGGTGGTGACACTCTGAAGGATAGCAGTATAGAGTTGATTGCCTATATAACCCCCAACAATCTTTGTCAGAGTATTCGAGACAGGAAGACCTGTTGTCGAACTCAATTGACCAAGTGAGAGCAGAATATTGTCCGGCAGGGTGTCGGCAACTTCTAATTTGTTTTGACTGTTGATAAAAAGATACTGACCTCTGGTATCAACATCGAAGGCAGTGCTGTAACCAATACCAAAGTAACCACCAAAAAGTGCATTACCGGTTACGACACCGGTTATTCGAATGGTAGATGGAAAATCACTAGCTCCACTTTTCAGATTAACAGTCCAGCCTTTTGTGAGGGCAGACATGTCCAGCACATCATGACCAGTGCCGCCAGAAACGCTACCCAAACTTGAATCTGACAATTCAAAAACATCATCATAAGCCGTGCCATCATAAGGCTTGGCACTTATCGTTTTACCCAAATTCAGCGTGAAGGCAGAAGAATAGACCGTGTCTTTTCCATCTGTCACCGCCAGCTTGAGGCTATGCGTGCCAGCATTGGTTGCACCAGGCGCGTTGCCGCCAGTTGCGAAACTCAGCACACCGCCGGAATCGACAGACAGCCAAGACACCGCGCTATTGTCTGACGCTTTGACAATGGAATAAGTCAGCGTGTCGCCGCTATCGGCATCGGCTGTCACAAATTTTCCGGTTTCAACCAAGTCAAAAGAAAGCGTCTGGCCAATCGTGCCATTAACCGCATTGGCAATTGAGCCTGTCACTGTCGGGACATTATTCGCGACTGTAACCGCACCGGCGAAAGTTTTATAGACAGTCTCTGCCGTGCCGCCGCCATCTGTATAGGTGATTTTGACGCGGATATTGTCGCCATTATCGCCAGAGACCAGTTCATAGCTTGCGGTGGTCGCGCCAGAAATATCGGTCACATCGACCGCCGTATCCCAATCGCCAGAGGCTTCTTTCTTCTGCCACTGATAGCTGAAAGTGCCATTGCCGTCCGGGTCATCGGCAGATTTGGACACGCTCAAAGTCTGCCCCACATTCATTGTGCCAGAGGTCGTGAACTCCGCATCGCCCTCGTCCACATTGGTGACGGCAACTTTGATTTTCACATCATCTGTGCGCTCATTGGTGTCAGCATCATAGGCCTCCACATAAACCGCATAATATTTTTCCCCCGCCGTGGGCGACAGGGTCGCGGTTTTGGTGAGGGTCGTCGGCACAGCGTTAGCACCTGAGGTAACGCCTTGTCCCGAAAAACTCAGCGTGGCTTTGGTGGAGTCCAGCAAGGCGCTGGCATCAGTACTCCCACTAATCAGGGAACGCAAGATGGTTTGACTGACGTCATTTGCATAGCCAAAGGTGATGGTCACCGTGTCTTTGGTGCCATCTGAATCCGAATCTGTGACCGCAATGCTGTTGGAAAAAATGTTAGAGGAACTGCTGGCAAAACGCACGGCAACAGCGACATCCTGCGACACTCCGCTTTTGGTGGTGAAGCTAAAGGTGGCGGTATGTGTCTCTGAGCTTGAATCGGGTACAATCCCACCATCATTTCCTGCCTTGAACTCAATGGTCTGCGTGCCGGGCGCGCCTGTTGCCGTGGTCACCAGATTGCCAAGGCTTTCAAAATTCGCATCGGCTTTGAAAGTCACAACACCTGTGTCCTCGTCAATCGCAAACAGGCTGTTCGCCTTGCCATGCGTGGTGTCAGTTTTGAGACGGAATTTCGGCGTCTGCGAGCCATCAGCATCTGTGGCAGACAGGTCAATCACAGCGCGTGATTTCGCGCCCTCAGCATAAGACACCGAGAATGTGTTGCTGGTCGCGTCATAGGTCGGCGCGGTGCCGCCCTGCGATGTCGCGGTGGTCGCAATCACCGGCGCTGACTCATTAACATCTGTGACGGTGAGCGCGAAGCTTTGCGTCAGGCTGCCCAGTGTCACAGTCGCTGTGTGGGTGGTCGCTGTTTCATAATCCAGTGCGCTGGCTTTGAGCCACAGCTCTTTTTTGCCGTTTGAGCCGTTTTTAATTTCAAAAATGGAGGCAGGCGAAACAGTGACCGTGTTGGTGCCGCCATCAACATCAGTGATGGTGATATCCGCCAGTTTTTGCGCGGCGGCGTCTTCTGCCACGCTGCTGGACGCGGAAGACAGACTCATCGCCGTTGGCGTGTCATCAGCGGCGGTAATGTTGACCGTGAAGGTTTTGGAGGTGCTGTCCGCCGTGCCATCATGGGCCATGACGGTGAAGGTGTCAGTCGCGTCAGCCGAAAGCTTGTTTATCTCGGCATCATCTGGCTCATAGGTGAAATGGCCGGTGTCTTCGTTGAAGTAAAGCGTGCCGTAAGTGCCGTCCACCTTGTGGGTGGAGGTGCCGGTGGAAAGCGATTTGGTGGTGTCTGCCGCCTGGCCGGTCACCTTATATGTAATCGTGTCGCTGCTGTTGGTGTCGGTGGCAGAAAAAGTGCCTTCATGGTCGTCAAAATCATCCGACGCCGCCGTGTCCGTATAGCTGGCAGCGGTAATATCGGCCAGAACCGGCGCGACATTGCTTGCCGTCACATTGATGGTGATGGTTTTGGCGGTTAAAGGCGTGCCTTGCGTGCCACCTGAATAAATCAATTTCGCCGTAATTGGCGTGCCTACGGTCAGCGTGGCGGTGGACAGCAATGACAGCGTCCCTGTGGCGGCGTCAAAATCAAATGTGTTGGCCGTGGTGCCAAGGCTATCAAGTGAAATGGTGCTGCCGCCATCAGCATCAACAAGCGCGATGGTGAACAAATCACCGCCTGAAGTGAAATTATCAGCAATGCTATAAGTATCGCCGCTGACATTGGACACACCGGTTTCGCTGGTCACTGTCCATGCGGTGGGGTGGTCATCAACCGCCGAGATTGAGACGGCCATTGTGGCCTCTGCGGATTCGGCGTCGTGATTATCGACCACCTTAAACTTAAAGCTGGTGGCGGCGGTGGCATTGGCGGCCGGCGTGTAGCGCAGCTTGGCGATATCCGCCGCGGCGATGCTTTGGCCAACCGTCACCGCCGTATAGGTCGTGGAGCTGTCATGGTCGGCGTCGCTGCCAAGTTCAAGCGTGCCAGCCCCCGGCAAAACGGTGACCTTCACCGCCTTCAGCGTGTCGCCCGTATCGGCATCGTCGAAGTTAAAATCAGCCGCCGCAAAATCCGTCTTCGGCGTGTCCTCTGTCACATCAACAGACGGCGTCCCCGTCACCGTTGGCGCGGTATTGGTCGATGGGAAGGCGATGGTGTAATCATCACCAAAAGTTAGGGCTCTGCCGGGCGGGTTGCCGTTGCCCGTCGCCCCAATCGCGGCCTTGAACGCTGCATAGCTCATAATCTCGCCATCACCAAGCTGGAACTTAACACCCACACCCGCTGGCGAGCTAACCGAAACAACCGCTTCTGTATCCAATGTGAGGCGCACCTCACGCACAGGTCCAGCCTTGCGTTCCCAAACATCGGTAATCGTTACGCCATAATCAAATTTGATAAGGCTGGTCGTATCAGAAATCGTGGCATCACCATATTGAAAACGCGTAATAACAAAAACATCCGTGCCACCCAAACCACCAACAGTTAAATCATAATCCGAGCCTAATGAAATGACATCTTCACTCCCCCCAGTCTCTAAAGAAAAGTCCGCAGGGTCATTGGGATTGCCCGTCACATTTGGCGCTGTGGTTGCCTTTGTGATAGAATAATCATTGTTAAAAGTCAGGGCTTTGCCAGGCGGGTTGCCGTTGCCCGTGGCGCCAATCGCCGTCTTGAACGCCGCATAACTTAGTTCAGAACCATCACCCAGTTGAAACTTAATACCCCCACCCACTGGCGAGCTAACCGAGACAACCGCCCCAGTCTCCAATGTGAGGCGCACCTCACGCACAGGCCCAGCCTTGCGTTCCCAAACATCGGTAATCGTCACGCCATAATCAAATTTGATAAGGCTGGTCGTGTCAGAAATCGTGACATCACCAGACTGAAAGCGCGTAATGATAAAGCTATCAGTGCCGCCAAGACCACCTAAAGTAACATCACTTGAAAAACCAGCAGTGAGAATGTTTTTGTTACCATCACCCTCAATATTTACACTCCCAAAACTCCCCGTCTCATCATCAGCCAAATGCACTTGGCTCGAGCCGATTAGCTCATCATCGGTCTCAGAGCCTGTATAATCATCATTCCCAACAACTTGATAGAAGAAGATCTCAAAATCCTTGCCCGGCTCCAAAATATTATCGTCCGACGGCGTGAAGGTGAAGGTGTGACCATCATCACCATCATCACCGCTGGAAAAATCATAAGTCCCCGTCAGCGTAGAAAAATCAGAACCAGAGATTGGCAATTTACCCTTCGGCACAATCACCCAACGAACCGTCACATCACTAGAAAGCGCGCTCTGCGGCGTAATCGTCACCGTAAAACTGCCGCCCTCCGTTACCTTACCAGTCGCAGGCATTATGCTATATGTAAAATCAACCATCTCTCAAATCCTTCTTATTGTTCTTTGTTGGGGTTAGGTTATTACTTAGGCGATATCAACTGTGGTACCCAAACCAGTCTCATCTGTTACATCGTAATAGGAGTCACCAAATATCTTGTCCCAAGTGTAGCGGACATCATAAAGCTGGAATGAGTTATCATCCCAAAGGGTAGAACTGCCTGTATAAGCATCACCTGCGCTAATGCCATTGAATAAATTTGCACCAGCAGCTGTGTATTCAGTAAAACCATCGTTGAATACTTTAAAATGACTATCTTCATGGAAATTGATATTCACAACAGCACTACTCGGATCCCCCGTGTTCTCCCCTTGGTCTTTCCAAGACCCCTGATTGAAAGTTATGGTTAAACCAGTAAGCTCATTGTAGTTATCACCTTCCAGCTTGAGTTGAACAACAAAGTAATCATCATTCGCATCCGCAGGGCTAGTTTTCGTGGTGGTGGTGCCATAAAAATCGTTCCACCACTCTGTTTTTGTGTTCACGCTGCTGTTGCTTCCAGTGTCCCGCGCATTTACAAAATAAAACTTATCTGCCCCCAGCTTGAAATTATTGATAGTATCCCCACCGTCGGCAGCCTTGCCTGTTTGGTCAAAGCGATAGACAACAACATCATCACCCGTACCTAAATTGATGGTATCACTACCAAAACCACCAGCAATCACATCACCATGATTACTACCTGTAATCGTATCAGCCTTATGACCACCTTTAATCAATTGCGCACCCGTCGCAGCAGATTTATCGATGGTATCGCCCGTGGTATTTGTACCCTCAGCCAATGTATAATCATCCTCTGTAATTAAGGTACTCGGCGTAGACGAGCCGATGGTGATTTTGACAATATCGCTTATCGAGGCGGTGCCATCTGATGCGGTGATACGCACATAATAATCGCCTGCACTTGTGCTGGTTCCCCAGCCAATGGTGCGGGTTGAGGCATCAAATGTCAGCCCATCGCTATTGGCGGTGGTTGTCAGCGCGGTCTCACCCGTCGCGTCATTATCCGTGTCACTGCTGGCCACACTCGCCGTATAGGTCAGCGTGTCGCCATCAGCATCATTAAAGCTGTTGGCCGCAAAGGCATAAGTGCCCGCCGTGCCCGCCGTGCCGCTTTGGTCAATCAATGCATTGGCCACTGTCGGCGCGTTGTTGGCCGCCGCAACGGCTGCCGAGGTGGCTGCTGAGGTGACGGTCTTGCCGCTGCCTTGCGGGTCTGTATAGGTGACCACCACTTTGAGGAACTTGCCCACATCAGTGCCCGCCAGCGTATAGGTGGAAGAGGTCGCACCAGAAATGTCGGTATAGGTGCCGTCACTGGTGCTGGCGCTTTGCCACTGATAGGTCTGGCCAGAGACCGTGCCATCAGGGTCGGTCACCGTGCCTGCCGTCAAATCTTGACCAACTGTTGTCGTCCCCGAAATCGCCGCAATGCTCCCAGCCTCATCAAGATTGGTCACCGAAATGGTCACCGCCTGCTCGGCTGTGTGGGTGTTGCCATCAGCTATCACCGTCGCCACAATGGTGAAGCTGTAGCTCGACTTGTCCTCATAATTTGGCGTGGTCGCCGCATCAAAGGTCACTTCACCGGTGGAATCGTCAATATCAAACAGCGCCACATCGCCTACGCCAGCCTTCAGGCTCCACACAATGTTGTCACCCGCATCAGATGTCCCGGCCGCTGTGTAAACCGCGGTGCTGGTGTCAACTTCTGTGTTCTCCGGCAGGGCCGTGCCTGTCGCAGATGAGGTAATGCTTGGATCGCTGTCATTCAGATCGTTAACCGTCAGCGTGTAATCATCTGAATCGGCAGTATTGGTGCCATCACTTGCTGTCACCCGCAACTCAATGCTAGACGCCGTCTCATGGTCAATCGACTGGCCGCTTATCAGCACAATCTTCCAATTATTGGCGCCTGTATCCGCCACAACCTTAAACCGTGTTGAAGCCGTACCAGAATAGCTGCCGCCACTCTTCTCATAAACTGTGAAGTCAGAGGCTGTCAGCGTCGCCGTCTCATCAGAAGCTGTGAAGCTTAAGCCCGTATCTGTGTCAGACGAAGCTGTCTGCTCGTCCAAAGTACCCGCCTTGTCCTCGCTCGAGAATGCCGGCGCCGTGTTGTCGGGCGTTGGGGCTGCTTTAGAGAAATCAATGCTATCCTGCCCAAGCAGCTCGGCAATATAGTTTTTGGTGACTTTTGTGGCATCGTTCGGGTCCACTTCCACCAGCTTTTTAATCGCGCCACGCCCGCCATCAAAATTGCTCGCGCCGCCAATCGTGGTCACAAAATCATCCCATGTCATGCGCGCCGCAAAGTCAATATGGAACAGCCCGCTGGCGATTTTATTATTGCCATATGTGCCCGCCTCGCGGAAATGAAAGGTGATGCCCGTCACATAGAAAGACCCGCCATCTGACACCCAGTCTGGTGTCACAATGAACTGGTCATCGGCTGTTAAAGGCGTGTCGTCCGCACCATCGGCGCCGAGCAGGAATTTTTCCAAATCAGTGTAAGTGGTTTCGCTCGCACCAACTTTCAGCGTGAGCTTATCTTGGCCACGCTTAAAGTTTTTAACTGTGTCGCCGCCATCTGTAGCCGTCCAGTTGGTACCGGTGCCGAGACCATAGACAACTTCATCAGAGCCGCCATCTGCGCCTAAATCAATATCGTCATCGCCAAGACCACCAGTGATTTGGTCATTGCCCTGACCGCCAATAATGGTGTCTTTACCATCACCCGCATCAACGATTTTGCCCTCTGTTTCAGAGCTTAAATCAATCGAGTTGTCATTGTCTGGCGTGCCAACAGTATGTGTGCCCCGCTCATCAATGGTGAAGGTCAGCGCGGCAGATTCTGTGCCAGCACTGTCATCTTTAATGGTGAAGGTGAAGCTGGTATCGCCGCCTGTATTGCCGACCACAAATTTAATTTTGCCAGCCGCTAAATCTGCACCTGTGAAAGTGTCATCAATCGCCGCATCGGCCCAAGTGTCATCTGTGTTGGCGTCATTATCATGATCACCCAAGATTTGAATTTTACCCGCCGCCGCAGCTGGAAGTGACTTAAGCGTGAAGGTGATATTGTCTTGCGTGTCATCAGGGTCTGTTGCCAATAAATGCGTGGTATCGAGAATAATCTCGGTTGCGTCATCATTATAGGCCAGTACCTGATGCGCGATGCTTGGCGCGTCATTGACCGGCGTAATGGTGAGGCTAAATGTCTGCGTGGTGGGTGCAGAATTATCTTCATTGCCATCATCAACCGTGAAGGTGAAACTGTCTGATGTGGTTTCTGAGCCATCATGGACATAGCGCACCGCGCCGCCATTCACATCGGCTTGGGTGAAAGTGCCATTGGCAGCCAAATCAGCCCATTCGGACGCGTCTTTGGTGCCATCATTATTGGCATCGGTCCATTTTTGCAATTTGCCATTAGCCGGCAAAGTCAGCAGCGTATAGGTCAGCCCGCTGGCCGCATCGTCCACATCGGCGGTCAGTAATTCGCCATTGGATAATGCCAGCGTCGCGCCTTCATTGACCGTGCCAGATTTCGCTGATGTCGCGCCGGGCGCATCATTGGCACCGGTGACATTGACCACCAGCTTTTTGGAAATTGAATCAAGACTGCCATCATTGGCCATGACGGTAAACTCGTCTTTCATGCTTGCCGAAGCGGCCAGCGCGTTAATGGCAGTGGCGTTTGGCTCATAACGATATTTGCCATTGCCATCATTATAATAAAGCGTGCCATAAGTGCCGGCCAGCTTGTGCGTATAATCCACACCGCCTTTGGTGTTGGCCTCAGCCGTTGCACCCGTTACGGAAAAGGTAATCGTGTCACCGCTATCAGCATCTGTCGCGGTGAAGGTGCCGGTGCTGGCGGCTGGCGTGTCATCAGCCGAAGTGTCAGCAATATCAATCGCCGTGATGTCAGCCAAGACCGGCGGGGTGTTCATGGCACCCGCGGTAAAGCCTGTCGGATAAGTGGCAACAAATGCGTCAGCCGTATATGTGTTGTTACCAACCTGAAATTCAGTAATGGAGAGCGCTTTAACGGTGATGGTTTTATTATCGGATAAATCCGTATCATCACTGTCTGAAATGGTGATTTCAAGACGGGCTGTCCCACCTGGGCCTGTTATCTTGGCAACTTTGGCGGCCTTAAAGCCTGTTGCAAATTGAATGAGGTTTTTCTCACCCGTGCCGGCACTTTGGTCATTTATGGTGATGTCTTGGTCGAAACCGAGCTCAAATTTATATGTGTCTGTGCCACCCAGCGCGCTAAATTCCCCAAGCGCGGGCGTGTCACTATTAAAGACAATGGTCTCATTGCCGGCAAGGCGTGAATTCTGACTACCTAAGAGAGAGGGTGTCCCCTGATCGATTTTCAAATACCAGCCAGCTTGCGTGTACCAAGCGGGGCTTCCAGATGGGGTTGATGCATAATATGTGACGACACGTGCCATGATGAGCTCTCCTTCTTCTTTTTATTAGGCTCAGTTATTATTTTTACGGGCGCTTTTTGCGCACCTGAACATTTACTAAAACAAAACGCCACACATTTGGCAAGCCCTTAAACACAAAAAAACACATTAAATCTATCCGGCAATATCTGCCTGATAAATCTGGTAAAATTTAACGCAACCAGACCGTTTTGCCCCCCCAACCAGAGACGGTTTTAGGCGTTAAAGCGCGTCGAGATAAACCAAAAACGCGTCATAATCCATCAAACTGCCATCATCGCCAATCTGGAAGCGGAAATCCGCCTCCGGAAATTTAACGGTGACATCAACATCGGTGTTCACCCGCAAACTCAATTGCGCTGTGTCGGTTGAGCCGGGCAGGCTAAGCTCTGTATATTTCTTGCTCCCGCTCACATTGACGAAGCTGACATCATCATCAAAACGAATGACATCAAAGCCTGTGCCATTGGCAAAAATATCCTGAATGGTGATGTTTTCCCCAAGCCCAGAGGTAATGTTGTAAATATCATCACCCGCGCTGAAATCCACCACTGGCAGATTGGCCGGAATATCGCCATCTAATATCACCAAATCATTGCCGGCTATGCTTTGCGTGGTCGCGACAATGTCATCACTGGCGCTTGATGTGCCTTTTGAATCATAGCGCACCCAGCCGGCGTCATTATTGGGTGTGTTGGGGTCATCGGCCTCATAGTTGAAATAAAAATTGCCTGTATTCGGCGCGACATAGTTATAGGTCACGGTGGCGGTATAGGTCGCGGTGCTGGCCAGCCCGCCACCATCAACCACTTTGAACGAAAAGCTGACCGTGCCCGTATGCGTGTCAGCGGGGTTAAGGCGCAATTTCGATAAATCCGCCACCGCCAGCTCGCCATTGGCCAGCTCATAATCTGTACTGCTTTGCGTGGCAGTGATGGCCAGCGTCTTCCATGTGCCGCTATCATTATATTCCAACACCCCGCCTGTGCTGGGCAATGCGGTGATTTTGATTTTGGCGAAAGTGCCATCTGTGCCGCTATCGCTGTCGGTAAAGCTGAAATCGCTTTGTGCAAATGTCGCGTTTTCATTGACCCCTAAAGATTTGGAGATATTGGCTGCCGTCGGCGCGGTGTTGCCCCCAGGCGGTGGCGGCGTCACCCCCGGCGTCGGCACGGTGAAAGGGGCTGGCAAGGTCAAAGAGCCCAAGCTGCCTGTGGTACCAAGCGCAGTTTTGAAACCTGCATAATCGGTGGTGGCGCCATTGCCCAGTTGGAATTTGAAATTACCCGCCCCCGGAAAAGCAATCACAATATCGGCACCGGTTGACAGCGTGAGGGTGACATCATTTACTCCACGGAAGTTACCCGTTTCAGCAATGGCGGTGAATTGAACACCCCAATCAAATTTGATGATATTGTCATTACCAAATGTATCGCCAATGTTCACATCGCCATATTGAAAGCGCGTTATTACATAAGCATCATCTCCACTGGCACCACTCGCATCGACATCAAAATCTGTCCCGATACCAACAATATCGTCATTGGTCGTCCCCGCCAAACTCCGCTCGGGCGGGCTGGCAGAATTGCCAGAGACATCTGGAGGTGTCACCGTGTTCTGGACAATATAATTATTTGGTAAATCTATCGAGCCTAGGCTGCCTGTCGCACCAATCGCAGTTTTAAAGCCTGTATAATCGGTTGTGGCGCCATTGCCCAGTTGGAATTTGAAATTACCCGCCCCCGGAAAGTCAATCACAATATTCGCACCCGTTGACAGGGTGAGGGTGACATCATTAACCCCACGAAAGTTGCCACTTTCTGCAATGGCGGTGATTTCAACACCCTGATCAAATTTGATGATATTGTCATTACCAAATGTATCGCCAATGCTCACATCGCCATATTGAAAGCGCGTAATCACATAACTATCATCACCACTGCCGCCACTAAACTCCGTTTCTTCTGTTGTGGCTGCGGTTAAAACATTTTTATCCGTATCCCCCGATTGAATATTTGACCCAAAGCTTTCAGAGCTATCATTATCGGTAATGGAAAAATCAACTTCCTGATTGCTGGTATCAATTGTGGCACTGGTATTTGTGTTGCTCGCGCCTAAAGACAGTTCGATTGAGAAGTTTTGCACCGCCTCTCGAACAGTGTCATCTTGCAGATTGATGGTGAAATCCCGATGGCCAGCTTGCGTGCCAGCGGTAACCGTAAAATCATTCGTCAGATTTGTACCAGAAGCAAAATCTATCAGCGCGGCAGGCAAATCCCCTTTGAAGAGGATTTTCCATGTCAGGATAGTATCTGCTGCAACCGCACTGTCCCAGCTGACCCTAAAAGTCAGAGAACCAGACTCGACCGCAGATGTTGTGGTCGCTGTAATAGAAAATTGCGCCATTTACAAAAAACCTTACAAAATGGTTAAAGAATAATCATCGGCACCCATGACAACCAAATCATCGCCGAACAAGACTTCCAGCGCATGCTCTAGATTATAAAGCTGCCCCGAAGTACCATTCCATTTGGCGGTAGCGGCATTCCAAGCATCGCCTGTATTGGCCCCATCCACCAGCGCCGCGCCAGTCGCGGTGAAGTTATTGGTATTGTCGAATGCTGTGATACGGTCATCAGTTTTGAAATTGATTGTTAGGGTACCGCCCGCATTGCTGCCTGTGGTTTCGCCCTGGTCTTTCCATTGCGACCCACCAAAAGCGATAGAGATACCTGTAACAATCGCACCGGTGCTATCAAAGACAAGCGAAATAGTGATGCCATCATCGGTCACACCTGTAGAGGTATGGGCTTCATTTGTGCCATTGATGGAGTCGATGAGCTCTGCCAGCGTATCAACGGTAGCGCCCGTATCATGGTTCATCAAGACCAGCTTATCCGTGCCGCGGTCAAAATTATTGATGGTATCCCCACCATCTGCCGCGCGGTTCACCTGTCCCGTTCCAGTCTGGTCAAAGCGATAGAGAACCGTATCCGTGCCAGTGCCGAGCGTAATCACATCGGCGCCATAGCCACCAATCACAAGGTCATTACCGCCACCGGTGGTGATGGTATCAATCAGCTTACCGCCTTGGATAATATCATCAGCAGAGGTGCCGCTAAGCGTGCTGTCAACTGTTGGGCTGCCCCCACTATCGCCGTTCACCGCATCGCGGCCTTTCACGGTGACGCTGAGGGTTTTGACGCCTTTAATGGTTGAGCCGTCTTTCCAGCCGACTTTCACATAGTCGGTGCCGTCTGAACCAGCGGAGGTCAGGCCGATGGTATCGCTATCGGCATGGTCCAACTCATAGCGCCATGTGATAGAGCCATCGGCGGCGCGGGTGAAGATAAAGTCACCATATTTGCCTTCCACCGTGGTTTCTGTTGTGCCGGTATTTGGCTTGGTGATGGCTGAACCAGTTGATATGCCTGGGTCTGCCGGTGCGGTGTCGCCCGCCGCAATGGCGCGCACCTCTGCCGAGCCCGCATCGGTTGTGAGCGGGATTTCGTTTATCGCGCCTGCCAAGGCATAGGTCTTAGCGGCGATATTGGTGGTGCCCGTACCAGATGCCGTCACCAGCGCGCTGGCGGCGGTAGAGGCGTTAATCGCGGTCACAATGCTGGTCACATTGGCCGCATTGGCCGCTGTTGAGCTGTCAATATCTTTATAGCTGACCGTGATGGTGTTGCTGCTAACCGAGACCACAATATTATTCGTCTGGCCGGTGTTTTCTGAAATCACCACTGAGATGCTATTGCCATCTGCGCCAGCCTTCACAGCGGTGAGCGTCAGCCCATCTGCGGTGATGGTGGCATAATTTGGCGCGCCGGCTTCATCAACATTTGTGGTGTGAACACCTGCGCTGAAATTGCCCCCAATGCCCGTACCCGTGACGGTGTAAATATTGGAAAATGCCGAAACAGTACTTAATTGAGATTTCAGACCTAAATATGGGAAGTTGCTGTTTGTCGCGGCATAGGTATAAGTATTGGTTGCCTCATTATAGCTTGATGAGAAACTTGCCTGATTAAGCTTAACCTCAATTTTCAGTGGCGTGGGCATCACTTTATTTGCGGTGAAAGTATAACCAAACGCCTTAAAGACGCTATTGCTTGTCGCCTCCACCACGGCCATTGGGTCACCCTCTTGCACGGTGGTGTTGCCGCTTGTCAGATTCAGCTCTGTCGCATTGGTCACATTGACCTTAATGTTAATGGTATCGGTCTGGTTGCTGCCGCCGGTCAGCTTGGCTTTGACGGCGTAATAGCTGTTCGGGTCAATCTGTGTGGCGTGGGAGCTGGCTTTGAACCTTGTTACACCGCCATAAGTTGCCGCCGTAAAGATTGCCGAAATCTCTGAATTTCCATTCAGCGCGCTCGCCAGTGCTGACGCGGTATAGCCAGAAATAATTGTAGATGTATCAAGCCCAATCGTAATCGTTTTGGTGCTGGCTGTATAACTCACAGTATTGCTTCCAGTTGCCGAGAAGGTCACTGTATAGTCAGACGCTGTATAACCACTATTAGCCGTCAACAACACCCCATGTGAGCTACTCACGCTAGATGCAAGTCTGACAGCCCCGCCATCAGTTGTTAGCAAACTCCCCAAATTCTCAAAATCCGGGGCCGCGTTGAAGGTCAGCACGCCGGTGGTTGCGTTGATGGAGAACAGGCTGTTCGCCTTGCCGTTCACGGCGTCGGTTTCCAAAGACCATGTCTCGCCTGTGGAGTCCACATCATCGCCGGCAAGGTCTATCACATTGCCGGTTTGGTTTTCGGCATAATCAATCGTCACCTGCGTTGGCGCGGTGGCGCTGTCAAAGGTGATATTGGTGCCGCCGCCCACAATATCGGATTGTGCGGTGCCGGCAATCACCGGCAGCTCATCGTCCACATTGGTGACATTTATCGTGACGGTTTTGTCAAAAGTGTTCGAGCCGATGGTCGCCCGCACAGTGACGCTATAGCTGGGGGTGGTTTCAAAATCCCACACCGCGCCAGATTTCACTTTCAGCACACCGCTGGAGTCAATTTTGAAATTGGTTGATGTCGCGGCGAAACTGCCGGTCGCCCCCTCGCGCAGCGTCCATGTTGGGCTGCCGGTTGTGGTTTCAAATTCCAGACCTGTCGCGGTGTCAGAGCTGAAAGTTTGCTCGTTGAGCGTTGCTTGTGTGCCCTTGCCGGTTTTGAAGCCAACCGAATTCGCCGCCGAGATGAGCTGGCCGCCCGAGCCAACTTTTTCATGGAAGCCCTGCGCATCAACATAGCTGGCCACCAGATAGAGATATTTGCCCACCGCGCTTTCCGGAATCGCATCCGCCGGAATATAGGCGCTTGTATGGTTTACGGTATAGGTTTTCCACAGCGTGCCAGAGCTTTCCAAAGTGCTTATCAACGCCGTGTCGCTGTTATAAATATAAAACTTATAGGTCACATTGGTGCCAGGATACAGACTACCATCTCCATCGTCAGAATGGGTGATGGTGAGGGTGTTGCCGGGCTTAAAGCTGGACGCAGCAACTGAGACGACGCCGTTGTCCTCATCAACTGGTTTGACATAAACCATGAATTTGGCCGCCGCGCTGGTTTGCGCACCAGAAGACGCGCCATCAGTCAGCGTATAGCTGAAGAAGCCGTTTTCTGCGCTGTCCGGATCGGCCTCTGCGACAAAGCGCAGTTTGGAGGTTGAGCGGGTGGGTGTGTTGCCCGTGCCGCCCAAATCAGCCTTGGCCAAATTATCCAGCTTGGTGTCGCCAAGGTCAATCTGGTTGCCAGTGGCGCCAGAGGCGACAATTTTTTTCCAAGTGCCGCTATCATTATACCAGAGCGAGCCAGCGCTTGAGGCCGGCAAGGCCGTCAGGTTGATATGCCCAAAGCCGTCATTTTCTGGGTCGGAGAATTCAAAATCTGTCCAGACAATGCCCTTGCCCTCGGCGACGGTGTCATCATCTTCATCAATCCAGATGGACGCGCCGGCGCCATTGGTGAGGCTGGTGGCACTCATGGCAGTGGTTCTTGAGCCACCAATGGGGGTACCAGCCGTAATCAGCGCGGCGGCCTCGCCATTATAGCCATCGGCTGTCGGGTTAACAATGGCTTGGGCAATTTCAAGATAAGTCGCGCCCGAAGCTTTAAGGGTGATGGTGATGGCTTTACTGTCGCCCGTGCCAGAAACCGCGATACCCTTCACACCAGAGCCGGTGGTGGCGGTGTCAATCGCAATGGCGAGGGAAATATCCTCACCCCAGTCCCCGCCTGATTTTGTTCCTATCAGGACACCGTTAGTGCTATCGCCCACTAACATCCATGCACGGTGGCCGTCATCATTCAAATATCTAATACCTGCTGTAATTTGCGTTGTGCCAGCCCCAGTGACATTTGAAACATCCAGAATTTCAGCAACTTTGGCATCACTCATTAAAGCGGTGCGTATCTTATCCAGAGTAATATTGGCACTCGTATCAAAAGCGATACTGATATTATAGCCATATTGCTCGTTTACTCTATTGAAGTTGCCTAAACCCACCTTACCGGTCGCGGTGCCAATCGCCGAACTCACATATGGATGTATAGTGAAATCCACACCAATTTTACTGGTCAGGACAATATTATTGGTCGCATCACCTATGCGCAGTGAACCACCACCAATATTTTCCGGCACGGGCGCGTCATTGACGGCGCTGACCGTGAAGGTGAAGGTGCTGGTCGCTGAAGTCGCCGCGCTGGTATTATCATCTGTCGCGGTGAAAGTGAATGTCGGGCTGCCATTATAATTGGCAGCAGGCACAAAGCGCAGCTGGTTGGCGGCACTGCCGGTGCCGTCCAATTGGGCTTTGGTGAAAGTGTCATTCACCGCAACCGCGACCCAATTGCCAGAGGCATTGGTTTTTTGCAAAACCCCATGCGTGCTGGTGGGCAGAGATTTAATGGTGATAGACGCCATGTCGTCACTTTCGGGGTCGGTGAAGGTGAAATCGCCCGAGGTGATTTTGACAGCCGTGTCCTCATTGGTGGTTTTCGCCCCAGAGACAACCGGCTTGTCGTTCACACCGGTAATGTTGAAGGTCAGATTGGCCAATTGCGTTTGGCTGTCCGCATCGGTGGCGGTCAACTCGAATATATCGGTCGCATTGGCGTCCAGCGCTTCCACCGCCGCATCGTTCACCACATAGGCATAAACGCCGGTGCCGCTATTGTAATAAAGCGTGCCGTAAGTGCCGTCCACCTTGTGGGTAGAAGAAGAACCCCCTGACAGCGATTTGGTGGTGTCAGCTGTCGGCGTAACACTAGACAGGCTGTTGGACGCTGTGCCTTTTTTGCTAATCGCCCAGCTGGTGGCGGTGTTGGCATCGCCGCTATCCACCGCTGTGTAATTCAGGCCGGTGGCGGAGCTGTCAAAATCGCCCTGCACATCGGAGAAAGTGTCATTGGCCGAGGTGTCGGTCGCGCCGGTCACGGCTTTGGCGGTGAGCTTGGGTTTGTCATGCGCGCCGGTGATGTTGAAAGTCAGATTGGCGGCTGTGGCGGTCTGGCTGTCGGCATCGGTCGCGGTCAGTGCAAACACATCGGTCGCGGCGGCTTCTAGTGCTTCCACCGCGGCGTCATTGACGACATAGGTGTAAAGCCCGCTTGTTTTGTTGAAAAACAGCGTGCCGTAAGTGCCGACCTTCGCGTGGGTGGAGGTGCCGGTTGACAGCGATTTGGTTGTGTTTGCGGCTTCTCCCGTAATCGCCCAGCTGGTCGCGGTGTCGGCGTCATAGCCATCAATTTTGGTGTAGCTCATGCCGGTGGTAGCGGTGTTGAAATCGCCCTGCACATCGGCAAATGTGTCATCGCCTGATGTGTCGGTTGCGCCGGTGAGGGCTTTAGCGGTGAGCGTGGGCGCGTCATCAGAGCCAGTGATTTTGACTGTGATGGTGCGCACGGTTGAATAACGCTGCGTCTGGGTGCCAGCCGTGTTCGGGTCGGCATCGCTGGTATTGTCATCATCGACAAATAGCGTCAGCACATCATAGGCGGTCTGCCCGCCATCGAGCGCGTTTTGCGCGTTCAGCTGATTGCCCGCCGATTGCGCCAGCTGGTAAGACCAGTCAAGCTCGCCTGTGGCGTCATCACGCGTGAGGGTGAAGGTGCCATATTTGCCCTCAACCGTTGCGGCATTGCTGGTGAAAGTCAGGTCAGTGTTGACGGCTGTGTCGCTGGTCGCATAGGTTAAGCTTGCGATTTTATTGGCTTCATTGCCGCCCTCAAAATCATAAGTGCCCGCCGCCACGGTCGTGCTTTGGGTGCCAGCTATCTCGGTGACGCCAACCAGCGCGGCGACGGTTGCATTGGCTTCAATCGCGGCTTTGATTTTGGCCAGCGTCGCATTGGCGGCTGAATCAAAGCTGATGGTGATGGTTTTATTGGTGCTGTTCCAAGCCAGCGTGCCGGTGCTTGAGCCGCCAGAGGTGGCAATCACCACTTCATAATCTTCCCCGCCTGTGCCTGCTGCTTTGGTGTAAACCTGCATATGGTTGCTGGCATCGCCCAGTGTGGTGGAAGCTTTGAAGTTGAGCGACCCGCCGGAGAAGGAGAGGTTATTAGCCGTATAACCATTATAGGTTTCTGTTCTGGTAGCACCTGAAGCCAGCCCGGCGGTAAAGGGCAAGCTGGCTTGGCCGTTAATGTGGTCAATAATGGCGCCTAGCGTCGTACTGGTCGTTGCGCTAATCCGATAATCATGGAGAACACCATTCGCGATACCGCCGGGCGATTGTACACCCAGAGAACCTAGCCCCATCATAATCTTCAATGAGTGAATATCGGTTCCTAGCGTTTTAGCGGTCAGAACAATCAAGTTGCCAAGATTCAGCGTTGCCTTGGTGCCGCCAGTTTGCGCGCCATCGCCTTGTGCCGCGCCGCGGAAGGTCAGTGACGCATTGGTGTCAGCGGTGTCCACATCGGCGAAATCAAATGTGCCGGTTTGGGTGCCGCTGGCGCCCTCGGTCAATGACCCGCGATTGGTGCTGCCCGTTGCGATCACCAGTGTGGGCGCATCGTTGGAGCCGGTGATTTTGACCGCCGCGGTCAGCACATTGGAGTTTAACTCTGTGCTGCCATTGCTGTCGTCATCTGTCACGCGCAGGCTCAACACATCAAACACAACCGCGCCTTGGTCGAGCGCATTGGTGTCGGTGTCGGTATTGGTCAGCGTGTAGGTCCAGTCCAGCTCGCCGGTTGTGTTGTCCCGCGTGACGGAAAACACACCATAAGTGCCTGTAATTGTTGCGGTTCCAGAGTCAATCGTGGTGGTCGAATTAAAATTAGAAATCGCCAGCGAGTCGGCTTTGGCATTGTCGTCTGAGCCAGTGCCGGCGCCGCCTTTGGCTTGGCCGATAATCGTCAAATCAGCATTGGCGTCCGCATCATCAATATCCACAAAGGCCAGTGTGGCGGTTGCGGTGGCGGTGGTCACATGCTCGGTGCGGGTTTTATGCCCGTCTGAGGCGCGGCTGGTTTTATAGCTGACAACCGGCGCGTCATCTTCACCTGTGAGTTTGATTTTCAGCGTAATCACATTGGAGAACAAATCGCCGCTTGGGCTGTTATCGGTATTTTTGACCCGAATGGAGAAGCTGTCATAAGCGACCTCGCCCTTGTTCAGCGTGTCGGTGGCTTTCAGCGTGTCATCTGGCACATAGCGCCATTTGCCATCGGCAGAGATGTAAAGGTCACCATATTTACCCTGAACTTTCACCCCGCCTGCGCTGTCCGCGCCTGAACCTGTGCCATCTGTATAGCTGGTGGTCAGCGTGCGGGCTGTGTCGCGGCTGTCAGCACCGCTCTCAATGCTTTTCGCCTGAATGATATGGCTGGAGTCGAAGGCTGAGCCATCGGTGGTGTCCGCATCATCGGCGTCATCATCGGTGACATTGAAGTTACCCTTCGCAGTGGAGGCCGCGACATCATTGGTCGGGCTGGTGCGGTGGCCTTCTTCCGTTGCGGTCATATCCAGCGTTACGGTTGTGCCAACCGAAAGCACCGGCGCGTCATCTGTGCCTTTGACCACAATCTCAACGACTTTCACAATCGCCGCGCCCTCTTCGTCGGTCACCTCAATCCGGAAGCGGTCATAGGCGGTGTCGCCGCCGTCCAGCGCCCGCGTATCGGCATCGGTGTTATCCAAACGATATTCCCAATGGCCAGTATAGGTGTTGACCACCAGCGTGCCATAAGTGCCTTTGAAGGCGGTTAAATAGGTCGCGCCAGAGCCGCCGGTCAAATCGGTGGTGCCAGCCGCCTGTGTGCCGCTGCCCGCAACCGTGCCAACGCCAACCAGCGCATTGGCTTGTGTGTTGCCTTCAATTGCGGTTTTGATTTTGGCATAGGTCGCATCTGTGGCTTCGGCAAAAGTGATGGTGATTTCACTGCCTTTCACAACAACCACGCCATCGCTGGTGCCATTGGTGGCGTGAACCACGATTTTGAGGTCAATATTATTGCCATCGGCGCCGGGGGCGCGGGCGGTGATGTCCACGCCATTGGTGGCATTACCCAGACGCGCAGTTGCGGCTTCAAAGGTCAGCGTGCGCGGGTTCGGGTCCTCTGTCGCGCCATTGGCATCGGTTTTGACCACGGCACTATCGGCGGTGGTGCTGGAATCGGTGTCGCTTGTGGCGGCACCCAAAATCACAAATGTGTGCTGGTCTTCTGCCGAGAAAGGCCGCCCATTGGTGCCAACGCGGTCAATATCCGCCGCGTCCAGCGTGCCAAACACAATCGGCGTGCCAGCGACATCATTGGCGCTGTAGTCTTTGGCTGGCTCAACAAGCCCGACGCTTGACATGGTGCCGCTGCCAAAAGTGTAAGTGTTACCAAGATAAAGATTACCAAGACCTCCATTATGCAATGAAATGGCAACAATTTTATTTTTGAAAACATCATCATTGGCCAGACGATAAACCAGATTATCATTACTCTGGTCGGCGATAGAAGTGCTGCCAATAGAGGTGGCGTCGCCAAAAGTGATGGTTATGGTGGTGCCGCTTTGCTGCAGTTTCCAGCGGCCAGGTGAACTATTGGCCGAGCTGGAATAAGCCATATTGATGGTGTAGGCGGTGCCATCCAGCGACATGAACAACACCTCGCCTGGAGTAGTAACGCCATTCCTTGCGGCAGCCAGCGTGACACTCACAGGGGCGCGGCCGCCTTCCAAACCATAAGTGCCATTCGCCAGATTGGATTGGGTGATAACAGTTGAAGCATTGCTGGCCGTCGCCGTGATGGCAGCAGCAGAATGGCTAACATTATTTATCGCCGTCACAATTTGCCCCAGATTGACCGTTGCGCCGGTTTTGATCTGAAGCGTCAGAACACCGCTGCGCCAAACCGTGGTAACATCATTTGAAGCTGTATCTGAATAGACAACCCACAAGGCCAAGCTGTTGCCAAATTCACCAACCACATCAGAGGTCAGGGTCAGGGTTTCGGAGCCAATGGCAATCACTTTTTGCGCTATGCTCGGCGCCAGACTGGTGCCTAATGTGATACCGGTCGCATCGGCCGCATTGACCTCATCGCCGGTCGCGCCATCGGCCACAATCGTGAAATTGCCGGTTTTGGTGTCGCCAGAACGCGCCGCCGTGTCGGTGCGGTAGCCGCTTTCGGTGACGACATTTTGCGCATCATCTGCATTGGCCGTAGCCGAAGCGACGCCGTTAATCAACAACTCGGTTGGCGCGTCATTGGTGCCGACCACCTGAATAGATAAATTGATGATATTGGAGCGCGCGCCATATTGGTCATAAACCGAAATGGCGAAATCATCGCTTGGCGCTTCACCATGCGCGATTTTTTCAGCCCGCGCATTGAGGATATAATCCCAGCTGCCATCGGGGCTGAAAATCAAATCACCATAGCGGCCTTGGAAGACCAGACTTTGGGTGATGTAGGTGCCAGCCACCAAATCAACGGAATCCGAGTCCATTGTCAGGCCAGCGCCTGCCAGATTGTAATCAAAGCCTGTGCCTTCTGCGCTTATCTTGGCCAGCACTTTGTCGTTTTCAGCCAGCGTGGATTTGAGCAAAATACCGCTCGCGCCCAGCACCACAAATTTGCCGGCATCGGTGGAGGCCGCGAAGGCGGCGGTATAAGCAATATTGGTGGTGGTGCTGATAGCCACACGAATTTCGCCCAGCTCAAAGCCGCCGACAAACAGCCGCAGCACTGCGCCTGTGTCCACATCGCCAAACGCCCATTTACCAGATGTTTTCTGGTCTGTGCCAGCCGTGATATCGGCGTGCAAAGTGCCAGAATCCGTATGCTCGGTCAGGCCGGAAGGATTGCTGCCCGCGCCGTCCATTGTGATGTCGGTCGTGTCGGTTGCCTTGTCAATCGCGACATTGGCGTTATTGTTCAGCCAGAATTGCGGCGCGTCATTTTCGCCGCGAATGGTGATGACAATATCTTTTGGCGCCGAGGTGCCGCCATTGGTGTCAGTCACCGTGATGCGGAAGGTTTCCGTGTTCCCATCGCGTGACACAGCCTGCACTTTTGCGTCATCGCGCACATAGCGCCATGTGCCATCGGCTTTGATGTATAAATCGCCATAAGTGCCAGCGACTTTTTCTTCTGCTGTAGAGTCATAGCCGCTATTTGTGGGGTCCACGATAAGCGATTTAGCGGTTGGCGTGCTGCCCGCGCCAGCCGAGGCACTGATGCCCGACAGCGCGATTTTCGCATTGGTGTCGGGGTCATAGAATGTCCAGTCGCCATTGGCTTCGCCATCAAGGCTGATGTCCTCAAAAATCACCAAATTCGGGTCAATCACCTGCGGCACTTCATTGGCACCGGTAAAGATGACGGTAAAGGTTTCAATCGAGCGGCGGAAACCGTCTGCTTCTGATGAACCCGCAGGTGTGTAGCGGATTTCCAGCGCGAAAGTCACGGTCAGCGTTTCATTATCATCAAGCGCTTTGAGGATTGAGTTTTCGACATTGGTTGCGAATTTAATTGTCCGCTCTTGGCCAGTACCGGTGATGAGAATCTTACCGAAATCATTTGCCGTTTGGTCAGGGATAAAGACTTCATATGTACCGGTTGTGATGGCATTGCCCTGCGCATCATTGCCCGGGTCAATTTTGAAAGTGCCAATGGTCAACGCGGTGGCGTCTGTCACATAGCCGTTAAATGTGCCTGTGCTATTGGTGGTGAGCGAGCCGCCAAGGTCCACGCCCTTATCGGTTGGCGCGCCCTGCACGCCATTAGTGGCGGTGTCCCAATCTACATCAAAGCTCCGCACGGGTAGCGTGTAGGTAACGGTTTTGGTGTTGGCGGTCTGGCCAGTTTCGGAGCCGACAGCCTCGTCAGTAACGGTCAGCTGAATGACATAATTATCGCCCTCAAGCTTCAACTCCAGCCCAGCGGCGCGCAATTCTGCCGATGATTTGAATTTCAGTGTGCGGCCCGTAATGGTGAAATACTCATTATCATTGGACGGTGTATCTGCGGTCAGCGCATAGGTGAAGTCCGCTTGGTCGGTTGTTTCTTCGTCCACTGTGCTCAGCGTAGCAATGTCGGAGCCAGGCGCGGTGAGCGGGTCAACGCGGTTAACACCCAATGTTGGGTCAGACGGAATATCATTCAGCTCTTTGACCTTAATCTCTGCCGTGATGTTTGCCGTCGCAGCATTGTCATCATCAGCGACCTTATAAACAAAACTGACTGTTGGCGTGGTCGCGCTTGAATTGTTGAGCGGCGTGTTGCCATCATGCACAAAGCGCACCTTACCGGCTTTCAAATCGGCCAGTGTGAAGGTTCCATTGGCGGCCAAATCTACCCATGTGTCGCCGGTGGTGTTTTTCTGCAGCTTGCCGCCGCCGCTTGAAGAAGATGGCGGCGTCACCAGCGTGTAGGTCACATTGGCGTCTGTGTCATCAGGGTCAAACACGCCAATATCATTGGCGGACAGCACATAGGTGCCGCCTTCGGAAATATCACCCTCCGTGACCTCATTATCACCTTTCGGATTATCGGTTTTAACCTGCCCGACCCAGTCATGCGGGGTGTCGGTTTCCGGATCTTGGGTAGGTGCGTCATTCACCGGCGTAATGGTGAAGCTAAAGGTGCTTTCGTCCAGCGTGGCGGTGCCATCGCTCAGCGTGTAAGAGAATGAGTCGCTGGTGGTTTCCGAGCCATTATGCACATAGCGGATTTTGCTGCCATTCACATCGGCTTGGCTAAAGGTTGTTTTGACAATCTCGCCATTGCCTGCAGTGCCAGACAGCAGGATTTTTTTCCATGTGCCGCCATCATTAAATTCCAGATGGCCATTGCTTGGCAGGCCGGTGAGTGTATAGACCACCTCTGCCCGCATATTATCTGCATCGGAATGTTTGAGATGCGTTTCGGCCAGCGTCAGGGTGGCGCCCTCATTGAGCGTTGCGGCTTCCACGACTTTCACCGGCGCGTCATTCACGCCGGTCACGACCAGCTGATAGACGCGGGTGGCGCTGACAGCGTTTTTCGTATTGCCATCGCTAATGGTCAGCGTAAAGCCTGATGGGTCGCGGGTGCTGGTCTTAAAGCCGTCCACAATGGTGAACTGCTCGGAGCCATCATGGACAAATTTGACCTGTCCGGCGCGCAATTGTGCCATGGTGAAGCTGGTCGCGTCGGCGCCGCCGACTTTAATTGTGCCTTTCAGCAAATTAGAGACGGTGTAAACAAAGTCGCCGCGCACCTCGCCAGCATCAATCGTGCCATCGCCATTCACATCAAGCTTGTCGCCGGCATCTTCATCAGTGGCGGCGAGCATGGCTTCGGTCAGCACGATTTCCGCGCCTTCTGTCACCGGAATATTGGCCGTGCCGGTTGCGGTCAGCACCGGCGCGTCGTTTACATCTTTGAGCGTGACCTGATATTTTTCAGCCGTGGCAGGAATAGTGTGGTCCAGCGTTTCGTTGGTGAGGTTTCTGCGAGCCGTCATGATAAAATTATCATTGAGAGCATTCATTTTCCCCAGCACATAATATTCGCCCGTGGCTGGTCGCGCCGCCGCCGAATTGATTGTCCAGCTGCTGCTGGTGCTGTCATAGGAAACATAAACAAAATGATTGGCACCTGGGAGACCACTAAAGGTTTTGTTCGCAACATCAAAAACCATATCCGAATCGCTTGAGCCAGCATCACGCTCAGAATAAATCCTGATGCCCTCAAGGACCAGATTGCCATTCTCAACCGCCACTTTGGTCACACTCCAATGGAATGTGCCATCAGTGTTATCGGTGCCGTTCACATTCGCGTCTTCGCGGCCTGTAAAGCCGGTGATGGTTTTGGTTATCACATAGCCCTGCACTTTGCCTTGCAGATTATGGTCAGTGCGCTGGGTGCCAGTCGTGTTGGCGGTAGGCGCGCTGCCGGATGCGGTCACGGATTCCGTGCCGCCGGTCAAATCTGTTGCGGCAACCGCGGCGGTGATTGTTTCGCTGCCCTGCCCAGAGGCGACAGTGGCATCAATCATAGACGCGGCGCGGGCATTATAGCCGTCAGCCGTGCTGGTGTTAATCGCTGCTGCGATTTGCGTCAGCGTTGCGCCATTGGCTTTCAGCGTGATGGTTATCGCCATGCCGTCCACGGCAATGTCCTTCACGCCGCTGCCTGTGGTGCCAGTATCCACCGCAATGGCAACTGAAATCTCATTGCCGCCCGTGCCTTCAACGTCTGCGGCAATGGTCAAATCCGTGTCAATCGCGACAGAGGCTTTGACGCCGGCTGTTGTCACCACGCCATAAGGGTCCACTTGGCCGAGAACAAAATATTTTTTGCCGGTCAGGCTGGAATCCGTCAGCGCCGACACAACAGAAACCGTGCCAGTGATGTCAGTGTCGTCATCAATCACGACCACAACAAAAGAGCCTTTTGTCTGCGCGACAAGGCCGGTGGTTGCGCCCCAAGTGACCGCTTTGGTGGTGGCGCCTGTTGGTGTGTGATACAGCGTGCCAGCCGCGACATCGAAAGTGCGCGCGCTGTCAGTCTCTACCCCAAAAATTTCAATTTCGCGGAAATTCTGGTTGCCGCCGTCAAAAATCAGCACGACTTCATCAAATTCCACATCTTTGCCGGGCGTCAGCGTGATAACGCTGTCGCTGTCTTCATTATCATCATCAAGCATGCCCTGCCAAACCGTCACGCCGTTCAGCTTGAACTGCACAATAGAGCCGTCAATGCGGTCTGTATCGCTGCCGCTGCGGTTATAAAATTTGAACGAGCCGCCCACATAGCTATCGGTGCCGGAGCTGCCGCTTAAATCAAAACTGATGGATTTATTGTCGGCAGTCAGCGGATGCACCTGATAATCGTTCTGGGCGTTTGTGCTTTTGGTGCCGTCCACCATTTTGGTTTTAGCTTGGGAGGCGTTGCCAGTGGTGGAGTGGAATGTCATCCCGCTTTCAATGGTGATTTTGTCATTCGCCAGATTGAGCGCGACATTGGTGGGTGTGGCATCGGTAGATTGCGTGATGCCGCCGCCGGTGAAGCTGAAGGTGCGCGTATCGGTATCGCTCGTATTATTGGACGCATCGGCGCCCTCGCGGCCGGTGAAATTCGGGTTGATGGAACCATTGACAACGCCGCCGGCTTGCCCGCCGACAACCTCAAAGGTTTTCACTTCGCCGGCTTCAAAATTGCCTGAGCCATCGCCAATATACAGCACCCGCGTGCCAGCGGCATAAGAAACGCCAGAGCCGCCTGTGAGTGTCAGTGTGCCAGAGGCATAAGACAACCCAGACACGCCCCATGCCAGACCAGTGGTTGCGCTAGCATCGGCACCGTCCAGTTGGCCAATAACCTTGTCACCTGTCGCCAATGTGGCTTTCAAGGAAATACCGCTCGCGCCCAGCACAACATATTTGGCACCATCAGAAGTGGCGCTGACGCTTGCGGTTTCATTCGCCGCCACGCTGGTGGACGCAAAGCCGTCAATCAGCACAAAATCTTCATTATCCAGCGCATCTGAATCGGTGGTCAGTTGGAAATTCGTGTCGCCGCCTTCATTGCCGATTGTGCCGATAAGCACGGGGCTGTCGCTGGCGTTCACATTTTCGTTCAGCGTGCCATCGCCTGCGGAATAGATTTTCTTTTCTGCGCCATTGACGCCGCCGGAATTGTCGGCATCATTGAACAGGAAGGTTGAGCCTTCGGCGATGATGATGATTTTTTCATAAGTTTCGCCATCGGCATCGGTCACTTTGACGCGAATGGAATAGCTGTCGCCGATGTTTTTACGCCCACCCGCACCCGGAATGGTGCCGCTTGTGTTGGTGAAGGTCAGCGCACCGGTGGAGCTGTTGAGCGTGAACAGGCCATTATCAGTGTCGCCAGTGCCGGCCACCAGCTCATATGTGTGGGTGTCGCCAGAGTCTTGGTCAACCGCAGAAACGGTGCCAACCTCACGCGAGCCAGAGAGCAGCGCGGCACGCGAAATCGTAATATCATGCGGCGCGTCATTGACATCAGTCACTTTGACTTTGAGGTCAATCGTGTCGCTATTGCCGCCCGCATCGGTCACTTTCACCTGCACGGCGTAGTGTTTTTCGCTATCAGTTCTTATTTTCACACTGGTAGACGACCAGCGCAATGTACCAGAACGAGCAATATCAAAGGCGTCAGTAACTTCAGTAATACCCTGCAATGCAGTGAGCAACCCAGCAGGATTATAACCAGAAAGCCCCGATGTTTGGGTTGTAATGGTTACGACTTTTGTTGTGCTATTATAGGCGACTGAATTCGTAGAACCAGCAACCACATTAAAGCTAATATCGGTGTCATGATGATTAGCTTTACTGGTCAACCGCACATAAGAAGAAGTATTTGGGACTGAAAATAATGTAATAACCGTTGGGGTTGCTGTCGTCAAAGCCCCTTGCGTTTCAAAATCCGGTGGGTTGGTGAAGGTCAGCTCGCCCGTTGAGCTGTTGATGGTGAACAGGCTGGCCGCTTTGGATTTGGTGGCCGCGTCAGCCGCCGAGACGATAGACCAGGTCAGGCCGCTATCGGCGGTGTCTTTGTCAGTGGCCGCGAGGTCGATAATCGCGCCGCTTTGGTTTTCGGCAAAATCCACCGTGGCCGATGTTGGGCTGGTGGCGCTGTCAAAGGTGATATTCGCGCCGCCGCCTGTGATGTCGTCTTGCGCCGCGCCAGAAATTTCTGGTGCTTCATCATCAAGCGGGTTCAGCGTGATTTTGTAATTATAGGTCTTGTCCGAAGCCTGCCACTGCAACGCACCACCCGTTTGCGCGGTGCCGGTGTTATAAGTGACAACACCCGCCGCTGTGGCCTCGCCCAGCACATAGAAAATTTTGCCGCTCAGGCTGGAATCGTCCAGCGCAGTAACGGCCTGAATGGTGCCGGTTGTGTCTGTTGCATCATCAACAACCACAACAATGATGGAATCTGCCGTGATGGCGATATCCGAGCTTGCGTCCCAGCTGATTTTGGTATCGCTATCGGGCAGATAAATCGCCCCGCCAGCAACCGCCAGCGATGTATCGCGACCCGTAACCCCGCCCGAAAGGCTTGTGGTTAAATCGTTAAAGCTGGCAATATTTGCACTGTTGCCATTAAGGGTTGCCACCACAAGAGCTGACGCCTCTGAATCGTTATTTATCCAATTGACGACCTGCTGCGTTGAGAAGGTAGATCCCGTCCCCACAACTATAGAATTCCCGGTAACGGTTACGCTTCCGGCGGTGGCATCTACATCAAGTTGAATGGTAATGGAATTGCCGTCTGTGCCTGCCGAAACAGCCGTATATGTTACCCGCACTGCACCCTGTAAACTCAAAGAACCCGACGCTTTCACCGCCGTGATGCCCGCAATCGTGCTGAGGCTATGCGCGCCGGTGACATGAATATCCTGCGCCGCTTGCGTATAGGCGGCAACGGCCGCCAGCGCGATATTATTGCTGGCAATGGTCAGGTCAGTATTGCTGAGACCTGACGCTGTCCAAGCGAAGGCTGTCGCCGCGCTGTCAAGCTGGCCAAGCAGATATTCGCCGGTTGTGGTTTGCCAATAATCGCGCAACTCCACGCCGCTTGATGTGTAAACGACAAATTTGCCGCCATCGGTTGTTGTGTCCACGGCTGTGGTCCCATCTGCCGTCAGCGCAACAGATGTCCCCGCCGCGAGCGAGAGGCTTTGCGTCAGGGCAAAGGTTTTGGCGTCTATATTATCGCTGCCGGTGGTTTCGCCATCGCGCTGAATGCCCGTTTGCCCGGTGAAATTTGTGACCGGTGTCGTATAATCCTGAATGGACACGCCATTAATGGTCAGGTCCAGCGTTTCAGCGCCGCCTGTTGCATCAGCATCGCCGGAATCCGTGCCAGAATAAACCAGCCGCTGACCAGCGGAATAAGAAACACCAGAGCCGCCGGTCAGGGTGAGCGTGCCAGAAGCATAAGAAAGACCAGACACGCCCCAAGCCAATGCGGTGACCGCATTAGACGCGCCAGCTGAGTCCAACTGGCCGATAACATTGCCTGTCGCAGTTGCCGAGAGCGAAATGCTGGTGCCATCGGCGGCCAGCACGACATATTTGCCGAAATCTGAGGCAGCGGTCACGCTAACCGTTTCATTGGCGGCCACAATGATGGACGCGAAGCCGTCAATAATGTCAAAGCCGGTTGTTGAGGTTGTGAAATTAGTGGAACCACTATGGTCGCCCAGCGTGCCGAGCAGAACTGGTGATTTAGAGGCGTCCACCTCTTCATCAATCAACGCGGTGGCGCTGCTGGTATAGACTTTGGTGTTGTCGCTTTGCGTTAGATACACACCCGATTGCGTGATGGTGACCGCTTGCGAGGCCGTCGCGTCGCTGGCATCGGTTGAGGTGATGGTCAGCGCATAAGTCTGACCCTCGCCTTTCAGCCCGTCGCTGCCGCCCTTATACCACAGTTCGTTGCCATTGCGGATTTCAAACAGCCCGGCATCGGCGCCAGACAGCGAATAGGTGTGCGTGTCGCCCGTGTCGGCATCGGTAGAGGACAGGTCGCCGATTTTCACGGCGCCGCTTGTCAGCCCATCACCATTTAAGATAAAGGCCGAAAGTGCCACCGCGCTTGGCGCGTCATTCACGCCCGTGACGGTGAAAGTCAGGCTTGCCGTGTCGGTGTTGACACCGTCAGAGACCTCATAATTGAAAGTGTCAGTCGCGGTAGCACCCGCTTTGAGTGCCTGCGCGGCGGTGCCGTCTGCGCTGTAGCTATAAGAGCCATCGGCTTTGATGGTCAGCGTGCCATAAGCGCCGGTGATTTGCACACCAGTGGCGCCGGTCGGCACGGCTGTATCCGCGCTTGCCGTGCCAGCCTGGCTGACTTTCAGCGTGTTATGCGCTGCCGAAATATCGGCATCTGTGTCATTGGTCAGCACATTGCCCGTGGCGGTGGCGTCTTCATCAACCGCCGCCGTGTCATTTGTACCAACCGGCGCGTTGTCGTTCACATCGCGGATATTGACCTTATAATCATGGGTCTTGTCGGTGGTTTGCGTCCATTTGAGCGCGCCACCCGTTTGCGCGGTGCCGGTTGTGTTGGCTGTCGGCGCGGCGCCTGTCGCGGTGCCACCGCCGGTAAGACTTGTCGTTGAAACGGCGGTTGTTACCGTCGTACTGCCTTGATTGGCAGCGATGGTCACATCTACCAGCGTGGTGGCCGAGGGGTAACCATCAACAGCCGTCTTGATTTGGTCCAGTGTCGCGCCACCTGTATCCAGCGTGATGGTTATCGCGTTACTGGAAACCGCAACGCTATTCACACCCGAACCGGAGTTGGTGCCAATTATAATGGCAACCGAAATATTATTGCCGCCTGTGCCAGCCGTTTTGGCGGTAAAGGTCAAATGCGTGGCAATGGTCGCGCTCGCCTGAACTAGGGTTTCGCGCGGTTCGGTTTCGCCAATGACATAAAATGTTTTGCCAGTGAGGCTGGAATCGCTCAGGCTCGTGACCGCCTGAACCGTGCCAGTTGTGTCATTGGCATCGTCCACAACAACGACAATATAAAAATCATCATTGCCATCTGGCAGGCGCAAATCTGTGACCGCGTCCCATGAAATTTTGGTGTCGCTGTCGGGCAGATAAATATTCCCCGCCGCAATGTCCAAATCACGATGGGCTGGGTCTGCAGCAGCTGCATCAACCCCGCCAGTAAGACTTGTCGCGGAAACAGCCGCGGTTTGGCTTGTGCTGCCTTGATTGGCAGCAACCGCGACATCCACCAGGGCAGCCGCGTCTGTGTCAGCGTCCACAGCTGCTTTGATTTCGTCCATTGTCGCGCCGTCTTCATTCAGCGTGATGGTGATGGCATTGCTGGAAACCGCAACGCTGTCCACGCCGGAACCAGTGCTGGTGCCGATAACAATGGCAACGGAAATCGCATTGCCGCCTGTGCCAACTGTGTCTGCGGTGAAAGTCAGATGCGTGGCAAGGGTCGCGCTCGCTTTGACCCCGACAATCGCTGCCACTGCCGCTTCATCTGTATGCGTTATCGCGCCGCCAGAATAGCTGAAGGTGCGCACATCAGCATCAGACGCATCGCCGGTTGCATCAGCCCCTTTTTGCCCGGTAAAGGCAGTGACGGGGGTTGTGTAATCCTGCTCTGAACTCAGCGAGCTGGTCAGCTTGATGGTTTTCGAGTCAGGGCCGCCAGTGGCTTCATAATCACCAATCGACGCGCTGCCCGTGTAAAGCAGATACCAAGAAAGGCTTTTCGCGCCCGCCGTCAGGTCAACCGAATCTGTGTCCAGCGTCAGGTCAGTGCCGAGAAGGTTCCAGGCAAAGGCCGAGCCATCAGAATTGAGTTGTGCAATCGCAAAGCCCGTGCTTGGCAATGTTGCAGAAAGCGACAGCGTGCCAGCAGCAGACAACACGACATATTTGCCGCCATCAGTTGCCGGTGCCAGCGCAGTGGTTGCCGCCGAGCCAAGCGTGATAGATGTGTCGCCGCCAACCAGCGCGAAATCGGCATTATCCGCGCCACCTGTCGCAAACGCCCAAGAGACATTTGCGCTGGCGGCATTAACGCCCTCCTCGCCCAATTTACCAATCAGCACCGGACCGGTGGCGTTTTCATCAGCCAGACCCGCGCCATTAGAATAAGTGCGCACCTCTGAGCCAGCCGCGCCGGTTTCCACATAAGCGCCGCCTTGAATAATTTCAAAGGTTTCAGAATAAGAGCCACCATCGGCATCAGTTGCGGTGATGACGACCGTGTATTTTTCGCCAGCCGCAAGCGGTGTCGCGCCGGATTTGAGTTGCAGTTTACCGCCAACAACCTCAAACAGCGCGCCATGTGTGCCGCCCAAAGAATATGTGATGCCGGTTTGCGCGCCCGTGGCGTCATCGGCATTGGTTTCAAAATCCGCCGTGGACAAGGCGCCAGCAATCGTGCCGTCTTTCAGAACAATTTTGCCATTATGCAGCACATATTGTTCATTATCTTTGCCAGCCTCTGTATCGCGGTCACCGCTCAGCTCAATATCGCTTGGCAGGTCATTGACCGAAGCAATGGTGAATTTCAAGGTTGCGTTATCAGAATTTTGCTCCCCATCATTGAGATTGAACACAATAGTGACAGAGCCAAACACATTGGACGCTGGCACGAAAGTTAGACCCGCCAATTGCGCGAATGTGATGGTTGCGCCGGCATCGGTGCCGTCAGCCAGCACGAATTTACCCGCTGCCGCACCAGTCAGATTACCACCAGGACGAAGCAATGTGATGGTGCTGATGGTAACAGAGGTGAAAGTGGAATCCGTTCCGCCCGTATTCCCCACCGGATCGCGGAAGCCCCAATCCGCTACATCAATGGTGATGGCGGTGTCTTCATTGGTGCTGTCGCTTTTATTATCGCCGCGGGTGATATCCGGATGAGCCAGAGGCTCGCCCGCGCCGCGCTGTTCAGCTTCAGCAATGCGTGCCGCCGCGAGGGTTAGCGTACCGCCCGTTAAGTCGGTGGTTCTATCATAGCCATCATAAAGCTTTTCGCGCACAACTTTGGCGACATCTGCTGCCGAAAACCCGTCGCCGACACCATCATCTAGCTCGAACAGTACCTGCAACTCAATGGAAAGCTTGGCAATCGCCTCGGCAATACCGGACGGAGAACGCGCCGCATAAGTGCCAGCCGCTGGCATAATATAATTGTCAGCATTATTGATATCATCAAGCGTGATATGCGTGCCGGCACCAAACAGCTTTTCAATCGCCTGCTGGTCGGTCAGCGTCGCCCCCAAACTTGTTGCATGGGCTTTCAGGGCGGCAAGCGCGGTTGTAATAGGCGAGATAATGACATCAGACGCGCCGCGCGCGCCAGCTGTCGCATTGTAAACGCCGCCATGAATAGTCTGGTCGGTGAACAAATCTTTCGCGCCAGTCAAGTCAGCGTAAATCTTTTTGCCGGCATGAGCCGCGTCCAGACGGACTCGTCCTGTCGAATCGGTTGTGCCGACCAATGTGTCCTCATCGGCTTCAAACACGCCATCGCCATCATCAACATAAATTTTTGCGCCCTCAACCGTGCCATCGGCAACATAGACATCAAACGGCAACGGGTTGAGCGTGCCACCACCTGGAGGTGTGGTCGGCGGTGTGGTCGGTGGTGTGGTTGGCGGTGTGGGTGGTGTGGTTGTGCCGCCACCGATAGGCACATATTTTGTGTCACCACAAGCGGCCAGCAAACCAGCCAGCAAAGGCGTCACCGACAATTCGACCTTCAGGCGTCGGCGATTTGGTTTTTGAGCTGATTTTTTATTTTGGATTTCATCTTCCGTTAGACCATTTGTTTCATCAAACACATCAAACAGATTTTGCCACATCGTCTTTTGAACCACATTGCGTGGTGCGATATTTTCGCTACCTGTATTTTCGCTACCTGTATTTTCGCTGCCTGTCTGTTTCTTATTCTCAAGCGCAGCTGCAGCATCTTTCTTCACAAATTGCAGAGGTGAAAAAGAAGTGCTGGCTAGCAAAATGGATTTGAGGAACTTTACATCGTGAAACATTTTATTCTCCTGAAGGTCAGATCTTTTTGCGTTTCAAACTGAATTAAACGGTAAAACTAAATTTTTGGTTAAGGACAAAAAAGACAGGAGAAAACAATCCGCAAGAGATTCGCGCACGCAAAAAGGCACGCTTCGCAAACATGTGTTTTGATGGTGCGTTAGGCAAAAATCTTGAGAACGTTACATGAGGAAACGTCATCTATGTCTCTTTTATTCTTGTTTGTTAACTGCTTTACGCAATACAAAATGAAACACAAAGATACGTTTACGAAATTAGATTTACAGGAATGAGAATAACTGTCAACAACTTATCTCACCCCGTCTAAATTTTTATTCTTTTGACGTAAGCTACTTACAGGGTACTGACAGAGGCTGCCTATAAAAGCGACGCGGGTACAGGGTAAATGGTGGAGCCAGGCGGAATCGAACCGCCGACCTCTTGCATGCCATGCAAGCGCTCTCCCAACTGAGCTATGGCCCCTTTTTCAAGATTATGCTTATGTCTCAAAACAGCGTTTCAGGCAAGCCTAAAATGCTGAAAATTGAAACTAGTCATCATCTTCAATAATGGTGATGTCATCATCGTCATCGTCGAGATTATCATCGACATCTTCATCAAAATCACCTTCGACAAAGCTGTCTATGTCATCATCGTCGGAATCGTCGTCATCTTCAGATAAATCTTCAAAGGAGACGGTGTTATCATCGTCTAGATTCATCTCTGTGGCGTCATCATCTTCATTCTCGTCATCGCCATCTTCATCAGGTGCGTCAGCTGTTGGCTCAACAAGTTTAACCGGCGCTGGCTTGGCCAATTCTTCGAGGTTAAATTCAGCCTCACATTTTGGGCAAATAATCGGTGAACGATTCAAATCATAAAATTTGGCACCACAGGACTCACACAGACGTTTAATACCAAGTTTTTCCTTTGACACGGCAACATCTCCAAAAAACTATTTTTATCAAATCTCCCCTTGCCACACGGCGCGGCAAGTGTCAAAACTTTACTCAATTTCCATTAAGTCTTTTTTGCTTTTTAAGCAAACAGATTCATGTAAAAAAGAGCAAATATTTTTTCTCAATTGCCTTCAGAAAAGATTACGGAACCTAAAATGACCGCAAGCCTTGAGAATGCAAAGCCCGCAAGCGCCAGTGCCGCCACGACACCTCTAGCAGGTGAAGTTGTGATACCGGGTGATAAATCTATTTCGCATCGCTCCTTTATATTGGGCGCGCTGGCCAGTGGCACAACGCATATTCATCATCTGCTAGAAGGTGATGATGTGCTGGCAACCGGGCGTGCTATGGCCGCGATGGGTGCCAAAGTTGAACAAATACAAGACGGGCATTGGCAGGTAACTGGGGTTGGCAATGGCGGCCTCACCAATCCAGAAAGCGCTTTGGATTTTGGCAATGCTGGCACGGGGGTGCGGCTGGTGATGGGCGCAATGGTCGGCGCAGGGGCAAGCGGGCACTGTATCGGCGATGCCTCTTTGTCAAAGCGGCCCATGGGGCGCGTGATTGACCCGCTCACACAAATGGGCGCGGTGTTTCGCAAACCCGATGGAAGCGACCCTAAAAGCGATACAGATAAACTGCCTTTGCAGCTTGACGCGCCAGCCCGCGCGCTGCCATTAGCGTATGAACTGCCCGTGCCATCAGCGCAGGTTAAGTCAGCGATTTTATTAGCGGGGCTTGGCGCGCCTGGGCAAACCATTGTGCGCGAAAGCCACCCGACACGCGACCATACGGAAAGAATGCTAAAACTTTTTGGTGCCGATATTGAAAGCCACACAGACGCGAGCGGTGTTGAGATTCGGCTCACCGGCGAGGCCCGGCTTACTGGCACTGAAATTATTGTGCCGGGCGACCCGTCATCGGCGGCGTTTCCGCTTGTCGCCGCTTTATTGGTGCCGCAATCAAAGGTGACAATAAATAATGTCATGGTGAACCCGCATCGCAATGGGTTATGGACTTGCCTTGAAGAAATGGGCGCGCAAATTGAGCGCAAAAATCAGCGCGAGGCGGCGGGCGAGACAGTAGCGGATTTCACCATTCATGCCACCAGCTTAAACGCCATAGATGTGCCAGCCCATCGGGCGCCGAGCATGATTGATGAATATCCCATTTTGGCCATGGCCGCTGCCACTGCACGCGGCACCACTCATTTGACAGGCCTTGGCGAATTGCGGGTGAAAGAAAGCGATCGCCTTTCTGCTGTTGTGGCGGGGCTGCGTGCCAATGGGGTTGAGGTCGAAGAATTTGACGACGCCATGAAAATACATGGCTGTGATGGTCAGGTGCCAGGCGGCGGGGTGGTTGAAACCCATTTGGACCACCGGATTGCCATGAGCTTTTTGGTGCTGGGTCTGGCCGCGCAAAAACCAATAACAGTCGATGATACCCGCATGATTGCCACCAGCTTTCCGGCGTTTTTTGACCTGATGCGCGCGCTGAATGCGCACATGGAGATTGCAGGCTCATAATCATGCCCAGATTTGCCTATATATAAAGTATAAGATTTATGACCCAAGCTATTATCATCGCGATTGACGGACCGGCAGCAGCTGGCAAAGGCACATTAGCCCGCCGCCTTGCCAGCCATTTAGATTATGCTTATCTCGACACTGGCGCTTTATATCGCGGGGTGGCGCATTTGGTTTTGCAGCAAAATGGCGACCCGCAAAATGAGGCTGATGCCGTTAAGGCCGCACGCGCGCTGGACCCGCTCAGCATTGACGCCAAAGCCATTCGCACCGCACAGGTTGGCGCCGCTGCCGCAAAAGTCGCCGCGATTGCGCAAGTGCGGGCTGAAATTTTGGATTTACAACGCCGCTTCGCGCAGCAACCACCGGGCGGGCGCGGCGCGGTGATTGACGGGCGCGATATTGGCACAGTGGTTTGTCCGCAGGCTGATGTGAAAATTTTTGTGACAGCGCGCCCTGAAATCCGCGCGCACCGGCGCTGGCTGGAGCTAAAAGAAAAAGACCCAACGCTTTTAGAGGCTGATATTTTAGCCGATTTACGCCAGCGCGATAAGCTTGATGAGGAGCGCCCCATCGCGCCCTTAAAACAAGCTGAAGATGCCCTCTTGCTAGATACGTCAGAATTGGCTATAGAAGAGGCATTCGAAATGGCTCTGGCACTCATAAAGAGTAAATAAAGCCTGAAATCCAAACCATTTTGATAAAAATCCCAATAATTGCTGGACGCAGGCAATGGTGCTTTGCGACTTGAAGACCGTCGGACTCAACCGACTGGCATTATATTTTTTTGAATAGGAGTTGGACTGTGGCAGAAACCCAGACCCCGGCGGAATTTAACCCGTCACAAGATGATTTTGCAAAAATGCTTGAGGAAAGCCTTTCCTCAAACACTGTATTAGAAGGTAGCGTTGTTAAAGGGCGCATCACCTCAATTGAAAACGACCTCGCGATTATTGATGTCGGCTTGAAAACCGAAGGCCGTATCCCTCTGCGTGAATTCGCCATGGCAGGTCAGGCCGCCGATGTTAAAATTGGCGATGAAGTTGAAGTTTACCTTGAGCGCATTGAAAACGCGATGGGCGAGGCTGTGTTGTCTCGCGATAAAGCGCGCCGCGAAGAAAGCTGGACTGTGCTTGAGAAGAAATTTGAAGCCAATGAGCGCGTTGAAGGCGTCATTTTTGGTCGCGTGAAAGGTGGCTTTACAGTTGACCTTGATGGTGCAACCGCTTTCTTGCCAGGCAGTCAGGTCGATATCCGCCCCGTGCGCGACATCACACCTTTAATGAACACACCACAACCTTTCCAAATTTTGAAAATGGATCGCCGTCGTGGCAATATTGTTGTTTCGCGTCGTGCCATTATGGAAGAAACACGCGCCGAAGATCGCAGCAAAATTGTTGCTAATCTGGCAGAAGACCAGATTACAGAAGGCGTGGTTAAAAACATCACCGATTATGGTGCCTTTGTCGATCTTGGCGGCGTTGACGGCCTGTTGCATGTCACTGATATTGCATGGCGTCGTATCAACCACCCATCTGAAGTTTTGAATGTTGGGGAAACTGTCAAAGTGCAGGTGATTAAAATCAATCACGAAACCATGCGCATTAGCTTGGGCATGAAGCAACTTGAAAATGACCCATGGGAAGAAGCCGAAAACAAATTCCCACTTGGCGGGCGTTTCTCAGGCCGCGTAACCAACATCACTGATTATGGCGCATTTGTTGAATTGTCAGATGGTGTTGAAGGCTTGGTGCATGTTTCTGAAATGAGCTGGGTGAAAAAGAATGTGCATCCGGGCAAAATTGTTTCAACCTCGCAAGAAGTTGAAGTGATGATTTTGGAAGTTGATGGCAGCAAGCGTCGTATTTCGCTCGGCCTTAAACAATGCACAGACAACCCATGGAACAGCTTTGCCGAGAAATATCCTGCGGGCACAAAACTGACTGGTGAGATTAAAAACATCACCGAGTTTGGTTTGTTTATCGGGCTCGAAAATGATGTTGATGGCATGGTGCATATGTCTGACTTAGACTGGAACCTGTCTGGCGAAGAAGCGCTGGCAAGTTTCAACAAAGGTCAGGAAGTTGAAGCGGTGGTGCTTGATGTTGATGTTGATAAAGAGCGTATCAGCTTGGGCATTAAACAGCTTGATAGTGACCCGCTTGAAGGTGTTGGTAGCCTAAAGCGTGGCGATACAGTGACCTGCACCGTATCTGCTGTTACTGATGGCGGGCTTGAAGTGGCTGTTGGCGACTCAGAATTTGGCGCCTTTATCAGACGCTCTGACCTGTCGCGGGACCGCGAAGACCAACGCCCTGAATTGTTCACCGTGGGCGATAAGCTTGACGCGATGGTAACAAATTTTGACTCCAAATCACGCCGTCTGAGCCTGTCCATTAAGGCGCTTGAAATCGCTGAAGAAAAAGAAGCGGTGGCGCAATATGGTTCGTCCAGCGCGGGCGCATCATTGGGTGATATTCTGGGTGCGGCGTTGAACACAGATGAGCCAGCTGCAGAAGACAAAGAAGAGGCGAAAGAAAAGCCGAAAAAAGCCAAAGCGAAAAAAGCAGCCAAAGAAGAAGCACCTGCTGAAGAGGCACCTGCTGAAGAAGCACCTGCTGAAGAAGCACCTGCTGAAGAGGCACCTGCTGAAGAGGCTGAAGAAGAGACAAAATCAGACGATTAGTCTTTTTGCTTCAAAACGAAACAATGAGCGGCGGCATATTTTTATTGAATATGTCGCCGCTTGTGCCTTGACGACCTGATAATGCTTTGGCAAGCTAAAGAACAATTTTAGCTTTATTGAGATTTTGAAAATGATTAAATCCGAACTCGTAAACATCATTGCCGATAAATACCCACATTTATATCAACGTGATGTTGAGCGTGTGGTGAATACTATTTTTGACGAAATCACCAATGCGCTCAGTCAGGGCAATCGCGTTGAATTACGCGGCTTTGGTGCGTTCTCGGTTAAAACCCGCGCTCCCCGTATCGGGCGAAACCCACGCACGGGCGAAGCGGTTGCTGTGGCTGAAAAAAATGTGCCTTTCTTCAAGACTGGCAAAGATTTACGCGAACGCTTAAACGCGGATAAATAAAACAGTGCGTTTGATAAAAAACATTTCCAAAATCGCTGTTTTTATATTTTTTCTAAGCCTTATTCTTATTTTAGCTTTTGCCAATTCTCGGCAAGTCCTCATATCAATTGACCCGTTGACCCCAGATAATCCGGAAATGGGGGTTCAGCTGCCGCTTTTTATCATCATTATGGGCGCGCTCATATGTGGCGTTGTGATTGGCAGCCTGGTCACGCGGATAAATATCTGGCAAAAACAACGCAAAAGCTCTAAATAAGCAGTGAGACAGCGATGATAGCGAGCCTATATAATGACTTTTGACAATCCGGTCTTTTGCGCCCTCGATACGCCCAATACCGAGCGGGCAGATGATTTAGCTGAAAAACTTGCCCCGCATATTGGTGGCGTCAAAATCGGTATGGAGTATTTTTACGCCACTGGCGCAGCGGGCTATCACGCCATTGCGCGCCATAATGTGCCGATTTTCTTAGACCTGAAATTGCATGATATTCCCAATACAGTCGCTTCGGCTGTGCGGGCCTTAGCACCCCTTGAGCCTGCTATTTTGAATGTCCATGCTGGCGGGGGTATGGCCATGATGCAAGCCGCCGCACAAGCGGCGCAAGAATGTGGCGATAAAGCACCGCAAATGATTGCGGTCACTATTTTAACCTCGCTGGAAGAAAGCGACCTGCATCAAATGGGCATTGCCGGCACACCACGAGAACAAGTTTTGCGACTGGCGGATATGGCACAACAAGCAGGCATGGCAGGCGTGGTTTGTTCTGCACATGAAATTGCCACACTGCGCCAGCATTGCGGCAAAGACTTTAAGCTCATTGTGCCGGGTATTCGCCCAAATGCCAGCCCGACCCATGACCAAAAACGCGTGATGACGCCCGAGCAAGCCTATGCTGAAGGCGCGGATATTCTGGTTATTGGACGCGCCATAACCGGAGCTGAAAACCCGATAGCATCTGCACAAGCCATCACCCAAAGCCTGATGGATATAGCCGAATGAGCGTGCGCATTAAAATATGCGGGCTGAATCGAGAAGCGGATATTGAGGCGGTGAATACCGCACAAGCCGACTTTGCAGGCTTTGTGTTTTTTGAAAAATCCGCGCGCCATCTGGCATTCTCCGATGCGGCTAATCTGGCAGCAAAGCTATCGGGTACTGTAAAATCCGTCGCGCTAATGGTGGACCCGCAAGATGACGAAATTAACAGCCTGCTAGAAGCGTTTCAGCCTGATTATTTGCAACTGCATGGGCATGAAACCCCGGCACGCGTCAACGCCATTAAAGCCCAAACCGGACTGCCCCTCATCAAGGCTTTGGGGGTAGCAACCGCCGATGATTTGAAACAGGCAGCCAATTTTGCGCCTTTGGTTGATATATTGTTATTTGATGCCAAACCCCCAGCCAATGCCGATGTGCCAGGCGGGCGCGGAGAAACATTTGACTGGCATATTCTGGCCGATTATCAAAACCAGGCTATGAATTCAAGCTGGATGCTTTCTGGCGGGCTTAGCTTAGATAATGTGCAAGATGCGCTTGCCCGCACGGGCGCGAAAATGCTAGATGTTTCATCTGGTGTGGAACAGGCGCCGGGGCAAAAAGACGCTGATAAAATCATTGAATTTTGTCGCCTTGCGCGTGAAAACGCGGCATAACACATAAACCATGATGTAAGATGACAGTTTTGACGAGGAAAAAGGCATGAAACAGCCAAATTCATATATGAATGGCCCTGATGAAAATGGTCGCTTTGGTATTTTTGGCGGGCGTTTTGTTGCGGAAACTCTCATGCCGCTCATCTTAGATCTTGAGCAGGCTTATGAGGCCGCCAAAAAAGATCCAGCCTATGAAGCTGAATTGCTTGATTTGCAAATGCATTATGTCGGGCGACCCTCGCCGCTTTATTTTGCCGAACGGCTGACGGAGCATTTTGGGGGTGCCAAAATTTATCTCAAACGCGATGAACTGAACCATACGGGATCGCATAAAATCAATAATTGTCTGGGGCAAATTTTACTTGCCAAACGCATGGGCAAAACGCGCATTATTGCCGAGACAGGCGCGGGCCAGCATGGTGTTGCTGTCGCCACTGCCGCCGCCCGCTTTGGCTTGCCCTGCACTGTGTTTATGGGCGCAACCGATATTGAGCGCCAAAAACCCAATGTATTTCGTATGAAATTACTCGGGGCGGATATCCAGCCTGTGACCTCTGGGGCCGGCACATTAAAAGATGCTATGAATGAAGCATTGCGCGATTGGGTCACCAATGTTGAGAACACATTTTATATTATCGGCACTGCCGCTGGTCCGCACCCATATCCTGCTATGGTACGCGATTTCCAATCTGTCATTGGCCGCGAAACCCGCGCCCAAATGATGGAGCGTGAAGGCCGCCTGCCCGATAGTTTGGTCGCCTGTATTGGTGGTGGGTCAAATGCGCTCGGCTTGTTTCACCCATTTTTAGATGATGAAAATATCCGTATCATTGGTGTTGAGGCGGGGGGTCTTGGGCTAGATACGCCTGACCATGCGGCCTCATTAGCAGGCGGCAAACCTGGTGTTTTGCACGGCAACCGCACTTATTTGCTTCAAAATGAAGATGGGCAAATCACTGAAGGCCACTCCATATCAGCCGGTCTGGATTATCCGGGCATTGGGCCAGAACATGCCTGGCTTAAAGATATGGGGCGGGTAGAATATGTCGCCGTCACCGATGATGAGGCGCTGGAGGCGTTTCAGCTTTGCACCCGACTAGAGGGCATTATTCCAGCACTTGAGCCAAGCCATGCTTTGGCCCATGTGGCGAAAATTGCACCCGACCTGCCTGCTGATCATATTATGGTCATGAATATGTGCGGGCGGGGCGATAAAGATGTGTTTTCCGTCGCGGGCTATCTCAATGTTGATTTGAATGAGGGCTAAGCCATGAGCGACACACGATTAGAAAAGCGCTTGAGTGACCTCAGCCAAAAACAGGAAAAAGCATTTGTCGCCTTTATCACAGCGGGTGATCCAGATGAGGCCACAAGCCAAAAAATCCTTGAAGGGTTAGCAGCCCATGCTGATATTATTGAGCTTGGCATGCCCTTTACCGACCCGATGGCAGATGGCCCCTCAATCCAGCATGCCTCGCAACGCGCCTTGGCGGCAGGTATGAGTGTTGAAAAAACCTTGCAAATGGTCACGCGCTTTCGCGAGACCAATCAAGACACGCCGATTGTTTTAATGGGCTATTATAATCCGGTTTATATTTTCGGGGTTGAGCGGTTTTTAGACCAAGCCAAAACCGCCGGCGTTGATGGCCTGATTATTGTCGACTTGCCACCAGAAGAAGATGAGGAATTATGCCTGCCAGCACTTAACGCTGGGCTTAATTTTATTCGCTTGGCGACACCCACGACAGACGATAAACGCCTGCCAGAGGTTTTGGCGAACACATCTGGTTTTGTTTATTATGTCTCTATCACAGGCATTACCGGATCGTCTGTACCACAACAGCAGCAAGTCACGCAGGCGGTGCAACGCATCAAAAACCACACAGAGCTGCCAATATGTATCGGCTTTGGCATTAAAACGCCAGCAGCCGCCAAAGAATTTGCGCAAGCCGCCGATGGTGTGGTTGTGGGATCAGCATTGGTGGACCAGATTAAAAACTCTTTAGATGATAAGGGTCAGGCTGGGCCTGATACAATTGGGCGCGTCATTAAGCTGGCTGAAGAACTTGCGCAAGGCGTAAAACAAGCGTAATAATGATTTTTAAGCTTTGAAATGATTTGAAACGATTTGAAACTGATTGAAAAACTTAAGGCAAAACTTACATGAACTGGATTAAAAATTTTGTTCGACCTCGATTTGAAGCGGTTTTCAAAAAAAATGATACGCCTGATAATCTATGGGTCAATTGCAATGATTGCGGCGAAATGATTTTCCATCGCGATATGGAAGTCTTGAAAAAAGTCTGCCCGGGTTGCGACAATCACATGCGGCTTAACACAACAGAGCGTTTTGACCTTTTGTTTGATGACAGCCAATATGAACAAATTGACACGCCAGATGTGCCTTTTGACCCACTTAAATTCAAAGATACAAAAAAATATTCTGACCGCCTGAAAGAAGCGCGCAGCAAAACCGGCAAAAAAGATGCCGTATCCATCGGTCTAGGTAAAATAAGCGGCATTGAAACTGTGGTGGTTGTGCAGGATTTCTCTTTCATGGGGGGGTCGTTAGGCATGGCCGCTGGTGAAACTGTTATTCGCGGTGGCGAGCTTGCGCTTGAAAACAATGCGCCCTTTATTGTGGTGGCTGCAGCTGGCGGGGCGCGCATGCAAGAAGGTATTTTGTCACTTATGCAAATGCCACGCACCACAGTGATTATTCAGGAATTGCGCGAGCGTGGGCTGCCCTATCTGGTGGTCTTAACCGACCCAACCACAGGTGGTGTGACCGCCTCTTATGGCATGTTGGGCGATGTACATATTGCCGAGCCAGGGGCGTTGATTGGTTTTGCTGGCCCGCGGGTTATTCAAGACACCATTAATGAAAAATTGCCAGATGGCTTCCAACGCGCTGAATATTTGCTTGAACATGGCATGGTCGATATGGTTGTGCATCGCCATCAAATGGCCGAGACACTTGGTAAATTACTACGCCTTTTGACCGGCAATGAGATGGCAGCAAGTCCGGCTGAATAAGCTTAGATGCCACAAGCCTCTGATAGCCAAGCTTATTTGGCGCGCTTTCTTGAACTACACCCAAAATATATTGACCTGTCGCTTGAGCGCATGTGGCAGCTTCTTGACCGTCTCTCCAACCCGGAAACAAAACTCCCGCCTGTTATTCATATTGCTGGCACCAATGGCAAAGGCTCTACCCTTGCCTATTTGAAAGCCATGATGCAAGCGCAGGGTTTGCGTGTCCATGCTTACACATCGCCGCATTTAGTGCATTTCCATGAGCGCATTGAGCTTAATGGCCAGCCTATTTCTGAAACAGAACTGGCGGCAATACTTGCTGAAGTTGAAGAAAAAAATGCCGGTGCGCCAATTACATTTTTTGAGGCGACAACCGCGACGGCGTTTTGTGCATTTGCCCAATATGAAGCTGATTATTTGCTGCTTGAGGTTGGCTTGGGCGGGCGGCTTGACGCCACTAATGTGATTGCCGCGCCGCGCCAGACACTTATCACGCCCATCAGTATGGACCATGAGCAGTTTCTTGGCACGCAACTTGAACAAATCGCCGCTGAAAAGGCGGGTATTCTCAAAGCCAATTGTCTTGCCCTTAGCGCGGCCCAAAACCCTGCGGCGCAGCGTGTTTTACAACAAACCGCCAAGCAAATAAGCGCGCCCTTGCACATAAGCGGTGAGGACTGGTCTTATCATATTGGTGATGATGGGTTGGTTTTTGCGCATGATGGCCTTGAAAAAACATATCCCCTTCCCGCTTTAATTGGGGCGCATCAATATGAAAACGCTGCCCTTGCCATTAAAGCCGCACTCGATTTAGGGCTGTCAGACAAAGCCATCGCAGCGGGTCTAGCAACAGCACGCTGGCCAGCACGCCTGCAAAAACTACCACCGCTGCCGGACTATCCAGACCATCAAAATTGTTGGCTTGATGGCGGACATAACCCTGCCGCGGCGCAGGCTCTCAGCCAATGGCTTAAAACACAAGGAGCAGAAAACACACAAATCAGCTTGATTTGCGGCATGCTCAACACCAAGCAAGCTGATGATTATTTTGCCGCCTTCAAAGGCCTACCGCTCAATATTGCAACCCTGAAAATTGAAAATGAACCCAATAGCCTCAGCGCTGAGGCTTTATGCGATGTCGCGCAAAAGGCGGGGCTTGCGGCAAAGGCCTATCCTGATTTTGACGCCTGCATGCACGCAATGCCCCCGCATGGGCTGGTGTTAATTTGTGGTTCGCTTTATTTGGCAGGGCAGGTTTTAGCCCGTATCAATCAGCCCGATTAGAGCGTTTCTTCAATCCATGAAACAAGGTCGGATTTCGGTGCCGCGCCCACTTTGGTTGCTGTGCTTTGGCCGTCTTGAAACATAATCATGGTTGGGATAGAACGCACCCCGAAATTCGTTGGGGTTTTGGGGTTCTCATCAATATTGACTTTCACAATAGTCAGCTTGCCGTCCATCTCTGCCGCGATTTCATCTAATGCAGGCGCGATTTGCTTGCACGGGCCACACCATTCAGCCCAAAAATCGACCAAAACGGCGCCTTCTTGGTTAATTACTTTTTCTTCAAAATCGCTGTCAGATGCATGAATAACTGTTGCGTCGGCCATTATTTATTTCCTTTTCAAATGATTCTCTTACCTAAAATGTAGAGGTGTCATATCGCTTTTTCAAGCATAGCTTAAAACCAAATCAGCACATTTTATAAATTTTGCAAAATTTCCTGCATCATTTTTTCTGGCAGTCTCTGCGCGGTGGCATTGACAGTCCAAATCAAATAACACTGCACTGGTTTGTGCGTCTGTTTTTGTAATAACGCACGATAAATAGCCATTTGCATCAAATAGGCAGGCGGAATCTCGTCTGGATTTTCGGCGTCTGATTGAGGCGGCTCGCGATTGGTTTTGAAATCTGCAATGATAATCGCATCATCGGTTTCAACATAAAGGTCAATCCGCCCCGCGAAATGCCGCCAGCCTTTTTTCTGGCTTTCCAGCCGACCCGCCACGGCCAATTCAAAACGGCTTTGTGGGCCAAATAATGGCTTCAGCTCTTCATTTGTCAAAACCTTAAGCGCTTCTTGTGCCATTTGTTTTTGCTTATCCGCATCAAAAATTTGTGTGTTTTGAGTGCGCCGCGCCAACCAGCTTTCAGCCTTTTCCTGCAACACTTCTTCTGAAAGGGTTTCAAGTTGAAGCCCGCTCGATAAGCCTTCCAATAATTCATGAATCAATGTGCCACGCTGGCGCGCTTCGCCCTGAGCGAGGGCGGGCTCTGTGTCTTTATCCATATGTTGCAACACCAAAGACGGGCTTTCTATATCGATAAAATCATGGCTTTGCGTGACAGCCTTATCAAACCAGTCTGGCACCTCAAGCGCCGCCTCTGTCGCAAAATCTTGCGCAGATTGAGATGCGTTTTGACGATCCTCATCAACGAAGCTTGCCTCACCATAACGCCATATCGTTTCGCCATTTTCTTCAAGCTCTTGTGTTTTCGGGTCAGCGATTAGGGTTTGAGATATCATCTCATACCAGCAATCATCTGGCCGTTTATTATAGCCTGAAAACCCGCCAATATAGAGCCGGTCTCTGGCACGAGTCATCGCCACATAAAGCAAGCGCTTATGTTCTGCACGCTCCCGGTCTTGCTGCACCTGCTGGTATTTTTTACCATGCTGTGAATTATCATCGCTTTTCGGGCGGTAGAGCATGCCCCCTTGCGGCCCGACCATGAGCGGCACACGCGCCCCACCCGTTTTGGCAGATGGACGGCATGTATCGGCCATAAACACAATCGATGCCTCCAGCCCCTTCGCGCCATGCACCGTCATAATCCGCACCGCATCAAGCCCCTGCTCCATATCCCGCTTGACCTCTGCTTCGACATTTTCAAGCCAAGACAAAAAACCCTGCAGGTTTGGTGGGTTTTGCCGTTCATAATCCAGCGCCAAAGACAATAACTCATCAACCGGATCATCAACTTCCTGCCCAAGACGCGCAATCAAATCGCGGCGCCCACCATCGGCGCTTAAAAGATGTGAGAAAAATTCAAATGGCGCAGATTGATTGGCCATCGCACACAGCATTTGGAACCGTTGATGCGCTTTTTTTACCGCTGCAGAAGCTGTCTCATCAGCCGCCGCCTGCGCCAATTGATGATATAAAAAACGCCGCTTCAAAGCCGGATTTGGCCCTTTATACTCAGCGTTTTGAGTTTCGGACACATCGCCATAACATAAGTCAAACAGCGTATCTTCATCGAGCCCTCCAAGCGGGCTACGCAAAAAACTTGCCAAACTTAAATCATCATGCGGCAAGAGTGCTGCGCGTGCTGCGGCCATTAAATCCATCACCGCAATCTGCTCCAAAAGCTGCATGCGGTCCGCGCCCGCAACTGGCACGCGCCGCGCCGCCTGTTTAAGGGCGCGTATCATATCAACCACAAAAGCATCGCGATTTTGCACAAGGATAAGAATATCTTTCGGCTGAACATGAAGGCCTGGGTCGGCAATCAGTTCATGAATTTTATCCGCTATTTTTGTCGCCAATCTGGCCCGCGGCGTTTCCAAAATGCTGGCTTGCGCCTTGGGACGCCAATAATCTTCCTCATCTGATTTTTCTGCCGCTTCACAGGGCCATAACTCAACAAACCCTTTTGTATCGCGTTCCGCCCGATGCTGAACAGGCTTTTGCGGATTTTCGGTCAGACTTTCAACCATGCCTTGATGGGCTGAAACTTTATCGACCACTTCAAGGACATCGGGAACAGTGCGATAAGATTTTTGCAAATCCACCTTAATAAATAAGCGATTGGATTGCGCCGTCTTATTTTCAAAATATTGGCGCATACGCTCAAAGCTGGTGGGGTCGGCGCCCTGAAATGAAAAAATAGATTGCTTCTCATCGCCCACCACAAACACGGTGCGCTCTTGCTCGCGCGCGCTTTCTCCATCAAAAAACTCCGCGGCCAGCGCCTCAATCAATTTCCATTGCGCCGGGCTGGTATCTTGTGCTTCATCGAGCAAAATATGGTCAAGCCCGCCATCGAGCTTATACATAACCCACGCTGTCGCGGCCTTATCGGTTAACAGACTGACTGTCTTTTCAATTAAATCATCATAATCAAGCAGGTTTTGCGATATTTGCAGCGCCGATATTTCATCAAGTAACGCATCAGCAAAAATATAAAAAGCCACGCTCATATCATAAATGCGGGCATTGTTCAGCGCGTCATTGGTTTGGAGCAGCTGGGCTGCATCATGCTGTAACTGTTCCGCCATTTTTGGGTGGGCTTGCGCAAGTTTTTTGCGCATCAGGCTTTTGCGGATTTCACCCTTGTTGGTCAGCAAATGGCCTTTGAGCAAAGCCCATGCCTCCTCATAGGGCGCGGTTTGGGTGAGCGCACGCGCAATGCGGTCAAATAGGTCAGCCTTTTTGAGGTCAGCATCGACTTCATCGCGAAAAATATCGCGATAAGCCAACGCAGTTTGAGCCGAAAAATCTGCCCAAAATGCCATCATAATCTCATATTGAATAGGCGGCTCACTCAACTCCAGACTATCAAGCAAGAATTGAATTTTTTTGTCAAAAGAATGCGTCTTGAACCAGTCGCGGCGGCGGACAATATCCGCAATCATATCATCAAAGGCTTGTTCATTAAGATGGCGGGTCAAAATATTCAGGCTTTTGCGCAAAGCAGCATCTTGCGTGTCGAGAATTCTACGCCGCGCTTGTGCCACCAGATTTTTGAACAACCGGTCATCAATCACCTGAAAGCCCGGTGTGATGCCTGCCTCTAGTGGGAACCGGTTGAGCAGCGACTCACAAAAAGCGTGTATGGTTTGTATCTTAATGCCCCCCGGTGTCTCAAGCGCTTGGGCAAATAAAATCCGTGCTTTTGCAAGTTCTTTGCGGCTTGGGGCATGTCCAAGACGCGCCTCCATGGCTCGCTTGAGCTCTGGCTCTGGCATCACTGCCCATTCGCCCAGCAATTGGAAAAGCCGTTCCTGCATTTCAGCGGCGGCGCTGCGTGTATAGGTCAGGCATAAAAGCCGTTCAGGCAAGCTGCCTGCCAATAAAAGGGCGACCAAACGGGTAACCAAAACATAGGTTTTACCCGAACCCGCATTGGCCGACACCCAAATTGAGGCATCGGCTCTTGAAGCATTTGAGGCATTAACAGATTCGGTCATGCCTCCTCACCTTCCTGACTCGACCATTCCAACAGTCGTGCCAAATGGTCATAATCATCAGCATATTTAATCAGCTTAGGTTGTGTATGAGGTTCAAAAGCCGCATCACCAAAAAGATATGCCGTCACCAAATCAAGCAGCCCTTGTTCAGCTTCCGCCAGTGCATCATCAAAATCTGTGATGGGCATAATTTCGCCCTCAGGATGCCCCCCGCTGATATGAATATTTTCCAACGCCGCCACACGCGCCGCCTCAAGACTTGAAAAACCACCCGCCTGCGCAATCAAGGCCTCTAACAGCAATTGCGGGTTCTTTTGCTTTTTCACATCACCTGCTGATGGCGGGCGATAGGTTTTATAATCCAAAAGATTGATACTTTTATCCGGATTGATTTCAACGCGGTCTGCTTTCGCTGTGAGCGTAAAAATCTTTCCGTTAATGTCAAACGCGCGCGCACCTGTTTCTTCAAGTTTAATACGCTCAACCTGTGTGCGCCTTTCGGTTTCAAAATCAATAAACCAGCTTGTAAGGGCCTCTAACCGCGCCGCCCAATAGCGCAATATATCCTGCGCGCCGGGTATTTCTTGCGCGGTTTCTTTAATAATGGCGGCCATTAAATCTTCAGGATTAGGCGGCATGCCTGCCTCTGTTTGGCGCCCAAATTTCTCTAAAATTTTATGGATAAATGTTCCCCGCGCCGCACCAGTTGATGGCATTTCTAAAGGGTCGAGCTTTTTCAGACCTAAAATATGACGCGCATAAATCGCATATGGGTTTTTTTGCAGCGTTTCTATTTGCGTCACAGATAATTTTTGCGGACGCACATCAATAATCGGGCGTGGCTTAGGTTTTTGTTCAGCTATCGGCGCGTCATAAGTTGCATTGACAGGGTCAAGCTGCTCACCTAAACGCGCTAATCTTGAGGCTTGCGGCAAGCTGGCATTGTCACCTTTAATGCCTTTTACCAAAGCCGTCATGCGTGTTAACCAACGCGCAGCGACCATCGCCGTGCCACCTGTTTTTTTTGCCCGCGTAACCAAAACCTGCGGCGCACAAACGGCTTGCGCAAAATCATGCGCCATTAAACCAATCCGCCGCTCTGGGCTGGTCATGCCCAACTCAGCCCGCATAGGCCGCGACACCCAAGGCCCTGTATCGGGAACTTGCGGCCAGACCCCCTCATTTAACCCGCCCAAAATCATCAAATCGGCTTGCACCAAACGCGCCTCAAGCAGTCCCATAATCGCCAGACGCGGGTGCAGGCCCTTTTGGGGCCGTATCGGCTTTCGCGCCAGCCATAAATCAAACAAATGCGGCCATTCTTCTTGCTCCACAGGCTCTTGCATGACGGCCAAACTATCAAAGAAAGCCAGCAATTCTTCTTCTGCGCGCGCGGTTTCAAGGCTGGCGGCTCCAATATCTCGGCCCATTAAAAGCGGCATGGTCTGGCGCACGGCTTGTGCCAATTGCGCTGGCGATTCAGCTTTGGTGAGCGCACTCATATGCTGCATCGCCTCAATCAATTTTTCTAAAAACATGTCCAGCGCGGGTAAATCTTTTAAGCGCTTATCAAAATACCGATAAGCATTTTCTGTTTTTTCTTGCTGGGTTTGCGCGATGAGGGCTTGGATATGCAGGCGATAGCTTTCTAACCCATAAGCGCCCTGCCGCGCTGGGTCAGTCTCTGTGAAATGCCCGCCCTGACGCAAGGCAAAATCAAACTCTTGCACCAGCTCTAAATGCTGCGCTCTGGTATCAGCCAGACATACCATTGAATGTTTGAGCAATGCCAATAAGGCAACAGGCGCATAATGGCTGGCGCGCGCGTCCAATATGAGGCGCACCAAAAGACCAACCGCATGGCGCGACAAGGACACGCCCGCCGTGTCATCAATATTAATATCCCAGCGCTTTAACTCCGCCGAAACACGGCGCGCTAAATGCCGGTCAGGGGTTATCAATATGGCCTTTTTATCCGGCGTTTCGAGTATTTCGCGCATGGCCAGCGCAATCACCCCCGCCTCTCGGCGCATATCGGGGGCTTCATAAACCGAAAAACCCGAAAGCGCTTTATCTAAATCAAGCGTGGCCGTTGCAGTGCCTGACGCGGTTTCTGATGCTGATTGAGACCAAAGATAGGTTTGCTCACTCGGCAAAAGAGCCAGATTAACAAACTGCCGGCGCGCAGCAAGCTGGTGCGCGCATCCTGTATTTTTATGATGTTCCGCAGATGGAAATATCCGAACATTTTGGCGCGAGGTTTCAAGCTTTTCCATCATATGATAGAGGCCTGATTGCGGGTGCGCAGGGTCATGAACCAATTGCGCCCACACATCAGACGGCATATCCAAATCAAGGCCTGGCAAAACCACCACCCCATTTGGCAACGCCAAAATCTCTTTCAATAAATCGGCTGTCGCGGGAATACTCCCTGTCGAACCAGCTGCGATAATCGGCTTGCGCGGTTGGTTTTTATGCCAAATCTCGGCCTGCAACCGAATGAGCAAATTACGATATTCGGACGGGTCCAAGCCATCGAGACGCGCTTTTTCGGCTGGCCATTTTTGCGTGATAATGGACAAAAATGCGAGTGTCTGGCGCCAATTATCGGCAAAATTATCAGCCACCAAACCCTCTAAGCGCGATAAATCAATTTCTTCAGTTTGAGCTTGATCGAGAAAAGCGGCTAAATCAGCACTTAAATCAGCGGCTTGCACAATATGGCCCTGCTGCTTGCGCCACATTTCATCAGATTTTGCCCCAACAGATTGCGGGGTATCCTCTTGCCCATTTTGCCTAGCCTGCCCACTTTGCCAAGCCAAAACTTCTCGCAATAAATAGGCCTCGCGCTGCAAGCTGGGTATCACAGGCTTTACATCTAGAACTTCTGGGTGGCGCAGCGCGAAAAACAAATCCATTTCATCAACATCAGCCAATGTACGAATATCCGGCAAAAGCAGGCTGTCTGTATCTGACAAGGCCAACAGCTTTTGACGCAACTCACGCACCGCACGGCGTGTGGGCAATAAAACCGTAAAATCAGACAAGGCAAAAGCGCCCGCATCAGCCTGCTCATCAGCCCAGTTAATGGCGCCACCAAAACTTTTGTCATTCAACAAGGTTTCAGCGAGACAGTGAATAAAATCCTCACCAGCGGGGATAGAAAAAAGATTAGACGGCGCTTGGGTCATAACTCACTATAACGCAAAATTTTCACCTGCGGATTGATAATTGGAGCCTGATACGCATCAACCATTAGCCAGCTTGCAAGCGTTGCTCGGCTTCCGCCAGACCTTCAGGCGTGCCAATATGCATCCAATCTCCTTGCAAGGGCAGGCCGAAAAGCCGGTTTTGGGCAATCGCCGCATCCCATAATAAATTAAATGAAAATGGCTCGCCCTCTTGCGGGGCCTCTGCCAGCAAAGCCGGATTGACAATTTGCGCGCCTGCATAAATTAAAGAGGCCTGCACATCTAGCCCACGCCTTTTTAACAACCCATTTTCCGACATGTGAAAATCGCCCGCGCCATCATAACCAGAAGCGCGCGCTCGGTCGGCTAATAATAAAAGAGCGGACATGTTTTCTGGGTCAAAACCTTGCGCCAGAGCTTGCAAATTATTCTGTGTTTCCAGCCAAAAAACATCGGCATTACACACATAAAAAGGCGCATCGCCGAGTGTCTCGCGCGCTTTCAACACCCCGCCGCCTGTATCCATTAAATGACCACGTTCGTCAGATATAAACACGTCAAGCCCGTCTTGGCGCGCGCCATTTTGCAAAAGATGCGCTTCAATCCAATCCGCTTTGAAATGCACATTAACAACCAGTCTTTCAATGCCTGCGGATTTTAGTTTTTCAATCATACGGTCAAGCAATGTTGCGCCCGCTAAAAGCGTAAGTGGTTTGGGTGGGTCCGTATCTGCAGCGCGCATGCGTGTGCCACGCCCGGCGGCTAGAACCATTGCTGTTTTAATGGGCGGTTTGATTGAAGCTGTCTCTGTTTGGGTCATGAAGTGTGGCCAAATTCTTGATTATTATCCTTATCTTTTTATAAGTGATTCTGTAGCCATTTATCCAATTCCCGCAAGTCGGCATGTTTGAAACATTGGGATAAATAGCCAAACACACGCGGCAGATGGGCTAAATATTCAGCGCGGCCATCGCGCATAGCAAGGCGGGCAAACACGCCAGCAATCCGCAAATTGCGCTGCGCTCCTAATATATAATATGTCTGCATGAAACGGGGTTCATCAAACCCTGTACGGGCCAAATAATGCGCGAGATAATGCGCAGCTTGCTGTTCAGAAACATCACGACGGGCATCTTGCAAAAGTGACACGACATCATATGCTGGCGCCCCTATTAACGCATCTTGCACATCAATGAGGCCAATGCGATTCAAGCTTTGCGCCGCGTCGCACCACATAATATTTGGCGAATGAAAATCGCGCAGCACCAGCACTTGCGGCAAATCTTTTTCCTGACCAACAGAAGCAGAGAATAGCTTGTCAAAAATTATGTCCCAAATTGCGTCCCATTCAGCCAATGCTGTCTCAGACAATGAGATATTTTGATAGGGCGCATACCAGTCAAGAAAAACACCCAATTCTGTTTTCAAAATATCACGGTCCAGCCTGGCCAAATCATGGCTGGCGCCGTCATATTTCAGTTCGTTGGGAGGGGTGGTCTGGTGCAATTGCACCAAAGTTTCAATCGCTTCGCCATAAACAATCGGCAAATTTGGGGCTTTGCGGTCTATCAGCTCGGTCAAGGACAGACTCCCAAAATCTTCCAAAACCAAAAACCCTTGCGCCAAGTCAGCTGCAAACAGGCGTGGCGCGGTTAAGCCTAAGCTTCGCAAATAGGCTGAAATGCAAACAAAAGAATCGGTCTTTGTACCAAGATGCACTTGCTGGGCATAAGAAGAAGCCGCGTCTGGTAATGGGCTTTGCGGCCAGTCCATGAAAATAAAACGCGCTTCATCGGGCATCAATAAACGCTCATAACGCCGGCCTGATGCATCACCCGCAACTGCCTCGCGCTGCGCCGCGCCATAGCCCGATTTTTCTAAAAACGCCTGCGCCGCTTGTTCTCTGGCAATAAACTGCGCGAACCCATCGCCCGCGGCCAGCTTTTGCATGAATTTATCAGCACCGGACAGGCTGATAAGACGCCCTGTTTCGTGATGCGCAAAATCAATATGAATCGATTGGCGCAAAGCCTCAGCCGATAGCGCGGTCTGAGTGTCATCATCTAATAAGCGCGCGCCCCATTCCAGCAAAACCAGCCTGTCTGGGTGGGCAAACAAATCCAGCTCGTCAGCCTCGTGACTGTCTTCAAGGCGATATAAATCGGCATGGTAAATGGGGAAATCCTGCCCCTGATAATCCTGAACCAATGTGAAAGTTGGGCTTGGCACGCTGATTTGGTCGCCGACAAGGGCGCGAATAACACCACGCGCAAAGCTTGTCTTGCCCGCCCCTAAATCACCATTCAAAAACACAATATCCCCTGCCTCTAGCAAGTCCGATAGCCAAACAGCAAATCGAAGGCTGGCCGCTTCATCTGGGCAGAATATTTCTGTTTTCGCCAAATTTTTCTTTGTGTTCATCATCATTATTTATCTTGCCTGAAAAAGCCTGACAAGACTTGAAAAAAAAATCAAAATGCTTCATTTTGCAAAAAACAAAGGGGCATATTTTGGAAAAAATCGTCATTATCGGCGCAGGACAAGCAGGCGCACAAACCATTATCAGCTTACGCCAAGGCGGCTTTGAGGGCGCTATTGATTTAGTTGGTGAAGAAAAAGAACTGCCATACCAACGCCCGCCTCTGTCAAAAAAATTCTTATCCGGTGAGATGGCGGCTGAGCGTTTATATTTCCGCCCGGCTGATTTTTATGAAAAAGAAAATGTCACCTTGCATCTCGGGCGCCGCGCTGAACAGCTCAATCGCGCAGACAAAACTGTCAGCTTAGATGATGGCACAATATTGTCTTATGACAAATTAATGCTGTCGGTTGGCTCGCGCCCGCGCCCCTTGCCTTTAGATGGTGCTGATAAAGAAAATGTTTTTGCTGTGCGCTCTATTGCCGATATTGAAGCGATGAAACCTTATTTCACAAGCGGCAAAAAACTGGTGATTATTGGCGGCGGTTATATTGGTCTTGAAACAGCGGCAGTGGCCCAAAAAATGGGGCTTGAGACTTGCGTTGTCGAGGCGATGGACCGGGTTTTAGCGCGTGTAACCGACCCGCAAATTTCAAGTTTTTATCAAGATTTACACCGCGCCGAAGGGGTTGATATGCGCATTGGCACGGGCGTTGAAGGGTTTGAATTTGACGATTTGGTCACCGCTGTCAAACTATCTGATGGCAGCACCATCGAAGCTGATTTGGTTGTGGTTGGCATTGGCATTTTACCCAATGTGGAAATGGCCGAGGCCGCAGGCTTAGAGATTGATAATGGCATTCTTGTCAATGAAAACGCCCAGACTTCTGACCCTGATATATATGCAGGCGGAGATTGCACCCAGCACCCCAACCCATTGTTGAATAGAAAATTGCGCCTTGAGAGTGTTCAAAATGCGATAGAACAAGGCAAAGCTGCCGCCGCTCATATGCTTGGCGTGCCCAAGCCTTATGTGGATATTCCGTGGTTCTGGTCTGACCAATATGATGTCAAACTTCAAACTGTCGGGCTTTCTGGCACACATGATAAAACTGTCTTACGCGGCAACCCAGCCGAGCGGTCATTTGCGCTGTTTTATTTTGAAGGAGACAAATTAATCGCAATGGACGCAATCAATCGCCCTGCCGAATTTATGGTCGCCAAAAAACTGGTGCATGCAAGCTTTGCCGATGGTCTGAAAGTTGACCCCGCAAAGCTTGCCGATGAAGCTGTCTCTGCAAAAGAGCTGTTAGGCTAAATTAATAGCGATAATGCTCTGGCTTATAAGGGCCGTTTTGCGCAACCCCAATATAATCCGCCTGATCTTTGCTCAATTCTGTCAGCTTGGCGCCTAATTTTCCAAGATGCAAAGAAGCCACTTTTTCATCTAAATGTTTTGGCAAGACATAAACTTGTCGCTCATATTTGGCATGGTTCTGCCAGAGCTCAATTTGTGCCAAAACCTGATTGGTGAAAGAAGCCGACATCACAAAACTTGGGTGGCCTGTCGCGCAACCCAGATTAAGCAAACGCCCTTCGGCGAGCAGTATAATCCGCTTGCCATCAGCAAATTCAATTTCATCAACCTGCGGTTTGATATTGTGCCAGTTATAATTTTTCAAAGCCGCAACCTGAATTTCACTATCAAAATGACCAATATTGCCAACAATGGCGCGGTCTTTCATCGCCCGCATATGGTCAATTGTAATAATATCCTTATTGCCTGTGGCGGTGATGAAAATATCGCCAAGCGGTGCCGCATCGTCCATTGTCACCACTTCATAGCCTTCCATCGCGGCCTGCAGCGCACAAATCGGGTCAATCTCTGTGACCATCACCCGTGCGCCCTGCGAGCGCAGGCTCTCAGCAGAGCCTTTACCAACATCGCCAAAGCCGCAAACAACAGCAACCTTACCCGCAATCATCACATCTGTGGCGCGCTTGACGCCATCTACTAGGCTTTCACGGCAGCCATAAAGATTATCAAATTTGGATTTCGTCACACTGTCATTGACATTTATCGCCGGAATTTTCAGCGTACCGTCTTTGGCCATTTCATAGAGCCGCAAAACACCTGTGGTGGTTTCTTCAGAAACGCCGACCACATCATCAAGCATGTCTGGGTATTTTTCATGCAGCATTTGGGTTAAGTCGCCACCATCATCTAACAAGATATTCGGGGTCCAGCCATCTGGCCCTTTAATGGTTTGCTCGACGCACCACCAATATTCTTCCTCAGTCTCGCCTTTCCAAGCAAAAACCGGCACGCCCATATCCGCCATTGCGGCGGCGGCATGGTCTTGGGTCGAGAAAATATTGCAAGACGACCAGCGCACTTCAGCGCCTAAGGCAATCAGGGTTTTAATCAAAACAGCTGTTTGAATGGTCATATGCAAACAACCTGTCACCCGCGCACCCGCCAGCGGTTTGCTATCGCCATATTCATCACACAAGGCCATCAAGCCAGGCATTTCCGTTTCGGCAATGGCAATTTCTTTATGCCCCCAATCAGCAAGGCTGATATCCGCAACTTTGTAATCTTCACTCATGGTCGTCTCCTGTCATATCGTTAGCTGTTTCTAACAGCCTGCGCCGCAGGAATCAAGCAAGATATAAAGAAATGTTTATATGGATTACGGACTGTATGGAGCGCGTGCTTATTCTTCGCCAAATTTGCTGCTAATCAGCGCTTCCAGACTCGTCAAAGCCGCTTCGGCATCGTCACCTTCGGCGGATAAAGTGATTTGCGAGCCCTTGCTGGCAACCAACATCATCAGCCCCATCACCGATGTCGCAGGCACTTCCAGCCCATTATGCGAGACCATAATTTTGGCAGAAAACCCTCTGGCACAATTGACAAATTTTGCAGATGCACGCGCATGCAAGCCGCGCTGATTGGTAATGTTAATCTTCTTGACCGGCACCTGTATTGCCTTCTTTATTATTCAGAACCTGGCTGGCAACCGAAATATATTTCCGTGCCGCATCAGAAGCTGTTGAGACGCATTCTTCCATGGACAGTTTTTCCCGCACGCCCGCAAGTTTAATCAGCATCGGCAAATTTATACCGGCAATGACCTCGACCTTGCCTTGGTCCAGCAGTGAAATGGCTAAATTTGATGGTGTGCCGCCAAACATATCTGTCAGCAATATGACACCCTGCCCGCTATCCGCACGCGTGGCGGCATCGGCAATATCGGCGCGTCTTTTTTCCATATCATCATCAGGGCCGATACAAATGGTTTCGACATTTTCTTGCGCGCCCACAACATGCTCCATTGCGGATTTGAATTCCAGCGCCAAATTTCCATGGGTGACAATCACCAGACCAATCATATAAATTTCTCTCTTCTCATTTGTTTTACATTTCCCATAAATTGACACTTTCTACAATGCCCAAACAAAGCAATCAGGGCAAGAATGTTTATGATGCCTCATGTAAAATCTGGCAGCGCATCAAGCCCACCTTGGCGCAAAACCTCCAGTAAAGCCGAAATCTTTTCCGGCGCGGATACATCAAAAGAACAAAGCGTCACACGCGGCAAAGCAAGGGATAAAATTTTTGTCGTCTCGTCAGGGGCAATCAGGGGTAAGGCGGCGCGTTGGTCAGTTGGCACCAAATCAATCACCGCCATTAAGGGCGTGCGCGCACATACAGGGCGCTGGACAAAACCAATATTTGTGACCTGCAACCAGCCTTTCAGCTTTGCGGGGGCAGAAGCAAAAACCTGCCCATCTTCGCGTTCTAAACAGGTTTGGTCATCGGCCACAAGCTGGGCGCCATGTCGGTCAATCAAGCGCAGCACGAGATCGGATTTACCAACCCCCGCTGCGCCGCGCAACAAAAGGCCAGCTTCTTGAAACACAACACAACTGGCATGCATCAATTCCATGATTTAACCCTTTGGTTCAGGTTCAATATCTGGCGTGGTCATCGGGTCTAAAAGCGGCAGCGTCAAAACAAAACACCCGCCTTTGCGCGCATAGGCTTTCAAATCTCCACCATGCACACGCGCAATTTCACGCGCAATTGACAAGCCCAGCCCCGAATGCTGGCCAAAGCGCGATGCCTTTTGCGGCGCCGTCACATCTTCATTTGGCATGATGGACTGGCCAGTTCGGTCGGTATAAAAGCGTTCAAATACCCGCTCTACCAAATCAGGAGCAACACCGACTCCCTCATCTTCAATGGTCAAAACCGCTTCTGTATCCATTGGCTCAAGCGTGACTTTCAAAACACTGTCATTGGGCGCAAAAGACAAAGCATTGCTCAACACATTTTGTAAAATTTGCGCCAAACGATTAGACTGCCCCCGAATATTAACCGCCGCTGCCAGTTTCATCTCAAGTGTCACATGGCGCGCTTCATCTTGCCCAAAAACAGGTGCAAGCTCACGCACCAGCTCAGAAAAATCAAGCACCTCAAAATCCTTGCGTCCTAATTCTGCATCTAAGCGCGACGCATCAGAAATATCGCTAATCAGCCGATTCAGGCGCTGAATATCGACCAATAAAATATCCATCAAAGCTTTGCGGTCTGTCGCATCTTCGGTGTTTTCTAATGTTTGCAGCGCGCTATGCATGCTGGCCAATGGATTTTTCAATTCATGCGCCACATCAGAAGCAAAACGCTCTATCGCATCAAGGCGTTGCGTCAGCTGTGCCAGCAGGTCGCGCAACGCCGATGACAAATCTGCAATCTCATCTTGGCGGGCGCGATAATCCGGAATTTTATCCAAGGCGGGCAATTGCATGGAATGGCGATATTGGCGCAATGCCTGCGCTAATTTTTGCACGGGCCGCGTGATGGTGCGGGCCGTGATGATGGTCAGAACCAGCGTAATGGCCAAAATAGCCAAAAATAATTGAATGGTGGTCAGGCGCGCTTCTTGAACTTGCGCATCAATTGCGCCTGGCGGACTTGTGACCAGCAGCACGCCATTAATCGCCCGATAATGTTGCACTGGCACAGCGAGGGTCAAAATATCCGCATGATGAGGGGTGCGGCGGGCCAAACTCATTTCCTGACCCAGCAAGGCCTGACGCACTTCCTCAAGATTTTGCCCCTGTCGCGCAATCGCATCTGTGAACAAAGGCGCGGGCGGCGCCCCGAAAGCTGAAAGACGCTTGAGTAAGTTTGGTTTTTGATGTGGGGTTTCATGAAATGTTTCTGGCAGACGCTCACCGCCCGCGAGTTCTTTAATTTGCACCGCCCCAAGCGGGCGTGCTGTATCCACGACCAAACGCCCTTGATGGTCATAAAACATGGCCCGCGTTTGAGTTTGTGCGACCAGACGATTTAACAGGCTGGCGGCCTCCTCAGGGTTAATGCTGGGGGTCATGAGCTGGGTTTCAGCCTCCACAGGCAGAATGGCCACCGCCTCCGGTGCCATGCCGCCTACCGCTTCGGCCATTAAATAAGCCTGTACGCGCAGGCTTTCCCGATAAGCGGCGGTTAAGCTGTCGCGGGTTTGTCCCAAAATCAGTAACCCCATCAAAAAAGCCAAAAGCCCAAGACTGTTAATCACCAAAAGCCGTGTTAGCAAATGCTGGCGCCAGCGATTTAAAACGCCACGTTTAACACTGTTTTTTTGATTGGAGTTATGTGCCACCGTTTGCCCTATCGTTTCTTTCCCATGCGATTAAATTGTCTCTTCCTTAAATTTATACCCAACGCCATAAAGCGTCTCAATCGCATCAAAATGTTCATCTTGCTTACGGAATTTGCGCCGCAAGCGTTTAATATGACTGTCAATTGTGCGGTCATCAACATAGACCTGATCATCATAGGCCGCGTCCATTAACGCATCACGACTTTTCACATATCCGGGCCGTTGTGCCAATGCCTGCAGAATAAGAAATTCGGTGACTGTCAAATTGATAGATTTGCCCCGCCAATGGCAGGCATGGCGTTGTGTGTCCAACACCAAAGCCCCACGCTCCAGATATGCCGCGCGCGCCTCATCTGCCCCAGTGGCACCATCTGGTTTTGCGGTATTTGACGAGGCGGCTTGTTGGCGAAATTTTGTGCGCCGCAAAATCGTTCGGATACGCTCAATCAGTAATTTTTGCGAAAAAGGTTTGGTGATGTAGTCATCGGCTCCAATTTTGAGACCAATTAATTCGTCAATTTCATCATCTTTGGAGGTCAGGAAAATAACGGGCATATCAGACGCCCCGCGCAAACGGCGCAATAATTCCAGCCCGTCCATGCGAGGCATTTTAATGTCAAAAACACCAATATCTGCTGGTTTTTGCGACAAAGCCTCTAATGCCGCGCGCCCATCAGCAAATCGCTCGACATCAAAACCTTCGCTTTTGAGCGCCATAGACAAAGAAGCGAGAATATTTTGATCATCATCAACTAAAGCTATTTTGGGCATAAGCACCTCATTTATCTAGGATTTTCAAAATAAGTCTTAATATGAACAATAATGCGGCAAATATGCGGCATTATGCACGCTTTTTTTGGCTGTTTTTGTTTTAACTGTGGTTTTTTTCGTTTATAAGACTCTCTATTCAAAAATTTTAGGAATTAAACTAATGCATCAAACTGGTTATCGGATAAGTAAAAATAGTATCGAGAATCAGGGTTTTACAGACCTGAAAGCCGTTCATTGGAACCATCGCCCAGCCAAGCTGTATGAGCTTTCGCTCGCCCGTAATGAAGGCGAGATTGCCAAAGGTGGTGCGATGGTTGTTAAAACCGGCGCGCATACGGGCCGCTCGGCGCAGGATAAATTCATTGTCCGCGACGCAACCACCGAAAACACGGTCTGGTGGGATAATAATAAAGCCATGACGCCAGAACAATTTGATGCTCTGTTTGAAGATATGAAAGCTCACGCCAAAGGTCGTGAGCTTTTTGTTCAAGACCTGTTTGGTGGCGCTGACAAAACTCATCGTCTGCCAACCCGCGTGTTGACCGAGCTGGCATGGCATTCTTTATTTATTCAAAATCTTTTAATCGAACCAGAAGCTGAAGAGCTTGATGATTTTGATCCCGAGTTTTTGATTGTCAATATGCCAAGCTTTTCAGCGGATCCAGCGCGTCATGGATCGCGTGGCGAGACCATGATTGCGGTCAATTTTGATAAAAAAATCGTGCTTATTGTGGGCACATCTTACGCTGGCGAGACCAAAAAATCTGTGTTTTCTATGCTGAACTTCACCCTGCCAGCCAAGCGCGTTATGCCGATGCATTGTTCGGTCAATGTTGGCAAAGATGATGATGCGGCGGTTTTCTTCGGGCTTTCTGGCACCGGCAAAACCACGCTTTCTGCCGACCCAAACCGGATTTTGGTTGGCGATGATGAGCATGGCTGGTCTGAAAATGGCGTGTTTAATTTCGAGGGCGGCTGCTATGCCAAAATGATAAATCTGTCGCAAGAAGCCGAGCCTGAAATTTTTGCCACCACCCAGCGTTTTGGCACTGTGCTTGAAAATGTTGTGATGGACGCGCAGTCGCGTGAACTGGATTTTGACGACAACTCTTTGGCTGAAAATTCGCGTGGTGCGTACCCGCTTTCTTTCATACCCAATGCGTCCGAAACCGGCACAGCGGGCCACCCGAAAACCATTATCATGCTCACCGCCGATGCGTTTGGGGTGTTGCCGCCCATCGCGCGGCTCACACCCAGCCAAGCTATGTATCATTTTTTGTCCGGTTATACCGCCAAAGTGGCTGGCACAGAAAAAGGCGTGACCGAGCCAGAAGCGACTTTCTCAACTTGTTTTGGGGCGCCATTTATGCCGCGCCACCCGTCAGAATATGGCAATTTACTGCGCGACCTCATCGCCGAGCATCAGGCGGGCTGCTGGCTGGTCAATACAGGCTGGACAGGCGGCGCCTATGGCATTGGCGCGCGCATGCCGATTAAAGAGACCCGCGCATTGCTGTCTGCCGCGCTTGATGGCAGCCTGAACAGTGTTGAATTTAGAACCGATGCGCATTTTGGTTTTGAGGTGCCGGTTTCGGTGCCAAATGTGGATAGCTCTATCCTGAACCCACGCGACACATGGGCTGATGGCACGGCTTATGATGCGCAAGCGCGTAAGCTGGTGGATATGTTTGTCGCCAATTTTGAAAAATTCATGGACCATGTGGGCGAAGACGTCCGCAGCTCCGCCCCTTCCGTCGCGGCGGAGTAAGCACCCACCGAGCGAAGCCGAGGTGCTGGTGCGCCCTGCGCTGACGAAGTAGCGGAGTAAGCACCCACCGAGCGAAGCCGAGGTGCTGGTGCGCCCTGCGCCGACGGAGTGGCGGAGTAAGGGCTTAGCGCATTTATGCGCTCTAGCCCGCCCTGCGCCCGCTGACGCGGGGCAAGGCGCAGTAAGGCAACAAGTTGCCAACTGCTTATAGCCCGATGAAATGGCGGAGTAAGCACCCACCTCGGCTCCGCTCGGTGGGTGCTTTTAGTGAGCCTCGTCCCAGTTTTTGGCGGCTTCGGCTTCCACCACCAGCGGCACAGAGAGTTCAAGGCGCGGGGCGCAGGCCTGTTGCATGGTTTTTTCAACACATGCCATCAGCGTTTGCGTGTCGTTTTCAGGCACTTCAAAAATCAACTCATCATGCACTTGCAGCAGCATTTTTACACCATTTAAGCCCGCCGCCTCAAGCGCGGGGGGCATGGCAATCATGGCACGGCGAATAATATCCGCCGCGCTGCCCTGAATCGGCGCGTTAATGGCCGCGCGTTCGGCAAAGGCGCGGCGCGCAGGAATTTTGGAGCTGATTTCTGGCAAATGCACTTTGCGCCCAAACAGGGTGGACACATAACCCTGCGCATGAGCTTCGGCCTTCACCGCTTCCATATAATCTTTAATACCGGGGAATTTTTCAAAATAGGATTTGATGTAATCGCTCGCTTCGCCGCGTGATATGCCCAGCTGATTGGCCAGCCCAAAAGCGGAGATACCATAAATAATGCCAAAATTAATCGCCTTGGCGCGGCGGCGCACTTCTGGTGTCATCTCGGCCATTGGCACGCCAAACATTTCTGACGCGGTCATGGCATGAATATCCAGCCCATCGGCAAAAGCCTGTTTGAGCGTATCAATATCAGCAATATGCGCCAAAAGCCGCAATTCAATCTGGCTGTAATCGGCAGAGACCAGCATATGGTCCGGCTCGGCAATAAAGGCCGTGCGAATGCGCCGCCCATCTTCGGTACGAATGGGGATATTTTGCAAATTCGGATCTGATGAGGACAAACGCCCTGTGGTGGTGCTGGCCAGCGCATAAGATGTGTGCACGCGCCCCGTATCAGGGTTGATAAATTCGGGCAATGCGTCTGTATAGGTCGATTTCAGCTTGGCCAAACCGCGCCAGTCCAACACCTGCGCTGGCAGCTCGTGGCCCTGCGCGGCCAAATTTTCTAAAACATCATGGGCGGTACCCCATGCGCCTGTTTTGGTTTTTTTGCCGCCTTCCAACCCCATGCGCTCAAACAAAATCTCGCCAAGCTGTTTCGGGCTGGCAATATTAAATGGCTCACCCGCCAGCTCATGAATGCGCGCTTCCATCGCCGCCATTTTTTGCGCAAACTCGCCAGACAGGCGCGACAAAACCGAGCGGTCAAGCTTAACCCCGTGCCGCTCCATACCCACAATCACATCAATTAAAGGCCGCTCAGTGGTTTCATAAACAGAGCTTACCCCTGCCTGCACCAGCTGATATTTTAGGTGATGCCACAGCCGCAGCGTCACATCAGCATCTTCCGCCGCATAGGCCGTGGCCTCCTCAAGCGGCACTTGGTCAAAAGTAATTTGCGACTTGCCGGTGCCGAGCAAGGTTTTAATTGATATGGGCTCATGGTCTAAATAACGCCGCGACAGCTCGTCCATGCCCTGACCATGCGCACCTGCCGACACTGCATAAGACATCAGCATTGTGTCATCAATCGGGGTGACGGCCACATGATGGCGGGCAAAAACCTGCATATCAAATTTTGCATTTTGCAAGACTTTCAACACACTCGCATCGGCCAGCATCGGTGCCAATGCGGCCAGCACATCATCAAGGGCTAATTGGTCAGGCGATTGATTGTCCAAATCCAGCCCATCGCTGCGGCCATGCGCGAGCGGGATATAACAAGCCGCGCCGGGCGCGGTGGCCAGTGATATGCCAACCAAACGGCATTGCATGGTATCAAGGCCATCTGTTTCCGTATCCAGCCCTATCACGCCGGCCCGATAGGCGGCATCTATCCAGTGCTCAAGCGCGGCCATGCTGGTCACGCATTCATATTGGCCGGCATTAATGGGCGGGAAATCAAATTTTTTATCGCCGGTTTTTTCGCCTGTTGAGCTGGTGGCATTATCGCCATCATCCGCAATCTTTGCCTGCCCGTCAGCCTGCCCGGCAGCTTGCCCGCCAGCTTGGTTATCATCAACCAAAGGCGCGGCCATATCAGGCGCAGGCGCATAGGCATCTAAATCAAGCTCATATTTTTTTGCCACGCGCTTGGTCAGCGTGTTGAATTCCATCGCTTTTAAAAACCCAATAAGCTGCGCGCCATCAGGTGGGGCCATGCCCAGCGCGCCCAATGGCATGGGCATAGGTGTATCTTTTTTAAGCGTTACCAGTTCGCGACTGAGACGCGCCTGGTCGGCAAATTCAATCAGATTTTCGCGGCGTTTATTTTGTTTAATTTCCTCTGCGCGTGCCAATAATGTGTCTAAATCGCCAAATTCATTGATTAAAAGCGCGGCTGTTTTTACCCCAATGCCCGGCACGCCCGGAATATTATCAACGCTATCGCCCGCCAAAGACTGCACATCAATCACCCGCTCTGGCCCTACCCCGAATTTTTCAAAAACCTCTTCAGGCCCAATCTGGCGGTCTTTCATTGTGTCCAGCATATCGACGCGCTCATTGACCAATTGCATCAAGTCTTTATCTGATGACACGATTGTGACCTGCGCACCCTGCGCGCTCGCAGCATCAGCATAAGCCGCAATCAGGTCATCAGCCTCATAGTCTTGCAACTCAATTGACGGCACGCCAAAGGCTTTTACCGCTTCACGCACGAGCGGAAATTGCGGTATCAGGTCTTCCGGCGTTTCACCGCGATTGGCTTTATAATCAGAAAAAATCTCATTGCGAAAAGTTGTGCCAGAGGCATCAAAAATAACCGCCAAATGCGAGGGGCTGGTCTGGGCGTCCATCTCTTCCATGAGCTTTAACAACATATTGCAAAAGCCAGACACCGCCCCAACCGGCAGCCCATCGCTTTTGCGTGTGAGCGGCGGCAAGGCGTGATAAGCGCGGAATATATAGCTGGAGCCATCAACCAGATAAAGATGATCGTTTTTTGTGAGCATGTTTCAAGCCGTTTAAGTTATGTGCATCATGAAATTCTATTTCACCATATAGGATTCATTTCGCAAGTGCCATGATAGGTCGCTGATAAGAAAAAAGCGCAATAAAAATAAAATGAGGATAAATCTGGACTAGACATTTGCCGCATCAAACCCCATTTTAGGTGATGTTCGATGAAGGGAGAAACAATGTCTGGAACACAAACACCTGAAATGGCTATTTCGGTCAAAGGGCTTGAAAAAACCTATGCGCCAAGCGGCAATAACGCGCCCAAACGCGCCTTAAAAGGCATTGATTTAGATATTCCAAAAGGCTCTATTTTTGGGCTTTTAGGGCCCAATGGCGCGGGCAAATCCACTTTCATCAACATTCTGGCAGGCTTAGTTGTGAAAACGGCAGGAGAAGCGCGCATTTGGGGCTTTGATATTGATACCAATCCGCGTATGGCGCGCGCCTCTATCGGGGTTGTGCCGCAAGAATTAAGCCTAGATGCTTATTTCACGCCACTTGAATCGATGGAGTTGCAAGCCGGACTTTATGGCGTGCCAAAACCAGAGCGCCGCAGCATGGAATTGCTTAATGCGGTGCAATTGGGCGATAAAGCCCATGCCTATGCGCGCTCGCTATCTGGTGGCATGCGGCGGCGATTGCTGGTGGCCAAAGCGATGGTGCATAGCCCGCCCATATTGGTGTTAGACGAACCAACCGCAGGGGTTGATTTGGAATTGCGCAAGCAGCTTTGGGATTATGTGAAAGAGCTGAACAAACAAGGCGTCACGATTGTTTTGACCACGCATTATCTAGAAGAGGCGCAAGCGCTGTGTGACCGGATTGCGATTGTGGACCATGGCGAGGTGGTGGCCTGCGACCTGACGACAAATTTGCTGACTTTAATTGACCGCAAAACCTTGATTGTGCGCCCGCAAGACAAGCTGGCCAGTTTAACCGCGGCACAGGAAAAAGCATTGGCGGGTTATGACTTCGCCTTAAAACCCGATGGGCGGCTGAGCCTGACCTATAATCCGGGCGCGCAAGCGGCGGGCGATGTGCTGCACAGCTTGCAAAAAGCGGGCATTGCGATTGCCGATATCGAGACCGAAGGCAATAGCCTTGAAAATGTTTTCATGAAACTGACCGGCAATAAAAACGCGGCATAATTTAGCTTTTTTTCATTTGGCCTGTTCTTTTGATGAGGCGAGTGTGCCTTTTTTTGCGCTATCATAAAACCTCACAATGAGGGAGGATAAAATGTATCGAGGCATTCCAGACAAACATGACCCAAGCGTGCAAGGCGGCATGCTGGCCGATATTAACCAGATTGACTGGGTAGAGCTTGGTGAAGGGGTTAAGTTCAAAATGCTGCGCTATTGCAAAGTGACGGGGGATTGGGTGCTTTATGTGCAGTTGCAGCCGGGCGTGAAATTTGGCCGCCACCAGCATATCAGCCCTGCTGAGTTTTTTGTGACCAAAGGCTTGCTGACTTTTGAAACCGGCGAGGCCGGGCCCGGCGTTTATGGCTATGAGTCGATTGGCGAAATTCATGAAGAAGCCGCCGGCATGGAAGTCACCGAATTTATTTATTTCGGGCATGGGCCAGTTTCATTTATTGATGCCAATAATCAGGTGCAATTTATTGCCGATTTAGAGTTTTATAAAAATGCGTGGGAAGGCAATTTGGCCAATGACATTGTGGACAGCGCAGCAGGCTAACTCAATTTCGTAGCCCATATATGCTGGCGCGCCTGCGGTAAAATACGATTAACCATTTGCATTTCGAGCAATATAAAATATAAATCCCTTAAAGCACCCGTAGCTCAGCTGGATAGAGCGCTGCCCTCCGAAGGCAGAGGTCAGAGGTTCGAATCCTCTCGGGTGCGCCACGCTATAAGGGCTTATCGAGCGTAGCGAGATTTAGCCCGCCTTGCGCCGACGAAGTGGCCCTATAAGGGCTTATCGAGCGTAGCGAGATTTAGCCCGCCTTGCGCCGACGAAGTGGCCCTATAAGGGCTTATCGAGCGTAGCGAGATTTAGCCCGCCTTGCGCCGACGAAGTGGCCCTATAAGCACCCGTTTGCCGCAGGCAAACCCGGTGCGCCTTGCGCCGACGAAGTGGCCCTATAAGGGCTTATCGCGCGTAGCAAGATTTAGCCCGCCTTGCGCTTTTACCATGTTCAAACCCACCCCCCCATTTTCTGCTGTTTTTCGGATATTTTAGAGGTTTTTGCGACAGGGCTCCGACAGGGCTGCGACAGGGCTGCGACAGGACTGCGACAGGGCTGAGACGAATCTGGGAAAGGGACTGGGAGAAAATATATTTTTCTCTTGCAATTGATAATAATTCTCATTATTAGATATACCACTTATGCAAATGAGAATGATTATTAACAAGGAAAATCGTATGATTGAGAAAAAAGGCCTGTTTGGTTGTGTTGTGGCGGGCATGTTTTTAGCAATGCCAGCGCTCTCAGAAACACCAGCACTGTCGGGTAATGTGGCTCAAAATGTTGAAGAAATTATTGTGGAAGGGCGGTATCTTTATGCAGACAAGGTCAATGCCCTCAAAACCCCGACCCCTATCCTTGATGTGCCGCAAAGCCTGTCAATCATGACAGATTTTGATATCAAACAGCGTGGCTTTCGGGAGCTCAGCGATATGATGCGCTACACGCCCGGCGTCACCACAACCCAGGGCGAAGGCCATCGTGACGCGGTTGTGTTTCGGGGTGTGCGCTCAACAGCGGATTTTTTTCTCGATGGCATGCGCGATGATGTTCAATATTACCGCTCCTTATATAATCTGGAACAAGTGGAAATCATTCGTGGGCCCAATGCGCTGTTGTTTGGGCGCGGCGGCACGGGCGGTATTGTTAATCGCGTGACCAAAAAAGCCGTACTGGGTGACCGGTTTGGCAGCTTCGACGCTGGCCTCGATACATTTGGCGCTTATGATTTGGCCGCCGATTACAACCGACCCACTGGCGACCATTCTGCCGTGCGGATAAATATCCACGCGGACGCGCTCGATAATGACCGCGATTTTTATGACGGCACGCGCTATGGCATCAATCCGAGTTTGAAAGTGAGCTTGAGTGACAACACAACACTGGATATTTCTTATGAATATGCAGACCATGAGCGGTTTATTGACCGCGGTATCCCAACCCAAAATGGACGCCCTGCCGAAGCTCTGAAAGATATTGTTTTCGGCACCCCTGATATCAACATCACGCGTTTGAAAGCACATATTGTGCGCGGCATTATCAGCCATCATTTTTCCGACACAATGAAAGGGAATATCACAATCCAATATGGCGATTATGATAAGCGGTATCGCAATCTCTATGCAGCCGATTATGATGGCACAAATGTCACGCTTGATGGCTATGATGACCCAACCCAGCGCGAAAACCTTATTATTGCTGGTAATTTGGTGAGTGAATTCACCACCGGTTCTATTGGTCATACCCTGCTTTTGGGGTTGGAATATATTGATACGCAATCTGAGAACCTGCGCTATAACACCTTCTGGTCAACCTCGCGTGACGACAGAGAAGACTTTCTTGTCACGCGCCCTATAGACATCAGCACGACCGCGCAGGGCGTTGCCACAAATGTGAACTTCACCACTGACCTGAACAACAAAACAAAGACAGACATTAAAGTCACCTCTTTCCTGATACAGAACCAAATGAGCCTATCAGAGCAGTTCAAAATATTGCTGGGTGGGCGTTTTGACAGTTTTGACATTCAGGTAGATGATATTAAAAACGCCTCCTCTCAAAGCAAAAAAGACGAAGAGTTTTCGCCCCGCGCTGGACTGATTTTCAAGCCACAGGAAAATATCTCAATCTATGCCAGCTATAGCGAGAGCTTCTTACCGCGCTCGGGCGAGCAATTCAAAGCCTTATCTGCCAGCAATGCCAGACTGGACCCTGATGTTTTTGAAAATCACGAAATAGGCATCAAATGGGACATCACCCGCCTGCTCACTCTGACAGCAAGCTATTTTGAAAATGAGCAAACCCGCGCTGTCCGCGACAACATCACGGGTGAGCAATCCGAAATTGTCGGCCTGCAGGTTGACGGTTTCGAACTAGAATTCAAAGGTCAACTCACGGATAAGTTTTCGTTAACTGGCGGTTACAGCAATCTTGATGGCCAAACCGGCAGCGGTGCCAAACCAAGAGAAGTCCCTGAGACAAGCTATTCACTTTGGGGCACATATGAAGTTAATCAACAATTTGGTTTGGGTCTGGGCCTCACCTATCAGGGCGAAACTAAAATCACGAATAGTGATACTTCTCCAATTCTGCCGGATTACACCCGCATTGACCTTGCCGCTTATTATTATCTGCCGGAAGACACAACGCTTCGGTTGACTGTCGAAAACCTGACTGATGAAGTGTATTTTCCACACGCACACAGCACGCATCAGGTATCTGTTGGTGAGCCTCTCAATGCGCGCTTGTCCATCAGCAAAATGTTTTAAGTAATTTATCCCCAGCTTCTGTAGATTTTTATTTCTTTCTATCGCGCAATTGCTAGACTTAAGAATGAGATAAATCAGGGGGGCGATATGTCGGAACAAACGGCTTTTCAAAAACACTATACACCTCAGTCCGAGGCCTATCTGCATGACTACCGATCAGTGGTGGACACGCTTTTTACACATACAGATGAGCGCATGGGCTGGTATGAGCCATGGCAGGCATGGATTGTGACCTCGCATGAATTGTGCAAAACCATTTTGGCAGATGAGCGCCTGACGCCTGATTTTATGATGTGGAAATTCGCCCCGCCCGAAGCGCCACAAGAAAATAAAAATGATTTTGAAATCATGCTCGATAACAGCCTATTTCGGCTAGAGCGTTTGGCGCATCGCCGTGTGCGCCGCTTGGCCGCCAAAGCGTTTTCCATGAGCCAGACTGAAAAAATCAGCGCGGGCATAGAAGATATTGTGCGCGATGTGTTTGATAAATTAGACGGGCAAGATGTGTTTGATGTTGCCAAAACAATTGCCGTTGAAATTCCGCGCCGCTCCATTGCCAAGCTGGTGGGTATTCCGCCAGAAAACACTGAGATTTTTGATAAATTAGGCTGGGCGATGGTGCGTTATAATGGCTTCACGACCTCACCAGAAGACCGCGCCGAGTTGTTAAAAATAGCCCTAACGGGTGTGGCCATGTTGCAAGATTTAATTGCCCAGCGCCGCGCCGCTGACGATGCCGGAGACGATTTTATCGGCGTGTTGCTTAAGGCGCAGGAAGGTGATGACCGGCTGAATGACTGGGAAATTTTGGGTATTGTTGCCGCTATGCTCGCCGCAGGCAGTGACACGGCCAGCGATATGCACCCATCAGTTTTATATGCGCTTTTGGACAATCAGGACCAGTATGAGAAATTGAAACAAGACCCCTCGCTAGCAGATAATGCGATTGTTGAAGCGTTGCGATATGAGGCTTTTGGCAAAACGGGCCTGCATCGCTACGCGCTTGAAGATGTTGAGTTTGAAGGCATCACGGTTAAACGCGGCGAGCAAATCATCATCGCGTCACAAGCCGCAGGGCTAGACCCCGTGCAATGGGACAATCCGCAGGATTTTGATATTGAGCGCGATTTAAACGGTCATATTGTTTTTGGCACAGGGGCGCATGTCTGTGCTGGCTTGTTTTTGGCCAAAACACAAGCGCGGCTGATGTTAATGGAGTTTATCAAACGGTTTCCAAACGCCACATTGGCTGAACCGCCCATGCGCGACCCTGACCATTATAATGCGCGCCATGTCACCAAATTACTGGTGCAAACAAAAACTTAATCAGGTCAGAGATTTATTATGGACCCGCAAACCAGCAAGGCTCTCAACCAACGACTTTTAAATAAGTTTTTGCGTCAAGAGAGCGAGTTTGCCGACCACGAAATAAAGGTTCCCGCAAAAAGTTTTTTTGACCCAGAACTTTTTCAAAAAGAAAAAGAGGTGTTTTTCCAAAAAGCACCACAACCCGTTGCGTTTTCGGCAGAGGTTCCAGAGGCATATAGCTTTTTAAGCCTCGATATTATGGGCACACCCATTGTGCTAACCCGCACTCATAACGGCACGCTCAAAGCTTTTCTCAATGCATGCCCGCATCGCGGCGGGAAAATTGCCTGTGGCACGGGCCAGAAGAAATTATTGACCTGCGGATTTCATGGCTGGTCTTTCACTCTTGATGGCGATCTTGCCACACGCCCGCAAGAGGCTTGCTTCACAACAGAAAAATCAGAACTCGGCTTAACAGAATTACCAGTTTGTGAAGAAAACGGCATTATTATTTTGGGCATGACAGATGAGGTTGATGTCACACCTGCCGCCGCGGGCTATGAGGCACTAGCCCAAGAATTCTCGCATTACAATTTAAAATCTTATCAACGGCTGGAGCGCTATGAGTGTGAGGTTGCCGCCAATTGGAAGCTCATTGTTGATTTAAGTATTGAAAGCTATCATTTTTCAGTGCTTCATCGCGATAGCATTGCCACTGTTTTGTCTAGCTCATCTGTTTTTGACACTTATGAACGCGCTAGCCGATGGGCATTTCCGTGGTTGACAATTGAACGACTGGCAGAACTTGACGAAACGGATTGGCCAGACGCGCTGGAGGGCTCTTGCACTTATACGCTGTATCCAAGCGTAATGGTGATACTCAACGCCTCGGGCGCGCAAATGATAAGGGCTGAACCAGGCGATAGTCCAAGCCACACGCGGGTCAGCTTTGTTGGGCTTTGTCACCCCGATGCAAATGAAACTGAAGCGCGACAAGGTTATGAATTTGGGAAAAAAGTTTTTCTTGAAGAAGATTTGCAAGCCGCCGTCGATTGCCAAAGAGGGTTAGAAGCCACTCAACGAGACTTAATTATTGGCACGAATGAACCCTTACTTCAATTTTGGCACAATCTATGGCGAGATGACTTGCACTTACTGACGAAACGGGAAGATTTATAGTGGGCTTTAATAGGCTTTTATAATGCAGCTAATCAGTGCTAGAGTTTTTGACAGGTAAGCTTCAAATATGGGGAGAAAATTATGACAGATTCACAAGTGGTGACATCACAGTTTAATAAAAAATCAACAGCCGAAGATGTGACAGCAGGCGTTGACCTGACGGGTAAAACCATTATTGTGACGGGCATCACATCAGGGCTTGGGCAAGAAGCCATGCGCGTTTTGGCATTACGCGGTGCCCATGTGCTGGGGCTGGACCGCGATTTGGCCAGCGCACAAGCCGCTTGTGCCGCAGTTGAAGGTCAGGCCACAGCCTTTGAATGCGATTTATCTGACCCAGAATCGATTGTTGCCTGCACAAAGGCCATCACCGAACAATTTTCATCGCTTGATGTTATTCTGACAAATGCAGGCATTATGTGCCCACCCTATACGGTGAATGAAAAATATTCTGAGCCGCTTGAAATCCAATTTGCTGTGAATTTTCTCGGACATTTTATTTTAATCAACCGCCTGATGCCATTGGTCAAAGCCGCCCCTGCTGCGCGCCTTGCCATTGTCGCCAGTGAAGGCTATACCACCGCGCCGCGCAATACAGGTATTGCTTTTGACGATTTAAGCTTCAGTAATGGCTATGATGCGCTGACAGCCTATGGGCATTCCAAACTGGCATCTATGTTGTTCCGGCTAGAATTATCAAAACGCTTGGCTGGCACAAACATCACCGCCAATTCTATTCACCCTGGCGTTATCCGCACCAATCTGGCCAGCGATACCGAAAGCTTTAAGGTAAAACTTATTTCTATGTTTGCAGGCCCCTGGACCCGAACCATTGCGCAAGGCGCGGCAACGCATTGCTTTGTTTCTGCCAACCCAGCGGTGGAAGGGGTAAGCGGCTTGCATTTTGCCGATAGTAATTCGAAAGAACCAAAGGATCACCCGCTGGTGCAAGATGAAGCTCTGGCCGCAAAATTATGGGATAAAGCAACCGAATTGGCCGAAGGCTATTTGCTATAAGCCGCATCAGATATTTCAGCTTTTGGTCTTTCAAGTTTTCGGCGGCGCCCAGATATAATCTTTATAAATGGGTGTTTTAAGGCGCCGCTTGAACTCCAAAGCATTGCCCGGCCAATTATTGGTAATCCGCGTGCCATCTTTATACCAGCTGGCATCAATCTTTGCCCAAGCCAATTGGTTAAGGCGCGTCTGCATTTCCTGATTATATCGCGCCTCCGCCTCAGCAGAAACAGCGACAAATGGCACGGCCTTTTCATCACGCGCATGCGCGTCTATGTGGCGTATCAGCTGAATAATATAATCTGCCTGCTGCTCCAATTGCGACACAACAGAAGTGTGCCCTGTATTGGTGTTAGGCCCATAAAGAAAAAATAAATTAGGAAAACCCGCCGTCATCACCCCATGATAAGCAAAAGCGCCATCAGCCCAATGTGCTTGCAGTGTTTGCCCCTGCGCGCCCGTGACATGCAAACCGCGTAAAAATGGATTGGTCAAAAACCCAGTCGCGAAAACCAGCACATCATGTTTATTGCGCCGCCCATCAGATAGAACAATGCCGTCAGATTTTATTTCCTGAATGGCGTGGGTTTCTAATTGCACATTGTCACGCGCCAATGCCTGATAATATTTATCAGAAAACAAAATCCGCTTAGCCCCAATCGGATAGTCTGGCGTAAGCGCTTTTTGTAGGGCGGGGTCTTTAATATATTTTTTCATGTCATAGCGATTTTTTGCCCGCGCCAAAGCTGCTCTTAATTTGGCACCTTTAATAATCGGATAAATAACATATTCCCCAAGGCACCAAATGCCGAGCCGATATAATTTCAAAATCGCAGGGAAACGCCGCGCCAAAGATTTTTCAATCGCCGTATAAGGGCGGTCACCTTTATCAATCACCCAATTGGGCGAACGCTGGTAAACCGTCAAATGGCGGGCTTGTTGTGCGAGTTCCGGTATCAATTGAACGGCGCTGGCCGCTGAGCCAATCACGCCGATATTTTGCCCCGCAAGTGGCACGCTATGGTCCCATTTTGCCGAATGCATCACCGCGCCCTGAAAGCGCGCGCGACCTTGAATATCCGGCCAGCTTGGGTGATGTAATTGCCCCACCGCGCTGATAAAATAGCGCGCCGTGAACACACCTTGATTTGTCGTGACGCGCCATAAAGCCTGCTCGGGCTGATACTGCGCGGCAGTGACCTCGACCCCAAAACGAATATGGCGGCGCAAATCATAATCAGTCGCGAAATCTTTAAGATAGGTAAAAATCTGCGGTTGTTTTGCCCATTTGAAATCCCAAGCCGGATTGGGCGCAAAGGAATAAGAATATAGCGCGGAAGGGATATCGCACTCAGCGCCCGGATAGGTGTTTTCACGCCAAGTGCCGCCAACTTCATCGGCTTTTTCCAGCACCAGAATATGCTCATGCCCAGCCTGTTTAAGCTTATGCGCCATGCACAGCCCACCAAAACCCGTGCCGACAATAATGGTTTCGAAATCAGCTTTCATCAAAAGCACACCCCCAATATGCGTAAACTAAGCAATCAAAAACCAGATGTAAACCTGATGCGTCCAAAGTGATAAATAAAACAAACCATATATTGAGCCAAACCCTGCCATCGCTTATGATGCTTTTTTGGGGAAAAAATATGGCACAGCCTGTCATTGTTGGAATTGGTGAAATCATGCAACCCGTGCCAGAAGATTTGGCACAGGCGCAAGCGCCCGTCTCGCTTATGACGCAAGCCGCGCAAAAGGCGCTGGCAGATGCTGGTTCTGACACAGCGGATTTAGAAAAAATTAGCGACGCGATTGATACGCTGGCGGTTGTGCGCTGTTTCTCTGATTCTGGCGCACCTTTAAAAAGCCCATTTGGTGACCCTGAAAACTATCCGAGAGCCATTGCCAAACGATTGGGCATAGACCCCCAACACGCTATTTATGCAACCAGCGGCGGACAAACCCCGCAAGCATTAGTCAATGAATTTGCCTGCAAAATCACTCAAGGCCAGCATGAGGTGGTCTTGCTGGTCGGCGGCGAAGCATTGGCCAATCAAAAGGCTTTGCTCAAAGCAGGTCATACGGCGGACTGGCGCGAGCCCAGTACTGACCCGTTTGAGGACCGCGATGCAGGGATTGCAGAAACATTAGATGAAGGGCAGTTTTTGAACGAATTCATCAATATACCTGCCATTTACACAGCTATGGAAAATAGCCGCCGCCACCGTTTAGGGTTGAGCCGCGCTGCTTATCGCGCTGAATGTGCGGCTTTGTTTGAACAATTTGCCAAAGTTGCAGCCGACCACCCTTGCGCCATGTTCCCACAAGCCATGACGGCACAGGAAATTGTCACCATCACGCCTGAGAACAACGCCATTACCGATTTATACTCCCGCGCCATGACCGCCAAAGATGGCGTTAATCTGGGGGCGGCGGTTTTGTTGATGAGCGAGACAGCTGCAAAAAATTTTGGCATTGCGCGCACGCATTATGTCTATCCGGTAGCGGGCAGCGACACAGTTGAAAAAACCCTGAGCCAGCGCGCTGATTTAGGAAAATCTGTTGCCATGCAAGCAGCCTATGATGGGGTCTTTGAAGCGGCTGCGCTGGCGCCAGAGGCGATTCATTTTATGGATCTTTACAGCTGCTTTCCGCTGGCGGTTTTTGTGGCCTGCGAGGCTTTAGGCATTGCCACTAATGACCCACGCGGATTGACGGTCACAGGCGGGCTGCCATTTTTTGGCGGGCCGGGCAATAATTATGCCATGCATGCGATTGTGAATATGGTGCAAAAATTGCGACAGACGCAAAACGCCTATGGGCTGGTTGGTGCAAATGGCGGGTTTTTGTCCAAACACAGTGTTGGTATTTACAGCACGCAGCCGCCGGACAATGGCTGGCAAGAGGCCGATACAGCCAAGCTGCAGCACTTAATTGATGCTCAACACGCACCAGAAGTGACGGCCTATGCTGATGGGCGTGCGCGGATTGAAACCTATGCGGTTGAATATAATCGCAAAGGGCCGGTGCGTGGTTTTGTGCTGGGGCGGCTGGGAGATGATAAGCGGTTTATTGGTGTGACAGACCGTGCGGATAAAACAACTCTTGCGCAGATGTTTGATGATAACGCCGCGGCGGACCCATTGGATAAAGAGATTTATGTGACCAGCAAAGGGCCAGGCAATCGGTTTAGCTTCGCGCCCGAAACCACCCGCGCGCTGATGCCAAAAATCGCCCATAGCCTAGACGCCGCTTTTGAATTTTGTGAGGTCACGCGCCATGGCCATATTTTAGAAGTGACCATCAATCGGCCTGAAGCCCGCAACAGCCTCACCCCTGAAGCCAATTTTGAATTAGAGCAGATTTTTGATTTATATGAACAAGACCGCTCGCTTTGGGTCGCTATCATCACGGGTGCGGGCGATAAAGCCTTTTCAGCCGGCAATGATTTGAAATATATGGCCAGCGGCAACCCAATCTGGATACCCGAGACAGGCTTTGGCGGTCTAACGCATCGACAAAACCGCACCAAGCCCGTTATCGCCGCCGTGAACGGGTTTGCTTTTGGCGGCGGTTTAGAAATTGCGCTGGCCTGCGATTTGATTGTCGCTGATGCCAATGCGCAATTTGCTTTGCCTGAGGTCAAAACAGGGTTAATCGCGGGTGCTGGCGGTATTTTTAGATTGCCACAAAAATTGCCCGCACAAATTGCCAATGAAATGATTTTAACAGGCCGTGCCATGAAAATTGATGAGGCCTGCCATTATGGTCTGGTCAATGTCAAAGCCGAGGCAGGCGCGGCCATGCCCGCGGCGCGTGAATTAGCTGAAGCGATTTGCGCGGTCAGCCCAAGTGCAGTGGCGGCGTCTTTACAAGCCATGCAAGCGGGCGCGCATTACGCCGATCCGGTGGACGCGCTCAAACAGCCCTCTCATGCGCTGATTAAAGTGGCTATTTCAGAAGATTTACAGGCTGGTTTGACCGCTTTTATGCTGAAACAAAAACCAGACTGGAAAAATAAATAAGCTGGCCGCATTCACTTTATGGCTTTTGCATCAGCTCAATCAACACACCGCCCATATCTTTCGGGTGCAGAAAAATAATCGGCGTGCCATGCGCTCCAATGCGCGGCTCACCTAAAACCCGCACCCCTTTGGCCTGCATGTCGTCACGCGCAGCGAGCAAATCATCAACTTCATAACACACATGATGTTGCCCACCAGCGGGGTTTTGCTTCAGGAAATTTGTAATCGTGCTGGTCTCGTCTATCGGCTCTATCAGTTCAATTTGCGAATTGGGCAAGTCCACAAAACAAACCCAAACGCCCTGCTCTTCCATCGCAAATTTTTCACCAATTTTGGTCGCGCCTAATTTGTCGCGATATAATTTTACACTCTCATCAATCGATGGCGTCGCCACGCCAACATGGTTCAATCTTCCAATCATCTGTTTCTCTCTATTCTGGTTATAACAGGCTTCATATGATGCCCCACATCTAACCAAAAGCCCGCGCCGTCTCAACAATTTTCTTGCGCCTTACGGGAAGCGGTTTATAGTATCGCGACATGAAGTGCTTAAGAAAAAAAATGACAGCCCCCTATAGCCCGCACAAAATAGGCGTTTTGATTGCCGTTTTCGTGTTATTGGCGGGCTATTTGCACATCACGCAGCACCAGATTGGGGCGTATCATGAGCCACATTTGGCTTACGAGCAGACCGATGCCCCCTCGCCCGCACCGGAAAATCAAGAGCTACAGCATGATAGTGCCTGTGTATTACAAAAAACAGCTGAAACACTTCTTCCAACTCCCATTCATACAACCGAGCCTGCGCCGGAAAACGCCCATCATGACCTTAAATTTGCGGCGTATTTAATCAGCCAATATAATGCAGGCTTTTCAGCCCGCGCCCCGCCAACTTACTCCTGAACCCTAAAAATATTTTTATTCTATTCAGGAGACAATTATGCGACAGCATCTCAAAACGGCCATGCTGGCTGGTTCTATATCACTATGCGCAAACCTGCCAATGGCTAAAGCACAAACAGAAGCGCAAAAAAACGACACACTTTTATTTGAAGAAATTATTGTCAGAAGCAGCCCTTATGGCAGCCAACAGTCTGACCTTATTTCAACCACCAACCTCATCAGCGAGTCGGATATTCATACCAAAATATCGGCCAATATTGGTCAGCTCATAGACCATTTGCCAGGCGTTGACCAAGCCTCTTACGGGGCAGCGGTTGGACGACCTGTCATTCGGGGGCTGGGCGGTTACCGCATTGCGGTTTTAGAAAATGATTTAATGCAGGGTGATATTTCAAGCACCGCCGGCGACCATGCCAATGCATTATCTCTGGTTGATTTTGACCGCGCCGAATTATTAAAAGGCGCCAGCACATTGCGTTTTGGCCCTTTTACAAATACAGGCGTCGTGAATATGTATAATCGCCATTTATCGCAGAACATGCCAACAGGCGGGTTTGTGACCAGTGGATATGGCGATGCGGCGGATAGTCTTTTTGGCGGTTTCTTTGCCCGCCAAAATAGTGGTCGGTTATCGATTTCAGCTTCAGCTTTCCATCTCGATAAAGATAATATGGAAATCCCCAGCGGCGCGGAAAGCTTTTACCAACTTCAAGAAGAAGGTGAAACAGCTGAAGGCGGCGCTCAAGAATTGGACAATTCATGGGTGGACCAGGAATCCTATTCACTGGCTGGTCAATTTGGTGATGATAATTTACGCCTTACCATTATGACGAATTTGCAGGACACGAGCTATGGGGTTGTCGGCCACAGTCATGAAGAACACCATGATGATGACCACGATGATGGCCATGATGATGACCATGAAGAGGAAGGCGCGGTGCGCGTTAACTTTGAAAAGGAAACTTTCCGCGCGCGCTTAAATGGCAATTTGCAAGGTCGGCTCGAAACATTTCAATTTGATGTGACAATGGTGGACTATGAGCATCAAGAGCTTGAAGGCGCTGAAATTGGCACAGAATTTGACCAGGAAATGATGGAAGCCAAACTGGAATTGGGCGATATGGATGTTAATGGGCTTGGCCTCTTTGGCGTAAGCTGGCGGGAAACAGATTTGTCCACCCGCGGCGCAGAAGCGTTTTTGCCGTCAACCAATCATGATGTGATGAGCCTTTACCATTTATGGCGTGGCGAATGGCAAAATTGGATTGCCGAGACTGGCTTGCGGTTTGACCAGCAAGATGTCAACAGTCCAACCCATAGCCGCAGCGATGATATGGTCAGCGCCTCATTTGGGTTTGGCTATCAACCATCGGAGCAAAGCCTATTGGGGGTTTCCCTATCGGCAAATGAACGCGCCCCAGCCCCGACAGAGCTTTATGCAAATGGTGTGCATGCGGCGGCGCGGCGGCATGAAACCGGCGATACGAGCCTAGAAATAGAAAACGCTTTTACCAGCGAGGTTTATTATCGCCAGAATTTTGGTGATTTGTCTGTCTCGCTTTCTGCCTATCGGACTGACTATCAGGATTTTATCTATCTTGAGCGTTTAGCGACACAGATTGATGGTCGTGATAGCTATGCCTATCGCCAGCAAGATGCGGAGCTAGAAGGCTTTGAAATCAGTCTGCAACATGAAACAACATGGCGGTGGGCAAAGGACGCAAAGCTCGTGAATGAAATTGGCTTTAGCCAGTTGCGCGGCACACGCGATGATGGCGCCCCGATTCGGGCCATTCCTGCCCAAAAATTGGTTTGGGACGCGCATCTGGATTGGTCAAGCATCAGCATGAATTTACGGGTGCATTTGGTTGATGACCAAGACCGTTTAGCGCCGCGTGAATTGAAAACAGATGGCTATGAGAAGCTTGATGTTTCAGTTGATTGGACACCGCCACAGGTCGATGGGTTGACGCTTAGCTTTGCGGCGGAAAATTTAACCGATGAGGAAATCCGCCATCATAGCAGTGATTTGAAAGATCTCGCCCCGCAAGCAGGGCGCGATTTAAGCCTCACGCTTTTATATGCGTTTTAGGTAGGGCTTACGCTTTTATCGGGTTTGAGGCCGCTGCGCTTTGTCCGGCGCGGCGGCCAAAAAATGTAGCATCGCCAACAGACATACCGCTTGAGTAACCTTTGCCCGTGCGTGGCAAGCCAGCCGTCGCGCGCCCGGCTGCAAACAGGCCTGGCACAACACCTCCACTCACATGTTTCACCTCCCCAGAGGGGAGCGTATCCAACCCGCCCAAAGAAAAAGTCAGCGGCCCTTTCGTGCCTGGCATAATCACAGCGGTTTGATTTTCAAAAGAAAGATCCAACAGCGCAAAGGGTTTGGCACGCAGAGGTTTCAGCCATTCTTTGGCTTTATGGAATTTCGGGTCCTCACCCTGCTCGGCAAAGCGGTTAAAATAGGCAACTGTTTCTTCCAGCGCACCAGCTGGGAAAAACCCTGCCTCTTGCGCAACCTCTTCAATGGTTTCGCCCACAGCCACCATATCCAGACGCTCTATATACATTGGGTGGTCATAATCATCTTGGTCAACCAACAAATAGACTTTTTGCTCAGGCTGTAGGCTTGAGAAATGCCCAAGCCGCGCCAAATAGGCATCTTCATTCACATAACGCTCGCCGCGCATATTCACTAAAATACCATGGGTGAGGTTGGCAGGTGGGTAAAGCGGGAAAGATAAAAACGCCTCGTCCATATTGATTACGCGCCCACCAGCTGCCATGCCGAGCTGAATCCCATCACCCATATCATAAGGATTACCATAAGGTGTCGCCCATTGATGCACTTCTGGCAAATAGCGGCGCGTCATTTCTTGATTCATAATAAATCCGCCAGAAGCAAGAACAACACCGCGGCGCGCACCATAATAACGCATCTGATTATCTTCGCGCACACCCACACCTGCGACCCGACCATCATCTTGCACCAAAAGATGCATGACACGGCTGTCATAATGCACATCAACACCCGCCGCTGTGACCGCCTCCGTCAGCGCGTCCATAAAAATGCGTCCGCCAAAATCACCCTCATGCGAAGGTAAATGCCCACGCGGCACGGGGTCAGCTTTTTCAGCAAATTCCAGCGTGCGCTCATTGCCTGTAAACAGCAGCGATTCATCTGTGAGCGGCACCACATCACGCCCCATCATCACTGCGCGCTTATAGGTGACGCCGAGGCTTTCAACCCAGTCAAAATGGTCGGCAGCACCCTCGGCATAGAGCTTAATTTTTTCAGCGTCCCCACGCTCGCCAAGCGCGGTTTCCAGATAAGCAATCATGTTTTCAGTGCTATCTTCAAACCCCAAATCTTTTTGTAATTTCGTGCCGCCTGACCCGCCAAGATACATTTCACAACTTGATAATCCGGTAGAGCCGCCCGACCCGCTTGCGCGCTCAAATAAAATAACCTGCGCACCCGCGCGCGCGGCCTCCAGCCCAGCACTGCCACCCGCGCCACCAAATCCGCAGACAATTACATCTGTATGCGCGGCAAAATTCTCAACATCCGCATAGGGTTTTACCGAAAAATGCTCACTCATTTTACCCTCACATTTTTATAATCACTCTTAAACCATGCCAAAAAACACTTCAAATTACCAGCCAATCTCATAATGGTGTGGTTTCGCCCCACTCTGCACTTGGTTATCATGCGCTTCTGCGATAAAGTTTTGAGAAATAAAACAATGCAGAAGGGGGTTGTTATGGCGTTCAGAAATTTATGGGGCAAAGCCTTGAGCATAGGGTTTTTAGGGGTGGCAAGTCTTTTACCCCAATCCGCGCCCGCGCAAACAAATCTCTATTGGGGGGACACGCATCTTCACACCTCGTATTCGCTAGATGCTTATTTGCTAGGCAATCGCTCAGCTGACCCTGATACAGCCTATCGATATGCAAAGGGCTTACCCGTCATACATCCGGGCCATCGCGGGCGTGTGCGCATTGACCGCCCGCTTGACTTTCTGGTTGTGACCGACCATGCAGAATTTTTGGGCGTGTTTCCTGAAATTGATAAAGGCAATCCAGAATTGCTGAGCTATCCGATGGGTAAGCGGATTTATGATGCGCTTAAAAATGGCCGTGAAGATGAAATTTTCGCGGAGATTATCACTCAGGCGGCGGGCGATAATGAAGAAATCGCGCAAATGAACGCTGAAGATATCCGCAGTTCCATTTGGAGCAAAATGGTGGATTTCGCCGATACGCATTATGAACCAGGCACCTTTACCAGTTTTGCCGGTTGGGAATGGAGTTCCATGCCCAATTCGGTCAATTTACACCGCATTGTTTTCACACCTGATGGGGGAGACAAAGCCAAGAAATACCTGCCCTTTTCTTCTTTCCAATCGATGAAACCACGCGACCTTTGGGCTTGGATGGAAACAACAGCAGAACAATATGACACGGATTTCATTGCCATTGGGCATAATATGAATTTATCGCTTGGGCGGTTTTTCCCTGAAAATGATGAAGATGGCAATCCAATTGACCGCGCCTATGCTGAAGCCCGCGCCAAATGGGAACCCGTTGAAGAAGTCATTCAATATAAAGGCGACAGCGAAACCCACCCGCTTTTATCGCCATTGGACGAATTTGCCGGCTTTGAGAAATACGAGCATTTGCTCGGCACCACGACTTTGGCCGATGGCACAAAATCTATCAAAGCCACTGTCGGAATTGGCGGCTTTATGCGTTCAGCCCTGAAACGCGGATTGGAGCTTGAGCCCAAAATTGGCATGAACCCTTATAAATTTGGCGTTGTCGGCGCATCAGATAGCCATACGGGGCTGGTCAGTGTTGAAGAAGGTAACTTTCATGGCAAATATGCCAATGACAGCACGCCCGAAAACAAACATAAGACAACTGTGCCAACCTCTGTCGGCTGGGACGCTGCCGCACAAGGGCTGTCAGCCGTATGGGCAACCGAAAACACCCGCGAGGCGATTGCCGCCGCATTCAAACGGCGCGAGGTTTATGCCAGCTCGGGCCCACGCATTGGCTTACGGTTTTTTGCTGGCTGGTCATTTACAAAAAAAGATGCCACGCAAACCGACCTTGCGCGCATAGGCTATCGCAAAGGCGTCCCCATGGGAGGCGAGCTGGACCAAGCCAAAAAAGGTCAAAGACCAAGCTTTTTGATACAAGCCGCAAAAGACCCTTTGAGCCATGATTTAGAGATTGTTCAAATCATCAAAGGCTGGGTTGATGCCAAAGGCAAGTCCCATGAGAAGATATATGATGTGGCACGCGCCGATATTACCAAATCAAAAGTTGACTTAGATAAGGCTGTCACGGAACATCAAGGCGGTGTCGCGCAGTTCTCGCTTCATTGGCAAGACCCTGATTTCGACCCTGCGCAAAATGCATTTTACTATGTGCGCGTGCTGGAAATGCCAACTTATCGCCATACGCTGCTTGATGCCATCGCGCTTGAAGCAGACCCGTCTATCACCAAACATGCGACGGTTATTCGCGAGCGCGCTTACTCCTCGCCCATATGGTATAATGCGCCAATATCGCGCTAAAACGCTTTAGCTGGCTTGGGCAAATCCGGCGAGGCGCTGATGAATAATCGCGTCCGCCTCTTTCATAATGCGTGAGATAAGCTCTTCACAGCTTGGGATATCATTTATCAATCCGGCCACCATGCCACAGGACCATGCGCCTGCGTCCATATCACCTTCTTTCATGATACGCGGATAGACACCCGCCACTTCATCAATAATATCTTCAAAACTTAAATCAGCCCCAAGCTGTTTTTCTTTTTCCAAAAGCCGCTCAACAGCATCATTGGTTAAAACCCGCTCTGTATTACGCAATGGCCGCATCACCAAACGCGTGTCCAGTTCATTTGCCTGCACAATGGCTTGCTTAACATTTTCATGCACCGGGGCTTCTTTAGTGGCCAGAAAACGCGTGCCCATATTCATGCCCTCAGCCCCCATTGATAATGCCGCCACCAATGAGCGCGCATCAGCCATGCCACCCGAAGCGACAAATGGGATTTCTAATTCATCTGCCGCACGGGGCAATAAAATCATATTTGGCACATCATCTTCACCGGGGTGCCCACCACACTCAAAACCATCAACCGAAACCGCGTCACAGCCAATTGCCTGCGCCTTCAACGAGTGGCGCACTGAGGTGCATTTATGAATAACCTTAATACCCGCCTCTTTGAGATAAGGCAGAACCTCTTGTGGGTTGCGGCCTGCGGTTTCGACAACCGTCACACCCCCCGCAATAATCGCCTTCACATAGGCGGGATAATCTGGCGGGTTAAGCGTTGGTAAAAATGTCAGATTCACGCCGAAAGGCTTATCCGTCATTTCTTTGCAACGCGCAATTTCATTGGCCAAATCCTCAGCTGTTCTTTGCGTCAACCCCGTAATCATGCCAAGCCCGCCCGCATTAGACACAGCCGATGCCAGCTCGGCATAGCCCACATAATGCATACCACCTTGAATGATGGGATGCTCGATACCAAACATTTCTGTAATCGCTGTTTTCATAACTTCCCCCTTATGTCAGCGCTTGTTTTAATAAAAATAAGCTAGCAGGTAACATCTCGCAGGAGAAGCCGTTTTTTATCAGCGTATCAGAGCGGTGGCAGATGGCTGTTAAACGCGTTGCGCGATAAGCAAGCCAGCCACCATGCAGAAGAAAAACAACCCTATATCAGGCGTGAGCATGGCTAGGCTCGCAATCGCAGGGCCAGGACACAGCCCAGCCAGTGCCCAGCCAGCGCCGAATAAAACCGCCCCCATAATGAGGCGTTTATCAATCACCGTGCTGGTCGGCATATGAAAAACCTGCGCCAAAAACGGCGTCTCGCGCTTTTTCATCAACATGATACCAGCAAGGTTAACCGCCAAACCACCTCCCATCACAAAAGCCAGCGACGGATCCCATGCGCCAGCAATATCTAAAAAGCCCTGAACTTTTTGCGGATTGAGCATGCCAGATATCGACAGCCCCAAACCGAACAGCACACCACTGATAAGACTAATCCCGATTTGCATCACAGCCCCCCCACATGTTTGATGAGATAGGTGGTGACAAATCCAACCAGCATGAAGCTGATAACCGCAACCAAAGAACGGGTAGACAAACGCGCCAAGCCGCAAATGCCATGCCCTGATGTGCAGCCAGATCCAAGCCCCGTGCCAAAGCCAACCAGCAAACCTGCCAAAGCCAGTAACCAGCCTTGAGCCACCATTTGGGTTTCAGGAAAATCACCTTGCCAAAACATAAACACAAAAACGCCGCCAATAGTGCCAAGCAAAAACAGGCCCCGCCAGCGCCGGTTCAAATTGGTTTCAGCATCAAATGCGGGCTTGATAAACTGGCCCAAAATACCGCTGGCTCCCATCACCCGCCCATTAAAGGCATAGAGTATTAGCGCGGCCAGACCTATTAAAACACCACCAAGCCCAGAGCTTACTGGCGTGAAAGACGCAAAATCAATCATTCGAACTCCCTCAACTTTATTCAACCCTATTTTACATTTTTTAATCGTCAATTAAAACCATTAGCTATAGTCTGTTCAGATAAAGAGGTTTGATATGGTTCACGCACACCCAAAATTTGCTTATGAAAAAGGCCTGCACCAAATTGGCAATGGCGCTTATGCTTGGTTACAGCCAGATGGTGGGTGGGGCTGGTCCAATTCGGGGCTGGTGGTTGATAGCGGCGAGGCCCTTGTCATTGACACGCTGTTTGATGTGCCGCTGACCCAAGACATGTTGCGCGCCTATGCCGATGCCAGCCCAGATGCGCGCCAGATTAACACGCTGGTCAATACCCATCACAATGGCGATCATTGCAATGGCAATTGCTGTTGTCCGGACGCACAAATCATTGCCCACCGCGCTACCGCCTTGCATATGCAAGAAGAAACCCCTGCTTTGGTACAAGGGTTTTTAGATATGGCGCCAGAACTTGGCGTGTTGGGTGACTATCTCACCTCTTGTTTTGGGCCGTTTGATTTTCCTTCTGTCACACAAAAATTACCAGACACGCTGATTGATGATGAAGCCGAAATCAATATCGGGGACAAAAAAATTCAGCTCATACCCGTCGGCCCAGCACACACGCCGGGCGATACGCTGGTTTATGTGCCAGCTGATAAAACTGTTTATACAGGCGATATTTTATTTATTGGCGGACATCCGATTATTTGGGAGGGGCCCGTGCAAAATTGGGTCAATGCCTGTGACCGTATTTTAGATATGAATGTTGAAACCATTGTGCCAGGTCATGGCCCGATTACGGAAAAACAAGGCGTGCGCGAAGTGCGGGATTATCTCACCACTTTAAGCGCAGAAGCCAAAAAACGATATGAGGCAGGCATGGGGTATGTCGAGGCCGCGCTCGATATATCGCTGGGCGTTTATGATGATTGGGGAGATCGAGAGCGCGTGGTGGTCAATTGCGCCACCCTATGGCGAGAATTTAGCGCAGATGAAACCAAACCAGAAATTGCTGAACTATTTGCAGGCATGGCCAGCTATGCCGCCCAGCGCCCACAAGTCAAATAGCGGTTATTCAGCCGCACTGGCTTGCTCACTGGCTTGCTCACTGGCTTGCTCACTTGCTTGCTCAATGGCTTGCTCAGAAGTCTGTTTGGCGGGGTAAAGCCCAGCCGCGCGTTTAATGTCATGTGAAGATTGACGCGAGCCGTCATGGCTCCAGCCGGGCGGCGCAAAAACATAGGCCAGCCTTTGTTTTAAGGTCAGGCCAGACATAAAGAAATCCTGTATCACCCGCCCATATTCGCCAAAAGCAATCCGCAAAGGGTTATAGGTGGCCATCGGCGCCACAAGGCCAAAATTAACTTCTTCCTGCTCTTCAACAAATGTCCCAAACATACGGTCCCAAATTATCAGCGTGCCCGCATAATTAGCATCTAAATATTGCGGATTGCGCCCATGATGCACACGATGATGCGATGGCGTGTTAAAAATAAATTCAAACCAGCGCGGTAATTTGCCAATGCTTTCTGTGTGCAAGAAAAACTGATATATCGCATTTACCGCGCCACAAAAAATCACCATAAACGGGTCAAACCCCAAAAGCACAATCGGCAATTTGAGCATCATGGTGCCAGTGAAATGCTTGGTCCAGCCTTGCCGCAAGGCCACAGCGAGCGAATAGCGATTGCTGGAATGGTGGATGTAATGCATCGCCCAAACCCAGCGACAGCGATGGGCAATGCGATGGTGAAGGTAATACCGCAAATCATCAATGAAAAAACACAGCAGCAGCGCCGTCACAGTGATGGGAATATCAAACAGGCCATATTGCGCGGCCCAAAACAAAACGGATACGGTGAGAAACGCGGTCAGCCCATTGGTGATAACCGACATTAACCCCATAAAGACACTGACCCCATCATCTTTCAGGTCTTTTGTTCCCTTTACCGCAAACACGCGAATGACAATCATCTCAATCGCAATGGCGAGTAAGAAATAAGGCACAAAATTAGCCGTGACTTTGCTTTGTATTAATTGCTCAAGCATGATGAATACCCAAAAACATATTCATGATAATAAATCAAAAAAGATAAATATCCAGCACCTTGTTGGCGATGCTTGACAGCTTTGATTTTTCCCCCGAAGATTAAAACTCGTCATTTGTGGAACATATTTTAGGATTTTTCATGTCAGAAACGCTTTTTCCAAAAGGAGCCGCTCTTATATTTGGGGCGACAGGGGGTATTGGTCAATTTGTGGCCAAAGAATTTGCCAAAGCTGGCAGTGATGTTGCGGTTATGTGGCGCTCAAGAGAAGAAACCGCCCATCAGCTTGCACACGACATTACGCAAGAAGGGCAAAAAGCCAGCCTACATCAATGCGATGTCACCGATACAGAGGCACTCGCCAAAGCGGTTGCAGAAGCCATTGAAACACATGGACGCATTCACACGCTGGTTTGGGGCGCGGGCCCATTGGTCGAGCAAGTGCTGATTTCTGAGTCCACATCTGAACAATGGAAAAAAGCAATTGATACTGAAGTGCATGGCTTTTTCAATGCCTGCAAGAGCTTGCTTGAGCATATGAAAGAACAAGGCGGCGGGTCGATTGTGCATCTTGGCTCGGCAGGGGAGTTAAGCTTTCCAGAGCGCGATTATCTGTCGGTCAGCCCAAAGGCTGCCAATGAAAGCCTGGTTAAGGGCATCGCACGTGAAGAAGGGCGCTTTAACATTCGCGCCAATAGTGTTTTGGTCGGCGTCATTGAGGCAGGCATGTTTTTAGAATTGAGCGAACAAGGCGTGTTTGATGATGTTTGGGTTGAAGAAGTGCAGAAAAACCTTGCGCTCAAACGCTGGGGGCAACCAGAAGAAATTGGTCACGCGGCTGTTTTTCTAGCTTCCAATAAGGCACATTATGTAACAGGCCAGCAAATTTCAGTGGCTGGTGGTTACGGCATCTAAAAAAAGATAAGGGGATAATGATGGCAACAATGACGGCAATTGATGACATGTATATTGCGGCCACGCCCGCGCGCGCTTTTGCAACCATCGCCGCATATAATGGCATGAATGACTGGTTTCCTGAATATCAATGCCAGATTATTGACGCGGACAGCATCTCGGAGGGCTGCCTCGTGCGCCATCGGGTTGGGAAAAAACGCGCTCTATCGCAATTTATTCGGCGGATTGACCGCATAGAGGACGGCCAGCGCCTAGAGGAGAGCTATATTGAAGGCGACTTGCTGGGTACGGGTGTGTGGACATTCACGGCTGAGGGAGACGGCTGTCGGGTAGCTTATGACTGCACAGTGACGGCCAACACATTTGGTGCCAAGCTTGGCATATGGCTGACAGGCGCGAAGCTGCATAATAAATTTTATCAAAATTTATTAACCCATCTCAAAGCACATCTGGAAAATGCTTGAAGGGTGAACCTTATTGCGCTTGGTGCTGGTGGCCTGATATTTGATCCAGCATTCTTGCCGGCATTTGTGACGCGGCCTCTGGCGTGAACCAAATCGGAGACGACCACGCCATTTCAATGGTTTCCTGATTGAGTAAATCAGCACATTCTTCTGGTCGCTCGGCTTCTGGTCGCTCGGCTTCTGGCACGCTTGCGCATTGATGCGCGCTCCAACGTGGTGACGCCACCTCTACAACACGCAAATAATAATAACTCGGCTGTGCGGGGTCGTATTCCGCATCCGTATAAAGGCTACACAGCCGCGGGCTTTCCTGCTCAATCACATCAATCACTTTATTATGTTTTTGCCCCTGCGCATCAATATAGCCTTTAACAAGTTGTAGTTTTTGCAAAGGATTGGAGCGCAGGTCGGCTTTGGCTTCTAACCAGAAACTAAATGGCGCGGTCTGGGCGGGCAGGCTAGAGCCCATAGGCGTGCCATTTTGATACGCAATGGAGAGCGCATCATCACGCGCACACATATTGGCTGGAAAATGCCCAGCAAAAAACCGAGGTTCAATACGCGGGCCAGAAGTCGCAAAAGCTTCGCGGCGTTTCATGCCATGAAAAATAGCATCACGCGAGCGCTCACTTGCATAAACTCCGGCCAGACCACCCGGGTTTGACACCAAACGATTGTACCGCCCAAGCGCCGCTTCGCCCAAACGCCCTTTCAAATTCGTTTCATAGGCAATATGCCCTTGCCAGTTTTTTTCATCTGTATAACCCGGTATGCCCAAATGCGTATCTGTGCTGCCGATAAACCCAAACTCAAACGGGTTTTCGCCATATTCTGTTTTTTCTACCAAGCCTTCAAGCAAAGCGCCGCGTGCGAAATCACGCGAGGACAAACAAAACCCCTTATATAAATTTGTGTCGCTATCAAAATGCTCTGGTCCGCATTCCTCGCTTTCGGTTTTATAATAAAGCGGTGTATAGCCTGTAAAATCAATCGCTACCGCCTCGCGACCAAATTGGCGTAAGGCCTCCACATTACATAATTCATCAACATCGCCCAAAATATCAGTGGCGCGATTCACGCATTCTGATGCGCCCTTGTGCTGGGTGATTTCCATCAAACGGTCATAACGCTGGCGCATCGCCCGAAAAGCTTGTTGGCTGCCATCTGAAAACCCGTCCAGCTCGCGCGGGTTAAATGTATTGCCACCTGAAATATTAGAATTATGCGGTATCGAAATCACATCACAGGCTTCTATGCCTTCACGGCAAGCGGTTTCATAATGGGTGAGCAAATCATGCACACGGCGGTGATTGAACACCGTCGCTGGCTTGTCTGGCACATGTGCATTTCTAAAAATCGTATTGCGATGCAAATGCATAGCATTGGTGCTGCGGGTAAACTCATACCCAACAAAAGCCGTAAATTCACATGCCGCGCTTTTATCATCTGCCGCTTCGGCAGCATCAATGATAGCTTGCCAAACCAGCTTGTCCGCCGCTTCGCAATCGCGATTATCGGGACCACACACATCTTTATTGCGGCTCGGTTTCAGGCGCGCGGCAGAACTCATCAAAACCCGCACCCCTGCCTCACCGCCAGCACGGAATTTTTGACAAGCTTCTGAATCATAGCCAGCAAACGCCCCTGGCGTGCGGCAAATATACCCCTCGCCCAATGTATCAGAATGGTCGGTAACAGACACAAAATCCAAAGGTCGGGCCAGCTGTAGCATTTTTTCGGCTTCCCCCTCGCGAACTGGTAAGGGAATAGCCTCGCCCTTAGCAAAGCGATAAGCGTCTGACGGATAAACCCGCGTGCCGTCTGGGAACGCGTCAGCAGACAGCGCCGTATGCACATGCAAATCCCCAAAAAAGGCTTTTTTAGTTGGATATTGCTCAGCGCATTGCGCGCGCTCTTCTGTATAGGCAAACACTGGCTGGTAGCCAAAAGCATAGCGTTCTGGCATTGATTTTGGCGAGACAGGTGGTGGCACAATGACCGTCTTGTCCAAAGGGTGTGTCGTGATTTGCGACAGAATATAATATCCCGCAATCACCAGCACGAAAAAAGCCAAGATGGAAATGGTCTTCTTATATTTGAGCCGTTGGAAAAAAGCGCGCATGATTTAGGCTTTCATTATTTATTGGGTTTTTGTCAGCGCATCAATGAGCAGCTGTTTCATGGGTGTCACCCATGTTTTTTTAAGTTTTGGCGAAAGCAAACCCGCTGCTTCCAGCTCATCGCAGAGCAGCATTTGATGCGCTAAATCAAACATATCATGCTGATGAGAGAACATGCCTTCCCCCGCATAAGTGATGAAAGAAACACCAGGTGATTGATAATAGCTGCCATCAGGACGCTTGCCCGGCCCGCGATTCCACCAGCGGGTGATGATTTGATTGCCATTCACCGCATAGCCTTCATAAGGAAAAGTCCATTCTTCAAACCCGCCCATATCATCGCCATAATGCGTGGCTTTGATTTGCTCGCGCCCGACAGCTTTGGTCACCCGCACGCCCGCATATTCACAAATATATTCGGCATCGGGCGTGTAAGTCTGGTCCACATAAAAGGTCCAATCCGTCACTTCTGAGGCTTGATCGTGATGGGCGATAAGCCTTTCTGCGGCAGCGCGTACTTCAGTTTCAGGAAAAACAGTCATGGCAAACTCCTCAAGATTATAGGGTAAAATTTATGACGCGCAGGCGGCCACTAATTGCTGAATGGTTTCGCGAATGCGCTGACGCCCATAAGCAGGGGCATCTTCATCTGGCTCGAAATGCACTGTCGCATTGCGCCCGCAAAACAAAATCGCATCTGGCAAAAGCGGGTGCTCGTCTTCGCTCACGGGCAAATCCTGAGGATTACCCGCGGCCTCAAAAATAATTTCAAAATATGTTTTCCAGTCCAGATTTTCATCGCCAATCAAATAGGCGCGACCAGGCTTGCCATTTTGCAAAGCATCGGCAATCGCCTCGGCAACAGAAAGGCTTGATATATGGTTAACACCGCCCTTTGGCGCAACCAATGGCACGCCCTCAAGCTGACCCGCCGCATAAGCAACAATATAATCCAAATGCGGGGCAGGCACGCCCTCAATATGGCCCAGAATGAAGGGCGCGTTTAACCCGCATACGCGGAAATTTTCATCAGCCAGCGCCATCACCGCCTCATCAGCTAAATGGCGGGAGCGGACATAGGTATTGGTTTCTATCAGTTCGGGGGCGACAAGCGGGTAAAAACTACTAATGTAAACCGCCGATGGCACACCAGCGGCCTTCACTGCTGCCATAAAAGCTGGCACGCGCTCGCCATTGGCATGCAGATAAAAAGCATCAATATCTGCGCCTTCAGGCACATAGCGAATATCCGCCCCGGCGGCAAAAACCACACCATCAAAACCGGCAAACATATCCGGCGTGGCATCTTGTTCAATATAATCAAATGCCCGATGCGGAAATTGCGCGGGCACACCCGCGGCGGCAGGCTTGCGCGACATCAGCGTGACCTCATGGCCCTGCGCTTTCAAATAGCGTGCTGTTTCAGAACCGACTAACCCTGTTCCGCCTACAATTAAAATATTCATGTTCACTCCCTTAAAAATATATGCCTGTGTTCAGATGATTTTATGGCCTTTGCCCCGCACAAAGAATATCGGTCACTTTTTCCGTATCCATATATTCTTTCAACAGGAAAACTTTCTCATCTTTAAACACAAATAAAAAATGATATTGATTTTGATAAAGCTGGCCAGACACATGCATGCCTTCACTTTCAGCCTCAACCGCCACACGGTCAGCCTCTGCTATCATTGAATGAATGGTGAATTGCAAACCATTTGGAAAAGCTTCATAAATCCCGCCCGCTAATTTTTGAATGGTGGGCTTATCAGTTGTGCCAGAAATCAGCGTATTTCCTGAAGTCCATACTGCGCCATCGGCGTGATATAAATTGATAAAACCATCAATATCACCCGCCGACATTGCCTCAATAAATTGCCGAACAATTTGTTTATGAACCTCAACTGACATCAAATCGCCCTCTGCCCCGCATGCTAGAGTTTTCGTGGTCCTGCTGGAAATAATTTCAGCAGCTCATATGATGGGTCGCTGGTACCGGGTTTGCCAATATGCACCCCCTCCATCATGGGGTGGTCAAGCTTCACCGCCGATGGGTTGCTAATATAAACCCAATCCGCATCAATCGAACGGGCAAGAAATTTCCACACTCCATCGCGTTTTTCATATTTATCAAAATAGCGACCACCGACCAGCACATCTTCCCCTTCTTGGTCAGGGTCAGCCTGCACTTTATGGAAAGCAATTAAATAGGTTTCACCCTCTGCATAATCTGGGCGGCTCTCATCAAACATAATATTATGGGTGGTAACATTATGATGCAAAATCGCCATTGGCTTTTGAATTTCTGGCAGCATATCGATAAATTCCATCGCCGAGCCTTTGAAAAAACTGCCATGATCATCATAGGCATCTTCATGATAAAGACTGCGCATCAACTCATGGTCATGCCGGTCTGCCGCGCGGCAATATATCTGCACCAAATCGCGAATGGCTTCTTTATCAAGCAGGCGGGCGAGCTGTTTTTCCATATCTGACATATTTACTCCTATTACTTATCGCGGGCATGCTGCGGCAGGGTTTCGGCATTGCGGTCATGGCGCGCCAATTGCCGCGCCGCAAAATTATTGGGTAAAAGCTTAATGATGCTGGTCAGCACTTTATAAAACAGACCCGGCACACAAATCGGCCCCTTATTGACCATGACATTTTGGAAGCTGGTCTCACATAAATGGCGGCGGTCTAACCACATATATTTTGGCAAGCGATTCATTTTTTCGCGATTGCCAGCCATGTCATGAAATTCACTCATCACAAATCCCGGGCAAAGCCCCTGCACATGCACACCAAAAGGCGCATATTCAGCGTAAAGCGCTTGTGAAAATTTCACCACAAAGCTTTTAATCGGGCCATAAAGCGTACCGCCTGGTGCGCCCGGCAAAAGCCCGGCCACAGACGCCACATTCACAATATACCCACGCCCTTTTTCGCGCATTTTTGGAGCCAACACATGGATCAATTCGGTTGGCGCGCCCAACATGGTGGTGATGAGCTCCTGCTGGGCTGACCATTTGGCCCTATCAAATTTGCCGGGCACGGTATAGCCCGCATTATTGAGCAGAAAATCAATCTCCAGCCCTGCCTTTTCAATATTTTGAACGAGCTGCCCGACTGCTTTTGGGTCGGATAAATCATGCGCAAAATAATGCACCTGAACACCATGCTTGGTTTGCAATTCACGCGCCAGCTCTGCCAGCCGTTCTTCGCGCCGCGCCGTCAGAACCAAATGATATCCATTTTGCGCCAGCACATCGGCATATTCTTGCCCAATACCAGCAGACGCACCTGTGACTAAAGCATATTTTTCCTGTGTCATTATGCACCCCCCTATCCTTTCTTAAAGTCTAGAAAGACAGAGAATGTAAAACAAGGGCTAAAACCAAGATTTGCGGCGCGAAGCATGAAAAATAGCGCATTTTGCGGGTTAAACAGTTGACACATTCGCCTGTTTGATATTTTCTGAATGAGGTTCTGAAATTATTTGAGCGTAATTTGAAACAAAAAAGTTTCTTTGAGGGGGGAACATGTCAGACAAAAAAACAGCTTTTATCACAGGGGCAGCCATGGGTATGGGGGCGTTGATGGCGCGCACCTTATCTGACCGCGGCTGGGAGGTTTATGCAGGGGTTGTGCCGGGTGCGGATACATCTGAACTTCTGCCTTATGACAATATCACCGCGATTGAACAAGATGTCACAAATGATGACTCGGTCAAAAAAAGCGGTGAAGAACTTGCCAAGCTTTTAGACGGGCGCGGACTGGATTTGCTTATCAATAATGCTGGCATCGCGAATATTGGCATTGGTGTGATTGAGGGAGCAGATATTGAGCGCGGGCATTATATGTTTGAGGTGAACACTTGGGGGCCAATGCGCGTTTGCCAATCCTTTTTGCCTTTCATTCGACAAAATAAAGGGCGGGTCATTAACTTTGCCTCTGGGGCGGTCAAGGCCAACCCACCTGCATCTGGCGTCTATAACATGTCCAAACATGCGGTGATTGGCATGACATTAACCATGCGGCACGAATTAGCCGCTTTAGGGGTGCAAGTGACATCTATTGAGCCAGGCGCGGTCAAAACACATATGACGAAAGACCCGTTTGAGTCCACCCAAAATATTTGGAAAGAAGTGCCAGAAAAAATGAAAGATGTGTATTTCTCACATTTGGGCGCCACCACAACAGAGGTTTTGCCGCAAAGCATTATTGACACCGGCAATGACCCCGTTGATGTCGTCAATCAGGTTTTAGGCTTGTTGGCCATTAAAAAATGGAAACCAAGCTATATGGTCGGCAAAGATGTCAAGCTGATGCCTTTACTGCATAAAATCCTACCCGCGCTCACATTTGAAAGCATTATTCAGGGCGCGTTTAAAATTCCTAAAAAATAGACCAGACACAGGAGAAAATGATGAGTGAAACCGCACAAAAATTTAAACAACTCCAAGAAGGCGCAGTGCAGATGCGCCAAAGCACAGCTGCTGACCGCAATGGTTTGTTGAAAAAACTTTGGGAAAGCCTTGTTGACCATCAAGACGCAATTTATGACGCCGCCAAAAAAGAGCGCAATAGCCATAAGCTGGACGCGGCGGCAGAGCTGATGATGATTAAAAGCGAAATTGATTTTATTTCGAAGAATCTCAAAAAATGGATGAAGCCCAAAAAAGTGCCAAACTCAATGGCGACAATGGGGAAACGGTGCGAAATTCGGTATGACCCCAAAGGCGTTGTGCTGAACCTGTCAGCATGGAATGCCCAAATTGCGGAATGTTTTATTCCGGCCATTGCGGGCATTGCGGCGGGTAACACTGTTGCCATAAAACCATCTGAGCTGGCTCCCCATTCGGCGCAAGTGGTTGAAGATATTGTAAATGAGGTTTTCTCTGCCGATCAGGTTGCCGTATTTCAGGGCGATGCGGCGATTGCGCAAGAATTGCTCGCGCTCCCCTTTAACCATATTTATTACACAGGCGGTTATACAGTCGGGGCGATTGTGATGAAGGCGGCAGCGGACCATTTTGCATCTGTCACCCTTGAAATGGGTGGCAAGTCGCCGGTGATTATCGACAGCTCTGCCAATATTGATGACACGGCGACCAAGCTGTCTTGGGGGCGGGTGATGAATGCCGGTCAGGTCTGTATCGCGCCAGAATATGTTGTCGCGCATGAAAGCGTTGCTGAGGAGCTGGTCGAAACCCTCAAAGTCAAAATGACAGAACAATATAATGCTGAACAAACTGGCTTTGAAAATTCGCCCAATATGAATTGCATCATTAATGAGAGACACATGCAGCGCATTGTGGGCTTGATTGATGACGCGCTGGAAAAAGGGGCGACGCTTGCTTTTGGCGGGAAAAATTTCCCTGAAAAACGCATTATTGAGCCGACCATTTTGACCAATGTGACGGAAGATATGCGCATTATGCAGGAAGAAGTTTTTGGCCCTGTGCTGGCGGTGATGACATTCAAAGAGCGTGATGAATTGCCGGGCATTATTGCCAATCGGCCAAATCCGCTGGCTTATTATGTTTATGCAACAGATAAGAGCGCGATTGATTATTTCCTGAGCATTTGTAATTCCGGCTCTGCCGTGGTGAATAATAACTGCATTCAGTCCGGCACCAACCCGCATCTGCCCTTTGGTGGCACGGGCGCGTCTGGCATGGGGCGCATAGGCGGCTTTAGAGGCTTTGAAGAATTGTCAAATGCACGCTCTGTTGTCATACAACCGCTAGACCGCTTTAGAAATTTCTTAATCAACCTGCCCCCTTATTCCAAGCGATATGAGGGGCTGATTATGGGTGCGATTAAAAAATAAACTGGCTTTTTAAAAAATAAAACGGCGATAGGGGAAACCTTATCGCCGTTTTGCATTTCGTTGCGGTTTATTATTCGCCCTGATAGGTGAACGGGCCAGGCACCAAACCGCCGCCAAGCTGATAATGCGTCAAATTATGGTCGTCTTGCTGGAAGACCTGCTCATAAACGCGTGTGTAACGCGAACGCTGAATGCGCCAAGCCTCATCATCACCCAAAACATAATCATCAACATATTCAGATGCCCCAACGGTCACCTTATTCTCTTCAGCCAGATTCATCGCATAATCGACAAGCCGCCACTGCCCCGTTGCCGTGCGTGGGCCGATAATATCAATCACTGGCATGGTCACAGAATGGCAGGAAACCAATTTATCGTGGAAGGCAAATTTCATCGCTTCCAAAATTTGGTCGCGCCCTTTGGCCTCAAACTTATAACTCCCGCCCTCATAACAAATCTCGGCATCTTCGGTAAAAATATTGGTCAGCGCCTCAATATCGCAGCTGTCAATTGCGCGGCAATAGCTATATTTTAACCGCTTAATCAGTTCCATTTGCACCAAATCCATAAAACCCTCCTCCTAAAACTTTTCATTCATGCTCACATTCGTGGTAAATATTGTAACCTTAAAAATGTGTTTTGAAAATGAGCGTGTTAAGGTTTTAAGATGGGTGATTACAAATTCTCGGACAATCCGCATAAAGGTAATACAGGCATTAAACGGGCCTGGTTTGCGCTGTTGAACAGCCTGTCTGGTTTCAAATTTGCATGGGCTGAAGAGAGCGCCATTCGCCAGCAGGTTTTTGTCGCGATATTTCTCGTGCCATTGGCGATTTTTCTCCCTGTCAGTTTGGTTGAGAAAATACTCATGCTCGCTTCTGTTTTTTTGGTGTTTATCATCGAATTGTTAAATTCCAGCATTGAAGCCACGATTGACCGTATTTCATTTGAAGAACATGGATTGTCAAAACGCGCTAAGGATTATGGCAGCGCGGCGGTCATGTTGGCCATGTGCCTTGTCGGGCTGGTTTATGGATTGGTTTTGCTAAATTACTTTTTGGCCTGATGATTTCCAACCCTATCCCCGCGGCTTTCAATTGGCGTAAAATCGTTAAAAATTGAAACCAAAAAAACCAGAAAAGACATGCCGGCCCCTTACCGATTCAGCAAAAACTCATTAGCACATCTAAAAACATGCCATGCAGATTTACAGCTGATTTTTTCAAACCTCATCACACAGTTAGATTGCAGTATTTTAGCGGGCTATCGAAATGCTGACAGCCAAAACAAGCTCTTCGCACAAGGCTTCAGCAAATGTCGCTATCCCCATAGTCGCCATAATAGCCAACCCGCAATGGCGGTTGATGTCGCGCCTTATCGCGCTGATATAAAAGGCGGGGTCGATTGGCAAAATGCGGCAGGCTTTGCTTATTTAGCTGGCCATGCGCGGGCCATTGCCTGGACATTAAAAACACAAGGAAGCATTTCTCATGAGTTGGTTTGGGGCGGCGATTGGAACCAAAACGGGCAAATGCATGATGAAAATTTCGCCGACCTTGTACATTTTGAATTGCGATAAAAAAAGAGCGGGGCAAGCCCCGCTCTTATCTTTATTTGCTGCTTCGTCATTTAGAAGTTTTGACGAATGGCCAGACCATATGTGCGCGGCGCGCTAACATAGCCTGTAAAGCTTCCTGTTGCAGCTGTTGTTGGGAAAGCTGAAATCAAGTAGTCCTCATCTGTTAGGTTACGACCCCACAAACGGAACTCCCAGCCATATTTTGTATTTTTAACACCATAGCTGGCATTCACCAATTCAACTTCACGGCTGGCGATTGATTTCGCAACATTGTCAACAACCTGCACATCGCTCTCATGCATATATTCAACACGGAACCATGCTTCATGGTCCTGGTCGATATTATATTCATAAACACCAGCAATGTTTGCACTCAGCTCACTCACACCCGCAGGCTCTTGACCTGTCAGATCCGGTGTTGCGTTGTAAGTTTCAAACTCTGGGTCCAAATAGGTTGCCGCAAATGTCACTGTCAGATTTTCATTAACAGCTACAAGTGAGTCAATCTCGGCCCCTCTGTGAACCTGACGACCAGCATTAATCAAGTTAAAGCCAGTGCCTGAGAAAAGGTTAGACTGGAAGCCATCAATTTCTTGTTCAAAAATAGCAACATTGACAAAACCATTATCAAAGCCTTTTTTCAGGCCAATCTCAATATTGGTCGCTTCTTCTGGCCCTGCCGCACGGCAGTTCAGAGAATAAGCATTTGTTGCACAACGACGCGAGTCAACAGACATGTTAACAGATGTCGCTTTGAAACCAGTTGAATGGCTTGCATAAATGCTTGTGCTGTCATCAAGGTCATAAGAGATGCGCAGATTATGCGTCAGCTCATCAGACTCGAAAATGCCAGTTTCCGTTGCATTTGGATAGTTGCCATATGGCGGGAAGAACTGCAATGGCACAAGACCAGCTGTCAGCGGGTTGCCAGCGAAAGGCAAAGCCGCAAATGGGTCATTAATATTCACATCTGAAGACACAGCTTTTTCATCTTCTGTGTAGTTCAGGCCAAGTGACAAACGCAAGCTGTCGCTCACGTCATAATCAAAATTCGCGAAAATTGAAATTGCTTCGTTTTGCATGTCAAAATTCTCGCCAATCAGACCCTGACCAGGCTGATACCATGAACCGCGCAGAGCGTTGGCTGCTGCTTGCAGAGCTGGCGCACCCGCAACAGTCGCTGCGTTTTGAGCTGTCGTGCCAGGTGTAAGGCCTGCACCAAGCAGAGTGAGCGTATTGGCCACACCTTGCAAATCGGTACATCCTGGACCTGTCGGACAGCCGGTTGCACCTTGAACGAGGAAGTTCACATATGTGCCGATATCATTACCGTAAATCACATCACGGAAATGCTTCACATCTTCATCGAAATAATAAGCGCCCAGCATCCACTGCAACGGGCCTTCACCAGTTGACTGAATACGGAACTCCTGTGTGAAAGTCTCAAATGAGTCATCAATTGCGTTATTGCCAAGCAAATCAGCATAATTGAAATCGCCATCGGTTTCTGAAGTTACATCTTGCTCACGATATGATGTGATAGATGTGACGGTCACATTGGTCAAATCGATATCGAACTGAGCTGAAACACCTTTACCTTCAAGCTTGTTGGTTGGGTTGCGGCTCAAACCAATTTCGCGGCTATCATCACCCACACGTGGGTTAATGGGGTTCAGACCCAAAGCGGCGACATAACCTGCGGTGATGGCATTGGCAACGGCAGACGCACCGCCTTCAACCAACATTGAGGCGCCGCAGCATTTTTCTTCTAATGAATTATAATCTGCGATGACGCGCAAAGTCACATTGTCGTTTAATTCAGAAAGAATTTGCGCCCGCATCAACCAGCGGTCACGACCATTCAAGCTCTCGCCATTGGTGACATTGGTGTAATAACCATCATTTTCATTGATGCTTGCTGTCACGCGGAAAGCAGTTGAGTCGGACAAAGGACCCGTCACAGATGACTTAAGAATGGTTGACCCGTAATTACCAAAATTGGCCTCAACCATGCCGCCAAACTCATCTTCTGGTAAAGATGTCGTGATGCTAATCACACCCGCAGAGGCATTTTTACCGAATAATGTAGATTGTGGGCCGCGCAGAACTTCAACGCGCTCAACTGTTGGTAAATCGGCAATCGACGCGCCTGAGCGTGAGCGATAAACACCATCAATATAAACACCAACTGAAGGCTCAACACCCGGATTATTGGCACCATTACCAAAACCACGAATGATGAAATTCACATTGGCTGATGTTTGCAATTGCGAAATCCGCAAAGATGGTACAACTGATTGTAGGTCAAGCAAATCAACAATTTGCGCCTGCTCAATGGTTTCTGCAGGTGTCACAGAAACAGATACAGGCACTTCTTGAAGTGTTTGTTCACGCTTTGCCGCTGTTACGACAATTTCGTCAACATTAGCCATCGCAAAAGTTGATGATGCAAAACTTGCTATCAACGCCGCAAAGGCTGTTTTTTTGGTCAATTTGAGCGTCATAAGCTCCCTCCCCAATAAACAGATTAAACAATAGGCACCACCAGCACCAAACTGGATGTTACATATTGCCCAGACATGCCTATTCAGCACTTTTTTAGGCGTTCTGTAAAGTCTTGTTATCACATGATTTCACCCTGTTGCATTTGTGCAACAAGCGCCGTTTTCTGGTTTTTTCCTGAATGTTATTTAATCCATTTGCAGGCTTGACTTGCCCTGCGGAGACTGTATATTGCCCCGAAATTGCGCGGCTTATTAGGCGTGCATAATTGTGTGATATTAATTCAACGCTGATGCTTTTTGATAACTGCATTAAAGTTGAGAAAACAGAGGATAAAGCCCATGTATGCGGTCGTCCGTACCGGTGGTAAACAATACCGGGTTGCAAAAGATGATGTGATTGAGCTTGAGCGTTTAGCAGGTGATGCTGGCGACAAAATCAAGCTAACTGATGTTTTAATGATTGGCGAAGCGGGCAAAAAGCCCACCATTGGCACACCTGTTGTTTCAGGTGCCAGTGTCACGGCTGAAGTTATTGAACAAACACGCGGTGATAAAATTGATGTGATTAAGTTCAAGCGGCGCCATAATTATCGCCGTCAACTCGGGCATCGTCAGGATTTAACCAAAGTTAAAATCACAGCGATTAGCAAATCTGCGCCTAAAAAAGCGGCCCCTAAAAAAGCCGCTAAAGACGCAAGCGAAGATAAGGAGTAAGGCATATGGCACATAAAAAAGCAGGTGGTTCGTCTCGTAATGGCCGCGATAGTGCTGGCCGCCGTTTAGGCGTCAAAAAATTTGGCGGCGAACATGTTATCCCTGGCAATATTATTATTCGCCAGCGTGGCACAAAATGGCACCCAGGTAATAATGTCGGCATGGGCAAAGACCACACAATTTTTGCACTTGTTGAAGGCAAGGTGCAATTTGGTAAAGCGCGTGGTGACCGGACAACTGTATCGGTTACACCGGCGGCCCAAGCGGCTGAATAAATCCGGCGGGTGTTCTGTCCGGATAACGGATTGAACTGCCATCGCAACGCAATATTAAGGGAGATGGCATCATCTCCCTTTTTTATTGCCGTTTTTTATTGCCGTTTTTTTGCTGTTAAAAATTGAAATAGGGATACACTGACGCCATGAAGTTTCTTGATCAGGCAAAAGTATATATACGCTCAGGCAATGGCGGCGCGGGTTCGGTGAGTTTTCGCCGTGAAGCGCATGTTGAATATGGCGGGCCCGATGGCGGTGATGGCGGGCGCGGCGGCAATGTGTATGCCGAATGCGTCAATGGGTTAAACACTCTAATTGACTATCGCTACCAACAACATTTCAAAGCCAGTACGGGCGGGCATGGAATGGGCAAAAACCGCTCTGGCAGTCATGGTGAGGATAAAATATTAAAAGTCCCCGTCGGCACACAAATTTTTGCAGAAGATAATGACACGCTGATTGCCGATTTAACCGAAGTTGGCCAGCGCGTTTTATTAGCAGAAGGCGGCAATGGTGGATTTGGCAATGCCCGTTTCAAAGGCCCTGTTAATCAGGCGCCGCGCCATGCCAATCCAGGCCTTGAGGGGCGCGAAAGCTGGATTTGGCTGCGCTTAAAACTGATTGCAGATGTCGGATTGCTGGGGCTGCCCAATGCGGGCAAATCAACTTTTTTATCTGGCGTGACCCGCGCCAAACCCAAAATAGCCGATTACCCTTTCACCACGCTTCACCCAAATTTAGGCGTGGTGGGCGCCAAAGGGCGTGAATTTGTCATCGCGGATATTCCCGGCTTGATTGAAGGCGCTTCTGAAGGGGCAGGTCTGGGCCATCGTTTTTTAGGACATGTTGAGCGATGCGCCATGTTGCTGCATTTGGTTGATGGCAGCCAAGATGATGTCGGCGCGGCATATCAGACCATCAGACAAGAGCTCGCAGCCTATGATGCGGGGCTGGCCGCAAAATCCGAAATCATTGCTTTGAATAAATGCGATATTTTGGAAGAGGCAGAAATTGAAACAAAACGCCAAGCGCTTGCAGAGGCCGCGCATTGTTCGGTTGATGATATTTGGACCATTTCAGGCGCCACACGTTTGCAGGTTGAGCCTTTACTTGCTGAGATTTTAACGCGGCTGGATCATCAGCAAGCCGCAAGCGATGAGGCGCAAATCATGGAAGCGCAAGGCGGCTGGCGGCCTTAGTATGTGAATATAGAAGTGAGAAATTTTGAGAAATAAAATCATGTCATCACCCATTAACATATCTGCCCAAAAAGCTTTAGCCAGTGCCAAGCGCATTGTCATTAAAGTTGGCTCTGCCCTTTTAATGGAAGATGAAAAGGGTCATTTAAGCCATGACTGGATGCGCGCCATGGCTGCCGATATTGCCGAAGCGCAAAAAAATGGGCAGGAGATTATTCTGGTTTCTTCAGGCGCGATTGCGCTTGGGCGCGGCGAATTGGGCCTTACCCAAGACACGCTAACGCTTGAACAAAGCCAAGCGGCGGCAGCAACCGGACAGATTGCGCTAGCCCATGCATGGCGCAATGTGCTGGCCGAACAAAATTGTCGTGGGGCGCAAATTTTATTGACCCTTGATGATACTGAACAAAGACGCCGCTACTTAAATGCACGCGGCACCCTGACCACCTTATTGGCACTTGGGGTTATTCCCATCATCAATGAGAATGATACCGTCGCTACCCAAGAAATTCGCTATGGCGATAATGACCGGCTGGCCGCGCGCGTATCGAGTATGATGACGGCAGATTGTTTGATTTTATTATCCGATGTGGACGGGCTTTATACAGACCCTTCTAAAATTGGTGACGCCAGCGCGCATATTGGTGAGGTCCAAGAGCTGACAGCAGATATTTATGATATGGCAGGCGACAGCATGAGCCGCTACAGCCGCGGCGGCATGATTACCAAGCTCGAGGCAGCGCGCATCGCCACTCAGGCAGGCGGGCATATGATTTTGGCAGATGGGCGCCAGCCCCATAATTTGTCAAAGCTCATTCAAGGCACACAGAATTGCACTTTTTTCAAAGCCAACCAAGCCCCCCATGATGCGCGCAAATCATGGATTGCTGGCAGTTTACAATCGGATAGCCAACTGCATATTGATGCCGGCGCGGCACAGGCCTTGGCCAATGGCAAAAGCCTGCTACCTATTGGCGTGGTGCGGGTTGATGGCCAATTTGAGCGCGGCACTTGTGTGGCTATTCTTGACCCAAATGGGCAGGAAATTGCCCGCGGCCTTGTTGAACATGACGATAAGCAGGCCCGCGAAATGATGGGCAAACAAACCGATGAAATTCAGGAAAATTTGAATTATTATGGTCGAGGAGAATTGGTGCATCGCGATAATATGGTGCTGACACATCACACCGATAAGCCATAATGACGAGCCAGATAAAAGACACGAACATATGACGAGAGACATGAAATATGAGCGATAATTTGCAAGAGATTATGAATGAGATGGGCGCCAAAGCCGCCGCCGCATCGCGTGAATTAGGCACAGCTTCAAGCGCGCAAAAAGACAAAGCTCTGTTAGCGGCAGCCGCAGAATTGCGCGCTCAGGCTGCAACCATATTAAGTGCCAATGCCAAAGACATGACGCTAGCACAAGAAAAAGGGCTCAATAATGCCCGTCTTGACCGCATTGCGCTTGATGAAGCGCGGTTAGAAGGCATTGCCAAAGCTTTGGAAGATGTTGTTGCCTTGCCCGATCCCGTTGGTGATGTAATGGCCAATTGGGACCGACCTAATGGGCTTGATATTACGCGCGTGCGGGTGCCGTTAGGGGTGATTGGCGTTATTTATGAAAGCCGACCCAATGTGACCGCCGATGCCGCCGCTTTATGCTTAAAATCAGGCAATGCGGTTATTTTGCGCGGTAGTTCAGAAATTCAAAATGCCGCGCAAGCCATCACCGATTGCTTTGCCAAAGCACTGGCCGATAGCGGTCTGCCAGAGGCTTGTGTGCAACTTGTACCAACCACGGACCGCGCTGCGGTTGGCATGATGCTGGCTGGCCTTGAAGGCACAATTGATGTGATTGTCCCGCGTGGCGGTAAAAGCCTTGTCGAGCGCGTACAAAATGATGCCCGCGTGCCTGTCTTTTCGCATTTAGATGGCATTTGCCATACTTATATTCATCAAGCAGCAGATTTGGAAATGGCCAAACAGGTGAGCCTGAACGCTAAAATGCGGCGGCCTGGCATTTGCGGTGCCACCGAAACCTTGCTGATTGACCGCGCTTGCGCCGAGACACATCTCAAACCTTTGATTGAGATTATGCTGGAAAATGGCTGTGCGGTACGCGGTGATGAAATGGCGCAAGCTGCGGATACACGCGTGAGCGCGGCAACTGATGAGGATTGGGACACAGAATATCTAGACAGCATTATCTCGGTTAAAATGATTGATGGCGTTGATGAGGCTGTTGACCATATCAGCACACATGGGTCCGGCCATACAGAAGCCATTATCACTGAGGACAGCGCCGCCGCAGAGCGGTTTTTAAACCGCGTGGATAGCGCGATTGTGATGCATAACAGCTCAACCCAGTTTGCTGATGGTGGTGAGTTTGGCATGGGCGCAGAAATTGGGATTGCGACAGGTCGGTTTCATGCGCGTGGCCCTGTCGGTTTAGAGCAATTGACCACCTTTAAATATCAAGTGCGCGGGAGCGGGCAAACCCGCCCCAAATAAAATGCGCCGCCCTGTTTTTTTTGATGGCATGAAAATTGGCTTATTTGGCGGGTCATTTAACCCGCCTCATGCTGGCCACGCGTTGCTGGCACGCACATTACAGACACAACTCAATCTTGATTTGGTCTGGTGGTTGGTGTCGCCACAAAACCCGCTTAAGCAAGAAAAACCGGCAGCAGAAAATACCCGCATTAAAGCCTGCCAGCAAATTGCGGGGTCGCATAAAACATATGTTTCAAATGTTGAGACCATGCTGGGTACTAGTTACACAGCAGATACGATTGCCCGCTTAAAAGCAAAATACCCAAATGTGCATTTTGTATGGGCAATGGGGGCCGATAGTTTGCGCCATGTGCATCGCTGGCGCAATTGGCAGGAAATTTTCAAACAAGTGCCTGTTGCTGTTTATCCAAGGCCGGGCGAGACCAGCGCAGCAGGGCTGGCACCGGCAGCGCAATATTTTGCACAGGCGCGGCGTCCGGCAAGCGCGGCGGCGCAGTTGGCCACTCAAAACACCCCTGCTTGGATATTGCTGGAAGGCGCAACAAACGCCAGCTCATCAACATCTATCCGCCAGCAAAAATCATAATAACTAATGATAAAAAGGTAAGTGTTGAACTCAAGCGCGTTGATTGCTACAAATAAGTTGAGTGCGTTACTTTTTAAGGGGAAAAACGCTGAGCGAAAAATCGCAATCACAAACTGTGGCAAACAGAGCGGGCTCTGTGGCACAGCGAGAACCGCAAAATCCAGATGATTTGGTAGATTTGGTCTATCAATCACTTGATGAGGATAAAGCGGAAAATATCATCAAAATTGATTTACGAGGTAAATCTGCTGTCGCAGATTACATGGTCATTGCTTCTGGGCGGTCACAGCGCCATGTTGGGGCTTTGTCAGACCACTTAATGCGCCAGTTCAAAAATATGGGCATTAAACAAGTGCAAGCCGAGGGGCTGACTAATTGTGACTGGGTGCTGGTTGATACGGGCGATATTGTGGTGCATCTGTTCAGACCTGAGGTGCGCGAGTTTTATAATCTCGAAAAAATGTGGCTGATGGAAATGCCCGATGAGGACGCCCTCCTAAATCAGGACAATCAGGGCGCATAGCTTTGTCATGCGCATTCAGATTAGGGCCATCGGCAATTATAAAAACACGCCAGAGACTGGGCTTATTCAAGATTATCTTAAACGCTTAGAGGCAGGGCGCGCCATTGGCATCAGTCAGGTGGCCATTCATGAAATCAAAACCACACGTGCGCGACAGGGTGAAGATATCAAAGCTCTCGAAGCTGACAAACTTATGACGGGTGTGCCAGCGGGGGCATGTGTGGTGGCGCTTGACGAGCGTGGCAAAAATATCACCAGTCGTGCCTTTGCCGAGCTTTTAAATCAAAGCCTGCAGAGCGGGCATAGTGATATGGTTTTTATGATTGGCGGTGCTGATGGGCTGGCCGATACAATCCGCCAAAACGCCCAACATGTTTTATCTTTGGGCAAAATGACCTTGCCGCATTTATTGGCGCGACTGGTTTTGGCAGAGCAATTATGGCGCGGGGTGTCTATTTTAACAAATCACCCCTATCATCGCGATTAGGAAGGCATATAATTGGCTAAAATCATGCGCTTTTATCTTAATCTTTTTGGTCTTATTTTATTGCTCTCGCTTCTCGCTGGTTTATCCGTAACGAGGCCAGCACTGGCTGATGATAAAAAGCAGCTTCAAAAGATTGAAGAAGAAATCAAGAAGCGCGATAAAAACCGCGCGCAATTAGAAAAACAAGCCAAAGAATTACAAAGACAAAAACTGCGATTGCAGCAAAAAATCATTCGCCTTGCCACCAAATTACAAGAAAGTGAACAACGGCAAAATGAGCTGGCTGATGAGATTGAAAAACTAGGGTTAAGCGAAAAAACCATTTTAACTAAACTCGCCCGTGACCGGCAGGAATTGTCTAAATCACTTGGCGCGTTACAAAAATTTGAAAAGCAATTACCGCCGCCATTTGCTATCAATCCAGATGATGCATTAGCGGGCATAAGGGGGGCGATTGCGATATCTGGCATTGTTCCAACTTTGCAAAACACCGCCGACCAGCTCAAAAAACAATTAGAGGAATTGGCCACAATTCGCACCTATATGACCGAGCGGCGCGAAGTGTTGAAAAACGAAACCGCGCAAGCCAAGACAGACCGTATCGCACTGGCTGCACTGGTGCAGGAAAAAACCCGTGCGGAAAAACGCACGCAAACCGCGATTGAGAAAGAAGCCGCAGCCATACAAAAACTGGCCCGCAAAGCCCGCTCTTTACGCGAGCTGGTGGACCGGCTAGAAGCACGGCGCCAAACCACCACAAAATTCTCAAATTTCAGAAATGCCAAAGGCCGTCTTCCCCTGCCCGTTTCAGGTACAGTCTTATCACCAGCCAGAACCAAAAAACTTAATGAGGATTTAGGCCGTGCAGGTATGTATATTCGCACCCGCGCGGATAGGCTGGTGACCGCTCCCTTTGATGCAACTATTTTATATGCAGGCAAATTTCGTGATTATGGCAATATTCTGATATTGGGCGTGGGTGATAATCATCATTTGCTTTTTGCAGGGCTTGGCCCGATTGATGCTCAGGTTAATCAACAAGTGCTTTCCGGTGAGCCAATTGCGCGTATGGAGCATATGACCGCACCCCTATATGCGACACAATCACCACCGCCAAATCATGGCAAAGAAACCCTAACGCTCTATGTAGAAATTAGGTATAAAGGAAAACCTGTAAGCCCGAATAAATGGTTCCGGTCTTAACAAAAGAGGACATTCTATGACATTTCGGTCACGCCATATGCCCCGTTTATCTAACCTTGCCCTGCCTGTATTTTTGGTAGTCTTTTTATCCGTGATAATGGCTTGCCCGCAAGCTCAGGCGCAAAATCAGGCTGATTGGCGCGAGGTTGTGAAGCTTCACCAGCTCTTGGCGCAAAATAATTCCGAGACCCCATCAGAAACTCAAGACGAAACTCAGAACGAATCCGAAGATGAGGCGCCAGAAATGCCTGCCTCAGGCATGAATCTCTATCAGCAATTATCGCTTTTTGGCGATGTGCTGCAACGCGTGCGTGAAGAATATGTTGAGCCGCCAGAAAATGAAGAGCTTATTGAAGCAGCTTTGGTCGGCATGCTCTCGAGCCTCGACCCGCATTCTGCTTATTTACCGCCGAAAAATTTTGACGATATGCAAATCCAGACCAAAGGCGAATTTGGTGGTTTGGGCATTGAAGTCACGATGGAAAAAGGGGTTGTGAAAGTCGTTGCCCCAATTGACGACACACCCGCACAGCGCGCTGGCCTGTTGCCAAATGATTTAATTGTCAAACTAGATGATACAGAAATTATGGGCATGACTTTATCGGAAGCGGTTGAGATTATGCGCGGTGAAGTTGGCACTGAAATTGTGATAACAGTTGTGCGCGAAGGGGTGGACGACCCATTTGAAGTTAAAATTATCCGCGACACGATTAAAATTAAAGCCGTGCGGGCGCGCCTTGAGGGAGATGACAAGAATATTGCCTATATCCGCCTGACGACTTTTAACCAAAACACAACCCGCAATTTGCGCAAATCTATTTCTGAACTCTCAGCATCGGTCAAAGCTAAAGATTTTGCAGGATATATTATCGACCTGCGCAATAATCCGGGCGGCTTGCTGACCGAAGCCATCAAAGTATCAGACACATTTCTTAGTCAGGGTGAGATTGTTTCCACCCGCGCCCGCCATGCCCGCGATAATAGCCGGTTCAATGCACGCCGCGGCGACCTGACCAAAGGGCAAGTGGTGATGGTGCTGGTCAATGGCGGCTCTGCTTCCGCATCAGAAATTGTTGCGGGTGCGCTGCAAGACCATCATCGCGCTTTGATTGTTGGCACCCAGTCATTTGGCAAAGGGTCGGTGCAATCGATTATGCCGTTAAACAATAATGGGGCTTTGCGCCTTACAACAGCGCGCTATTACACGCCCTCTGGTAAATCGATTCAGGCAACCGGTATCACGCCTGATATTATCATCGAGCAAGAGCTGCCAGAGGATTTAAAAGATATTTCCGGTCGGCGAGAAGCAAGCCTGCGCGGGCATTTGGAAAATGAAACCGAAAACGCTGTCTCTGATGATAAGGCGCCAGCTGAAAAATCAGAACCAGAAAAAGAACCAGAAGCAGAACCTGCTTCAGAAAATAAAGCGCCAGACGCAGAAGAAGCCGCGCCCGATACAGACAAAAAGAAAACCCCCTCATTAGCTTATGTGCCACGCGAGTTGGAAAAAGATGTGCAGTTACAAAAAGCCATTGCGCTGATGACCAAGCTGCATGAAACCCGTAAAAGCCTTGCTGACCAGGCGCAGGTGCTGGACTAGGCATTCCGACAGTTAAGACATAATGTAGATATGGCAGACCCCCAAATAAATGAAAGCGACATGATTTACCGCCCTTGCGTTGGTATTGTGCTGATAAATCAAGAAGGGCTGGTATGGACAGGCAAGCGCGTTCAGGGTGAACTGCCTGATGATGCTAAATTATGGCAGCTCCCGCAAGGAGGGATTGATGCAGGGGAAACACCGCTGCAAGCCGCCTATCGCGAGCTGCAAGAAGAAACTGGCATTGAACGTGAGAGCGTGCAGCTTATTTACGAGCTGCCCTATTGGTTATGTTATGACCTGCCGCCAGAGGCCATTGGCCGCGCGCTTAAGGGGATTTATAAAGGCCAAAAGCAAAAATGGTTTGCCATGCGCTATGCGGGTGATGGCCATGACATCAATCTTGAAGCCCATAGCCAGCGAGAGTTTGAGACTTGGCAATGGCGCCCGCTGGCTGAATGCCCGCAGATTATTGCGCCATTTAAAAAACAGGTTTATCTGGAAATTCTTGACGGGTTTCACCCTTTTTGTGCTTGAATAAATCATGCAGTCCAAACCAAATATGCACGCTCTACCGGTTATTGACATATCGGCATTTATTGATGGCAACACCGCGCACAAGCAATCTATTGCGGAGCAAGCGCATGATGCGGTGCGCGATTATGGGTTTTTTTATTTGGCACAACACGGGCTCAATAAGGTGATTGAAGATTGCTTCGCCGCCGCGCAGTGGTTTTTTCATCAAGCGACAGAAGAAAAGCAAAAAATACATATTGACCAGAGCCCGTGTCATCGAGGCTGGTATGCCTATGGCGGCGAAACCCTCGACCCGCGCCATAATCCCGAAGGCGATTATAAAGAAGGGCTTAAAATTGGGAATGATTTGCCCGCCACGCATGCATTTGTGCAAAATAATATCCCCCTGCACGGGCCCAATCAATGGCCAACTGCCAGCAGCCAGGAGGGGCAAAACTTTCGCTATATTATGGAAACAGCTCATCAGGATTTTTCTCAACTGGCTGGCCATATTGTGCATATGTTGGCGCTGAGTCTTGAATTGCCTGAAGATTATTTTGATGCGTTTTTCACCACCCCGATGACGACCCTTAGCCCGATTTTTTATCCACCCCAAAAGCATGCACAGACGCAATGGCACATTGGCGCGGGCGCGCATACTGATTTTGGCATGCTGTCAATTCTGGCTCAGGACGGTACGGCTGGCCTTGAAATTAAAGCCCGCGAAAGCGAAAATAGTTGGCTTCCCATTCCGCCAATTGCTGATGCGCTGGTGGTGAATATTGGCGATATGCTTGATTTTTGGACGGGTGGTTATTATCGCTCTACCCCGCATCGGGTGCAGAACCTGTCTGACAATGCGCGCCAAAGTCTGGTGTTTTTCTATGACCCGCAATATGACACCAAGCTGACGCCAATTGCGAGCCCTAAATTGCCAGTGACACATCAGGCCAGTCATGATATGCAACATGACTTAACTGCCTTAGACCATTTGCTGGCAAAAATTGAGGCGAGTTTTATAAAATAAGCAGAAATAAATTCTAAAAATGACTGATTTTGTTTTAACCATTTCCTGCCCAGACCGCCCCGGTATTGTTGCGCATGTGAGTGATTATTTAAGCCAAAATGGCATGAATATCACCGAAAGCCATCAATTTGGTTCCCCCGAAACCAACCGCTTTTTCATGCGCGTTGGGTTTGAAGCGGTAGGCGCCGCACCTGATTTAGCGCAATTGGACAAAGCATTTGCGCCAATTGGCGTTAAGTTTGACATGCAGGCTAAATTTCATGATATGGCCGCCAAGCCCAAAGCGCTGGTTTTGGTTTCAAAATTTGACCATTGTCTGGTCGATTTACTCTATCGCACGCGAGTTGGCGCGCTTCATATGGACATAGCGGCGGTGTTTTCGAACCACGCGAACACGCAGAAACTGGTTGAACAAGAGGGCATTCCCTTTCATCAGGCGCAGGTCAATAAAGAAACCAAAGCGGCAGCTGAAAATGAAATTCGTGAGCTGATTGAAACGCATGAAGTTGAGCTGGTGATACTGGCGCGCTATATGCAGGTTTTATCGGCTGATTTGGCACGGGATTTTCCAGGCCAGATAATCAATATTCATCATTCTTTTTTACCCAGCTTTAAGGGCGCAGTTCCCTATAGTCGGGCTTTTGAGCGCGGCGTGAAAATGATTGGCGCCACCGCTCATTATGTCACTGAAAATCTTGATGAAGGCCCTATCATTGCGCAAAATGTTGCCCCCGTACGCCATGATATGACAGTTGATAAAATGGTCTTGGTGGGGCGCGAAGTCGAACAACAGGTTCTAGCCAGCGCGGTTGACGCACATATCAACCATCGCGTGCTCATAAACGGCCATAAAACAGTTGTGTTTGATTAAAAACGAATACAACTAAATTTCTGATTTAAGGTTTTCAAGCGCTTCCACCAATGCGGTGTTGTCAGCTTCTTGTGCCAATGCAATCTCGGCGTCAATGTCGCTGGCACTCAAATCTTTAACCGGTAAGGCCTTTTCAGCCAGAACCGTTAACCCCTCAGGGGTCACATCGGCAAATCCGCCTTGCACAAAAAATGGTTCTTGGCTGCCATCATTCTCAACCAATAACAGACCCGGTCGCAAGACAGACATCATCGGGCTGTGATTCACCAAAACCCCAAAGTCACCTTCTGTGCCCGGCACGCTGACCATGTCAACATCGCTGGAAAGCAAAAGTTTTTCAGGTGAAACGAGATCGAATTTTAGCTTATCTGACATATGTCTGTCCTGTTTCCGATAAGGTCGGGGTTTGATTTAGGCTGCCTCTGCCGCCATTTTCTCAGCTTTAGCAATGGCTTCGTCAATTGTACCCACCATGTAGAAGGCCCCTTCTGGCAGGTGGTCATATTCACCAGCGCAAAGCCCCTTAAAGCCTTTAATGGTCTCGGCCAAGTCAACCAGCACACCAGGTGAACCTGTAAACACTTCCGCCACATGGAAAGGCTGTGACAAGAAACGCTCAATTTTACGCGCCCGTGAAACAACCAATTTGTCTTCTTCAGACAGTTCGTCCATGCCCAAAATCGCAATAATATCTTGCAGACCTTTATAACGCTGCAGAATTTCCTGAACCTGACGCGCAACCTCATAATGCTCTTCACCCACAATGCGTGGCTCCATGATACGCGAGGTTGAGTCAAGCGGGTCCACCGCAGGGTAAATCCCTTTTTCAGCAATTGAGCGTGACAACACAGTGGTCGCGTCCAAATGCGCAAATGATGTCGCTGGTGCGGGGTCAGTCAAGTCATCAGCTGGCACATAAATCGCCTGCACAGAGGTAATAGACCCTTTTGTTGTAGTTGTAATCCGTTCCTGCATGGCACCCATATCGGTGGCCAAAGTAGGCTGATAACCCACCGCTGATGGAATACGACCCAAAAGCGCAGACACCTCAGAACCGGCTTGCGTGAAGCGGAAAATATTATCAACAAAGAACAACACATCCTGGCCTTCATCACGGAAATGCTCAGCAACGGTCAAGCCTGTCAAAGCCACACGCGCACGCGCCCCTGGAGGCTCGTTCATCTGACCATAGACCAGCGTACATTTTGAGCCCTCGCCGCCTTTTTCAACATTCACGCCTGATTCAATCATTTCCCAGTAAAGGTCATTGCCCTCACGAGTCCGCTCGCCAACGCCAGCAAAGACTGAATAACCACCATGCGCTTTCGCCACATTGTTAATCAGCTCCATAATCAAAACTGTTTTACCAACACCAGCACCCCCAAAGAGGCCAATTTTACCCCCCTTTGCATATGGCGCGAGGAGGTCCACAACTTTAATGCCAGTGACCAGCATTTCAGCCTCTGTTGATTGCTCAACAAATTCTGGCGCTTCTTGGTGAATAGCGCGTGATGTTTTTGTTGGGATTTTACCCGCATCATCAACAGGCTCACCAATCACATTCATAATCCGACCAAGTGTTGCTTCGCCGACTGGCACTTTAATCGGGTTGCCTGTGTCAGCGACTTCTTGACCGCGCACAAGACCTTCCGTCGAGTCCATCGCAATGGTTCGAACAGTCCGCTCACCAAGATGCTGCGCAACTTCCAAAACCAGACGATTGCCGTCATTTTCGGTCTCAAGAGCATTGAGAATCTCTGGCAGATTGTCATCAAACTGAACATCTACAACAGCCCCAATAACTTGTGTGATTTTACCAACTGTCTTTGCTTTTGCCATTTTCCTGTTCCCCTGGCTGGTTCGTCCGTTTTCGTGCTGAGCCTAAAGCGCCTCTGCACCGGAAATAATTTCAATCAATTCTTTTGTAATTTGTGCCTGACGTGACCTGTTATAGGTAATGCTCAGACTATCAATCATGTCGCCCGCATTGCGCGTAGCATTATCCATCGCACTCATACGCGCACCTTGTTCACTTGCGGCATTTTCAAGCAAGGCGCGTAAAATCTGGATAGAAATATTGCGCGGCAAAAGAGCATCAAGAATTTCAGTTTCTTCAGGCTCATAATCATATGCCGCGCCACCCAAATCAGGTGTTTCCGCCGCATCAATGGTTGCGGGGATAATTTGTAATGCATTTGGATTTTGCGAAATGACATTCACAAATTCTGAATAAAACAGCGTGCAAACATCAAACGCTTCAGCTTCGAACATATCCAAAACCTGATTTGCAACTTGCTGGGCCTGCTCAAATCCAACGCTTTTCAGCCCTTGAAAACTAATGGTTTCCAGCATGTCAGCCGCGAAATCACGCTTCAAAACATCAGCGCCTTTGCGCCCCACACACAGGATTTTGACCTGTTTGCCTTGCTCTTTAAGGGCGGTTGCATGATCACGCGCCAAACGAGCAATCGAGCTGTTAAAGCCACCGCAAAGGCCACGCTCAGCCGTCGCTACAACCAAAAGATGGGTTTTATCGCTGCCGGTACCTGCCAATAAAGGCGACGCACCCGGCTGATTGGCAACACCTGCCGCAACATTTGCTAAAACCGCGCTCATGCGTTGCGCATAAGGCCGCGCCGCTTCTGCCGCTTCTTGCGCACGGCGCAATTTTGATGCTGCCACCATTTGCATGGCCCGCGTGATTTTTTGCGTGGCCTGCACACTGGCGATGCGATTACGAAGTTCTTTGAGTGATGACATATTTCAATCTACCCTAGCTAAGCGACCTGATATTTAGGCAGCAAAATTCTCCGTATAAGCCTCAACAACAGCTTTTAATTTCGCTTCTGTTTTGTCAGACAGGGCTTTTTCCTCGCGGATTGTGGCCAGCAATTTCTTTTCTTTGCCACGCATCACATCTAAAAGACCTTGCTCATAAGCACCAACTTTTGCGGTTGGCAATTTATCCAAATAGCCATTCACACCGGCATAAATAACCGCCACCTGCTCTTCAACCTGCAAAGGCGAGAACTGGTTTTGCTTCAAAAGCTCGGTCAAACGCTCACCGCGATTCAGCAATTGCTGGGTAGCGGCGTCAAGGTCAGAGCCAAATTGCGCAAAAGCCGCCATTTCACGATATTGCGCCAATTCGCCCTTAATTTTACCTGCAACCTGTTTCATCGCTTTCACTTGCGCGGCAGAACCCACACGCGAAACCGACAGACCCACATTCACAGCTGGACGAATACCTTGATAGAACAAGTCTGTTTCCAAGAAAATCTGACCATCTGTAATCGAAATCACATTGGTTGGAATATAGGCTGACACATCATTGGCTTGGGTTTCAATAATCGGCAGAGCCGTCATTGAACCAGCGCCGAAATCATCATTGAGCTTCGCGGCGCGCTCCAGCAAACGTGAGTGCAAGAAGAACACATCACCCGGATAAGCTTCCCGGCCTGGCGGGCGACGCAGCAAAAGAGACATTTGACGATAAGCCACCGCTTGTTTGGACAAATCATCATATGTGATCATCGCATGCATGCCATTATCGCGGAAATACTCGCCCATGGTGCAGCCTGTGAAAGGTGCCAAATATTGCAATGGTGCCGCTTCTGAAGCGGTAGCTGCCACAACAATTGAATATTTGAGGGCGTCATTTTCTTCCAGCGTTTTCACAATTTGAGCAACAGTGGAACGCTTTTGGCCAATCGCGACATACACACAGTAAAGTTTCGCGCTTTCATCATCGCCTTCATTAATGGCTTTTTGGTTCAAAATGGCGTCAACCGCAATCGCTGTTTTACCTGTCTGGCGGTCACCAATAATCAATTCCCGCTGGCCACGCCCAATTGGAATCAACGCATCAACCGCTTTCAAACCAGTTTGCATAGGCTCATGCACAGACTTACGCGGGATAATACCGGGTGCCTTCACATCAACTTTTTTACGCTCTTTGGTTTTAATCGGGCCTTTGCCATCTAGCGGGTTACCGAGCGGATCAACCACACGACCAAGCAGCTCTTTCCCAACTGGAACCGCCACAATATCGCCGGTACGCTTAACCGTATCGCCTTCACGAATATCGCGGTCAGAGCCGAAAATCACCGCCCCAACATTATCTTCCTCAAGGTTCAGAGCCATGCCGCGTATGCCGCCAGGAAACTCAACCATTTCCCCCGCCTGAACATTGTCCAGACCATAAATACGGGCAATACCATCTCCAACAGAGAGGACTTGACCAATTTCAGAGACTTCGGACTGTTTACCGAAATCTTTGATTTGTTTTTTCAATATAGATGTAATTTCAGATGCTTTGATATCCATCAACCGGCCTCATTCATGGCTTGTTTTAGTGAATTAAGTTTGGTGCGCAGAGACCCGTCAACCATTCGGCTCCCTACCTTGACAATTAACCCGCCCAGAATGGCCGGATCAATCGTGGCATTGATGCGAACATCTTTGCCATATGATTTTTTCATTTCAGATTTAATCGATTTTTCCTGCGCGGCTGTCAGCTTCTGCGCAGATACAATTTCTGCAATCATTTCGCCGCGGGCTTTGGCTTCGAGCTGGCCATAAGCTTTCAAAATAGTTGGCAAAGAAAAAGCCCGACGGTTTTGCACCACCAGACCTACAAATTTCGTCACATCGTCGCCGATTTTTGCTTTTTTCAAAATAGCCATGAGTGCCTGCGCCTGCTCATCAGAGCTAATGACAGGGCTGCGCAACATATTTTGCAGTTTTTCGCTGCCATCAATTATGCTTGCAAGCGCCTCAACATCTTTACTCATGCGTTTTTTGTCTGCCGCTTTACTTTCTTCAGCAAGGCCAAATAAGGCATGCGCGTAACGGCTCGCAATCGTATCAATAATGCTTTCTTGTGTTGACACTGAATCGTCCTACTAACTTGGATAAACGACAAAAGTCGACAATATTAATCTTTGGTGATGGTGAGTTAGCACAGCAAAGCCTTACTTGCAAGAGAGGAGTCACGCTGTTTGGCATATTTCGGGTGGTATTTTGGCAGGGCATTTTGGCGCATCTTCGCGAAATGTGGAAAAATCGGCAAAAGCGCGTTCATGCAGCCTGTTTCAAGCCCCAAAAACGCTTATAAAAACCGATATGGGTCAATATCTACCGCGCATTTTACAGTGGCAGGCTTTTTGACACGCCCCAGCCAATCGCGAATATAATCCTGCATTTTGCTTTGGCGCGCACCTTGCACCAAAAACCGCAAACGATAGGCGCCACGAATACGCGCAATCGGCGCTGGTGCTGGCCCCAGCACACGGATACCTGCCATTATCGGCGCCTGTTTCGCCAAAGCGCGCGCATATTGATTGACCAAAGCTAAATCTTCACAAGCCAGAATAATACCTGCCAATCGACCAAAGGGCGGCATATGAGCCTGTTGCCGCATCTCAATTTCGCGTTGGAAAAAAGCATCGCGGTCACCAGAGGCCAAGGCCTGCAAAACCGGATGGTCAGGCATATAGGATTGCAAAATAGCTTTGCCGCCCGCCTGTTCGCGCCCTGCGCGGCCCGTCACTTGAGACAGCATTTGGAAGGTGCGCTCACCAGCGCGCAAATCGCCGGTGCCCATGCCGAGATCTGCATCAACAACCCCTACAAACCCAAGCTTGGGGAAATGATGCCCTTTGGCAATAATTTGCGTACCGACAATAATATCCGTGTCGCCACGCGTGATACGAGATAATGTATCGCGCATGGCAGCTTCACCCTGTATCAAATCTGACGATAAAACCGTGACGCGCTTATCTGGAAATAACTGCCCGACTTCTTCTGTAATGCGCTCAACACCAGGGCCGCAAGCGGCCAAATGGTCACTCTCGCCGCATGCGTCACAAATATCTGGTGCGGGGCGTTCATAGCCACATTGATGACAGCTTAAAACCCGCTTGAAACGATGCTCGACCAACCAGCTATCACAATCCCCGCAAGCATATCGATGCCCGCACGCCCGACACAGCGTGAGCGGAGCATAGCCCCGCCGGTTGAGAAACAATAACGCCTGTTGATTTTGCGCCAGCGTTTCTTGCATAGCCGAAACAAGAGCGGGTGCCAGCCAATTGCCGCGTGGTGGCGGCGCAAGGCGCATATCCAGCAATTCTATATCTGGCAAAGTGCCCGCACCATGTCGGGCTGGCAAAACCAATTTTTCATACCGCCCGTCTTGGGCATTAACCACAGTTTCAAGCGCAGGCGTTGCAGAGGATAAAATAATCGTGGCCTTAAATAAGCGCGCCGCAACCACCGCCATGTCGCGGGCATTATAAATCACGCCCTCTTCTTGTTTGAACCCTGCATCATGCTCTTCATCAACAACCACCAGCCCTAAATCTTGCCAGGGTAAAAACAAAGCTGAACGCGCCCCAACCAGCACCGACACCTCACCACGCGCCACGGCGCGCCATGTTTGGCGCCTTTGTGCGGGGGTTAATCCAGAATGCCAAATCGCTGGCGCGCACCCAAACCGCGCTTCAAAACGCTTCAGAAACTGCGTGGTCAGGGCAATTTCGGGCAGAATAATCAGGCTTGGTCTCTCTGCTTGATGTGCTTGATGTGCTTGATGTGCCTGATTCTCCTGACGATCCAAGGCAGCAGAAATGGCCTCAAAATAAACCTCTGTTTTGCCCGACCCTGTGACCCCATCGAGCAAAAAGGGCTGGAAATTTTGACCCCGAACAGCCTTTTGCAAACGGGCAACGGCCTCAGCCTGCGCGGCTGAATATGTCAGGCTGGCAAAGGCTGGGTTAGGGGGGGCAAAAGCAGGCGGCGGCGGCAGGGTAAGGGTTTCCAGCAAGCCAGCCTCAATCATGGTTTTGACAACACTGGGCGACACCCCCGCCTGTTTGGCCAATGCGGCGGAGCTGAGCGCGCTTTGGTCTGCTGCTGCCGTTTCCATCGCTTCCATCGATTCTAGGTGCTGCGTGAGATAAGCCAGCACTTTGTCCCGCGCAGGCGTGCGCCGCCATTTGGATGTGTCTGCGTTTTTATCGGCCAGATAAGCCGATGATAAGCGCACACAAGTCACCGGCGCCGGCGCTTGAAAACTGTCTGCAGGGGGTAAAATTTGCCGCAAAACCTGACCCGGCGGCGCGAGCGTATAAGCGCTAACCCAATCTACAAAATCGCGCATCATTTCAGTGAGTGGCGGCAGCGACGCAGCATCATTGAGCTTTTCAGTAACGGCGCGCAATTTTTGTTGCGGCGGGTGCTGGGGGTTATCGGCCTGCCAGTTGCGCGGCTTGGCCCAGACCACACCAATCAGGGTTTGGCGCGCCAATGGCACACGCACATAATCTCCAGGTACCAGCGCATCGGCGAGCGCGGGCGGCACACCATAATCATAACACCCTGTGGCCGCGCCAGTGGCACGCGGCACCATCACCGCGACAATCTGCTCAAAATGCTGCTTTGTTGATGCAGTGCGCGGCGGTTGAGCGTCGGGAAAAAAGCTCTCTTGTTGTTTTTGAGGCTGCTTTTTGGGTGGTGTTTTTTGCATAAAAAGACTTTGGTTGAATTTTGGTTTTTTGCCAAGTTGAAAAACGCGCACCAGAAAACATATGATGCCAAGATGATACCAATAGGGACTTGTGATAATCCCAAAACATGGCTTAAATAGAAAAAACGCGCCCCCATTTGGGCGGCACATAAAACAAACCAGTCGAAATGCATTTGGGGAAACCATCATGAAATTTTTTATAGATAGTGCCGATATTGACGATATTCGCGAGCTGGCCGCCACAGGGCTGGTTGACGGCGTAACCACCAACCCCTCGCTGGTGGCCAAAGCGGGGCGCGATTTTAAGGACTTAATCGCGGAGATTTGCGGCATTGTGGACGGGCCAGTCAGCGCTGAAGTGACGGCGCTTGAAGCCGATGCGATGATTGCCGAGGGCGAAACATTGGCCGCGATTGCCGATAATGTGTGCATTAAAATTCCGCTCACGCTTGCTGGGCTCAAAGCCACGCGCGCGCTGGCCGATAAAGGGTTTCAGGTGAATGTGACTTTGTGCTTTTCGGCCAATCAGGCATTGCTGGCGGCCAAAGCGGGGGCGGCGTTTATTTCGCCATTTGTTGGCCGGCTTGATGATATTGGCGCCAATGGCATGGGGCTGATTGCCGATATCCGCCAGATTTATGATAATTATCCAGACCTTGAGACCGAGATTTTGGTGGCCTCTGTGCGCTCGGCAGACCATATCCACCAGTCCGCGCTTATCGGCGCCGATGTCGCCACCCTGCCGCCCAATGTGTTGCGGGGCTTGGTCAAGCACCCGCTGACCGATAAGGGGCTTGATGCGTTTATGGCGGACTGGGCGGCGAGCGGGCTGAAACTTTAACCGATGACGCCCCGCGCTTTCACAGCCTGTGCCGCGCCCGCCCTCCAAAAAGAGCTGGCGGCTTGGCAAGAAAACCTGTCGGCAGCGCGGCGTTTATCGAACCACACCATCAGCAATTACCAGCGCGACCTGACGCAGTTTCTGACCTTTTTTATCAGCTATGAAGGCCGCGTGATGGACACCGCCGATTTCGCGCAGGTCAGCCTGCAGCTGTTGCGGGCGTATCTGGCGGCGCGGCGGCAAGCTGGGGCGCAGAGCCGTGCATTGGCGCGCAGCCTGTCGGGCCTGCGCTCTTTCACGGGTTGGCTGGCGGCGCATGAGCGGGATATTTCACCCGCTTTTGCGCAAATCAAATCCCCGAAAATTGCTAAATCTCTGCCGCGCCCGGTGGCGGCTGATGATGCTTTGGCGTTGTTGGCGGCGGCGGGCGAGACCGCCAAAACCAAATGGGAGGGCGCGCGCGACCAAGCGCTGTTGCTGTTGCTTTATGGCTGCGGCCTGCGCATTTCAGAGGCGTTGTCTCTGCGTGTGGCGGACGCCCCGCAGGCCAATCAGGCGGTTTTGCGCATCACCGGCAAGGGTGGCAAGCAGCGCGAAGTGCCGCTGCTGCCAATGATTGGCGCGGCGGTGGCAGACTATATGACCAGCGCGCCATTTGCGTTTGCCTATGATGAGCCGCTGTTCAAAAGCCGCACCGGCAAGCCGTTCTCAGCGCGGCTGGCGCAAATGATGGTGGCGCGGTTGCGCACGCATTTGGAGCTGCCCGACAGCGTCACCCCGCATGCGCTGCGCCATAGCTTTGCGACGCATTTGCTGGCCGGGGGCGGCGACCTGCGCACGATTCAAGAGCTGCTGGGCCATGCCAGCCTGACCTCGACCCAAGTCTATACGCAGGTGCAAGACGACACGCTGGCACAGGACTACCAAAAAGCCCACCCCCGCGCCAAAAAATGAGGGGTGTTGGGTTAGCTTTTGACTGATTTTTTTAACTTAGTAAGGTGAGCTTTAAGTTCATCAAGAAACATCGTGTGTCTTTTTTCCATAAATTTTTTGGCAATTTTATCCGCTTCATCTTCTCCATTTCCATCCGCCGCATAATTCTTACCTATCCTACCAATATCATTTGGTATCAAATGTCGGACTTGAATTGTATGGTTAGCAGCGAAAAGATCATGCAAATTATGTGTATTATCTTTCTTATTCTGATTAGTCGTTCCTAGCAAATATGTTCGCATAAGTGCTGAATTGAACCTATCTTTTGAGTTTCCGCGTCTGCTTCTCACCGGCAAAATATGGTCAAGATGGATTTTTTCTTCCCCTAACATTAATTTCCAAGCGGTTAACTCAATACTCATATCTTTGGGGTCACATGGTTTGCGAGATAACATGAATTGAAGCATAGGTTTCGTTAGTTGTTGATTAACGCCTGGACCTATAAGAGACACAGCGTTAAAATCAGAAAAATCCGGAAGCTGCATGAGATGTTTATTACCCTCATCAAATTCAAAATCTTCTGCATTTTTCTTTCCTTCGCAAAAATCGCAGATCCTTCTGATGTCCTCTATAACGCGCTTATTTTGCTGCTCTCTATATTTGCCATCAAAAAGAGCGCGCCAATACCAGTATTCCAGCCTGTCAAAGAACTTTTTACTTTCATTTTCACTAAACTTTCTACGGTCAATTGCATGAATAGCCGTGAAAATTGGAAGTATCATAAGTTGAAATTGTATATCGTTAAATGTCACCACACCACAGCGGTTAACTAGAAAAGCATAAGCATGTATCAAATTTTTTAGGGTTTTTTTCCAACAATCCTTGATTGTTTTACCCTCTAATTTATACAGGCTTCCCTGCTTTAATTGACCGCTTGGAAATTTTTTCGCCCTCGGGTCAGTAGAATTATTTTTAATGTAACAAGCAATGGCGAGACAATTGACATATGCGCTCTGAAATGTTTTGGCAGGTGTTTCTTTATCCCAAAATTTCTGTTTAGAATCAGGTAGCTCCAAAGGTGCCCATTTTGGTTCACCAAAATAGCTATCCTTTTTCTTAAGATCTCCCTTCATCAAATCCAATAAAGGCCTCTCCTCTTTTTCTGCCATTTTAGCAGCCAGAATGTCCAATATACTGAGCTTGGTGCCACTTGTATTAACTTGCTCAAACACCTCAATAGCAATTTCCATTGCTGATTGGTCTATTTCAATATTAGGAACGGTGGTCCCAAGAGTTCTACTTTTCAAATGTTGATAGACATTAAGTGCCCAATTCTCTCTGACTTTGTCAGCTATATCAGAATTACTAGCATATTGAATTTGCTTGAGAATATCATGTATATAACGTGCCCCAGACATTTTCCAAAGAGGAATTCTGCGTTCTTTAACACAATGCTTTTTTAATTCATCATCATACTCTTCACCTTGCCAGAATTTTTCATCCTTAGTGAAATGAAGCTTTCCTATATAATGAGTGGGTGAAATGTCTCTCTTCTCTTTAAAACTTGCATTTTGTAAGTCAAAATCCACATTTTCGATATCCAAAAACCACCTGATTTGTAAATTTTCAGGTAAATTTCTTTTTAGGGTTTCCCTATTTTGGTTTGTTCCGCTCTCCATTGGATCACAAACATCTAAAAAAGCATTTTTTAGAGATGAAAAACGTTGCTGCCCATCTAATAAATATTCTCGGCTTGCGTTCTTGTCAGCATTTATTTTCATGTCGTTAAAACATAACTGCCTAACGGCCATATCTGTTTTTTCTGACTTAAGAAGCAAAACGGAGCCTATTGGCACACCCGCTAAAGCTGAAGCTATTAGCTTTTTTTGTTGGTCAGGCGTCCAAACAAATTTCCTTTGAAAGTTTGGCAAAAGTATCTTACCAGTATTATCATCTTTGAAATACCCCTCGGCAGTTTTCTTGCTATTATATTTTATCAGCTTAGTCATCTCACACCCCACACATGCCTTCGCATTCCTCGTTCATTTTTCTTGACTTCTTCTTACTTTTTTTATCCACCTTCATTTTACCTAACTCTTTGAGCGGAATACGCTTATTTGTCAGATACATTTCCTTGCCAAATCGTTCAACACGGCTTCCCTCACGCAAGGCCTCATCAAAAGCGACAGCTTCTTTCCAGCTTTCTGGGTCATTTTTTTTCATATCCAGCCATTCAGCATGGGTACGAAGCGGGCAACCAACGCATGCGCTTCTTGGTAAAGCGCGGCGAGGATAATGCTCTTTAAACCAATCTTTACAATCTTGTCGGCTCATATTAGCCGCCTCTATAAGAGGCCAACGATTGATAATCCAATGCTCGCGATTATCTTTCATGCGCACCATTTCATCGGTAGAAATGCCAAGCCATTGCTCGACCCAAACACCATCAGGAAGTCGACGACGCGGTTTTACCTGTAAAATCTCACGGCGGATTGTTTTTTGAATGGGTGTAACCTTATATTCACGGGTGCATTGCCGCCGACCAATGGCTGGCTTCCCCTCCAAATTGAGCATATAAAGCGGAACTGTCACAAATTTATTGCCGCTACTGTTTACTCCATTCATCAAATGTTCACGTAAATTAGCAGATATAAATTTCCCGTCTTGGTCACGTGGTCTTTTGCGGGGTGTATATTTAACAGTCGTTTTTATGATTGGGTAGCTGAGTTGTTTTTCCAACCAATCCAAATGTTTATAAACTTGTTCAGGTTCCCAACCCGTGTCTGCGAACACAGCCACATCTGGTTTATGGCCAAACATTCCCCTATCAGCCATAAGAGCCATCACAGTGCTTTGAACGCCCGCTCCTAAACTTAAAACTCGCTTGTCTGGTTCCCCTGCACCCGAAAAATGCTGTGGGGTGTACTCAGGCTTTGGAGAAAATCCGAATGCATCCATTGCTTTGCGCTCTTTTTTGTTTTTCTTGTGACGCAAACTCAATACTTATGTATACAGAATCGTATTCACAATTTCACCTCAAAGCAAGCTTTTTGTAATCCAGCTTAAAATCTGCGTTGGGCAGGCTTTTTTCCACACCCCCAAAAAAATAAGGGGGCGCGGGGCCCCCTTAATTGGTTGAGAAATAAAGCGCGTAAGACGCTCAAAAAACCTCAAAAACCTTAAAAACATGTGCGCGCATAAGCTGCAACAGACTTGCCCCCAACAAACCCCTACATATGTAGCGCGCGGCCGTCCACGGCCAGGGCGGCTTCTTTAACCGCTTCGGTCAGGGTTGGGTGGGCGTGGCAGGTGCGGGCAATGTCTTCAGCCGCGGCGCCAAATTCCATCGCCACGGCGGCTTCGGCAATCATATCGCCGGCCTGCGCGCCCAAAATATGCACGCCCAAAACGCGGTCTGTGGTGGCATCGGCCAGCACTTTGACAAAGCCATCTGTGGTGTGGTTGACCTTGGCGCGCCCATTGGCCATGAAGGGGAAACTGCCAACCTTATAGGCCACGCCTGCGGCTTTCAGCTCTTCTTCGGTTTTGCCGACCCATGCCAGCTCGGGCGCGGTGTAGATGACGCCCGGTATCACATCATAATTCACATGGCCCGCTTGGCCTGCCAAGCTTTCGGCCAGCGCGACGCCTTCTTCTTCAGCCTTGTGGGCGAGCATGGGGCCGGCAATCACATCGCCAATCGCATAAATGCCCGGCACCGAGGTTTCAAACCCCGCATTGGTTTCTACCCGCCCGCGCGCATCAAGCCGCACGCCTGCATTTTCCAGCCCAAGCCCGTCTGTATAAGGCCGCCGGCCAATCGCCACCAGCACTTTTTCAGCCGATAATGTTTCGGCCTCGCCCTCGCCAGAAGCTGGCTCTAGCGTGACTTTGGCGCTGGCTTTAAGCTTTTCAACCTTGGATACTTTTTTGCCCAAATGGAAAGTAAAGCCCTGTTTGGTCAAGACGCGCTGGAACTGTTTGGCGGTGTCGGCATCAACGCCTGGCACAATGCGGTCAAGAAACTCAACCACGGTGACCTGCGTGCCAAGCCGCGCCCAAACCGAGCCAAGCTCCAAACCAATCACGCCCGCGCCTACAATAATCAGGCTTTTGGGAATGCTGTCAAAATTCAACGCACCGGTTGAGGACACAACCATCTGCTCGTCAATCTCAACACCCGGCAAGGGCGCAATGTCCGAACCGGTGGCGATGACGATATTTTTGGTTTTGAGCGTGCGCGTGCCGCCCGCATTGAGCTGCACCGCGACCTCGCCCGCGGCTTTGATTTCGGCCGCGCCGAAAATGCCCTCAATTTTGTTTTTCTTGAACAGATAATCAATGCCCTGCACATTGCCATCAATGCCCGCTTGCTTATAAGCCTGCATGGCCGCCATATCGACTTTGGGCTTGCCAAGCTGAATGCCCATATCGGCGGCATGGCCAGATTGGGCAAAAAATTCGGAGGCATGGAGCAAGGCTTTTGACGGGATACAGCCAACATTCAGGCAGGTGCCGCCATGCGCGCCGCGCTTATCAACACAAGCAACCGTCAGGCCAAGCTGGGCAGCGCGTATCGCACACACATATCCACCCGGCCCCGAACCAATCACCACAAGATCAAAACTATCTGACATATTTCATTTCCCTTTTATAGACCCAGCAAAAGCCGCTCTGGGTTCTCAAGACCTTCTTTCACCCGCACCAAAAATGTCACCGCCTCTTTGCCGTCAACAATGCGGTGGTCATAGCTCAGCGCCAAATACATCATCGGGCGAATAACAATCTCACCTTCCACAACCACAGGGCGTTCTTGGATTTTATGCATGCCCAAAATGCCCGATTGCGGGCTGTTCAAAATCGGCGTGGACATGAGCGAGCCATAAACCCCGCCATTGGAAATGGTGAAACTACCGCCTTGCAAATCGGCAATGCCCAAATCGCCATTGCGGGCGCGAGCGCCAAAATCTGCAATGGTTTTTTCAATATCGGCAAAACCCATATCCTGCGCATTTTTCAAAACCGGCACAACCAGCCCTTTATCCGTGCCAACCGCAACGCCCATATTAACATAATGTTTGTAAATAATTTCATCGCCATCAATTTCAGCATTCACCGCCGGAATTTCTTGCAATGCGGTCACGCATGCTTTGACGAAAAAACTCATAAAGCCAAGTTTTGTGCCATGTTTGGCTTCAAATTTTTCTTTATAGTCACTGCGGGTTTGCATCAGCGCGCTCATATCCACCTCGTTAAAAGTGGTCAACATGGCGGCAGTATTTTGCGATTCCTTTAGCCGCTTCGCAATGGTTTGGCGCAAACGAGTCATGCGCACGCGCTCTTCAGCACCGCTAACAGTACCACCTTGAGTGGCGATGGGCGCGCGTGGCGCAACTGGGCTGCTCGGCGATGGCGAGACATCAGCTTGCGGCGTGGCGCCTTGCGCAGCTGCCTCTGGCTCTGCACCTGGCTCTGCACCTGCATCTACATCTGCAATGGCTTTCAACACATCTGATTTGGTGAGGCGGCCATCTTTACCTGTACCAGAAATGCGCGACGGGTCCAGCCCATGCTCATTTATCAGTTTACGGACTGAGGGCGCCAACACTTCATTTTCTGTTTCAGATGAGGTTGGATTGGTTTCTGGTGTGGTTTCTGGTGTGGTTTCTTGAGGTGACGCGACAGGCGCCGAAGCGGCCTCACCAGCTTCAATTGAACCCAACAGCGCGCCGACCTCAACAGTTTCGCCATCAGCCACCAAAATATCACCCATCACACCCGCCGATGGGGCCGGCACTTCGATTGTGACCTTATCGGTTTCCAATTCGCAAAGCGGCTCGTCTGCGGCAATCGCATCGCCTGGTTTTTTATACCATTGCGCAATTGTTGCTTCGGTAATGGACTCTCCTAAAACAGGAACACGAATTTCTTTCGTCATAATATCCTCACTTCTGGCGCTGACCATTTGTCGCCAAGCTTTGGTTTTGCGGCGCAGTATCAGCTGTCGCAAATGCCGCGTCGATAAAGGCATCTCGTTCTTTTAAATGGCGTTTCATCAAGCCTGTCGCGGTTGAAGCTGACGGCACGCGCCCAATATAAACAGGGCGTTTATGTTTGGCATCGAGCTCGGTCAACACATTTTCGATAAATGGCTCAACAAAGCTCCAGCCGCCCATATTGCGCGGCTCTTCCTGACACCAAAAAATTTCAGCATGGGCAAATTTTTCCAATTCTGCTTTCAAAGCACTATGCGGGAACGGGAAAAGCTGCTCAATGCGCATGAGGTAAACATCATCAATGCCTGCCGCTGCGCGCGCCTCATATAAATCAAAATACACTTTACCGCTGCATAAAATGACCCGCCGAATTTTATCGGGGGATTGCAAACTATTTTCCAATCGCGCATCGGCATCGTCCCATAACACCCGATGGAAAGTCGAACCGCGCTCCATTTCAGAAAGCTTGGAAACACATTTTTTGTGCCGCAATAATGATTTTGGTGTCATCAAAATAAGTGGCTTGCGGAAATTACGATGAATTTGCCGCCGCAAAATATGGAAATAATTTGCCGGCGTAGTCACATTCGCAACCTGCATATTATCTTGCGCGCAGAGCTGCAAATACCGCTCCAGACGCGCCGAACTGTGCTCCGGCCCCTGCCCTTCATAACCATGCGGCAAGAGCATCACCAATCCAGACATGCGCAGCCATTTGGCTTCAGCCGATGAAATAAACTGGTCAATAATCACTTGTGCGCCATTGGCAAAATCACCAAATTGCGCCTCCCATAAAACCAGCGCATTTGGCTCGGCCAAAGAATAGCCATATTCAAACCCCAAGACTGCCGCCTCAGACAACATAGAGTTAATCACCTCAAAACGCGCTTGGTCTGGGGCGATATGATTTAAGGGCTTGTGCTGGTTTTCATTTTTCTGGTCGGTCCAAACAGAGTGGCGTTGCGAAAATGTGCCGCGCTCACTATCTTGACCCGACAGCCGCACTGGATATTTTTCAGCCAGCAATGCGCCAAATGCCAAAGCCTCTGCGGTTGACCAATCAAAGCCTTCCCCGGTCTCAAACATTTTCTTTTTGTTCTCAATCTGGCGTTTTAAGGCGCGATGAAGATTAAATTCATCTGGCACAGTTGTGAGCGCCGCGCCAATTTTTTTCAGCAGCTCTGGCTCTACTCCCGTTTCCCCACGAATTAACTCGTCTTCATTTTTGCGTTGCAAACCAGACCAGCGACCATCTAACCAATCCGCTTTATTGGGCTTATAATCATTGGCCGCTTCAAATTCTTCTTCCAAATATGACCGATATTCTTTGGTCGCCTGCTCAACCTGTTCAGATGACACAATGCCCTCATCAACAAGCCGCTCGGCATATACATTCACCACTGAACGATGTTTTTTAATATGGTCATACATGACCGGCTGGGTGAAAGCAGGTTCGTCGCCCTCATTATGCCCAAAGCGGCGATAGCAGAACATATCAATCACCACTGGCTTGAGAAACTTTTGGCGAAACTCTGTCGCGACTTTTGCCGCATGAACCACCGCCTCAGGGTCATCGCCATTCACATGAAAAATTGGTGCCTCAACCATTTTCGCCACATCTGATGGGTAAGGCGAGGAGCGTGAAAAACGCGGACTGGTGGTAAATCCGATTTGGTTATTAACAATAAAATGGATACTGCCGCCCGCCTTATGACCGCGCAGGCCAGAAAGCCCAAGACATTCAGCGACAATACCCTGCCCCGCAAAAGCCGCATCACCATGCAAAAGCAACGGAATAACGGTAGAGCGGTCAGGCAGCCCATCGGTCTCATTATAAATATCCTGCTTGGCGCGCGCCTTGCCTAAGACAACAGGGTCAACCGCTTCCAAATGTGACGGATTTGGGGTGAGCGATAAATGCACCACATTGCCATCAAATTCCCGGTCAGCAGAAGAACCAAGATGATATTTAACATCACCCGAGCCCTCAACATCTTCAGGATTGGCCGAGCCGCCCTTAAATTCATGGAACAAAGCACGGAAAGGTTTGGCCATCACATTGGTTAACACATTCAAGCGCCCCCGATGCGGCATGCCGATAATGATTTCTTTCACACCCAGATTGCCACCGCGCTTAATAATTTGCTCAAGCGCAGGCACCATCGCCTCGCCGCCATCTAAGCCAAATCTTTTTGTGCCCGTATATTTGACATCTAAAAACTTTTCTAGCCCTTCGGCCTCGACCAGTTTTTGAAAAATCGCGCGCTTACCTTCATGGGTGAAATGAATCTCTTTATCTGGCCCCTCCATACGCTCTTGAAGCCATGCTTTTTCGTCTGGATTAGAAATGTGCATAAATTCAATCGCCAAACGCCCGCAATAGGTGCGTTGCAAAATATCAATCATTTCGCGCACGGTGGCGGTTTCCAGCCCGAGCATATAATCAATGAAAACAGGGCGGTCCATATCCGCTTCGGTGAAGCCATAAGAAGCCGGATCCAGCTCGGGGTGATAGCCCGGCTTTTCAATCCCAAGCGGGTCAAGATTAGCCGCCCGATGCCCCCTTACGCGATAAGCGCGTATCATCATCACCGCGCGCACTGAGTCGAGTGTGGCGGAGCGCAAATCAGCCTCATTGAGCTGGGTGCCTTTCGCCTCGTGATGCTCTGAGATTTTTTCTGCCAAAATCATCGCATCGCGTTGAGCAGGTGTTGGTGACGGGGTCTCATCGGCTGAAGATTTATCAAGAGCCGCCCAATTTGTATCAAAGGCGGCGGTTAATTCATCAGCCCCAATGCCCGACCAATTGTTTTGTTCCCAACTCGCACGCTGTAAGGGGGTGTCTGGCCCCAGACCATCAAAAAACTGCCGCCATTCGGGCGAAAGGCTTTGCGGTGAAGTGCGGTATGTTTCGAATTGTTGTTCGATATAAACCGCATTGGATCCATCAAGAAAAGCCGACATAGCTCGCTCTTGCCGAGAAGCAGAATGACTTTTTGATTGCTCGCTCATTTTATCACCTTTTGCAAAACCCTCTTTTGCCCTGCCAGCTTAATTGTTCAGCACATCTAACAAAGTTGTGCCGAGTGCCGCGGGCGATGGGGAAACTGTGATGCCCGCAGAACGCATGGCTTCCATTTTGTCTTCAGCACCACCTTGACCGCCAGAGACAATCGCACCTGCATGACCCATTGTGCGGCCAGGAGGCGCAGTCACGCCGGCGATAAAACCAACCATTGGTTTTTTGATTTTTGACTGCTTCAAAAATTCTGCGGCTTCTTCTTCAGCCGAGCCACCAATTTCACCAATCATGATGATGGATTCGGTTTTGTCATCAGCCAAAAACATTTCCAAACAATCAATAAAGTTCGTTCCGTTCACCGGATCGCCGCCAATACCAATACAGGTGGACTGGCCAAGACCAGCGGCAGTGGTTTGTGCAACAGCCTCATAGGTCAATGTACCAGAGCGTGAGACAACACCAACACTGCCAGGCTTGTGAATATGGCCCGGCATAATGCCGATTTTACATTCACCCGGTGTAATCACGCCCGGACAGTTTGGCCCCACCAAACGGGTATTTGACCCTGCCAAAGCGCGCTTGACTTTAATCATATCGGCAACGGGAATGCCCTCAGTGATACAAACAGCCAGCTCAATTTCCGCTTCAATCGCTTCCATAATTGCATCTGCTGCAAATGGTGGCGGCACATAAATCGCTGTCGCATTGGCGCCGGTTTTTTCAACCGCATCAGCCACAGAATTAAAAACCGGTAAATCAAGATGCGTTTCACCGCCCCGACCTGGCGTCACACCGCCTACCATATTTGTGCCATAAGCAATCGCTTGCTCAGAATGGAAAGTCCCCTGACTGCCAGTAAAGCCCTGACAGATGAGTTTGGTATTTTTATCAATCAAGACGGACATTATGCACTCTCCTTCACCGCAGCGACGATTTTTTCAGCCGCATCATCAAGATTATCTGCCGGAATAATGGCCAATCCTGAGGCGGCCATAATTTCTTTTCCTTTTTCAACATTTGTGCCTTCTAGGCGCACCACAAGCGGCACATTCAGGCTTAATTCTTGCGCCGCCGCAACCACGCCTTCCGCGATAATGTCACAACGCATAATGCCGCCAAAAATATTCACCAAAATGCCTTCAACATTGTCATCGGATAAAATGATTTTGAAAGCTTCTGTTACTTTTTCTTTTGTTGCGCCGCCACCCACATCAAGAAAGTTGGCTGGCTCGGCACCATAAAGCTTAATAATATCCATAGTGGCCATGGCCAGACCTGCCCCATTGACCATGCAGCCAATTGTGCCATCAAGCTTGATATAGCTGAGGTCAAATTTTGACGCTTCAATTTCAGCTGGATCTTCTTCGCCTAAATCGCGCAGCTCAACAATTTCAGGGTGGCGATAAAGCGCATTGCCATCAAAATTAACTTTGGCATCAAGGCAGACCAAATTGCCATCGCCAGTGACGACCAATGGGTTAATTTCCAACAGGCTCATGTCTTTTTCAACAAAGGCAGTATAGAGTTTTTGGATTAACGCCCCGCCCTGTTTCACCTGATCACCTTCCAGCCCCAGCGCAAAAGCAATGCGGCGGCCATGATGGCCCGAAATGCCGGTTGCCGGATCGACGGAAAGCGTCAAAATTTTCTCAGGCGTCTCTTCGGCAACCTGCTCAATATCCATACCGCCTTCGGTTGAGGCGATAAAAGAAACCCGCGAGGTCGCGCGGTCCACCAAAATAGAGAGATAAAGCTCACGCGCAATCGCGGACCCCTCTTCGATATAAACGCGGCCCACTTTTTTACCTTCTGGACCGGTTTGGTGGGTTACCAATGTCATGCCCAGCATGCGTTCGGCTTCGGCGCGCACCTCATCAATGGATTTGACGACTTTGACACCGCCGCCTTTGCCGCGCCCACCAGCGTGAATTTGCGCCTTAACGACCCAAACTGGCCCGCCGAGTTTTTCGGCTGCAGCGACGGCTTCATCAGCACTAAACGCAACCTGGCCAGACGGCACGGGAACCCCGTATTCTTTCAACACCGCTTTGGCTTGATATTCATGGATATTCATTCTTTTGGCTCCTGAACTCAAAGATTATTGATATGAATTATCCTCACCATAGCGCGCTTTCGCCCGCGCCATGAGACATTTTCAGCACATGGGAATCAAAAATAGATAGTTTTAACGCAAAATAATAATTTTTGGATTATTAAGTATTACTTAATTGGGGTAAAGTAGAAGAGGCAATTTTCAACCCTATAAAAGCTTGTGTTTTCAGTGCCTAAGGTAAAGCTGATTTTCCGGCTAAAAACCCCAAGCACCCCCTCAAAACACCGCCCCAAAACCCAGCCACACGACAAAAAGGGCAGCAAAAAGGGCAGCATATGCGTGACATGCTGCCCTTTGATACTCTCATAAGCCTGTTTCAGCTTATTAAATAAGGTTTTATTTCAGTTTCGGGTCGATATTTTTACACGCTGTCACCAAATCCTGCACGGCTTTCACAGATTTGCGGAAACCAGCACGCTCTTTCGCATCTAGCTTCACTTCGACAATACGCTCAACCCCTTTGGCACCAATCACAACCGGCACCCCAACATAAAGACCTTTTTGGCCATATTGACCATTCAAATGCGCCGCACATGGCAAAACCCGCTTTTGGTCTTTCAAATAGCTTTCTGCCATTTCAATCGCAGCAGCGGCAGGGGCATAAAAGGCCGACCCGGTTTTCAGCAAGCCGACAATTTCAGCGCCGCCATCGCGTGTGCGCTGGACAATCTCATCAAGCTTCTTTTGCGTAATCCATTTCATTTTCACCAAATCTGGCAATGGGATACCCGCAACGGTTGAATAGCGCACGCTTGGCACCATTGTGTCACCATGACCACCCAAGACAAAAGCTGTGACATCTTTAACAGACACATTCATGGCCTCTGCGAGGAAATAACGGAAACGCGCTGAGTCCAACACGCCCGCCATACCGACCACTTTGTTTTTTGGCAGGCCACATGCTTTTTGCAGCGCCCAGACCATGGCATCTAATGGGTTGGTGATACAAATCACAAAAGCATTGGGCGCATATTTTTTAATGCCCTCGCCAACTTGGCGCATCACTTTCAGGTTAATGTCCAACAAATCATCACGGCTCATGCCTGGCTTGCGCGGCACACCGGCGGTCACAATCACCACATCTGCGCCTTTAATACCAGAATAAGATTTTGTGCCTTTTAAGCTGGCATCAAAATGGCTCACTGGCGATGACTCCGCCAAATCAAGCGCTTTACCTTGTGGAATTCCATCAACAATATCGAAAATGACAACATCACCTAATTCTTTCAAACCAGCAAGATGCGCCAAAGTGCCACCAATTTGTCCGCCACCGATAAGGGCAATTTTTTTACGTGCCATAGTTAATCTCCAGCATGTTTCAAGTGAAAAAATTCTTGCCTGTCACTAGCGCGAAATGAGCAAAAAGGCAAGCGCTCAGAAAATACATAGACCTTAAAAAGTCTATGAATCAGCCTCTGATGGGCTATGAGAAAGTGATAAATATTCTTCGGATTGCATTTCCATCAACCGAGAGACCGTTCGTTGAAACTCAAATGCACTATCGCCTGCGGGGTAAAGATTGGCAGGCACATCATCACTGCTGGCCAATAAATTGACCTTATGCTCGTAAAGCGCATCTATCAGATTAACAAACCGTATGGCCTCATTGCGCTTTTCGGGCGACAGGCGCGGGATATTATCAATTAAAATCGTGTGAAAGTTTTGTGCCAGCGCCAAATAATCACCTGCCCCAAGATTGGCGGCGCATAAATCAACAAACTGGAACCGCGCCACGCCATTGGAACAGGCTGGCACTGGCACCTGCCGCCCCTTTACCTCAACATAATCGCGCTTGATATCAGCACCATTGGTTAACATCGTCATGCGCTCATCTAAAAAAGACCGCGCTTTGGGACCAATCGGCGTGACCCATACAGGCCGCCCCATGAGCCGCGCCAGACGATAATCGGTTTCACTATCGAGCAATAAAATATCAAGTCGCGATTTCAGAAAATCAATAAAGGGCAAAAAGCGTTGCCGGTTCAAGCCACCCAAATATAAATCCTCAGGCGGGCGATTGGAGGTTGCCACGATTGTGACGCCGCTTTCAATAAGCGCTGTAAACAGCCGCCCCAAAATGGACGCATCGGCAATATCTTTCACCTGAAACTCATCAAAACACAGCAATTTGGCTTCTTGCGCAATTTGATACGCCACAGGCGGTATCGGGTCGTCACCTTTCACGCGTCCGGTTTTTAAGGCCTGCCGATACTCAAAAATTCGCTCATGGGTTTCTTGCATAAAGGCGTGAAAATGCACCCGCCGCTTCTGCGCGACAGGCGCGTCATCAAAAAACAAATCCATCAGCATTGATTTGCCGCGCCCAACGCCACCGTAAATATAAAGTCCGCGCACGGGCAAGACGGGTCGGCGCAGGAGTTTTTGCCAGAACCCGATGCGTGATTTTTGCAGCGCAAAATGTAAATCCGTCAGCGCAAGTGCTACCAAACGCTGCGCATCATCGCCGCGTAAATTTTCCGCTTCGATTAAGCTTTCATATTTTTCAATCGGCGTTTTAACCTGCTCTGACATAACAGGGTTTTATCACAAAACCCTTCCAGAGCAAGTAACAGAACAAGCAACAAAGTTCGTGTTAAAGTAAGCGGCAGACCACAGCAGCGGGCATCGCCCGCCATTTAGTTGGAGGGTTTTAGGAACAAAAAGCGCGCCAGCAGCCATGCCAATACCGCCCCAAAAATTTGGGCGGCCCAAAAAACAGGCATATCAACCGGACGAATACCAGAAAAACTATCCGTAAAACCCCGCGCCAAAGTAACCGCAGGATTAGCGAAACTTGTTGAAGCCGTAAACCAATAGCCAGCGGTGATATATAAGCCAACCAATGCTGGAACAGCATCAGGGCGCCAGCGCACACCGCCTAAAATCGTCAGAACCAACCCAAAAGTGGCAACTGTTTCAGCAATAAATTGCCCGCTTCCCTGCCGTATATTGACTGAGGGCGTGAGCAGGGGCAATTCAAACATCACATGCGCCAGCATTGTCCCCAACACACCGCCTATGAGTTGCATGAAAACAAACGGAATGAGTCCTGATAATTTCAGCTCGCCACGCAAAAAAAACACAATGCTGACCGCTGGATTGAAATGTGCGCCAGAAACCGGCGCCAATATTGTGATGAGCACATATAAAATTGCACCCGTTGCGAGGGTATTGCCTAAAAGCGCAAGGGCTTCATTTCCGCCAGACAGATTCTGCGCCATCATACCTGACCCAACCACCACACATACCAGTAATAAAGTACCGAGCATCTCAGAAAGCAAAGCGCGCAAATCCATTATGCACCCTCCACAAACGCATCAATGCGTTGTTTGATAAGGGCAAAAACATCAGCAAAATGCGCTTTGACAGTTTCTTCATCACCATTAAAAATGGCTGGATCAGGAAATGGCCAATGATATGTCGCCGGATGACCGGGCCAAATCGGGCAGGTTTCACCCGCTGCATTGTCACAAACTGTCACAATAAAATCCATTTTGGGCGCCTGAATACCAGCAAACTCGTCCCAGCTTTTTGACCGTGCATACGGCGTGGCTAAACCTTCATTTTCCAGCGTTTTTATGGCCATAGGGTGCACTTTACCTGTCGGCGAACTGCCTGCCGAAAAGGCTTTATAACGCGTACCCCCAACATGATTAAGATAGGCTTCAGCCATAATCGACCGGCAACTATTACCTGTGCAGAGGAAAAGAATATTTTTCATATTCACCCTCTAACCAGCTTTTGTGACAAATATGTGAAATGAAATCACGCGCAAATTCGAGCTAGACTTCGCGTGTCACCATCATTTTTTTGATTTCAGAAATCGCTTTTGCAGGAGACAAGCCTTTCGGGCAAGCCTTGGCGCAATTCATGATTGTGTGACAACGATAGACGCGGAACGGGTCTTCCAAATCATCAAGTCGCTCACCGGTTTTTTCATCACGGCTATCTGCCAACCAGCGATAAGCCTGCAATAAAACCGCAGGGCCAAGATATTTATCAGAATTCCACCAATAACTTGGGCAAGAGGTCGAGCAACAAGCACATAAAATGCACTCATAAAGCCCATCAAGCTTTTCGCGATCCTCGCGTGATTGCTTCCACTCACCTTCAGGTTCAGGTGTATCTGTTTTCAACCATGGCTCAATCGATTGATATTGCGCATAAAGATTGGACAAATCTGGCACCAAATCTTTAATCACGGGCATATGCGGCAAAGGATAGATTTTAATATTGCCTTTGACCTCATCAATGCCCTTGGTGCAGGCCAATGTGTTTTGGCCATCAATATTCATCGCGCAAGACCCGCAAATGCCTTCACGGCAAGAACGGCGGAAAGTTAAGGTCGGGTCGACTTCGTTTTTAATTTTAATCAACGCATCAAGCACCATTGGCCCGCAATCTTGGGTATCAATCTCATAGCTATCAATACGCGGATTATCAGGGTCATCTGGGTTCCAGCGATAGACCTCAACAGTGCGCGGCGCTTGCAAGTCGCCTTCGGCTTTATGTGTGACGCCTTTATTTATTCTGGAATTTTTAGGGAGAGCAATTTCAACCATTTCTTTTCTCTTTACTAGTAAACGCGTGCTTTTGGTTCAATATAGCTCACCTCATTGGTCAAGGTGAAATTATGGACATCACGATAGCCAATGGTCGCCTTGCCACCTTTGCGCGTATCGCTGACCCAAGCCAAAGTATGTTTCATCCAATCGGCATCATCACGCTCTGGGAAATCTTCGCGCGCATGACCGCCGCGGCTTTCTTTACGCGCATTCGCGCCCTCAACTGTCGCCACAGCCTGCACAACCAGATTGTCAAACTCAAGCGTTTCAATCAGGTCTGAGTTCCAAACCAATGAACGGTCTGACACAGAAATATCTGACATGCCCTCAACAACTTTAGACATGCGCTGGCACCCTTCTTCCAAAACCTCACCCGTTCTGAAAACCGCGCAGTTTTCCTGCATGGTGCGCTGCATTTCCAAACGCAATTCTGAAGTTGGTGTGTTGCCATCGGCATGACGGAAATGGTCAAGCCGGTCAAGCGCTTCCTGACCTGCATTTGCACCAATATCAGCATGGCTATCACCTGGCGTGACCAATTCTGCCGCGCGGATAGCTGACGCACGACCAAACACGACAAGGTCAATCAAAGAGTTTGACCCCAAACGATTGGCGCCATGCACAGATACGCAGGCGGCTTCCCCAATCGCCATCAGGCCCGGTACCGTCCGCTCTGGATCTGAGTCACTTGGATTTAAAACCTCACCATGATAATTGGTTGGAATACCACCCATATTATAATGCACGGTTGGCAGAACCGGAATTGGCTCTTTGGTAACATCAACGCCCGCGAAAATACGCGCGCTTTCCGAAATGCCCGGTAGGCGCTCCGCCAACACATCGGGATCGAGATGGTCAAGGTGCAAATAAATATGGTCATTATTTGGCCCCACACCGCGCCCTTCGCGAATTTCAATCGTCATGGAGCGCGACACCACATCGCGTGATGCCAAATCTTTTGCTGATGGCGCATAGCGTTCCATAAAACGCTCGCCCTCAGAATTTATCAAAATACCGCCTTCACCACGCGAGCCCTCAGTAATCAAACAGCCAGCGCCATAAATTCCGGTAGGGTGGAATTGCACAAATTCCATATCCTGAAGCGGCAGACCCGCGCGTGATACCATTGCTGAGCCATCACCTGTGCAGGTATGCGCTGAGGTGGCCGAGAAATAAGCGCGGCCATAACCGCCTGTCGCCAAAATTGTTTGATGCGAACGGAAGCGGTGCAAAGAGCCATCAGCCATGCAAAGGGCTGTTACACCCACACAACGGCCCTCATCGTCCATCAGCAGGTCGAGGGCAAAATATTCAATGAAAAATTCAGTTTCATGGCGCAAAGACTGCCCATAAAGCGTATGCAAAATCGCGTGGCCGGTACGGTCTGCCGCCGCGCAGGTGCGCTGGGCAATCCCTTCACCAAAATTTGTGGTCATGCCGCCAAATGGGCGTTGGTAAATTTTACCTTCTTCAGTCCGCGAAAACGGCACACCAAAATGCTCAAGCTCATAAACGGCTTCTGGCGCGTTGCGGCATAAATATTCAATCGCGTCTTGGTCACCGAGCCAATCCGACCCTTTGACTGTGTCATACATGTGCCAGCGCCAGTCATCGTCGCCCATATTGCCCAAAGCTGCTGAAATGCCACCTTGCGCCGCCACTGTGTGGGAGCGGGTTGGGAATACTTTTGAAATACAGGCGGTTTTTAACCCGCGCTCAGCGGCACCAAGAGCGGCTCTTAAACCAGACCCGCCGGCACCAACAACAACAACATCAAAATGGTGATCAGTAAATTCATACGCAGTCATGTTCACTTATCTTTCTCTTATCAAGACGACTGTTACGCGAGAGCAAGTTTAACAATTGCTAAAATGCTCGCAATTCCGACAATCAAGGTGAAAAAATTATTCAGGACAATTGCGGTAAGCTTTTGAGCCTCACCATGAACATAGTCCTCAATGACAGTTTGCAAACCAAGTTTCGCATGCCAAACGGCACTTAAAATAAGCAGCAACATAATAACGGCAACAACAGGGTGGCTAAAATAGGCGAGGATTGCCTGATAATCAGCACCACTATGTGCCACAAGACTGGCCAAAAAGAAGATGGAAAGCGGGATATTGGCAATCGCCGTCACACGTTGCAGCCAAAAATGCTCGGTTCCTTTTTTTGCCGAACCAAGCCCGCGAACACGAGAGAGAGGTGTGCGCATCTCAGACATTAAAACGCTCCCATAAATTTATAAGCCAGCACCCATGTCACAATAGTCAAGAGCAAGGGCATAAAGGCCGTGAACCGGGCTAAGCGTTCGACATTGACCAAATCAAAGCCGCGCCCTGTATCCCATACAAAATGGCGAATGCCGCCAAACATATGGTGGAATAAGGCCCATGTATAGCCAAACAAAACCAAGCGGCCATACCAAGCCGTCGCCACATGCTGCACCTGTGCATAGGCCTCTGGCCCTGCCGCAACAGCCATGAGCCACCAGACCAAAAGCGCCGTGCCCGCATAAAGAGCAATCCCCGTTGCCCGATGCAAAATCGACAGCGCCATTGTCAGCGTCCAACGATAAATTTGGATATGCGGCGAAAGTGGCCGCGCCCCAATTTGTTGTGATTTTTCAGACATATTACAACCTTTAATAATTAGCTTTTTATAGACTTTCTTGAGCGGGCTGTCATTAACTTGCATGCGTTAAGGTGCCGCAGTTGGCGCATTTTAATCCATTTTTTGCCCTTCAGCTATCTGATTAGCTAGGGCAATGAGCTGCAAAGCGCGGTGATAATGCAGAATTTCGGTCATTTTGCCATTCACCTTCAACACCGCCGCGCCTGCGTTTTCTGCCTGCTCAAAGGCCGCAATAATAGCTTTAGCTTCCGCAATATCATTTGGCGAGGGCGCAAAGACCCGATTCGCGGTTTCCAGCTGGCGCGGGTGAATCAGCGTTTTGCCATCAAAGCCAAAAGCCGCCCCCTGCGCGCATTCATTTTGCAAGCCCTGATCATCTTCAATATCATTAAAGACACCATCAAGCGCCAATAAATCATAAGCCCGTGCCGCCAGCACCAGCTGGCTCATGGCAAAAGCAAGCGGTGCGCGATCGGGCTGAAATTGCGCGCGCATATCTTTGACCAAATCATTGGAACCAAAAACCAACGCCTTAAGTGGCACCTGCTGGGCGGTGGCAGCAATTTCTGGTAGCTTCAAAACTGCTTGTGGGGTTTCAATCATCGCCCAAATAGCAACCCCTTGCGGGAGATGGCGCGCCAGTTTCAGCACATCATCAGCCGCATTAACCTTAGGCAGTAAAATCGCGTCTGGTTGATGAGATGCTAAGGCCACTAAGGCCAGCACATCGTCCATGCCCCATTGGGTTTCAAGGCCATTCACGCGCACCACCAGCAGGCGCTGACCATAACCCCCCGCTGCCAATGCGTCACAAACCTGCGTGCGCGCAGCTTGCTTCATCTCCGGTGCTACCGCGTCTTCTAAATCAAAAATGACACTATCAGCCGCAAGGTTTTTGGCTTTCTCCAAAGCCCGCTCATTGCTGCCCGGCATATATAGCGCCGTGCGACAGGGCTTGGGCTTAATATTGAGCCTATCGGTAGAGTTGTGAGCCTCTATATTTGAATCTGGTTTTGAATTTGGCATCATCTCAGCATTATATCTGTGCGTGACAGAATTAATGCGCCAAATGCTTTGCAATCAAAGTTTCTGCAATTTGAACAGCATTCAGCGCGGCTCCTTTACGCAGATTATCAGAAACCACCCATAAATTCAGCCCATTTTCGACTGTCGGGTCCTTGCGGATGCGCGACACAAAAGTCGCATAGTCACCAACACATTCAATCGGCGTGACATATCCGCCATCTTCGCGCTTATCCACCACCAAAACGCCTTCAGCTTCGCGCAAAATATCACGCGCTTGCTTTTCTGAAAGCGGCTTTTCAAATTCAATATTCACGGCCTCACTATGCCCGACAAAAACCGGCACGCGCACACATGTCGCCGTCAGCTCAATAGATGGGTCGATGATTTTTTTTGTTTCAGACACCATTTTCCATTCTTCTTTGGTGCTGCCATCATCAAGAAACACATCAATATGCGGTATCACATTAAAAGCAATTTGCTTGGTGAAATTTTCAACCTTCAACTCATCATTCACAAATACAGCCCGTGTTTGTGTGAACAGCTCGTCCATAGCCGCATTGCCCGCGCCTGATACAGATTGATAAGTCGCCGCCACAACGCGTTTGATTTTGGCCACATCATGCAGAGGCTTTAACGCCAAAACAAGTTGCGCGGTTGAGCAGTTTGGATTGGCAATAATATTGCGCTTTTTATAATCCCCTAATGCCTCAGGGTTCACCTCAGGCACGATCAGCGGCACATCATCTTCCATGCGATAAAGTGATGAATTATCAATAACAATGCAGCCAGCTTTGGCCGCTATTGGCGCAAATTCTTTAGTCGCTGAAGAGCCGCAAGAAAAAAGCGCAATATCAGCCTGGCTCCAATCATAATTCTCCATGGCTGAAACTTTGAGTGTTTTATCCCCAAAACTGACTTCTTTTCCCTGCGAACGGCGGGAAGCCAGAACATCAACACGCGAGACCGGAAAGTCTCTATCGGCGAGTATGTTCAAAATCTCACGCCCCACATTGCCGGTTGCGCCTGCCACTGCAATTACATAGCTCATTTTATATCTCTATATCCTGTTCGCCAAAAAGGCTTTGTTCCTGATAAATAGTTGGTTCGGGTTACCGTGTCGCGGCTTCCAGTTCCAGCAAAATCGCATCGCCCATGCCATCTGTGCCAACTTGGGTGAGGCCCTCTTGCATAATGTCACCCGTGCGCACTTTATCGAGAACATTCGTGACAGCCTGCTCCAATAAATCCGCATCCGCCCCACGGTCAAAAGTATAGCGCAAGGCCATCGCCAAAGACATGATAGACGCAATCGGATTAGCAAGATTTTGTCCGGCAATATCAGGCGCAGACCCATGCACAGGTTCATACATAGATTTTGAACGGCCATTTTCACCAGGCGCGCCCAAAGCCGCAGATGGCAACATGCCCAGCGAGCCTGTTAGCATCGCGGCCACATCTGACAATAAATCGCCAAACAAATTATCTGTTACCAGCACATCATATTGCTTTGGATTGCGCACCAATTGCATGGCGCAATTATCCGCCAGAACATGCTCAAGCTCAATTTCGGGATATTCTGCGGTGATGGTTTTTGTAACTTCTTCATTCCACAATTTGCCAGATTCCATCACATTGCGTTTTTCAGCTGAGGCCAATCGTTTATCACGCTTCATCGCCAAATCAGCTGCCACGCGGGCAATCCGCTCAATTTCATAGGTCTCATAGACTTGTGTGTTCACACCGCGACGCTGGCCATTGCCCAAATCTTCAATGCCGCGTGGTTCACCAAAATACACCCCGCCCGTCAGCTCGCGGACAATCATAATATCCAGCCCTTCAATAATATCGCGCTTGAGCGATGACGCATCAGCCAGCGCCGGAAAGCAAATCGCCGGGCGCAAATTGGCAAATAATCCCAATTCTGAACGCAACCGCAACAGCGCCGCTTCAGGGCGCACATCATAGCCAACATTATCCCATTGCGGGCCGCCTACCGCCCCAAATAAAACAGCATCACTGGCAAGGGCTTTTTCCATTGCTGCATCTGTAATGGCCACGCCATGCGCATCATAGGCCGCACCGCCAACAAGGTCTTCATCAAGCGACACATCAAAGCCGCGATGTGTGCCAAACCAATCAATAATGCGCACCACTTGCGCCATAACCTCAGTGCCAATTCCATCGCCCGGAAGAATGAGAATTTTATCCATTACCCTAACCTTTTAATGTGTCTTTCTTTATGCCCTCAAAAGAGAGAACAAAAGCTAAATGAATTATTGTTTCAGACTATTGAGACTTTCTAAGACTTTCTAAGACTTTCTAAGACCATGCCAACGCATCACGCGCAGCCTCAAATGAGTCAATTTTGTCTTTCTTTTGCAGGGTCAAACCAACATCATCAAGCCCTTCAAGCAAACAGTTTTTACGGAACGGGTCCACATCAAAACCAATCACACCTGATTGTTCAGAATGGATTTCCTGCGCGGCCAAATCAATGGTGAAGCTTGTGCCTTGTGTGGCTTCGGCTTCTGCCATTAAACGCGCATGGTCGTCTTGGTTTAGCTTGATTGGCAAAATGCCGTTCTTAAAACAGTTATTAAAAAAGATATCCGCAAAACTTGGCGCAATCACACACCGAATGCCAAAATCTTTAATCGCCCATGGGGCATGCTCGCGGCTTGAGCCGCAACCAAAATTATCACCCGCAATCAAAATCTCTGCGTCGCGAAAGGCCGGCTGGTTAAGAACAAAATCCGCAACTTCGCTGCCATCTTGAGCATAGCGCATTTCATCAAAAAGGTTTTTGCCAAGGCCTTCGCGCTGAATGGTCTTCAAAAACTGCTTAGGGATAATCATGTCTGTATCGACATTGATCATATTTAAGGGCGCAACAACGCCTTTTAGAACAGTGAATTTATCCATTTTACAGCTCCCTTATATCCACAAAATGACCTGCGAGTGCCGCCGCTGCTGCCATTTCTGGAGAGACAAGATGCGTACGACCCGCACGCCCTTGGCGGCCTTCAAAATTGCGGTTTGAGGTGGACGCGCAGCGCTCGCCTGGCTCAAGCTTATCTGCATTCATGGCAAGACACATAGAACAACCCGGGTCACGCCATTCAAAACCAGCATTGATGAAAATTTTATCCAGACCTTCTTCTTCAGCCTGTTGTTTCACCAACCCTGAACCCGGCACCACCATCGCATTGACACCCGAAGCGACTTTGCCGCCATTGGATTTTTCAACAATTTTGGCCGCCGCGCGCAAATCTTCAATTCGGCTATTGGTGCAAGAACCAATAAAAGCGCGGTCAATGCGTACTTCTGTCATCGGCGTATTGGGGGACAGCCCCATATATTCTAACGCCCGCTCGGTGGCTTTGCGGCGGGTTTCGTCTTCAATATCTGACGGGTCTGGCACATTGCCTTCAATCGACACCACATCTTGCGGGCTGGTGCCCCATGTCAGCAAGGGGGCCAGATTGCCCGCATCAATTGTGATTTCACGGTCAAACACCGCCCCGTCATCAGATTTCAAGGTGCGCCAATAAGCCACTGCCGCATCCCAGTCAGCCCCTTTAGGCGCACGGGCACGGCCTTCAAGATAGGCAAAAGTTTTTTCATCAGGCGCAATCAGGCCAGCGCGGGCGCCAGCTTCAATCGACATATTGCACAAAGTCATGCGCCCTTCCATGCTGAGCGCTTCCACTACAGGGCCAGCATATTCCAACACATAGCCTGTGCCGCCCGCCGTGCCAATTTCGCCAATAATCGCCAGCGCAATATCTTTCGCGGTTAAATGGGCTGGGGCCTCGCCAATCACATTAATGCGGAAATTTTTTGCTTTGCGTTGCTGCAAGGTTTGGGTGGCCAACACATGCTCGACTTCTGATGTGCCAATACCATGCGCCAAAGCCCCAAAAGCACCATGCGTTGAGGTATGGCTGTCACCACAAACAATGGTCAAACCTGGCATGGTGAAACCCTGCTCGGGTCCTGTCACATGAACAATGCCCTGCCGGATATCTGACATTTCAATATTCTCAATGCCAAACTCTTCGCAATTTTTAGCCAACACTTCAATCTGGATGCGGCTGTCCTCATCTTCAATGCCGTCCAAACCTTTATCACGATTTGTGGTTGGAATATTATGGTCGGCAACAGCAAGGGTTTTGTGTGGTGCCCGCACTTGACGCCCTGTCATTCGCAAACCTTCAAAAGCCTGCGGGCTGGTAACTTCATGCACCAAATGGCGGTCAATATAAATCAAGCAATTGCCATCATCTTGCGCATCAATCAGATGCGCCTCCCAGATTTTATCATAAAGAGTTGTTACAGACATATTCGTCTCCCATGCAAAACGGCACTCAAAATCTTTCCCTTACAAAGAGAAATACCATTCAGGTAAAGTGGCAGAGTAATCGGATTAGGCGTCGTTATCTGTCGCAGCTGGCTCTGCTTTTGTAGCTGGCTCAGCTTCGGCAGTTGGTGCGTCTTTACGCGCCACACGGCGTTCAGCAATACGGGCAGCCTTACCACGCAAGCCACGGAGATAGTATAATTTCGCACGGCGAACACGGCCACGACGAACCAATTCAATGCTATCAACCAATGGGCTATAGATAGGGAATACACGCTCCACACCTTCACCATAAGAAATCTTACGCACTGTGAAATTGGCATTAAGGTCAGAACCAGAGCGCGCAATGCACACCCCTTCATAGGCCTGAATACGCTCACGAGAGCCTTCCTTCACCTTCACATTCACCTTAACTGTGTCACCGGCCTGAAAATCTGGTATGTTTTTTTCCGCCGCGATTTCAGCAATATGCTCGCTGTTAAGCTCATCAATCAGGTTCATTGTCTTAACCCTTATCTTGTCCAGTCAGTCAAACGGCATAACACTATGCGTCAACTTTCAGACTGTTTGAAAAATGTTGACCGCAATTAACACAATAAAAGCGGGTTTGTCACCCCTAAAAGCGGGTTTTTAAGCATAATTATGCTGTTTTTAATCTTTTTTTGGTTTTTGAGCCGCCAAATAGCGTTGCCACAGGTCCGGACGGCGCGTTTGGGTCAGTTTTTCAGCTTGCGCCCGACGCCATGCTGCTGTTTTTTGGTGGTCGCCAGATGTCAAAACCTCTGGAATTTCTAGCCCACGCCATTCAGACGGGCGCGTATAATGCGGATATTCCAGCAAATCATTTTCAAAGCTCTCTTCCTCAGCCGAGGCCATATCGCCCATCACACCCGGCAATAATCGCAAACTGGCATCAATCATAATTTGTGCCGCAAGGTCTCCGCCCGATAAAATGTAATCACCAAGACTCACCTCTTCAATGGGGTAATGTGCAAACACACGCTCATCAAGCCCTTCAAAACGCGGGCAGAAAAAAATCGCCCCGCCCGAATTGGCCAGCTCTTTGGCGCGAGATTGAGTGAATTGTACACCTCGCGGGCTTGGCACAATAATCGGCAAATCTGGTGCTTGCCCCCGCACATGGTCAAGCGCGGCGCCTGCCACATCGGCCCGCAAAACCATGCCCGCGCCGCCGCCAGCGGGTGTGTCATCGACATTGAGATGCTTACCATCGCCAAAATCTCGCAAGGCAGTGACATGCAATGACCACAGTTTTTTCTCCAATGCTCGCCCGCTCAAGGATTGGCCCAAAAGACCCGGAAAAGCATCTGGCATGAGGGTAATAATATGGGCTTGCCAACTCATCACGCACCGCCTTCTTCTTGGTCATTATCTTCTGGGGCAACCATATGCACTGGCAAAGCTGTTAAAGCGTTTTTGTCGAGCCTTATCTCTGGCACATATTCTTTTGTGAACGGGATAAATTGTGTGTCTGACTTGTCATCTGGCTGGATTTCAAGCAAATCCTCCGCGCCAAAATTATGCACACCAATGACCCGCCCCCATGCATTACCCTGCGCGTCTAAGGCAACAAGCCCCAGCAAATCAGCATGATAAAAATCATCGTCATCATCAGAGGCTGGCAAAGCAGTTCGGGCAATATAAATGCGCGTGCCTTTGAGGCTTTGAGCTTGTTCACGCGTGGTGATGCCCGCGAGCCGCACCCGCGCGCCCAGCTTATCTGGCTTGATAGCCGTAATCTCAAAATGCTGGGCGCCATCTTCTGTCTGGACGGGGCCGTAAGCGGCCAAATCCATCGGGTCTTGGGTAAAGGTTTTGACACGCACCTCACCCCGCACACCATGCGCTCCGGCAAACGCGCCAAGGCAAATGAGGGCGGGGGTCGGTTTCGTATCACGCACCAATTATTCAGCCTTTTCAGCTTCCTCAGCTGGGGCTTCTTCAGCTGGCGCTTCTTCAGCTGGCGCCTCTTCGGCTGGCGCTTCCTCAGCAGCAGCTTCTTCGGCTGGCGCTTCCTCAGCAGCAGCTTCTTCGGCTGGCGCTTCTTCCGCAGCAGCTTCTTCGGCTGGAGCTTCCTCAGCTGGCGCTTCTTCGGCAGCAGCTTCGGCTTCGGCGGCCTCTTGGGCGGCGGCTTCAGCAGCGGCTTTAGCGTCTTCTTCAGCCTGTTTTTGCGCCTCTAAACGCTCAAGTGCTTTTGCACCCGGCTTGCCCTTATTCGGATTATTGCGCGCTTCACGCTTCCACAGGCCGGCATCATCGAGAAAACGCGATACGCGGTCAGACGGCTTCGCGCCCCGCTCCAACCAATGTTTGGCGCGCTCTAAATCCAGCTTCAAACGCTCGGCATTGTCTTTTGCCAAAAGCGGATTGAAAGTTCCGATTTTTTCAATATAGCGACCATCGCGTGGCATGCGGCTATCAGCCACCACAATACGATAAAAAGGTCGTTTTTTTGCCCCGCCACGGGACATACGAATTTTAAGAGCCATAATTTAGTTTCCTTTCATGCACTTAAGTTCATTTTTTCTTAGGGGGAAAACCAAGCCCTGATGGCAGTTTTCCCAGACCTCCTAATTTCGAAAGGTCTGTATTTCCCAATTGCTTTTGAAGTTGGTCAAAATCCGGCATGTCAGCACCTGCCTTTGGCTGACCGCTCTGACCCCCTAACATATCCTGAGGCATATCGCCCATATTTGGCATGCCGCCGCCCAGCACACCCATCAGGCCTTTCATGCCACCTTTGCCCATTTTTTTCATCATATCAGCCGTCTGGCGATGCATTTTAATCAGCTTATTGACATCTTGCACTGTCGTGCCAGAGCCTGCCGCGACACGTTTTTTACGGCTGGCATTGAGCAGTTTTGGATTATCTTTTTCAGCTTGGGTCATGGACGACACAATCGCGGCCTGACGAAGCAAATATTTATCGTCCATGCCCATCGCGTCCAATTGCGCACCAGCTTGTTTTTTCAATTTCCCCATGCCTGGCAACATACCCAAAATGCCGCCCATACCGCCCATTTTGCGCATTTGCATTAATTGCTCAGCCATATCTTCAAGCGTAAAAATGCCTTTTTTCATGCGGGCGGCCATTTTCTCGGCCTTTTCGGCGTCCATTGTTTCAGCCGCTTTTTCAACCAGCCCAACAACATCACCCATGCCCAAAATACGGCTCGCGACACGCGATGCGTCAAAAGCCTCAAGCTTGTCCAGCCCTTCGCCCGTTCCCAAAAGCTTAATCGGCACACCGGTGACATGGCGCATAGATAAAGCGGCACCGCCGCGCCCATCGCCTTCGGTTCGGGTTAACACAATACCTGTGAGCGACACGCGGGCATGGAATTGCTCGGCAATGGTGACCGCTTCCTGACCGGTTAGGCTGTCAGCGACCAGCAACACCTCATGCGGGTTCACGGTTTTTTGAATCGCTGTCAGTTCGGCCATCAACGCTTCATCTGCATTGGTACGCCCCGCAGTGTCCAATATCACCACATCATAGCCACCAAGTTTACCAGCCTCCATGGCGCGGGCTGCAATATCTACTGGCTTTTGCCCCTCAATAATCGGCAAACTAGCAGTCTCAATTTGTTCCCCCAAGACACGCAATTGCTCCATCGCAGCCGGACGCGAGGTATCCAGAGAGGCCATTAAAATTTTGCGCTTTTCTTTTGTGGCCAGCATTTTGGCAATTTTAGCCGTGCTGGTGGTTTTACCAGAGCCTTGCAGACCGACCATCATGACCGGCACGGGCGCGGCGGCTTGCAAAGAAATAGGTGCGGCTTCGCCCAACATATCGACCAGCGCATCATTAACAATCTTAATAACTTGCTGGCCGGGCTTCACCGCTTTTAAGACTTCAACACCAATCGCTTTGGGGCGCACATTATCGAGAAAATGCTTCACAACAGGTAGCGCCACATCGGCTTCGATAAGCGCTTTGCGGACTTCTTGCAGGGCAGTATCAACATCTTTTTCAGACAGCGCACCGCGCCCCGTAAGACGGTCAAAAATTTGCCCCAGATTTTCCGACAGTGACTCAAACATGTCTCAAGTTTTCCGTTTCATTTCTACCTGCCCCGTTCGAGATGATAAAAACCAACCAAAAATGCACCCGAGGACGAATATCGTTGTCGGGTGGTGATCCTGTTTCAGCAAACCGGACCGAGATCAGTTTTTTTCTTCTCACGGAAGCCTGCGCAAATTATGCCGAAAAGCCCAAATAGTCAATAACCAAATGGTCAAGAACCAAATAGGGGGGCTGGCTATTGTTTCAAATCCCGCTTATATACTGCTTATGAGCAATACACGCACGACAGACACAAGCCTGATGCTGCCCTTTACCAAAATGAATGGTTTGGGCAATGATTTTGTTGTGCTTGATGTCCGCGCACAGGAGATGAGCCTGACTGAAGCGCAGGTTCGCAATATTGCCGACAGAGACAATCCGGTCACTATGGGGTGTGACCAGATGATGATTATCCGCCCTGCCCGCGCTGATGGCGATTGTTTTGCCGAAATTCGCAATGCAGATGGCGGCGAGGTCGAAGCCTGTGGCAATGGCACACGCGCGGTTGCTGCTTATTTGAACAAAAATAACGGGTTGGCGAGCTGTCGCATCGAAACAGTGGCTGGCGCCCTGGACTGCACCACGCAGCTTGACCGTGTGAATGTGACCATGCCCGCCCCCAAATTTGGCTGGCAGGATATTCCGCTGGCCAAAGATATTGGCAAAACCAATGGCGTGGTTTTGCACCCTGACTTGCCGCCCGCTTTTTTGGTTAATGTGGGCAATCCGCATGCGGTTATTTTTGCAGCGAAAAAAACCAAATGGATGGCTTCAAAATATGGCAGCGAACTGGAACATCATGAGCTGTTTCCCAATCGCGCCAATATCAATTTTGTGCAGCAATATCGACAATTTGAACGCCCAACCTTGGGCATTCACACATGGGAGCGCGGGGCAGGGTTAACACAAGCCTGCGGCACTGGTGCTTGCGCAGTCGCCATTGCGGCCATTGAATTAGGCGTGACACGCAACCCTAATGGGGAATTACAAACCGAAGTTGATGTGATGCCGCCCTTTAACCTTAATCGCAATGAGCATGATATCATCACTATTCGCTATGAGCCCGGTGCCAACACTTATGTGATGCGCGGGCCTGTGGCGTTTGAGTTTGACGGGCAATTGAGCCTTTCATGAGATGCGCGCAGATGAGAATGAAATCAAGATGAGTGAAACTGACACAAAAAAACGAGTCATTCATAATTTTGGCTGCCGCTTAAATGCGCTTGATGGTGATTATATTGAAAGCGCGATGGCGCAAGCGGGCATCAGCAATGCCACGATTGTTAACAGCTGTGCCGTGACCGCAGAGGCTGTGCGCCAAGCGCGCCAAACCGTGCGTCGGGAAGCGCGTGCGCACCCAGAGCGACCTGTGTTTGTGACAGGCTGTGCCGCACAAACCAATGCAGAAGAATTTGAAGCCATGCCAGAAGTGACCAAGCTGATTGGCAATGAAGAAAAACTTTTGCCGCAAAGCTATGTGACAGAGACGACAAATCTGGTTGGCGATATTATGTCTTTAACAAAAGCGAAGCCTCGTCCAGTCGCGCCGCAGCAGGCCCGCGCCCGTGCCTTTGTGCAGGTGCAAACCGGTTGCGACCATCGCTGCACTTTTTGCATTATTCCGTTTGGGCGCGGAAACTCGCGCTCGACACCAATTGCCGATGTGGTGCGCGATTGCCAGCAATTGGTTGCCCAAGGCCATCAGGAAATTGTTCTGACAGGCGTTGATATGACAAGCTGGGGGGCGGATATTGGCGAAGCGGGCTTGGGGGTATTGATACAAGCCATTTTGAAAAATGTTCCTGACTTAATGCGCTTGCGCTTGTCATCGGTTGATGCTGTTGAATTAGAGCCGAAGCTGTTGGATATGGTGGTGGAAGAACCCCGCGTGATGCCGCATTTGCATTTATCCTTACAGGCGGGGGATAATATGATTTTGAAGCGCATGAAGCGCCGCCATACACGGGAACAGGCGATTGCCTTTTGTCAGGATATGAAGCGGCGGCGGCCTGATATTGTGTTTGGCGCAGATATCATTGCGGGCTTCCCAACTGAAACTGATGAGATGTTTGAAAACTCTTTGCGCCTTGTTGAGGAATGCGAGCTGGTTTGGCTGCATGTTTTCCCCTATTCGCAACGCCCTGGCACACCTGCCGAAAAAATGCCACAGGTTTCAGGCGAGGTGATTAAAGACCGCGCCGCCAAATTGCGCGCAGCAGGGGACGCGATGCGCCAAAAATGGCTTAACACACAAACCGGCAAAACCGTTGCTGCCATTGTTGAAAAGCCCAATCTGGCGCGCAGTGAAACTTTTGCACAAATTGCCTTTACCTCAAATGACGAACAATCTCTCACAATTGGCGCGGTGCAGAGATTTGTCATTACGGGCAATGATGGCAAACGCCTGACCGGACAGCTGGCCTAACTGGAGTGTTGATATGAGTTTGTTTCGCCGCCTTAAATCCGGACTGACCCGCAGCAGTCAAAAACTCAGCCAAAATATTGGCAGTATTTTTACAGGCAAGCGCATTTCCGCGGACATGCTGGCCGAACTTGAAGAGGCACTTATTTCAGCCGATTTAGGTTTAAGCGCAAGTGCTGAAATTATTGAAACGCTGGGCAAGCAAAAACTCAATGCCGAACTGAGCGAAGAGGAGCTGCGCCAAAATCTTGCGATGATAATTGCGGACAGACTCGCGCCACTAAGCCAGCCACTTGATATTTCCGACACGCAACCATTTGTGATTTTAATGACCGGCGTTAATGGCGCGGGCAAGACAACCACAATTGGCAAATTGGCGCAAAAATATTTGGCAGAAGGCAAATCGGTTATGCTCGCGGCGGGGGATACATTTCGCGCGGCGGCGATTGAACAATTGCAAATTTGGGGGCAACGCGCAAATGTGCCTGTGATGACCACTAAAGCAGGCGGCGATGCTGCCGGATTAGCCTTTGATGCGCTGACACAAGCCAAAGCCAATCAAACAGATATTTTAATTATTGATACAGCCGGACGCTTGCAATCAAATGACAATCTGATGGCAGAGTTGGAAAAAATTATCCGCGTTTTACAAAAAATTGATGCAAGTGCGCCGCATGCCTCCCTACTGGTGTTAGATGCCACCACTGGACAAAATGCGATTAGCCAAGCAGAAATTTTTCAAAAATCAGCGGCAACGACCGGTCTTATTATGACCAAGCTTGATGGCACAGCGCGCGGCGGGGTGCTGGTGGCGATTGCTGATAAGCTGGCTTTGCCCATTCATTTTATCGGGGTTGGAGAGCAGGCAGAAGATTTGCAAGTGTTTGACGCCCACCAGTTTGCGCAAGCGCTTATCGGGCTTGATGAGCCAATTGACCAAACCCCAGAACAAGGGTCTGCATAAACCCATAAAAGATAAAAGGACTTGGCATATGCGGCAGTTTTTAGAAGATTTTATCCCCCTCTTGGTGTTTTTGGTGTTAAACGCGAAAGCCGCGACTTGGCTCGGCCGCCCACCAGAAGACGGGTTTTTTATTGCAACAGCTGGGTTTATGCTCGCCATGCTCATTGCGATAGCCTCGGTTTATATGCGTGGGGCGCGCCCAACCGCCATGCAAATCACCAGCTTAATATTGGTGGTTTTTTTCGGCGGGCTGACGCTTTATTTCCAAGATGAGCGGTTTATTAAACTCAAACCCACTATTATTTATCTTTTTGCCGCTATCATATTGGCGCTTGGCCTGACGCGCCGTGTTAGCCTTTTGCAAAAACTCATCGGCACGACTTTGCCCTTATCCGATGAAGGCTGGCTTATTTTAACACGGCGCTGGGTTTATTTCTTTTTGTTTTGCGCGGGCCTGAACGAATGGGCGCGGCATTCTCTGAGCACGCAAGATTGGGTTAACTTTAAAGTGTTCGCTTATATGCCGCTTACTTTTATTTTTATGTTTTCGCAAATGGGTTTGCTGATGCGGTACAATACGACGCCTAAGGATAAAGATTAGATTTATATTAGGCCTTTTATCAGGCCTCACCGACAAGGTTTTCAAAACCCGGTGTTTTGAACCAATCATCAGGCTCCCGCGCAGGTGGAAAATAATGGAGCGCTTGTGTTTCGCGATAATATTGCAAAGCCCAATAGACACTAGGAAACGCCAACTCGTCCCATGGGATTTCGTCCCACTCAAACAAACCAACCTCCATGCTTTCTGGCCCGGCCTCAACCTGCGGATTGGTGAGCTTGCCGCGATAGAAAATCTGCACTTGTGAAATCCGCGCAATATTATAAATCGCCAATAAATCGCCAACTTCAATATCGGCGCGCGCTTCCTCATAGGCTTCGCGCGCAGCGGCTTGTTGCGTGGTCTCGCGCTGCTCCATAAAGCCCGCAGGCAAAGTCCAATAACCTTTACGCGGCTCAATATTGCGTTTGCATAATAAAATTTTGCGCTCCCAGACCGCAACCACGCCAGCAACAATTTTCGGGTTTTCATAATTGATAAAACCGCAGCTATCGCAAATCTGGCGCTGAATATCATCACCATCAGCTTTGCGTTTGGAAAAACGCATTTCGGTTTCATAGTCTCGTGATTTATCTTTAAACACTGTTTTATCCAATCTGACTTATAGGGTACGGCGTATCATGCGTGAAATTTTACTGATTAAAAACCGGCATAATTTTATCTTGTATCACCGCCTCGGTTAATGGACCTGTATGCCGATACAAAATAGTGCCTTGCGGCCCAATGACAAAAGTTTCTGGCACACCATAAACACCTAAATTCATTGAAAGCGTGCCGTCAATATCAGAACCAGATGCTGTATAAGGGTCACCCAGACTGGCCAAAAACCGTGCCGCGGCTTGTGGGTCATCTTTATAATTCACGCCAAAAACAGGGATATTTTGCGCCGCGAGATTCATCAAAAGCGGGTGCTCATCACGACATGGCGCACACCAACTTGCCCAAACATTTATCAAAGCGGGTGCGTTTGCCAGCACTTGCGCGCTCGATAAATCCGTCAATTGGAAATCTGGCAAAGGCCGATTTTGCAAAACGCTTGGCAATTTGGAGGGATCACCCTTTTGCAAGCCAATTGCGAATATCACAATCAGGCCTATAAAAATCAAAAGCGGCAGCAGGCGCAAAAAATTTTGGCGCGGCTTAATCATTTTTACCAGCATTCTTAACGGCAATCTTATCAGCGCGTTGCGCTTGATAAGCAAGATGGCGATTTTTTTCTTCACGATAAGCGCGCCAACTCACACCGATTAAACACACCAAAACACCAAAGGTAACAAGATAGCTGGTGATGATGAAAAACCCGTAACTCATTATCTGTGTCCTTATCTGTATCCTTATTTGTTCTCTGAGCTGTTCTCTGAGCTGTTCTCTGAGCGATTAGCTGAGCTGGTTGGATTATCCTCGCGAAATAAAACCACACCCAGCCGCCGCGCGCGCGCGCGTTGACGCCAGATTTCGGTTTGCACCCGCGTGACCCATAGTGCAAAAAACAGCGCCATAAAAGCCGCGCTCATGACCAATAATGGCCACAATAAATCAGAATGTATCGCGGGTGCCGCCAATCTGGAAACACTGGCCGGCTGATGCAGCGTGTTCCACCAATCGACTGAGAATTTGACAATCGGCACATTCACAAAGCCAACAATGGCTAAAATAGCGGCGCTTTTTGCGGCCTGTAAAGGCTCATCAATTGCCCGCCATATCGCCATATAGCCAAGATAAATGAAAAACAACACCAGAACAGATGTCAGCCTCGCGTCCCACACCCACCAAGTGCCCCACATAGGCTGGCCCCAAAGTGCGCCTGTGACAAGGCAAATCAAGGTGAAGCTTGCGCCAATCGGCGCGGCGGCGCGGGCGGCAAAATGCCCGAGCGGGTGGCGCCAAACCAATCCGGCAATGCTTGCAATGGTGATGAAGCTGTATCCAAACAAGGCCAACCACGCGCTGGGCACATGGATAAACATAATCCGAACTGTCGTGCCTTGTTGGTAATCTTCAGGCGCGGTGAAGCTCAAATATAAGCCAATGCCCAGCAAAATAACCGCCAGCCCCCAAAGCGGGAGATGCAGGCGGGCGACCAGTCGCATAAATTTTGTGGGGTTGGCATATCCAAACATATCGCGTCTTAAAACTTTCTCTCACTCGTGTCAAACCTGCGCAAAAGCGGCAAATTGTGGCATGCTATTCTTATCGGCATCACGCGACACCTTACATTAAACGCGCGCGTAACGCGGCGGCGGCGGCAAGCGGGGTTAAAAACCCTGCGGCCAAACCCATTAAAATCAAAAGCGTTAATTCAGACCCAACCGCGCCGCCCTGAAAAGCTTTTGCTAAGGCCGTGCTGCCGAAAATTAAAATAGGCACATAAAGCGGCATCACCAAAAGAGCCGCTAAAAAACCACTCCGCACAATACTGGCTGCCAATGCCGCACCAACCATGCCCAAAAAGCTTAACGCCAAACTGCCCGCCATCAGAACCATGATTAAAATAAACATATCTTGCGGGCGAATATTCAAGAATATCCCCCCAAGCGGCGACACAATAACCAATGGTAAAGCCACCGCCACCCAATGCGCCAAAGCCTTGGTGAAACAAATAAGCTCAAGCGGCACAGGCGAGAGCAGAAACTGGTCAAACCCGCCTTCTTCAATATCGGCTTGAAACATATGTTCAAGCGATAATAAAACCGACAAACATAAAGCAACCCAAAGCAGACCTGGCGCGAGTTTTTGCAAAAGTGCTAAATCAGGCCCCAAACCAAAAGGGATAAAAGTCAGCGCGATAAAGAAAAAGCCAAGCGTCAGCCCCGTGCTATTGCCGCGAAAACTGAGCTTAATATCACGCCGCAGCAAATGCATTAAAGGGGATAAAACAGCTTTGTTAGACGCCATGCAGCTGCCCTCCCGTTTCTGGTAACTGAATTTTTTGGCTCACATAAACTGGCTGGTCATGCGTGGCCATCATCACCAATCCATTGGCGGCAAGGTGGCTTTCAATCAAATTTTGCAATGTTTTTTGGCCCGCGGCGTCCAAGGCGGTGGTGGGCTCATCAAGCAACCAAATAGGGCGCGGCGCAACCAATAAACGCGCCAATGCCAGGCGGCGTTTTTGCCCTGCCGATAATTCCCCACTCATATGGTCAGCCTGCGCGCCCAGCCCCAAATGCGCCAGTGCCGCCTCGACATCTAAAGCTGGAGCCGTCCCCATGCCGAGCCAGTTTTGCCAAAAGCGCAAAATCTCTGACACCGTCAGGCGCGGCGACAGGCCGCTTTGATGCGCGATATAATGCATGGACAGCGCTGGCGGGGCGTTGAGCGCACCGTCAGCTATGGCAAGCAACCCTGCAATCATGCGCAAAAGAGAGGTTTTACCGCTCCCATTCATACCATGAAGCGCCACCACCTCTCCCGCTTTAAGGTCAAAATCAAGCCCTTGAAACAACACCCGTCCGCCGCGCTGGCAACCAAGCTGGCGAGCTGATAAAAACACTTTTTCAGCATCATAGGGCGCAAATGTAACCGCTTTATCCATCATCGATGTAACATACTCAATCTTGTTCTATACGGCTATATTTATCTAAGTGTTTCTCTAAATGTTTTGAAAACACATCACCACGCCCGCCCGACATGCGGCGCGCATGAACAAAACTCAAAACCATGAGATGCGCTTTGTGAATGCTGGATTATTTTGAATTGGATTTTTTGTAAAAGACCAGTATATTGCGCCCACGTTTAAGCATTTATTTATTTGCGCTTCATGAAATGACGCGCTTGATAATAAGGAAAGACAAAATGGCTACTGGCAAGAAAGCTTCTCCCAAAACAACCGCAACCGATACGCACCCAAATAGTTTTGGCGCGCGCAAAACGCTCAAAGTTGGTAATAAATCTTATGTTTATTACAGCCTAAAAGCGGCAGAAAAAAATGGCCTAGACGGCATTTCCCGCCTGCCCAATTCAATGAAAGTTTTGCTGGAAAACCTTTTGCGCTTTGAAGATGGGCGCACAGTTAAAGCGGCTGATATTAAAGCGGTCAAAAGCTGGATGACACGGCGCAAATCAAACCGCGAAATTGCTTATCGTCCAGCGCGGGTTTTGATGCAGGATTTCACCGGCGTGCCAGCCGTTGTTGATTTGGCCAGCATGCGCAACGCAATGGCGGATATTGGCGGTGACACGAAAAAAATTAACCCACTCACACCCGTTGATTTGGTCATTGACCACTCCGTCATGGTTGATAATTTTGGCACCAATAATGCGCTGAAACAAAATGTTGATTTGGAATATCAGCGCAATGGCGAGCGTTATGAGTTTCTGCGCTGGGGCAGTGAAGCCTTTGAAAATTTCCGCGTTGTACCGCCTGGCACAGGGATTTGCCATCAGGTGAATTTGGAAAATCTGGCGCAGACTGTTTGGACACGCAAAGAAAAAATCAAAGGCAAAACCGTTGAGGTTGCTTATCCAGACACGCTGGTTGGCACAGATAGCCACACAACAATGGTTAATGGCATGGCTGTTTTGGGCTGGGGTGTTGGTGGTATTGAAGCCGAAGCCGCTATGCTGGGCCAGCCTATTTCAATGTTGCTGCCAGAAGTGATTGGCTTCAAGCTCAGCGGTAAATTGCCTGAAGGCGCGACAGCGACAGATTTGGTGCTGACCATTGTGGAAATGCTGCGCAAAAAAGGTGTGGTTGGTAAATTTGTCGAATTTTACGGGCCTGGCCTTGACCATTTATCGCTTGAAGACCAAGCCACGATTGCCAATATGGCACCAGAATATGGCGCGACTTGCGGTTTCTTCCCAGTCGATAGCGACACATTATCTTATCTCAAAGCCACAGGGCGCAAAAAAGCCCGCATTGATTTGGTCGAAAAATACGCCAAAGCACAGGGCATGTATCGGACGAAAAATTCACCCGATCCGGTTTTCACCTCAACCTTGTCTTTGGATCTAAATACCATTAAGCCAAGCCTTGCTGGCCCGAAACGCCCGCAAGACCGTGTGTTGCTTGACGCTATGCCGGAAAACTTTGCCACCGCATTAAATGATTTGGGCGTTAAGAAAAAAGAGGCTGATAAGCGCGTCAAAGTGCGCGGCACCAATCATGATTTAGGCCATGGCGATGTGGTCATCGCGGCCATCACCTCTTGCACCAATACCTCAAACCCATCTGTTATGCTGGGGGCAGGTCTGGTGGCCCGCAATGCCGCCGCCAAAGGCTTGAAAGTAAAGCCTTGGGTTAAGACCTCTCTGGCGCCTGGCTCTCAGGTGGTGACGGATTATCTGAAAAAAGCAAATCTGCAAAAAGATTTGAATAAGCTTGGCTTTAATCTGGTCGGCTATGGCTGCACAACTTGCATCGGGAATTCAGGCCCATTGCCTGCCCCTATTTCAAAAGCGGTGAATGAAAATGATTTGGTCGTCACCTCTGTGCTATCAGGCAACCGGAATTTCGAGGGTCGAGTCAGCCAAGATGTGCGGGCCAATTATCTGGCTTCTCCCATGTTGGTGGTCGCCTATGCGCTGGCGGGTTCGGTCAATATCAATTTGGCAACAGACCCGATTGGCACGGACAAAAAAGGCCAGCCTGTTTATCTCTCTGATATTTGGCCAAGCACGAAAGAAATTGCCGATACAGTGCGCAAATGCGTAACCCCTGCCATGTTCCGTGAGCGTTATAAAGATGTGTTCAAAGGCGATGCTGGCTGGCGCAAAATCAAGCCCGCCAAAGGCCAGACTTTTGCATGGGATAAAAAGTCAACCTATGTGCAAAAACCAAGCTTCTTTGACGGTTTGGGCGAAGGCCCTGCCGCAGTAGCACCGGTTGAGAATGCCCGCATTTTGGCTTTGCTTGGCGACAGCATCACCACTGACCATATTTCGCCTGCGGGCGCGATTAAAGCGGATAGTCCGGCTGGCCTTTATTTGAAAAAGAATAAAGTAAAAGCCATTGATTTTAATTCATATGGCTCACGGCGCGGCAATCATGAAGTCATGATGCGCGGCACTTTCGCCAATATCCGTATTCGCAACCATATGGCACCTGGCACTGAGGGCGGCTTCACCAAATTGCAGCCTGCCAATAAGGTCATGTCGATTTATGATGCCGCCATTGAATATGCCAAGAAATCAACTCCATTGGTTGTGTTTGCTGGTAAAGAATATGGCACTGGCTCTAGCCGTGACTGGGCGGCTAAAGGCACACGGCTTTTGGGTGTGCGCGCCGTTGTGGCTGAAAGCTTTGAGCGGATTCACCGCTCGAACCTTGTCGGCATGGGTGTCGCGCCCTTGCAGTTTACAGGCGATATGGGCTGGGCCAAGCTGAAACTTGATGGCACAGAAACTGTCACGATTGAGGGATTAGACGGCACGATTAAACCGCGCCAAAAATTCACAATGGTCATCACCCGTAAAAATGGCAAAAAGCAGAAAGTCGAATTGCTTGGACGCATTGATACGGCTGATGAGGTGGATTACTTCCAAAGCGGCGGCATTTTGCAATTTGTATTGCGTCAGCTCGCGGCAGCCTAGCCCAAATTCAAATATCATATTGAAAACACCGCTCCTTGAGGGCGGTGTTTTTATTTGCACTCACACTCAAAACAGGGCAAGATTTTGCTATGTCACAGTCACTTGCCCGCAACCAAATATCTTTTATTGGCAATGCTTATGAGCAGGAAGCGCGCGCAAGAAAAGCCGCCCCACGACACATTATGTGGCACCGCGAAGAACTCAACAGGCTTTTAGGTTTATATGGACGCCATGTCGCGCAAGGGCGCTGGCGCGATTATGCCATTGATGCCACGCGCAATATGGCCGTGTTCAGCGTTTTCAAAAACAGCCATGATATGCCGCAATTTCGGATTGAAAAAACTCCCGCCCTACGACGGCAGGGGCTATATGCTGTCGTAAATGCGCATGGTCATGTGTTGAAACGCGGCAATCACCTTGAACGGCTTTTGGAGTTTTTAGATAAACAAGCCTTAAAACTAAAATGAAGGTGAGCTTAACCACATGGCCTATACAGAAGAAGATTTAACAGCTGCAGAAAAAGCGGGCATTTTGAAACCCGCACAGGTTGAGAGTTTTCGCCGCTTTGTGGCAGAGCGCCATCACGGCCCTGCCATCGATGAAGAAAATTTTCGCTTTATCACCAGCTTTAATGATATTTTCGTGAGCTTTGCCTGCCTGCTGGTCATCTGGGCGGGGCATGGCTTATTGGGGCTATATTTCTCCAATCAAATCAATTTTATTCTGACCGCGGGCCTAACATGGGGGTTGGCAGAATATTTTTCCCGCAAGCGGCATTTGGCGCTGCCCTCTATCACCTTGCTTTTCGCTTTTGTTTATTGCGCGATGAAAGCGACAGATGTCGCGCCTGGCACTTTTTCAATCGATACAGAGCGCGTTAATTTAATCACCTCCTCGCTTGCGGCAGGGATTGCCGCCTTTCTTCATTGGTATCGGTTTCGTGTACCCATCACGCCCGCGCTTGGGGCGGGGGCTGTATTAGCACTGGGCATCTCCACGCTGCTCTATTCTTTCCCAAGCCTGTCGGAATATTTCCGCAGCATTTTATTTATTGGCGGACTGGCCGTTTTGCTGGCAGCCATGATGTGTGACTTAAGCGACAGGGGCCGCCTGACCTATCGTTCCGATAGCGCCTTCTGGCTGCATTTCTTAGCTGCACCATTGCTCATACACCCGCCTTTCACCTATTTATTGGAAAGCCCACAGGCTGATGGGTTAATGGGTGCTGGTTTCATCATCGGAATATATGTCTTGATTTCGCTCTTATCAATTTGCATTGACCGTCGCGCACTCATGGTCTCAGGGCTGTTCTATGCGCTTTATGCGCTGCAATCCATTTTCTTTAATTATGGTTTGGTAGAAACCGGCATCATGCTGACGGCATTTGTCATTGGCAGTGGGCTGTTATTGCTTTCAGCCTTTTGGCACAGCACCCGCAAGTTTTTGGTTAGTAAATTGCCGCAATCCATGCAGGCGCTTTTGCCCGCCCTATAAAAAAACCCCCATTGTCGTTTTTATAAAACAATGGGGGTTTGATTTCTTAATCTCAAATAAATCTATTCGCGGTTGCCCAAAAATTGCAACAGGAACAAAAACATATTGATGAAATCAAGGTAAAGACGAAACGAGCCATAAATCGCTTTTTTCTCGGCGACTTCACGACTATCACCAGCATGATAAATCCGCTTAATATCTTGCGTGTCATAAGCGGTCAGGCCAGCAAATAGCAGCACACCCAGAACCGAAATCGCGAAATGCAAGGCTGAACTGGCGATGAAAAGATTAACAATCGACGCCAATATAATGCCAAACAGACCCATAATTAAAAACGAACCAAAAGCTGATAAATCCCGCTTGGTTGTGTAACCATAAAGGCTCAGCGCGCCAAAAGAGGCGGCGGTGACCAAAAATGTCGTGGTGACGCTCTCACCTGTATAGGCCAAAAACACATAAGACAAAGACAGCCCCATCATGGCTGAATATGTGTAGAAAAGACCTCTGGCTTTCGCAAAGCTCATTTTCATAATGCGCACGGAGAAATAAATCGCCATAACAAGCGGGGCAAACATCACCACCCAAATAAGCGGCGTGCTTGCGATTTGGTAATAAATACCAGATGACGCGCCAAAATAAGCAACCAAAGCCGTTACCAATAGGCCAATCGCCATATGGTTATAGACTTTGCTCATATAGATACGAAGCCCTTCATTAACGGCTTGGGCTTGACTTGATGCCGTTGACGTTTGGATATTGTCAAAATCAGACATTATAAACCTCTTTCTGTTGGATATAGATAATATCAGAGCAAAAGGCACAAATTTCAAGGTTAATCGAAAAAATTTTGTCGAAATCTTACCCCAGCTTATCCTAGCTTACCCTGCCCGCAAAACAGGGACGGATTTTGCGCCCAAAATTTGCCATGTGCCAATCAACCCCAAACAAATAGTCAGGCTAGTCGCGCCCAAAATTGTCACCAAAAGCGCTGATGGCAGTAAAACAAATTCAATTTGCATCAATTTAACAATAATAAGATAAGCAGCAAACCCGCCCACACTGGCCGCAATCAGGGCTGCACCGAGCCCGAGCATTAAATATTCAAACAGATAAACCGCCAATATTTGCCGCCGCGACGCACCTAAAACCTTCAACATCACCGTATCAAAAAGCCGCATATGATGACCGCTGGCCAAAGCACCTGCCAAAACCAGAACACCCGCCAATATTGTAATCACACTCATCACCCGCACACCCAAATTTAAGTCTGCTAGTAAGTTAAATATTTGTTCAACAGATTCCTTGACCCGAATAATTGAAATATTGGGAAACTGGCGCAATAAGTTTTGCCGAAAGGCCAAAACAGCCTGCGGATCTTCTTCATTTAATGTCACCGTCATAGCATGCGTATGCGGCGCGGCGGTGAGCATGTTTGGAGAGAACACAAAGACAAAATTCAACCCCATATTTTGGTAATCCACTTTGCGTAGGCTCGCAATGCGGGCCGTCATATCACGCCCCAAAATATTGAAACCAATATCGTCACCAATTGACAGGCCAAACCCATAAGCCACACGATCTTCTATCGAGACCAAAGCTGGCCCCTGATAATCTTGCGGCCACCATTGGCCTGCAACCAGTTCGGAGCCTTGCGGCAATGTATCAGAATAGGTGATGCCGCGATCCCCGCGCAGCACCCAATCCACATCTTCTGAGGGGCGTAATTGCGCGGCAGGCACACCCGCCATATGCGTGACACGCCCACGCAACATTGGCACAGCATTCAAACCGCCAAAACCTGACACCGCTTCTGCCTGCGTTTTGACATCAGCTAATTGCTGGGTTTGCACATCAAGTAAAAAGTAACTTGGCGTATCGGCGGGCAGGCTTTTGCTAAATTGCTGGTTCAAATTGCCATCAACCAAAGTGATGATAGATAAAAGCGTGACAGAAAGACCTATGGTCAGCATAGCGGTTTTTGTCGGCGCGCCAGGGCGGTAAAGATTAGCCAGCGCGAGGCGCAAAATCGGATTGCGCGGACGCCCGATAGCGCGGGCTAAACGCATCAGCAAATAAGCCGCTAACCGCAGTAAAAGATAAGATGCTAATAAACCTAAAATAAAATAAAGCGTCACATCAATGCGTTGCACAACATAAAGCGCCACCAAAACCAATCCCAAAGCAGTGGCGATAAAAGCAAATGGCACAAAAGAAAAACCAGTCATTTGCCGCCTTGTTGACGCCATTAAATCGCGGGGCTGAAACAAATTTGTTGCCGGCACCGCGCAGGCATTTTGTAAAGGCCGCATCGCAAAAATAAACGCTGTCAAAACACCAAAAGCGGCGGCAGGCAAAAGCGCATTGGCATGCGGGCGTAAATTCATTTCAAAGGGCAATAAATCCGCCACAAAAAAATGGGCCATATAGGGAAACACCGCCCCAATGGCAAGACCAACTACAATGCCAATGAGCGTCATCAGGCCAATCTGGCATAAATAAATTAAATAAATCAGCCGTGCGGACGCCCCGAGCGATTTCAAAATCCCAATGCTTTGCCGCCGCCGCGCCAAATAAGCCGATACCGCATTACCGACCCCAACGCCGCCAACAACCAAAGCCGTTAGCCCAACAAGAGTGAGAAAAATCGCAATGCGTTCAATACTACGCCGCAGAGAAGGCGAGGCATCGCGGCGGTCACGCAAATGACCTTCCGCATTCGGGAATTGCGCTTTAATCTGCGCCACCGCATTGGCCAAATCCAATTGCGAAGACGCCGCTGGCTGGGTCAGCAAATAATGATGCTCGGTCAAACTGCCCGGTGTCGCCAAGCCAGTTTGCGCCAATAAAGACTGGGTTAATAAAATACGCGGCCCCAAGGCAAAACCACCAGCCAGCCGGTCTGGCTCATTATCTAAAACCCCTGCAATCACAAGCTGGCTTGTGCCAAGCTGAAAGGCCTCCCCGCGTTTAAGCTGCAAGCGGTCAAGCAAAGCCTGCTCCACCACCACCCCATTTTGCAAGGCGGTCTGGAAATCATTTTGCGGGTCTTTAAGGGTCACGCGCCCGACCAGCGGATAGGCATTATCAACCGCTTTCACCTCAGCCAAAACCGATTGAATATCGCCCGCGCCATCAGCAGCAAGTGTTTGGGCCATGCCGCGCAGGCTCACATAATGGCTTAAGGTAAATCGCTGCGCCAGCCAGTCGCGCTGTGTAGGCGTCAGTTCACGATTATGCACATGCAGCGATATATCGCCGCCCAAAATCAACCGTCCTTTTGCGTTGAGACCAGCCACGAGTGATTCAGAAACCGAACCCACCGCCGCTATCGCGCCAACGCCTATCATCAAACAACCGAGAAAAATCCGGAAGCCATGAAACCCGTTGCGAAATTCACGATAAGCAAGACGCAGGCCAAGCGCCAAAAAGGGCAATAGGTTCAATGTATTACCGTTTTCATCTTGGGGCGCATCTTGGGGCACATCTTGGATTTGAGACATTAAGCTGTCTCCGTATCGGACGGCTTATCATCTTGCATGAGGCGGCCATCTTCCAGCCGAATAATGCGGTCACATCTTTCTGCCAGCGCGCGGTCATGCGTGACCAAAACCAGCGTCGTGCCTTTTTTCTCGCGCAGGCTAAAGATTAAATCCATAATCTGCTGGCCTGATTTTTGGTCCAGATTGCCTGTCGGCTCATCGGCCAAAAGCAAAACCGGATCGCCTATCATCGCCCGCGCCAATGCGACACGCTGTTGCTCGCCGCCCGAAAGCTGGCTGGGATAATGCGATTTGCGCGCCAATAAGCCAACTTCATCAAGCGCGGCTTCGGCTTTTTCCAAACGCGCATTTTTATCATTGGCCAGCTCAAGCGGCAGGGTGACATTTTCCAACGCGGTCATGGTCGGCATCAAATGGAAAGACTGAAACACAATGCCGATATGATTACGCCGAAACCGCGCCAGCGCATCTTCCCCCTGTCCCTGATACGCCATACCGGCAATGGTTATCGCGCCCGAACTTGGTGGCTCAAGCCCCGCCAGCGCCATCAGCAAAGTGGTTTTGCCACAGCCTGACGGGCCGGTAATCGCCACCACCTCGCCGGGCTGTATGGATAAATTGATTGATTTCAGAATATTCACCTCGCCGGCAAGGCTCGGGAGGCTTATATTGAGATGATCAACCGATATAATGGGAGATGTCATTGTGTACCCTATTGCTGTTCGTGCAGACACGCGAAGTTTAGCTCAAAATCTGGCTCAAACTCTGGTTCAAAATAAAAGTGCTTTTCTATATGCCAGAAGCTTGCGGCAAATCCTAGCCCTTGCGTGGTGTCACCGCCGCTATTTTCTATCTCTTTTTACGGCGCTGATGCTGGTTTGGATGCTGGTTTGGCCCACTCAGGCTTTAGCACAAGATAAGCCAGAAGATAAGCCACAAGATAAGCCAGAACAGCAAACCTTAGTCGCATTGGGCGACAGCCTGACAGCGGGCTATGGGCTGGCGCAACAAGACGGTTTTGTTGGCCAATTGCGCGCTGCCCTAAAACAAGACTATCCGCATCTCACCCTCATCAATGCGGGGGTTTCGGGCGACACCTCGGCTGGTGGGCTGGCGCGGTTTGACTGGTCGGTGCCGCCAGAGGCTGATTTTTTAATCATCGCGCTGGGCGGCAATGATTTGCTACGCGGCCAGCCACCCAAGGCGTTAGCGCAAAATCTTGAGGCCATTATCACCAAAGCCAAAGCCAAAAACATGGCGGTGCTGCTGGCGGGCATGCGCGCGCCCGATAATTATGGCGCCGCCTATCAGCAGGCGTTTGATGCGGTTTACCCGACACTGGCGCAAAAGCACGGGCTGGTGCTGATGCCGTTTTTTCTGGACGGCGTGGCCGGCAACGCACAGCTCAACCAGCCCGACGGCATCCACCCCAACCGCGAGGGTGTGGCGGTGATGGTGCAAAACACCCTGCCTTATGTGAAAGCATTATTGGCGGGGGAATGATTTGTTTGGGGGGGTTATCAGGCGTTGATGGCTTTAATGCTAACATGTTAAAGCCCTAACCAAACCTTAATCAATTCAAAAGCGGCGCTCAAGCCGAGGTATAAAAATCTACCCTTTTTATCTCCAAGCTGTACCTGCAGTTCTTCTTCTGTATTTTCAAGCCGTTTCTGCAGTTCTTCAACCCGTGCCTTGAGTTCTTCCAGCTTCTGTTTCAGGTTCTCAATTTCTGTATTCGGATTTTCAAGGTTTCTTAATGAAGCGACTAAATTGCGCAAAAATTGCCATTCATCAGGCAGGTCGTTATTTCCAGTTTCATTAAGATAAAACTCTATAAAACCCCCAAACGCATCTGCCGCCTGTTTGGCCACAAATTGGGTTTCTTCCGGATTCTTTTGCAATGCAATCGCCCGGTTTTTTGCCCAATCTGCTGAAGATGCTTCAGCCAAAGGTTCATCCCTTTCCACATGGTCTGCGCCCCCCGACTCTGAAGCGGCAGTGTCTTCACGAATATCGCTAAACCATTCGGAGGCAGGCCACTTCGCTGTATTCTGGCTGGTTCTGAACGAGACCGGTTTCTCTTTGAGAGATTCAATTTTTTCCTTCAGGTTCGGTATGGTTTCAGCATATGCGGACATGCTTATTTTCCTCTCCTCTCCGTCTTGATTGACAATATAAAGATACGTGCCCTCCTCGTATGAGTTGCTTAGAATCCCAAAATGATTCCAGACAAAATTCCCCGTTTTCCTCTCTTCCTGTTCGACTTCAGGCTGGGATGCTTCCGAACCTTTTTGCAGTTCCTCGCAATAGCGCAGGCCTTTGAAAGTTAATCGTATGTGCTGCACCTCAAGGGCATCCTGGGCCTCCACATAACCCTCTCTTCTCAATTCCCGAACAAACAGACGTTGCTCGTCAGCATTAATAGCGCAACTGGCAATCATACCCGCAAAATTATCGCTATTATCTATTGTTTTTGTCAAATCGCCGCCTGTTTCGTCACGCACCCACTGCAAATAGCTGGCGATTCTTTCGTCTACGGTCGGGTCCTGCAAGGCCTGAACGGCTTGTTTGGGATTTTCAGCGATGTCAGGACAAATATCATCGAGATCTGGAAATTCCACACCTTGACGATTTTTCTTGAGAATATGATAGGCCAGCTTTATTTTGTCTGCTTCATCTAATTGTGATGAATGGTCTCTTATATCCTTCACAGTCTGTTCTCTAACCTGATAGCTTATCGCGTCGGTTCTGTAACCCCGAGATACAAATTGTTCAATCCAGTCTGTCGCCGCAGACAAACCCGTTATCACACATTTATTTTCTTCTTGCGCTTCGGTCATCTCCCCCCCTATCGCTTTATTTCTCGCGGAAAGCCCGTCCGGCGGCGCGCTCCAGCGGGGTGAGGATATAGCTCATAATCGTGCGTTTATTGCCGATAATATCCACCATCACCGGCGAGCCAGGAACGATAATCAGCTCCTCATCGCTTTTGGAAAAGCGCGGGCTGTCAATTTCAATAATGGTTTGATAGAAAGGCGGCATGTTTTCTTCCTGCGTGGTGTTTTGCGCAATTTTTGACACGCGGCCTTCCAGCGTGCCATGGCGCGACACATCATAAGCCGACAGCGACACCTGCGCGATTTGACCGGGATACACATCAGCCACATCTTCAGCTGGCAGGCGCGCCATCACCAAAATGGCTTTTTCGTCTGGCACAATTTCGGCCAGCACCGTGCCGGCCTGCACCACCGCGCCAACGGTTTTGACATGCACCGCCGTGACCGTGCCGCTGGCGGGTGCCTTAACCTCAGCATGGGCAACCTTGGCGCGGAACGCATCTTCGCGCGCGCCCGCTTGGTCAGCCTGTTTGTTCACCTCAGCCAGCTGGCCAGCAGCCTCGGCCCGAAAATTCGCGACCACCGCATCATATTCGTCCAAAGCGGCATGATATTGGCCTTGCACATCAACCAATGTCAGGCGCGCTTCATGGCCCGCCTCCACCAGCGGTTTCAGGATTTCGATTTTCTCTTCAAAGTTTTTTATGCGCCGCGTGAGCGAGGCTAATTTGGTTTGCAGCGCTTTTTGGCGGCGGTCAAACACATCTTGCTCGCGGGCCACAACATCGGGCGCGCCCTTTTGCATCCAGTCGGGGAACTGCACCTGCGCCTCGCCATCAGCTTCAGCCGTCAGGCGCGCTTTCATCGCCAGCGAGGCCAGTCGTGTGATTTCATTATCATCAAAATTGGCAATCACATCTTCATCTTCAAGCTTGAACAGCACCTGCCCTTTTTCAACATGCTCGCCCAATTTGGTTTCAATGGAAACCAGCGAACCGGGCAGGCGGTTTTGCACCAGCTGCACCGAGCTTGGCGGCACAATCGCGCCATCTGCGCGCACGCTCTCATCAAGCTTGGCAAACATCGCCCACAATACGAAAACAGCAAAAAAGCTGGTGATATAAACAAACACTTTATTGCCGGTCAGCTTGATATCATCTTGGTCAATATCAATCGGCTCATTTTGCATCATCATCGCCGCCATTAGCGGGTCGGGCGGCGGGCTGGTCAGCTTGACATAAATCTCGCGCCATTTGAGATAACGCGCCTTCAGCGCGGCGGCTTTGGCTAAAACCCATTCCTCGCATTTTTGCCCCAATGCGGTGGCGGTGATGCGCGCATAAATTTGTTGGATAAGCCGCCCAACAGGCCCAGCCCATATTTTTTGGGCGAGGGTCAGGCCAAGCCGCAGCCCTGCTTTTAAGGGCGGTGCGACATGGCGCCAAACCGGCAATAAGAGCCGGCCAATCCAGCGCACAAGGCGGGTGATAAACCCGGGCGGCACTTCAGACTTCGCCGCTGTTTCATCAAGAATATCCGCCTCTTGCACACCCGCCGCACTTTCGTTTGCCTGTTGCGGGTTGACCTGTTGCGGGTTGACCTGTTGCGGATTTGTGGGCGCGGGCTGGGCGTCACCATTTGCGGGGGGCGTCTGGTTTGGGTTATTTGGGTCGTTCGGGTTATTCGGGTTACTCATTCTATCCTCAAAACTTTCTTGTTAAAAAATGGCATGCTTTTGGGTGGTTTAATTTTGCTGCGGCGGGGCTTCCTGCCCCTGTTGCAAGCGTTTAAGAACCTCGTCTCTTGGCCCATCAGCGACAATCCGCCCGCTATCCACAATCACAATGCGGTCCACAATTTGCAGCATGGAGCCGCGATGCGTCACAAAAACACATGTGATGCCCTTGGTGGCTGCATCAAGCGATTGCACAATTTTTTGCTCTGTTCCCGCGTCCATCGCGGCGGTTGGCTCGTCCATTAGCAAAAGCGAGGGCTCGGAAATCATGGCGCGGGCAATCGCCAAAGACTGGCGCATACCCGTTGATAGCTCGGAGCCGCGCTCAGTAAGCGGGAAATCAAAACCACCCGGCAATTGACCGATAAAACTGTCAGCCCCTGCCGCCTGCACAGCTTGTATCAAATCTTCATCACTTGCTTCGGGATATCCCATTAGGAGATTTTCGCGCAATGTGCCTGAAAACAAGATTGGGTTTTGGAAAACAACGCCAATATTATTGCGCAAATCAACAGGCCGTAAATGCCGTATATCGGCATTATCAACCATCACCGTGCCAGTGTCTGGCTCATAAAGACCGGCCAGCATTTTCAAAAGCGTGGTTTTCCCAGAGCCAATCCGCCCCAACACCGCAACGCGCTCGCCAGCTTTAATGTTGAGATTGATTTGGCTCAAAGTCGGCTCATTCATGCCTTCATAGGTGAAGTTCACATGATGCAACGCGACATCACCTTTCAGGCGCTCGCGCTTAACCTGATCGGCGCGTTTTTCTTCAACTGTTTCGCCAGATAAAATATCGTCCAGATTGCGATAAGCGCTAATGGCCTGATTCATGCGGCCCAAAAGCTGGGTAATCTGCCCAAGCGGCGCCAATGTGCGGCCTGATAAAATCACACAAGCAATCAGCTGCCCCATGGTCAAATCGCCTGCCGCAATCAAATAAACGCCATAAACAACAATACCCACTTGTGAGATTTGCTGCCCCAATTGCGTCACATATTGCACCAATTGCGTGGTCAGGCGGGTTTTGCGATTGGCTGAACTTTGATTGACAACCGCCTGCAACCAGCGCAAGCGTAACATGCCTAAACCGCGAATGGTTTTCAGCGTCTCAAGCGCGCCAATCATTTCAACCATCACCGCCTGTTTGCTGCGACCTTGCAACATGCCCGCCAATGTCAAACGGCGCATAATCGGCTGCACCAAAAGCCCGAATATAATCACGCCCGGCACAACCATAGCTGGCACCGCCGCCACAGGGCCGCCAATAATATACAGCACAACAAGGAACAGCAGCACAAAGGGCAAATCCGAAAAAACAGTGAAGCTCGCCGAGCCAATCACCTCTTTGAGAACATCAAATTCACGCACTGTATTGGCCAGCGCGCCCGTGGCTTGCTTATCGAGATTAACATCGCGTCTGGCCACGCGCTCAAACAGATTTTCCGAAACAACACGGTCAATCCGCGCGCTCGCCGCGTCCACAAATGACCCGCGCACCACTTTCATGGCAAAGTCAAAGCCCATCACCACAATCATAATTAGGGTGAGCGCCCACAGGCTTTCAACCGCCTTATTCGGAATCACGCGGTCATAAACCGTCATAATGTAAAGCGATGAGGCAAGGGCAAAAAGATTGATTAAAACAGAGGCCGCAATCACCTGACCATAGATTTTGCGACAGGCCAAAACCGGCCCCCAAAACCAATGGCCCGTGAACTCATTGCCAGCTTTTGGGCTGGTTTTTTGATTGGCTGTCTGATGAGGTTGGTTTTCTTTAGCTGTATCTAGCATCCGGGAGTCTCCAATTCGATCCCTAAAGTGCTGGCGAGAATATTGGCACGCAACAATCCTTCAAGGTGTATATTTTCTGTTTGATAACCGAGTAAAATTTGTTCTGTCTCGGTCTTAATCAGCTGGGCTTGCAATCTGGCCACCTCAAGCGGGTTAAATTGAGTGTGCCCTTGTGTGGCCTGCAGGCTTTCCAACTGGCCTTTCAGTTTCTCAAGCTGGTCATTTAATGAAATCAAGCGGTTCTGATATTCCACCAATTGCTTGGCGATATAGTTACTTTCCGCCTCATGGGTGCGGATAAAATCCAGTCTTTGCGCTTCAATCCCTTTTTGGCGTGAGCGCACCTCGCCGCGTTGCGCCTTATTGGCACCGCCATCATAAAGCGGCAGGGTAAATTCCAGGCTGCCAGCAAATTCATGCGTGTGGCAGTTTTGGCCCCTGCGATAATCGGCTGAAAAAAGACTGCCGCGATTGACCGCATCAGGGTGCAAGCGATTAAGCTCACCCCCACATTGCGAAGAGCGGTTTATGTCCCAAGCGCGGCCAGCCAACACGCCCTCAATTCTTGGGTATCGCTGGGCTTCTAGGCGTTTACTTTCATAATCCGTCGCCTGTAGATTGAGACCCAAAATCCGGCCCTGTAAGCTGGCAGCAGCAGGGACGATGGGCGGCGTGGGCGGGCGCATGGATTTGAACTGCGCCACGATTTCTTGCGCCTCTTGCGCCGTCAACATATATTGACCGGTCAAAATTTCACTGGCCTGCTCGCGCCGGCGCATGGACATATCAATTTGCGACTGGTTTTCAAGCCGTAATAATTGTGCTTGGCGAACCTCCGAAAGCCGCCCCGCACCCGCCTCAAAACGCGCCTCTACACTGGTAAGCGATTTTTCAAGCACCAGCTCCTGAGCGCGTAAATAGTTATAAAGTTCAGATTGCGCTGCATATTCCATCGCCGCCTGCAACACCGCCGCGGTTTGCTCATCAAGCACATTTAGGCGCTCCAGCAAAGCACGGTTGCGGTCAACCCGCGCCAAATCAATACTGGCAGCTGTATCACCCCAATCATAAATTTGCTGGCGCAATTGCAATGTCGCATTGATGCCGCGGCCATCATATTCGGGGCTGTCTCGACCACCAAATTCATCGGCGCGGGTGGTTTTATTCACGAGCTTATCACCACCCGTAATCGACATGGTGAGCTTGGGAAAATACCGCGCTTTATTGAGCCTGATTTGGAAGCTCGCTGAACACACATTTAAGCGGGCTTCGCTCAGGCGCGGGTGATTGGTGAGTTTAGAAATAATTTGCGTGCGGATAAGAGCCGCCTCATTCGCGGCAGCATCAATGCCAGCCGCGCCGCCCTCGCCCAAACGGACACCGGGCTGATAAAGCGCACTCAAATGCTCCTTGCCAGACAGTTTTTCATATTGCTTGGCAACATCAAGCAGTGATTGTGGTTTTTGCGATTGCGCAAAACCCGCAGGGCTTACTGCTATTATCAGCAGCAGAACCATCAACATGATGATGAGAGACTTAAGGGGGGGAAATAAAAATCGCATATTCACTCCTTTCAAAACGCAACGAAAATTCACATTTATTATGTCAGCCAACCGGATTGGGAGGGCTGGCGTAAGGCTAGACACAACCCCTTTAGAAAAAGTAAAGACCGCTTGGCAAAACATGTTTGATAGGCGCGACACACCCGGCTGGTCAGTTGGCCTGACTTCTTTTTGCTCTGAAGTTGTGCCGGATGTGCCACCTTTTTGGGGTTGGGCTGTAACCCACCCCCAAAACTGTGAAAGGAGAAAAAAACATCTGCTTTTTTGAGCCTTGATAATTTGATTTTGGCCGTTTTTGAAATGCGCTGGAGATGACTTTGAAGATAACGTCTTGCCCATGATTTTTCTTTTTTCTGTTTCACTCTTTCAAGCACCTGCGCATGAAAGAACACGCATAAAGCTTTTGACGTGAGTGATAATTGCCCAAAAAAACACAGCGCATTCTGGCCGCCTTTAAGACTCAAAACAGCCATGCGCACTATGTTACGATTTTCTGTAACGCGGGAATTCCGAACAATCGACAGAGATAAAAAGGGTAAATTCATTTTGACTCTCAAACTGCTTTCACAACAGTTTTAAGAAAAACCCATATCTCTTAAAAAAAAGTTAAGCCGGAATTCTGACAAATGTCAGCCATCAGCAACTGCTTTTCAGCAACACAAAAAGAAAAACACAAAAGAAATAGAGGCCAGACGCAAAATGAAATCGGGCAGAAAGACCAGCCCAAACACCAAAAGCTTTAGCCAGCCCAAACGCCTAAAGGCTTTGCACTACACAAAAAAACACCCGTCACAAGGCGCTTATTTTCAAATTTTGCTCTTAATTTCAATTTTTGATAATAGAAACCCTATTCTGCGTCCGCCCTTATATTTGGCACAAGCGAAAAAAGGCTGGTAATGGTGGTTTTTCTGATGAATGATGAAACATATGAGCGAGTATGGTTATGATGATTTGTAAGGGGTGATGATGCTTGAGAAACTTTCGACGGAACAAAGACGCGCTGCCATGAAAAAGCTGCCAAGCTGGAAAAAAACGCGCGGGCGCGAGGCGATTGAAAAAACATATGTTTTTACCAGCTTCAGCACAGCTTTTGCATGGATGACGCGGGTGGCCTTGCGGGCTGAACAAATGGACCATCACCCAGAATGGTTTAATGTCTATAACACAGTCAAAGTCACGCTCGCGACCCATGATGTCGGCGGTCTTAGCAAGCTTGATGTTGAGCTGGCGCAATTTATGGACAAATCTGCTGGCACGGCTGGGCGGGCCAAAAAGACCCGTTAAGCGCGCACCTCCACAACCACTTTGCCCGTTGCCTGACGCGCCCCAATATGGGCAATGGCCTCTGCCGTTTGTTCAAAGGAAAATACCTTTGACACATGCGGCTTAATGCGCCCATCAGCTTCCATCTCCATTAACTCGCGATTATTTTGAGCCGATAACTCAGCTTCCATAAATGTAAACTGCCCCCAAAACACGCCTACAATTGAGCAGCCTTTGAGCAGGGTTAAATTCAACGGCATTTTCGGTATCTCGCCCGCGGCAAACCCAATCACCAAATAACGCCCATTCCACGCCATTGCACGAATGGCAGGTTCAGCATAAACATCGCCCACCGGATCATAAATAACATCAACCCCCTTGCCACCGCTCAGCTCTTTAATCTGCGCGGTAAACGCTTTGGCCTGGTCTTTATCCATCTCCCCTGTCGGGTAAAGCAAAGTCTCGTCAGCCCCATAGGCGCGGCACAAATCAAGCTTTTCTTCTGTAGAGGCAGCGGCGATAACTTTTGCGCCCATTGTTTTGGCCAGATCAATCGCCGCCAGCCCAACCCCGCCTGAGGCACCCATAATGAAAATCGTCTCACCCGGCTGGAGCTGCGCGCGTTGTTTCAAGGCATGATAAGATGTGCCATAGGTCATAATCAGCGAAGCCCCAACATGAAATGACATTGCATCTGGCATTGGCACACAAGCGGCGGCGGGCAAAGTTGTTTGCTCGCGAAACCCGTTAAACCCGCAAAGACCCAAAACCTTATCGCCGACCTTTAGCCCATCAACACCCTCGCCCAAAGCCGCAACCCTGCCAGCAACCTCGCTGCCGGGTGAAAATGGCAATTCAGGCTTCATCTGATATTTATTCTGAATGATTAAATAATCAGGAAAGTTCACCGCCGCAGAATGCACATCGAGCAGGATTTCACCCTTGCCCGGCACCGGCGCGTCAATTTCTTCCATCACCAGCGTTTCTGGCAATCCATGTTCTTTACATAAAACAGCTTTCATTTTTCCCCCAATCGTCTTTTGCTTGCAGATGCTTGCTGAGTCTTCCAAATGGCTCTATTAATTCATTATTGATGGTCTGACGCAAGCAGGAAAGATGTAACAAGGCAAAATGCGCGGTTATTTTGGAATTGGTGTCGAAGGTATTTCCAAGCCAATGAATATGGGCAACCTCATTCGGTCTGCCCATGCTTTTGGCGCCAGCTTTGTGTTTACCATAAACGCGACCTATAAAGTGCGCCAAGCCAAGTCTGACACATCGCGCACACATCATAATGTCCCGTGGTATGACTGGGAAAATTTAGACGATATGATTTTGCCCAAAGGTTGCCAAATTGTTGGCATTGAGTTGACCGATGAGGCGATTGACTTGCCAAGTTTTACGCATCCGCGATGCGCTGCCTATGTTTTAGGGCCTGAGCGCGGCTCTTTATCTGATGAGATGCGCGCAAAATGTCACCATATTATTCGTATTCCCACAAAATTTTGTATCAATGTCCAGATTGCAGGGGCGATTGTTATGTATGACCGCGTTCAAACATTGGGCCAGTTTGAGCCACGCCCTGTTATGCCAGGCGGCACAAAGGGTGTGCAATTTCAACCTTAGATGATATGTGGCTAATCAACTTCTTTCAGCATGTCGCGCAGGCGAGAAAAAGCCAACCGCAACCGTGATTTGACGGTGCCAAGCGGCAAGCCGGTCTCTTTGGCAATTTCGCTATGCGACCAGCCTTTATAAAAAGAAAGACGAATGAGTGACATCTGCTCTTTCGGCAATGTTTTAAGAACATCGAGAACTTTTTCAGACCGGTCAACGCGAATGGCCTCTTCATCTGGACGCGGGGGTTCTTCGGGGTGGAGGGCTGGTTCATGCGGGTCAAGGTCTGTGCTTTTGCGCCGCCGCAAAATATCAATACGCCGATTTCTGGCAATGGTAAAAAGCCATGTGGAAGGGGCCGCCTTTCTGGGGTCAAAAAGCGGCGCTTTACGCCAAACAGTTAACATTACGTCCTGAACAATTTCCTCTGCCTGCGAGGGCGAGGATCCAATTCTCATCAAGTAACCTTTGAGACGGGGGGCGAAATATAAATAAAGCGTCTTAAAAGCTTCACGGTCTTTATCCGTTGCAATGGCAAGGATAAGATTTGACAGTTGTCCCCGGTCAAGTTCTTGATGGTCAGATGCTCCATTAATGGCTAAATCAGCATCTACATTATTCTGGCCGCCGATATTCTCGGCCACTTTACGCCTCTTAAAAGTATTCAGTTTCTTTTTTACGCGCAGAAACTCAAACGCAACTCTATCCCACTCTAATTTCTGCCCGATTGCAAGCGGATTCGGTGTTTTTAAAATTTTAATTATGGTCAAATAAACCCAAACGCTTTATTTTAGAATTGTTTAACAAGGTGTTTCATGATCAAAAAATTTAAAAATCTAACAATTGCTGGCCTATTTGTTGTGATTTTGCCTGGTCTTGCATCAGCTCAATCATTACAAGAAATCGCCAAATATAAAGCTTGGCGGGTTTTTAAATCAGGCAGTGGCGAGACCATGAGTTGTCATATTTCTTCAGAGCCGCGCAAAAAAACACCCTCCAATGTGCGGCGCGGTGAGATATTTATTTCCATTAGCCACCGGCCGGGACAGGGCGTGTATGACGAAGTTAGCCTTAGAATTGGCTATCCGTTTTCGTCCAGCAGCAAACCTTTTGCACAAATCGGCAAAGACACATTTTCTTTTTTTACCGGCGCCGCCCAAGAACATAGCGCGCCGAGCTGGGCATGGATGGAAAATGCTGCTGACCATGCACTATTTATCAAAACCCTGAAAGCCGGCACGCGTATGCGCTTCAAAGGCACCTCAGCACGCGGCACACTCACCACAGATGAATATTCGCTAATGGGTTTTACCGCCGCCTATAATCATCTCAATAAAGTCTGCCCAAAATGACGCACACCTCTAAAACGCCAGACGAGCTGACAAATTTAGTTGGCTTAAGCCCGCATGATTTACAAGCGGCATTAGGGCAAATGGGCGTTGGCGACAAACAAACCAAAATGCGCGCCAATCAAATATGGAGCTGGCTTTATGTACATGGGGCAACCGATTTTGACGCGATGTCGAATCTGTCTAAAGAGCTGCGCGAAACCCTGAAAACACATGCGCGTCTGCCGCGCTTAGAAGTCAGTCAAAAACAGCTCTCTGAAGACGGCACACGCAAATATCTATTCAGGCTTCATGACGGCCATGAAATCGAGACTGTTTATATCCCAGAACCAGGACGCGGTACTTTATGCATATCCTCGCAGGTTGGTTGCACATTAAACTGCACTTTTTGTCATACAGGCACAATGCGGCTGGTGCGCAATTTAACAGCTGATGAAATTGTCGGGCAGCTTATCGCGGCGCGTGACGACTTGAATGATTGGGGGGGTGATAACAACCCAAACCAAAATCATCAGGGGCGTAAAATCACCAATGTGGTGATGATGGGCATGGGCGAGCCACTTTACAATAGTGATGAGGTTATTCCCGCGCTGAAAATTATGGCCGACGGCAATGGGCTGGCGCTGAGCAAACGCCGCATCACTTTATCAACATCTGGCGTGGTGCCAGAAATTGAACGCGTGGGTGCGGATACAGGCGTCATGCTGGCTATTTCATTGCACGCGGTGCGTGACGATTTACGCAATGAACTCGTGCCACTCAATAAAAAATATCCTTTGCAAGACCTATTAGCCGCCTGTCGCGCCTATCCGCATTTATCCAATGCAAGGCGTATTACTTTTGAATATGTCATGCTCAAAGATGTGAATGATTCAGATGCCGATGCCCGCGAATTGGTGCGCTTGTTAAAAGGCATACCCGCCAAAATAAATCTAATCCCTTTCAACCCATGGCCAGGCGCAGCTTATGAATGCTCAAGCTGGGAACGGATTGAAAGTTTTGCTGAGATTGTCAATCGGGCGGGCTATGCCAGTCCGGTGCGCACCCCACGCGGGCGCGATATTATGGCTGCTTGCGGACAATTAAAATCAGCCAGTGAGAAACCATCTGCTGGCGCGCGCAAGCGGGCTGAACTGGCAGCGCTGGAAACCAAACGCCTCAACCGCCCTTTGGGTTAATATTTTATAAAGCCCTAATCGCCCCAATAGGCTTGATGCGCTTTTGCCGCCGCCGCTTCAATCCGCATTTGCCGAATGGCAGAGGATAAAACCTTACGCCCATCATCAGGCATACCGCCATCAGCCATCACGCCGATTTGGCGATAAAACCAGTTTTGCTGCAAGAGCTGGTTTAACATCATGAAAATTTTGACCTTTGCCTCAGGGCGAATGGGTCCAAAGCGCAGCTTTTTTTCCATCAATGGCAAAGCGGGCGCGGCTCCTGACAGCAAGTCATTTGGGCCATTTGGCACCGCGCAAAGCGGGCGCCCCATGCCAATCACATCACATGCATTAGCCGACAGCGCTGCGTCCATGCCTGCCCGCGAGCGAAACCCACCTGTTACCATAAGTGGCATTTCCACCGCCGCACGCATTTGAGCGGCATAATCGAGAAAATAAGCCTCCCGCGCAATCGTACTTTGACGGCGTGTTTCTGACCGGTCTGGGTTGAGGGCAATTTCATCTGCACCAATCAAGGCTGGCCGCTCATATGTGCCACCCGAAATTTCCAGCAAATCGAGCCCTTCAGCAGCCAACCATTGTGCCACTTGCGTGGCATCGCCTTCACTGAAGCCGCCTTTTTGGAAATCAGCTGAATTGAGTTTGACCGCAATCGGAAAATCCGCCCCGACTTTCGCGCGCACGGCGCGTACAATTTCTAACAACAGCCGCGCGCGGTTTTCCAACGACCCGCCCCATTGGTCGGTGCGGGTGTTAATATCTGGTGATAAAAACTCAGAAACCAGATAGCCATGCGCACCATGCACTTGGACGCCTGTAAAGCCCGTCTCACGCGCCACGCTGGCAACATAAGCAAAACGCTCAATCACATCTAAAATCTCTTCTTCGGTCATTGGGCGCGGTGTGCCAAATAAATTACCCGGCATATTGAGGCCAATATCGCTGGGGCCAATCGGTGTTTCATTAATGCTCCGCGGGGTTTGACGGCCAGCATGTGAAATTTGCATCCACAAATGCGCGCCATTTGATGTCCCGGCTTTTGCCCAAGCTTTGAGCGCAGCGAGCTGAGCCTCTGATTGCGGCCCTTCAATCACAACATTGCCAGGCGCTTCTAAATAACGATGGTCAATTTGCACATTGCCGGTCAATAACATGCCCGCGCCACCTTCAGCCCATTTTTGATACAGCCGCGCATGGCGTTCATTGGCATGGCCATTTGGCTCGGCCAGCCGCTCGGTCATGGCGGCTTTGCTTAAACGATTTTTCAACACTGCGCCACATGGCAGTGTCAGGTTATGAGTGATATTCAATTCCGAATTTGTGCTGGTTGACATAAACGCCTCTTTCCTAAAACTTCGCCTTATAAATTAGCCAGTATCATAACAAAAACAAGCCTTAAGCACCCATAAGCTGTTACAAGGCTTGCACTTGTCTTGATTTGTCTTATAAAGACCGCAAGAATGCGGCAATATGCAGATATAGAATGATGAGAGCTGAGACAGATTATGACAGCAGACACAAAAGACATTAACAAAGTTGTGCTGGCCTATTCAGGTGGGCTGGACACCAGTATTATTTTGAAATGGCTTCAAGAAACCTATGATTGCGAAGTGGTGACTTTCACAGCTGATTTGGGGCAAGGTGAAGAATTAGAACCTGCGCGGCAAAAAGCAGAAATGCTTGGCATTAAAGAAATTTTCATTGAGGATTTGCGGGAAGAATTTGTCCGCGATTATGTGTTCCCGATGTTTCGCGCCAATGCGCTTTATGAAGGGGTTTATTTGCTCGGCACTTCTATTGCCCGCCCGCTTATCGCCAAACGGCAAGTCGAAATTGCCGCCGCGACAGGCGCCGATGCGGTGTGTCATGGCGCAACTGGCAAAGGCAATGATCAGGTCAGGTTTGAGCTGGGTTACTATGCCTGCAATCCAGATATTAAAGTGATTGCGCCATGGCGCGAATGGGATTTGAACAGCCGTGAAAAGCTGATTGCCTATGCCGAGCAAAATCAAATTCCGGTGCCAAAAGACAAGCGCGGTGAAGCGCCGTTTTCTGTCGATGCGAATTTGTTGCACACCTCAAGCGAAGGCAAAGTGTTAGAAGACCCTGCTGAGCCTTGTCCTGAATTTGTGTACCAGCGCACCCTCTCGCCGCAAGACGCCCCGGACACGCCAACCGACATCACGATTGGTTTTGAAGCCGGTGATGCGGTATCGATTGATGGCGAAAAGCTGTCGCCCGCCGCTTTGTTAACAAAGCTGAATGAGCTGGGCGGAGCCAATGGCATTGGCCGGTTAGATTTGGTTGAAAATCGGTATGTTGGCATGAAATCACGCGGGGTATATGAAACGCCTGGCGGCACAATTTTGCTCACCGCTCATCGCGGCATTGAGTCCATCACTTTAGACCGTGGTGCGATGCATTTGAAAGACGAGCTGATGCCACGCTATGCCGAACTTATTTATAATGGTTTCTGGTTTGCGCCCGAGCGCGACATGCTACAAGCTGCAATTGATGCCAGCCAAAGCCATGTGACGGGCGAGGTTGTGGTGCGGCTTTATAAAGGCAGCGCAACCATTGTATCGCGCCGGTCGCCCTATTCTTTATATTCAGAAGCGCATGTCACTTTTGAAGAAGATGTGGTGTATGACCAGCAAGATGCGGAAGGCTTTATCAAGCTCAATGCTTTGCGGCTTAAACTGCTGGGGCGGCGTAACTAAAGCGCCAGCTCTGGCAAATTACGGCGGCGGGTGGCGGCAGTCACCGTATTGCGCAACAAGCACGCAATGGTCATGGGCCCCACACCGCCCGGCACGGGTGTGATGTGACCCGCAATTTCAGCTGCGTCAGAAAAAGCAACATCGCCGACCAATCTGGTTTTGCCTTCGCCCTTTTCAGGCGCGTCAACGCGGTTAATGCCGACATCAATAATGCAAGCGCCAGGCTTGACCCAGTCAGCTTGCACCATTTCTGGAATGCCGACAGCCGCGACCAGAATATCCGCACCACGACAAACCTCGGCAAGATTTTGCGTGCGCGAATGAGCAATGGTAACGGTACAATTTTCATTGAGCAGCAATTGCGCAACAGGCTTTCCAACCAAGTTTGAGCGGCCAATAATCACCGCATGCTTGCCAGTTAAATCACCTAAAGTTTGCTTGGCCAAAATCACACTGCCCAGCGGCGTGCAAGGCACCATGGCCGGCAGGCCAGACGCCAAACGCCCAGCATTTATCGGGTGCAAGCCATCAACATCTTTATCAGGGCTAATGGTATCAATCACAGTTTGCTGGCTGATTTGCTGCGGCACGGGAAACTGCACCAAAATGCCATCAACATCATCTTGGGCGTTGAGCTCTTTGACTTTTTTAAGCAATGTGTCCTGCGGCGTATCGGCGGGGAGCTTAAATTCAAATGAATTCATACCCGCCTCTTTGGTCGCAATGCCCTTATTGCGCACATAAACCTGACTGGCCGGATCTTCGCCTACAAGCACCACCGCCAGACCTGGCGTGACGCCATGTGTGGCTTGCAAAGTGGCGACAGCCTCGCCAATTTTACCTCTTAACTCTGCTGCAATGGCTTTGCCATCAATCAAATTTGCACTCATCCAAAGATTTCCCATAACAGATCGCGCAAGAACCAAAGACCAAAAATGACAATAATCGGCGAGAGGTCTAAACCGCCAATCGGCGGCAACACTTTGCGGATTTGCCGGTAAAGTGGCTCGGTCATTTGGTTAATAAATTGCGCCACATTATAAACAAAGCGATTGCGGATATTCACAATATTAAAGGCCACAAGCCAAGACATGATGACGCTAGCAAAAATAATCAGGCTGTAAAAATCAATCAGCCGCGATATGAGCATTAAGACGGAATGCATGTAATCCTCCAAAGCCTTACCTTTATGTAAAGCGCATGCCCGCAAGGTGCAAGCCTCTGCGCGCGAAAACTTGCGGCATTTTTTCGCATTTAGACGATTTGCCTTAAAATTTCCACAAATTGCGCCTATAAGCAGCGGTATTGAGCCGTAAGGCTTGGGCCATTAACCGATAAGGATATGCAATAAAAAGACCATGACAAGAATCAAGATTTTTCAAAACCCCATGCGTGTGATGTTTCAAACGGCAGTGATATGCCTCTTTGCGCTTGTTCTTAGCGCGGCACAACTATTCGCTGGTGAGCCAGGAGACGATGAAGGCGGCTATAGCCTTGAAACCGCAGCCGAATATACCCGTCAACAGGAAAGCCAAAACCGACATAACCATCACGGGCATGGTGACCCGCACGCATTTCATGAAGCTGGCCATGAAGCTGGCCATGAAGCTGGCCATGAAACTGGCAAAGTGCGGTTTTCTTTAAAAGTTATGCAAATGCATATGCGGGGCAGCAAAATCGGTCAGGATAATGCCACCAATGCGCAAATCCTCGCCGCCGCTAATCAAAATGGCGGCATGTTTAGCCAGTTGCGCATGGTGCCAGAAGAAATGGACAGCATGATGATAATGGCAGGCGCCATGACCAAATTGTCCAATCACACACATCTGATGATTATGGTGCCTTATATTGAAAAAGAAATGCGCATTCGCAGCTATAATGCCAATGGCACTGCGATTGGGGCGTTTCAAACCACATCCGAAGGGCTTGGCGATATTAAAGTCAAAATCGCGCGCCCAATTCGGGAGACAAATCACGGCAATTGGACTGCAATGGCGGAGCTTAGCCTGCCCACAGGCAGCACTGATGAACAAGGCGTTGTTTTGACACCGATGGGGCAATATGCATTGAAGCGTTTGCCATATGGCATGCAGCTTGGCTCTGGCACATTTGATATCAAGCCAAGTTTGCAAGGTCGCTTCAGTGCAGGTGACTGGCGCATTGAGACCTCTTTCTCGGCACTCATTCGTTTAGGGCGCGGCGATGATGGCTATGCCTATGGCGATGAAATTCAAGCCGGTCTTTCCATTGGCAGACCTGTCGGTGAATTTTTGGCCAGCCTTGATTTGGATATGCGCTCTGCGGCCAGTATTGATGGCAAAGACCCGCTCATTAATGCGCCGGTGCAAACAGCACAAACACGGTTTTATGGCGGTCAACGCGCCACACTCACAGCCCGGCTCAGCTTAAAAGACAGGCTGAGTGTTTTTGTGACCGCACCGGTTTATGAAGATTTGCACGGGCCTCAAATGAGTCTCGACCATAGTATGGGTGTCCAAGCGCAGTTTAGCTTCTAACATTTTGCATGCGCTTAATTTTCTGACGGTGCAAGCGTGACCGTTTTTGATGAAGGGGTGGCTGATAAAGTCACCCCTTTTGTCATGCCCTCCCCGCGATGCCACTCAAAGGCATCAAACGCACCGGTTTGTGGGCAAAGGGCTTGCCAGTCCATCTGCTCCCCAGTTGGGCTCACCCAGCCCGGCGCAGCTGGTGCGCTCAGGGCTTTATCAAGCCATGCTCGTGCGGCGCTTTCATTCTCATTCTCGCCACTCTCAAGCTGGGCCATCAACCGATAGTAACGCTGGTCAAGCGCCTTATCAGATGCTTTTTTAGCAATCTCGGTTTCCAATGTAACCCGCGCCAAGCCCCAGCGCCGCGCCGTGATGGCCGCCTCGCCAAGCGCATAGAGGCTTTCCAAATGCTGCGGCTTGCTGGCAATGAGTTTTTGAACCGCCTTTAATTGCTGCAAAGCCGAACGACCCGGATAAATTTCCTTATAAGCTTTGGCCAGTTCTGGATGCGGCTGCCGCTTCCAGTTTTTTTCAATCTGGCGCGCAAGTTTTCTTTTTTGAGCGGCCTTATCACCAGCCAAAAACCGCGCGCCCAACCGAAATGCGGGCATAAAGTCCGGCGCTAATTTAAGCGCTTTTTGAATTTTTTTCATCGCCAATTGGCGGTCTTCAAGCTGCTCGGTTGCGCCTAAATCCTGCGCGGCGGCGATGCATAAAACAGCCTGCCGCCGATTAAATTCTGGCCGTGCCATCTCGCCTGTTTTGCCAAGTTGCTGCAACCAATTTTCAGCCTTATCCCAATGCCCTTTTTGCGCTTCGAGCAAAAACATTGCCTCCAAAGCCCAGCTGGTTTTTGGGGCCACAGTCAGGGCGCGTTGCGCATGGACACGCACCGCATGGGTATCATTTTTTTCAAGCGCGAGACGCAAAAGACCGCGCAAACCAATAAGCCCTGTTTGGCCATCACTGGCTGACTGGTCTTCGCCAATCATACGGCGATAATGCGCTTCTTCTTCATCATAATGACCATTTAAGCGCGCCGCCTGCGCCGATAACATCAATGACAGGCTATCATTTGGCAACGCCTTGCGTGCTTGCAGGGCTGCTTGTGCTGCCTCGCCACCGCGCCCATCTGACAGCGCCATCATGCCTGAGGCAACAGCCTGAGTGACCTCTTCTTGGCGTTGGCGCTGGCGTTTCGCGCGCAACCGGTTTGGCCAATCTCGTATATGCCGAAAAAATTTGGCCACCAGCAAAAGAGCCACTGCAAAAACCAAAGCGAAGAGCAAAAATAAGGCCGCTGAAAAACGTACCTCATATCCCTGCCAGACAAATTCGACAGAGCCGGGATTGGCACGCACCCAAATGGCCGCTAGTCCCAACACCGTAAGCATTATAAGTGACCCCAAAAGACGGCGCATCAAGGCCCCCTTTGTGTTTTAGCGAGGCGGCCAGATAAGCTCCTTAAAAGGTTTTCTGCCTGCACACGCGCTTTAATTTTATCAGACCAGTCGGATAAATCCGCTTGTATCGTGTTGGGCAAACGCGTCAAAAGGCTTTGTATTTTTTCAAGACCCTCAAGCCGTGCGCCGCCATTATGGATATGGGTTAAGCCATCATCAATGCGCCATAAAAGCTGTTCAACATCTGCCCGCGCCATTTCTTCAGTATTTGTCTCGTCACTAATTGTCTCGTCACTATTTGTGTTCAGGGCTGGACGCACGGGACGCACTGGGCGTATGGTCATTAAATTTTGTAACATGGCTTTTGTAAGTCCCCAAAAACCCTGCGCCTGTTGCCGCCGCCAGTCTGACAACAAATCAGGCAAGCGGTTTTGATACTCACGCATTAAGACATGAAGGGGCGGCAATCCATTATCCGCATAGGGGGAAAGTTTTTCCAACGCTGCCGCTTCTTTTGGGGAAAGGGTTTGCTGCAGCGCGGACAATTCTAGTGCATAAGGCTGACCCAGCATCACTGCATGCCCCAATTGAGCCAGCAATATGGATTGCCATAATTCTGTTTCTGGCATAGCGGCGGTTTGCGATTGTGATGGGCTGGTGGCAGGCCGCTGACTGAGTGTTGCCTCAAGCTGTTGCTGGGCTTGGCGTAAGGCCGCCAGATTTTGCTGCGCCGCTGCCATATCCTCATCATATTGCGTGCGCAAGTCGCCCAGCCGACCATCTATCTCTGCAAAAACATCTAAAGCCGCCCCGACCCGTTGCTGATTGTTTTCAATATTTTCAACCCGCTGTTCCACTTTTACCAGCTTTTGTTCTTGCGCTTGAGAAAGGGGCGCGGGCGCAAAAGGAGACGGCAAAGGCTTGCCCGTAAAATACGCTGTATAAATCAATGCGACCATTGCCGCGCTGCCCATCAGCCCGCCTGCAACGCCCCAAAAAAGCCCCGCCGCAAATCCTGATTTTTTGGGGTCGGTCATATCAATAATCGGCGCACCAGAAGGCGGTGGTGTTGAGCCGTCCTCACGCGCCCCGCGCCGCGTGTCTTGTTGGCTATTTTGCGGTGTCAAAATATCAGCTTCTGGTTTTTTGCGTTTTCCGGCCATGCCTGTATCTATCGCTCATATCGGTTTAATTAGTCTAAACTGATTTATGAAAACCAAAAAATTTTCTTTTCATATCGGGCTCTCATACAAGACATCAAGACAAAACATCAAGATAAAACATCAAGACAATTCAGCAGCGCCTCTTCATCAGGCGTGGGCGCGACATAAAGCTGACGAAAACCCGCATCGCGGCAAATCTCTGCAACATTTGGCGACAGGCACAAAAAGGCTAAATCTTGCTGGCGTAAATTTTCCATCAGATTTTGAGCCTCTACCAAATCGAAAAAAATTTGCGCGCTTCGTTTGGAATAAAGCATCACCGCCGATATGTCATTTTGCACTAAAGCTGCCAATGCCGACGGCGTGAAGCCCGCGCTGGCCTGCGCCTGATAAAGGTTGAGAGCTTGAGCCATCAACCCTTTCTGGGTGAGCGCACCAATCAAATCTCCTGCTTTATCGCGCCCAGCAATATGCCAGATGACAGCCTCATCAGATATCAAGCCTTGCTGGGCTGAAGCCGCAATCAAACCTGCCAATGCCGCCACATCACCTTCGGCTTGGCTGGCCTCAAATCCAAATTCCTGACAGCAATTATAGGTTGCAGGCCCCACCGCAAAAGCATGGCGCTTTGGCAAATGATAATGCGCCGCCGCCCGTACCCCATTGGCGCTGGTAAATGCATAAACATCGTTTGCAGAAATCTGCTTGGCGGGGTCTGTTGATGTTTCCTGCGGCATGGTCGCTTCAGTTGGCGCAGGGCTTGGTCGTGTGTAATTTATCTCAATCACAGGCGAAGATATAACCGCATAGCCCCGCGCCTCTAATTTGTGCTGCAGCCCATCAGCATCTTCCGCCGGGCGGGTTATCAAAATAGTTTTTTGATTTGTCACATTATCCGCCACGACACAGTTCCATTTTCATTCGACTTTTGGCAGCAGGTCAGGCCGGTCTTGCCGCGCCTGATGCGCAGCGACCAAGCCAATTTTTTCAGCCAGCCCCAGAATATCATCCCGTGGCGCGCTCATATCAATCGCATGGGTTTCTTGATGTTCATACATCTGCGCCCCATCATCTGACAAAAGACGGGTTGTCAGCACCAGCGCACCATTTTGTATCTGCGCAAAAGCCGCAATGGGCGTGCGGCATGAGCCTTCCAACGCGCCCAAATATGTGCGCTCTGCCGTCACACAGCAGCGCGTGAACAAGCAATCAACATGCATGAGTTGGTCGATAAGCGCCGCATCATCAGCACGGCATTGAATCCCCAGCGCGCCTTGCCCCGCCGCTGGCAGCATCAGATTTGGGTCAAGCGGAAAGAACCCAACCGGCTGCTCCTGTTTCAGGGTTTGCTGGTTTTGGGCTTGGGGTTTCAGGGCTTGCTGGCTTGAGGGCTTTTGCAAACGATTTAACCCAGCCTGCGCCAATAGCGTGGCGCGTGGGCCATCTTTCGAGGATAGTTTTTTGATGCGAGTCGCAACATTGCCGCGCAATGATTGTGTTTCCAAGTCAGGCCGCTGGTTTAAAATTTGTGCTGTACGCCGTAATGAGGCAGAGCCAATCACCGCACCCGCTGGCAGCAATTCAAAATTCGCCAACATGCCAATTTCCTGCATCATGTCATCTGCCAGCGCGGGCGGATTTGCCATGACCAACACATCGCGCGGGTCCTCGCGGCGTGGCACGCAACCCAGCGCCAGCCCATCTGGCATTTTGGTTGGTAAGTCTTTGAGCGAATGCACCGCCATATCTAAGCTACCAGATTGCAAACCGGCTTCTAATTCTTGTGTGAATAAGCCTTTGCCACCAATTTCGGCTAAGGGCTGGTCCAGAATTTCATCGCCCCGCGTACTGAGACCAATAATATCGACATGCGTGCGCGCGAGCCCTAATGCTGCGCAAAATTCCTCTACAAATTGCTCGGTTTGCGCCAGCGCAAGAGGCGATTTTCGAGTCCCAATTTTTATTACATCACGCATCTGAGTTTCACCATAATTGCAATCAGAACAGATTTCTTCACAGGTTTCATAATAGAGGCTTATATTGGCATAATGCCGATTATCCGCTACATAACAAGCATGAATTATAAATCTGAGCAATTCTGAGTACGTTTATGTCCATGCGGGAAATGAAAGTTCTGGGGCTGGAAACCAGTTGCGATGAAACCGCTGCCGCGATTGTGCGTTTGCGCGCGCATCATGCTAAAAATGATGCGGCGCAGATGATTGAGGGCGAGGTTTTATCCAATCAGGTTTTTAGCCAGATTGATGACCATGAACCCTATGGCGGCGTGGTGCCTGAAATTGCGGCGCGCGCGCATGTGACTAAACTTGATGGTTTAATTGAAAGCGCATTGCAAGAGGCCAATTGCACGCTATCAGAGCTTGATGCCATTGCTGCAACGGCTGGGCCAGGCCTGATTGGCGGGGTGATGGTTGGGCTGGTCACTGGTAAATCACTGGCCTTAGCGGCACAAAAACCATTTATCGGTGTGAACCACCTTGAAGCGCATGTGCTCACCATTCGCCTGACCAGCCAGCCAGCGCAAATCATGCCCTTCCCCTATCTGGTATTGCTGGTTTCAGGCGGGCATTGCCAGCTTATATGCGTGCATGGTTTGGGTGATTATGAAATTTATGGCAGCACGCTAGACGATGCTGCTGGCGAGGCATTTGACAAGGCAGCCAAGCTCATGGGGTTAGGGTATCCGGGCGGGCCCGAGATTGAAAAACACGCAAGACAGGGCGACCCATTGGCGGTTCAATTGCCGCGCCCGCTGCAACATGATGGCAGTTGTAATTTCTCATTTTCGGGGTTGAAAACAGCCTTGCGTGTCAAAGCTAAAGCTATGGAGCCTGTCAGCGCGCAAGATATAGCCGACCTTGCCGCCAGCTTTCAAACCGCACTCACAGATTGTTTGCGCGAGCGGTGCGCCAATGCCATGCAAAAATTTGCCGACCAATACCCTGACAGGCCGCATCACTTGGTGATTGCCGGTGGCGTGGCGGCCAATCGCTATATTTTTGAAACACTTACAACATGTGCAGACACATTTGACTTTGCGCTCAATGTCGCGCCGCCTGAATATTGCACGGATAATGCCGCCATGATTGCTTGGGCAGGCGCGGAAAGGCTGCTGCACGGACAGACTGACCCCCTCACCCTTGCGCCACGCGCCCGCTGGCCATTGGCCGAGCTCACACCGCCTGTTTAAGACGCCAGAACAATAAAAAACGCTGGTGGGGGAGTAACCACCAGCGTTTCGCTTATCAGTCTTTGAGGGGGAGGGGGTCTCAAAGATGAAAATCCACAATTTATAAAATCGATATTAAACGGCTGTCATCTGTTAACAGAGCAATCCCGTAAATCACCAATAAAGCCGTAATAATGGTCGGCACGGCTTGCAGGTTTTTGAATTTATCAAATAAATTTAACATCGTTTTATCCTTGCGGTCTGAGTCTCGTAAACATTGGTTAAGGAGGTGTTTACAGCTTTATATATAGCACATAAAAAATATAAAACAATGAATATTTTCATTTTTATTCATTTTTTTATAAAAACACACAAAATAATTAAGCTGTTGTTTTTATTTATATTTATAGGTTTTCAGAGAATTATATCAAAAAATATCAAAAAACTTTTTAGAAAATTTTAGATATTATGACAAATTTTAAGGCTACAAAGCTATTTATTCGCTGATGTGCCGCTGCACCAGACCATCAAATATCAAATCGAGCAAATTATGTAATTCTTCTTCCAGCTCAGCTAGCGTTTGATGGGTAAATAATTGCGGATAGTGAAATTTCATCGTGGCGGATTGCAAAATCGCGGCGGCCTTACTGACATCATCAACCTTAAACTCTCCGGATTTACGCCCATGCTCCAGAACAATCGCCAAAACGCGCCGCTCACGTCGCAGGCTTTCTACCAAAAACCGAGGCCGCTCATTCACCACATATTGAACCAACTCCACCACTTTTTCGTTATTTTCGAGCTGGTGAAATGTGTTGCGCAATTCCTGAAACATGATTTCTTCCAGCTTTTGGCGCGCCGAACGATATTGGCAATCAATTAAAGGCCGCAACCGCTCAACTTGCGCCACCGATTCTGCGCGCGCAATTTCAGTCGCAATCTCAAGCTTGCCTTTGAAATAGCGATAAATATTGCCGGGTGACATGTCACAATCTTTCGCAATTTCAGCAATTGTGGTTTTAAAATAACCATAATGCTCAAATCTTGCGATGGCAGCGTCTATAATTTGATTTCGAATAAAGCTATCATTATCCTGCATGTGATAGTTATATTTCCAGATTGATTAAATAATCAACAAATTATTTAATCATCACTCATTCGGTTTTACACGCAAAGGAGTTCGCATGACGGAAATGTCAGCGCATCTTTCAGAAGATGAGAAGCAGGCCGCCAGCCAAAGCTTAGATAAACATATACAAAAAATTGGAATTGTCGGGGCGGGGGCATGGGGCACCGCGCTGGCTTGTGTGGCGGCGCGCGCTGACCTCGACACCAAAATTTGGGCACGCGAGGCCGAGGTGGTCGAGAGCATCAATCAGACACATGAAAACAAAATCTTCCTGCCCGATGTCGCGCTGCCTGAAAACATTTTAGCAACCCCTCACCTTGCCGATATGGCTGACCGCGATGCCATTTTAATGGTTGCCCCAGCCCAACATTTGGGCGTGGTGCTGGCCGAATTAGAGCCCCATTTGAAAGCGGACACAGCGATTGCCCTATGCGCCAAAGGGGTTGAGCGCGATAGTCTTCGCTTTATGTCCGAAGTCGCGGCAGACCATCTCGCGCCAAATCGCATTGCAGTTTTATCAGGGCCGAGTTTTGCCATTGATGTCGCCAAAGGCTTGCCAACCGCCATCACATTAGCAAGCCATGACCCTCAATTTGGTGAAAGGCTTGCCGCCGCCCTCTCGCAACCAACCTTTCGGGCTTATCCGTCAGATGATGTGATTGGCGCAGAAATTGGGGGCGCGATAAAAAATGTTCTCGCCATTGCCTGCGGTATTGTACAGGGCAAAAAATTAGGCGACAGTGCGCGCGCTGCCCTGACCGCCCGCGGCTTTGCAGAAATGACCCGACTGGGTGATGCATTGGGCGCGCGCCGCGAAACGCTGGCCGGCCTGTCTGGCTTGGGAGATTTAATTTTAACCTGCTCGAGCCCGACCTCGCGCAATTTTTCGCTCGGCATAGCGCTAGGTGAGGGGCAAAAGGCCGAAGATATTCTCGCCGCGCGCAATTCTGTCAGCGAGGGCGCTTTGAGCGCACAAGCCGTCCAGAAGCTAAGCCAAAAACATGATGTCGATATGCCAATATGTTTGGCGATTGCCAATATTATTGATGGCCGGCTTGATGTAGATGCGGCGATTGTGCAACTGCTGGCGCGCCCTGTTATTACAGAGGGTTAAGCCCAGACTGTTTTTTTGTTATAGTGACATGTTAAAAAAGTTCGGAGTAGAAAAATGGCTTTATATAGTTTGATATGTTGGGATAAGCAGAATGCAGGGCATATTCGTAAGGCCAATCGCGACAAACATTTATCATTTTTGCACGCCAGCCCGCAGGTGAAATTTGCAGGCCCATATTTAAGCGAAGATGGGCAAGATATGATTGGCAGCCATATTTTGTTGGAATGTGATGACAGGCAAGCGGCGGAAAACTGGGCAGAGAATGACCCCTATAAGCGCGCTGGCCTTTTTGCGCGCACTGAAATTCACCCCTGGTTGCACGCATATGGCGGGCTTGAGAGCAAATAATAGGAGATAAAAATGGCAAAAGCCTATTGGTTATTTAAATCCGAACCCAATACATGGTCTTGGGAAGATCACTGTAATCGCGGCAAAGCGGGCGAGCATTGGGACGGCGTGCGCAATTTCCTGGCCAATAAAAACATGAAGCAAATGAAAATTGGCGATATGGGATTTTTTTACCACTCAGTGAATGAAAAACGGATTATGGGGACTGTGGAGGTGATTAAAGAACATTATCCGGACCACACCGACCCCAAAGGCCGCTTTGGCATGGTTGATATTGTCGCGGTTGAGACCGCGGCCACCCATATCACGCTACAAGAAATTAAAGACGACCCAAGATTAGAAGAGATGGTGCTGGTTAATAATTCGCGGCTTTCGGTGCAGCCCGTAACAGCGCAAGAATGGAAAATAGTTTGCAATTTATGTGGACTTGACCCCAGCGGCAAAACCCGCACCGCGTTTTAAGCCATGCGCCCACCCAAAGGCACGGTTTTATATAATCTCAAAGATTTGCCGCCCGGCAGTGCAAAAGGCTTAAGCTTTGAAATCGGCGCGGCGCGCTTCAATCTGGTGTTGTGGCATTCCAATAGCGGCATATGCTTGTTTGAAAATGCCTGCCCACATTTAGGGCCGCCGCTTGAAACATTTCCGGATAAATTTTTAACCCTCGATAAAAGCGCTTTAATCTGCTCCGCCCATGGCGCGCAATTTGACGAAAACGGCTTATGCTTTACCGGCCCCTGCAAAGGCAAAAGCCTGAATAAAATTGCGTTTGAGTTGAAGGGCGACACAATTATTCTTGCCTAATCCTGCGCCATTTGTCAGGCTAAGACAGACGCATCATAGATACGCATCATAGATAATGAACGAAGTCGGGTAAGTGGCGTCATCGGGGGGGATTATGCGTAAGGAAAACCAGCGAACTGTGAATATGGCCATTTTGGCTTTGCTCATGGTGATCAATATTTTCAACTTTATTGACCGCCAGCTTATTGCCAGCTTCTCAAATTATATTCTTGATGATCCAGATTTAAACATCACCAATAAACAATTCGGGTTTTTAACCGGCATAGCTTTTTTGTTTTTTTATTGTCTGATGGGTTTGTTTATGGGCGCCTTGGCAGACCGCACGCACCGCCCCAGATTGCTCGCCGCAGCCGTGACCCTTTGGAGTGTTTTAACCGCCGCAACGGGCATGGCTAAAAGTTTTGTTGGTATGCTTATTCCCCGCCTCTTTATTGGCATTGGCGAAAGTGCGGCGACCCCAACTTCCATTTCAATTTTGGCTGATCGTTTTCCCGCCCGCCATATGGGGCTTGTCTCTGGCATCTATTATTTAGGGGTGCCGGTTGGCGTGGCCGCAAGCTTGTTGATTGTTGGCTATTTGGGCCCGCTTATTGGCTGGCGCAATTGTTTTTACTTAATCGGCGGCTTAGGCGTAGGGCTGGCAGTTTTGCTTTTATTGATACCCGAGACGCGCCAAAGCCGCAAAATAGCCGCACAAGCCGCCCCCGCTGTGCCACTGAAAGACTCGCTCAAGGATATGTGGCAGGTGTTTAAAGCGTCGCGCTCTTTACAATCCATTTTTCTCGCCAGTGTGTTTTTTCATGTGATTTTAGGCGCCGCTAATTTTGACCAGCGCTGGCTGGTGGAAGAGCGTAATTTTGATCGCGATGAAATTGCGATTACCGCAGGTTGGCTGGCAGCAGCGGGCGGCATATTGGGCAATTTATTCGGTGGTTTTTTCGGCGATTTATGGCAGGCCAAGCTTAAAACAGGGCGGCCAATGTTTTTATTTTGGGCCTTTATTCTCATCGCCCCCATCACCATTGCCTATCGCTTTGTGAGTGGCGACAACCCGCTTATTTATCTGGGTATTTTTATGGGGTTCTTCCAGCTTGGCATGTTTTACGGACCCAGCTATGCAACCGTGCAAGAACTCACCCCGCCACATATTCGCGCAACCATGATTGCTTTTTTCATTTTGACCATGAATTTACTGGGGCTCGCATTTGGTGCAACAGGCGCGGGGATTATGATTGATGTTCTTATTGAGCGCGGCAGCAGCACACCTTATTCAACAACTTTAATATTTTTTATGTTTGTGTCATGCTTGACCGCGCCTATGTTTTATTTGAGCGGAAAATATTTCAAAACCGATAAACAAAAGATTTTCAATGAGGAGGGTTTATAATGTCCGACGATATGATTTTCGATGTCCCCGAAACAGCGAAACAAAATACACTCGCCGATGAGCAAACCTATTTCGCTATGTATGAAGAAAGCCTGCAAGACCCAAACGCATTTTGGGACAAACATGGCCGCCGGATTGATTGGATAAAGCCCTATAGCCAAGTAAAAAACACGCATTATTCTAAAGATGCTGTGTCGGTGAAATGGTATGAAGATGGGGCGTTGAATGTGTCGGTAAATTGCATTGACCGCCATTTAGAAACGCGGGGCGACCAAACAGCGATTATTTGGGAAGGCGATGACCCGAGCCAAGACGCGCATATCACTTATCACCAATTGCATGCAGAGGTTTGCACTTTTGCCAATGTGTTGAAAGCGCAAGGCGTTAAAAAAGGTGACCGTGTTACCATTTATATGCCGATGATACCAGAAGCTGCCTATGCCATGTTAGCCTGTGCGCGCATTGGCGCCATACATTCGGTGGTTTTTGGTGGCTTCTCGCCCGAAGCTTTAGCTGGCCGTATTTTGGACTGCGATAGCCATTTTGTCATCACCGCAGATGAAGGCGTTCGCGGTGGTAAAACAATTCCGCTCAAAGCCAATGTTGATGCCGCACTTGAAAAATGTCCTGATGTCAGCGCCGTGATTGTGGTGGAGCGCACCGCCTCAGGTATTGATATGCAAGACGGGCGCGATGTTTGGTATCATCAGGCGCGCCAAGCTGTTGATGCGGATTGTCCGGCGGAAGAAATGAACGCCGAGGACCCGCTTTTTATACTTTACACCTCAGGCTCAACCGGAAAGCCCAAAGGCGTGTTGCACACAAGCGGTGGCTATTTGGTTTATGCCGCCATGACCCATGAATATGTATTTGATTATAAAGAGGGTGAAATTTACTGGTGCACCGCAGATGTCGGTTGGGTGACAGGCCACTCTTATATTGTCTATGGCCCGCTGGCCAATGGCGCCACCACCCTTATGTTTGAGGGCGTGCCAAATTATCCTGACAGCTCGCGCTTTTGGCAGGTATGTGACAAACATCAGGTTAATATTTTTTACACCGCGCCAACGGCCTTGCGCGCTCTGATGGCAGAAGGTGTTGAGCCGGTGAAAAGCTGTGACCGCTCGTCCATTCGACTGCTGGGCTCTGTCGGTGAACCGATTAACCCTGAAGCGTGGCTTTGGTATCATCGTGAGGTTGGTGATGGGCGTTGCCCGATTGTAGATACATGGTGGCAGACCGAAACAGGTGGCGTTCTCATCAGCCCGCTGCCGGGCGCAACGCCGTTAAAGCCCGGCTCTGCAACGCGGCCCTTTTTTGGGATTCGACCCGTTTTGGTCGATAATGAGGGCCATGAGCTAGAAGGCGCAACATCGGGCAATTTATGTATTGCTGATAGCTGGCCGGGCCAGATGCGCACGGTCTATGGCGACCACCAGCGTTTCATTGACACATATTTTATTCAATATCCCGGGAAATATTTCACCGGCGATGGCTGCCGCCGTGATGAAGATGGTTATTATTGGATAACCGGACGGGTTGATGATGTGTTGAATGTTTCTGGCCACCGACTGGGCACCGCAGAGGTTGAAAGTGCATTGGTGGCGCATCAACATGTTGCCGAAGCGGCGGTTGTTGGCTATCCGCATGATATTAAAGGGCAGGGGATTTATTGCTATGTCACGCTCAATCTCGGCACACCGGATAGTGATGAGCTGAAATCGGAGCTGGTAAAATGGGTGCGCACCGAAATAGGCCCCATCGCAACGCCAGACCATATTCAGTTTGCACCAAGCCTGCCCAAGACCCGCTCGGGCAAAATCATGCGGCGGATTTTGCGTAAAATTGCCGAAAATGATTTCTCGAATTTAGGCGATACATCAACATTGGCGGATCCAGCGGTTGTCGATAATTTGATTGAAAACCGTCAAAATCGCGATTGAGTGCAAAAGCTTTCGCCCTGCGCTCAAGCGCCTAGTCGCACCATTGCGCGCGGCGACCAAGATAGGGCTTGGCTAAATTTGCTTTGAGCAATGCTGAAGATAAAGTCTCGCCCTTTTTGGTTTGCGCCGTTGCCAAGACACGGCCCGCATAAGTGCCATAATGCACATTGGTCAAAACCAGCTCCTCTTGTTGCAACCAGTTTTTTGCAAATTGCCGCGCTTGTTGCGCCAGTTTTGTTTCATAAGCGCATTTGCCGCGCATTTCAGGCGTGTCAATTTCGGTTAACCGGATTTTGACGGTCACTGTCTGCCCGAGCCAAATATCAATCCGCGCCGTGAAAGTATCGCCATCATAAACATCTAAAACATCAAATTGAAAAGGGCCCGGCAAGATTTGCTTTTGGCGGGGCTTCGCCACAAGATGAGACGCAAACCCAGCCACACCAATAATCAATGTGGCGCACACAATCAATAGTTGCATTCTGAGCTTATTTCTCGCCATAGGTGTAGATTAACTAAGATTGCGCGATTTTGCATCTGAAAAGATGAGCGGTTTTGAGCCTACAAAATCAACAGCAATCACCTTATTTATTGCTGTTTCTCCAACATAAATGTTCAGCCGCGACAAGTGCCGGGCTGTGTTCATCTCTATCCATGGAAAGAAACCCTACCTTTTCCCACAAGGGTTTTGTATCGGGTAGGCAACCCGACATAGGGGCTGCATGAATAAAGATGAACGATAGAAGTTTATTTTAGATTAAGAGAGTTGACAAGATGAACAGATTGGGAACAGGGAGAGGGGTGTGCCGGAGAGTCCTAAAACTGGCTTGCGCGGCAGACGAGATAAAGGCACTATCAGGCACTATCAGGTAAAGCAAAACAGGCTGGGGGATATAAGTTTGAAAAACATCAAAAAACGCCTTTTACGATGGCTGCTTATCAGCCTGAGCTTTTGCATGATTTTAGCCATGGCTGGGTTTTTCCAATATCAGCATAACGCCCAGACACGTGCGGCTATTGGCACTTTGGAGCAAATCAAACGGCCCTCACAACACGGAGAAATAACCATCAGCTTTTACCATGCTAGCCCGCCTGAAACCGTTACCCCGCACGAGCAGGCGGTGGTTTTAATCCCCTCTTTAGCGCGTCCGGCCAGCGATTTTAACGAATTGGCCAGCGCGCTGAATGCGGCGGGATATGAGACATATCTGCTTGAGCCACGCGGCATGCGCGATGATAGCGGCGTGGTGCTGGAGGATATAACCCTGTTTGATTTAGCTGATGATGTCGCGGCACTGTATGCCCATTTGCATACAAATCAAATGCTGGCTGATGCGCAGATTATTCTGATTGGCCATGCTTTTGGCAATCGCGTGGCGCGCAGTTTTGCCACAAAATATTCGGATAAAACCGACTCCGTTATTTTATTGGCGGCAGGCGGCGTTGCGCCTTTAACCCCCAAAGCAGAAAAAAGCCTCATGCAGGGCTTATGGCTTTTTATGCCAAATCAATGGCGCGAGCCGCGCTTGCGCTATGCGTTTTTTTCACCCACAAGCACCATAGCTGATTATTGGATAAAGGGCTGGCGTTTATCGACAGCCTTGACGCAAGCTGCCGCCACCGCCAACACGCCCGCGCAAGACTGGTATCACGCTGGCGGTAAGCCACTTTTTATCATTCAAGGGGCGCAGGATAGCGTTGCCCCGCCAGCTTTGTCGGGTGATGTTTTGCGCGAAGAATTTCCAGAGCGCGTAAGCCTGTTCACCCTGCCCAATGCTGGCCATGCGCTGCTGCCAGAACAGCCCGAATTGATTGAAGCCGCCGTCTTGTCGTTTTTGCGCCAGCGCAGCCAGCTTAAATATATGACTAAAAATCGGAAATAATGCCCTCTTTTTCCCAATCGCCATAACGGGTGGGTTCGGGGCCTTCCTGACCGCCGGTCTCTTTAGGCTGTTGCGCCGATTGTTGCGCTGCTTTTTCTACACGCCGAGCTTGCGCTTCTTCCAAAGCGCGCTGGGCAGCAGCACGACGGCGCGTTTCAGGGCTGTCTTGTTTATCGTTCATAGGCTATATATGGGGCCAGCATAAGCACTTGCCAAGTGGCAGATGTCTTTTATGCTGTTTTTTTATTCTTTTGATATCGATATTTTATGGCTGACACTCCCGCCCCTCAAAAACCCAAACGCCCGAAAAACCTGCGCCGCGCAGCCGGCCAAATGCTGGCGGCCATTGACCGCGGCAAAACCCTTGATGAGGCCGATGACCGGCTAGACGGGCTCGCCCAGAGAGAGCGCGCTTTGGCGCGGGCTATGGTGATGATGTGCCTGCGCCATTATGGCGAAATAGAATTTTTATTGCGCCCATATTTAAAAAAACCAATCCCGCCACGCCCGCATATTGCCAAAGCCCTGCTATATCTCGGCGTGACGCAAATTTGTTATATGGAAACCGCTGACCATGCGGCGGTGGGTGAAACCGTGAATGCCTGCGGGCGGCAGGAAAAACCCTATCGCGGGCTTATCAATGCGGTTTTGCGCAATTTATCGCGCGCGGCAGAAGATAAAGACCCACGCCCCCAGCAGCCGCATTTAAACGCGCCAGACTGGATGTATGCGCAATGGGAAGAAGATTATGGCCCAGAAATGGCTGCCAATATTGCACACCAACACTGCCAGCAACCGCCATTAGACCTGACATTCAAATCCAGCGCGCAAGCGCAAAATTGGGCCGAAGCCTTGAAAAGTGACTGGCCTGATATGCGTGTCACACAGCTCACACCCAACCAAGTCAGGCTTTGGCACGCGCCGCGTGTTGACCAATTGCCCGGATTTGACCAAGGCGATTGGTGGGTGCAGGATTTCGCAGCAAGCCTGCCAGCTATCGGCTTGACCGCCGCCCTGCAACAAACCCACAAAAACACTAATAAAGATATTGATAAAGATATTGATAAAAAGACGGGCTTAAAAGTGCTTGATTTATGTGCCGCCCCAGGTGGCAAAACCCTCCAATTGGCCGCTGCCGGTTTTGATGTAACAGCGCTTGATATATCCGAGACGCGGCTGGCGCGGCTGAAAGATAATCTGGCCCGCACGAAATTATCGGCAAAACTTGTTTGCGCCGATGCGATGAGCTGGCAGGCAACAGAAAGTTTTGATGCCATTCTGCTTGATGCGCCATGTTCGGCAAGCGGCACCATACGCCGCCACCCCGACCTGCCCAGACACCGGCGCCCAGGATATGTCAAAAAACTTATCAACCTGCAAGACAGTCTTTTGCACCAAGCTTATCAATGGCTCGCACCAGGCGGGTTGATGATATATGGCACCTGCTCACTCGACACCCAAGAGGGAGAGGCGCGCATCAAAGCCTTTTTGGCACAACAGCCTGACATGACCCAAATCAGCCTCAGCCCTTATTTGCCAGAGCGCGCTATCGAGCAGGCGCTTGTGCAGGCAGATGGCAGCCTGCGCACCACCCCTGCCCATATGATGGAGGCCGGCGGCATGGACGGGTTTTATGCTGCGCTTTTAACAAAAAAAATATAAAAGCCAGCCAGATACCGCTCGCTCTTGTCTGGAAGTGCGACATGTTTTATGCCATAATCAGTTAAGATATTTAAGCGGGCCTGAATGAACCATCATGACTGATTATCCTGAAACATATGTAAAAATTTCTCCCTCTATTTTGTCGGCTGATTTTGCCAAATTGGGCGAGGAGGTCGCGGCCATTTGTGAGGCGGGGTGCGATTATGTGCATGTTGATGTGATGGACGGCCATTTTGTGCCGAACATAACCATTGGCCCCAATGTGGTTGCGGCCATTAAACCGCATGCTACCAAACCGCTTGATGTGCATTTAATGATTGCGCCAGTCGATCATTACATTGATGCATTTGCCAAAGCAGGGGCGGATATTATTACCTTCCACCCTGAAGCTGGCCCGCACCCGCACCGCACAGCGCAAGCTATTAAAGCCGCAGGGTGTAAAGTCGGTGTATCGCTTAATCCGGCGACCCCTGTCAGCATGGTCGAAGAGCTCATGGGGGATATTGACCTTATCTTGGTCATGTCTGTTAATCCTGGTTTTGGCGGGCAATCTTTTATTGATAGCCAGCTGGATAAAATCAAAACCCTGCGCTTGATGATTGAAAAAACAGGCCGCCCGATTGAGCTGGAAGTCGATGGCGGGGTGAACCGTGACAATGCCGCGCAAATTATTGCAGCAGGCGCTGATGTTCTGGTAGCAGGCACTGCGAGTTTTGCTGGTGGGCCAAACGCTTATGCAGAAAATATTAAAGCCCTAAGAGGCTGAGCAAAGGGGACGCATCAGCTATGAGCAACGCGCCCCAAATTGGTCATTTTTTCTCTCGCGGCCTCTTTTCCCAAAACGGTTTGGTTACAAAAACCAGCGCATTATTAACCCAAAAATTCTATCAAAAATATTTTGAGCAAGGGGAAGCAGATGACCTCATTCGCCCGTTTCCCAAAACGCTTTTACCAAATAATCGAGATTTAGGGCTGGCTTGGCTGGCGGGTGATTATCCGTTAAAGGGCGCGATATTGCGCGGGCAAAAAAATCTGCCCTTTGACTGCCCGCCCCCAAATGATGCATGGCTGGCTGAACTTTATGCCTTTGACTGGCTGGTGCATATTTGCATGATTGAAAGCCCGCAAGCCGATATGATGACCCGCGCTTCCATATCGCATTGGTTGCACCAAAAAAATTATACCCCCAGCCTCGCTTGGCGGGGGGATATTTTAGCCCGGCGCTTCGTGGCGCTGAGTGCGTGCAGCAAAAACATTGCCCCCTTACTGACCAACCAGCAAAATATTGATTTTCTGAGACGCCTGACCACAGAAGCACGCTATTTGTCTAAAATGATAAACCATACGCCAGATGGCCTGCCGCGTTTGATTGCTGCTTGCGGTTATACCTATAGTTGTTTTGCCTTGGCCAATGGCACCAGCCAGCTTAACCACGCCATTGCCGCGCTGACCCGCGAGCTGAAAAAACAAGTCGCCAGTGACGGCCTGCATAAATCGCGCGCGCCTGATGCTTTATTATGGGTGTTGCCGGTTTTAATAGAAATCAAAAACACCCTGCAAGAGCGCAAACTTAATTTGCCGCAAACTTTGGTGACGGCCATTAAACAAATTGGGCAAGGCTTAAAATTTATGCGCCATGCAGATGGTAAATTATCGGTTTTTCAAGGCGGATTAGAGGCGGGGTGTTTTACTGGCTTAACCAAAAACGGGCTGGCCAGCTTAATCAAACTATCAGGCGCGACGCAGGCGATAAATCATGGCGTGCTTTCGGACAGTCAATATCATCGTATTGCAGCTGGTAAAACGCTGGTTTTTGTCAATACTGGCAGCACGGCAGGGTCGCAAGAAAATGCGCCCTGCGCCATGGAGCTTTCGCGGGGCGGGCAGCGTTTATGGGTTAATTGTGGTACAAATTATGTGCATGGCCCGCTTTGGCAGGAAGCATCGCGCCAACCAGCGGCGCATTCTATGTTGAGCCTCAACACAGGGCCACATCATTCTAAATCGCCACGCGTCACCGCCAAACGCCTTGAGGACCCCAATGCCATTTGGCTTGAAACCAGTCATGATCTTTATAAGCCTGACTTGCATTTAGAAATGCATCGCCGCCTTTATGTTGATTTGAGCGGTGAAGATATTCGTGGCGAAGAGTTGATTTTTCGTGGATCACAAGCAGAGACTAAGCCAGTCGAATTTACCCTGCGCTTTCACCTGCACCCCAATGTCAAAGCGTCACTGACCAAGAATAAAAACAGCGTTTTATTGGCGCTGCCCAATCGCGAAGGTTGGCAGTTCTTGATTGAGGCCGATAAAGCCAAAATGAGCCTGTCGGAAAGTGTCTATATGGGACAAAATGGTGTACCACGCCAAACCCAGCAAATTTGTCTTGAAGGGGTTTTTGACGCGTCTCAATTTTCATTAAAATGGGGTCTTAAACTAATGCGTTAATCTCACGGGTATCGCCTGTTGATAAATCTTATGGCGCGCGATTGGCGGGTTGATTCCCCGCCGCGCCCATGCTAACCGCAAGGCATATGCCCGTGATATAACGACCAAAGCTGAGGAGTAATTATGTCAAACCAGTCATCACGTCCTATCCAACGCGCACTTTTATCTGTGTCCGACAAAACCGGTCTTTTAGAATTTGCTCAAGGGCTTCTGGCACATGGCGTTGAACTTGTTTCCACTGGCGGCACGGCAAAAATGCTCGCAGAAGCCGGTTTGGCGGTCAAAGATGTGTCTGAGCTGACAGGTTTTCCGGAAATGATGGACGGGCGGGTCAAGACATTGCATCCCATGGTGCATGGTGGACTGTTGGCGGTGCGCGATAATGAAACCCACCAACAAGCCATGCAAGCACATGATATTCAGGCCATTGATTTGCTGGTGGTTAACCTTTACCCGTTTGAGCAAACCGTCGCGGCGGGTGGTGATTATGATGCCTGTATTGAAAATATCGACATTGGCGGGCCTGCAATGATCCGCGCTGCGTCCAAAAACCATGCCGATGTGACGGTGATTGTTGAGGCGCAAGATTATGACACGGTGCTGGCGGAGATGTCGGCGCAAAAGGGCGCCACAAGTTTAGCCTTACGCAAAAAATTGGCGCAAAAAGCCTATGCCCGCACCGCCGCCTATGATGCGGCTATTTCTAATTGGCTGGCTGACCAGCTTGATGAACAAGCGCCAGATTTTCGCGCGGTTGGCGGGCAATTGCGCCAGACTTTGCGCTATGGCGAAAACCCGCATCAGCATGCCGCGTTTTATGTATCGGGTGAACAACGACCCGGTGTTGCCAGCGCCACGCAAATTCAAGGCAAAGAGCTTTCTTATAATAACATCAATGACACAGACGCCGCTTTTGAATTGGTCGCTGAATTTGACCCGGCTCAAATGGCGGCCTGCGCGATTATCAAACATGCCAATCCGTGCGGGGTTGCAACTGGTGGTGATTTAGCCGATGCATTTGCGAAAGCGTTGAAATGCGATCCGGTCAGCGCATTTGGCGGCATTATTGCGATGAACCAGCCGCTTGATGCACCAACCGCGCAAGCCATTACACAAATTTTTACGGAAGTCATTATTGCCCCTGAGGCAGATGATGAAGCGCGTGACATTATTGCGGCCAAGAAAAACCTCCGTCTTTTGCTCACTCATGGATTGCCAGACCCGTTGGCGGCTGGTCTGTCTGTGCGTTCCGTGTCTGGCGGTTATTTGGTACAAAATCGCGATAATGGCCATATCAGCGCGCAAGATGTCCAAACCGTGACCAAGCGCCAGCCAACAGATGCAGAAATGGCTGATTTACTGTTTGCGTTTCGTGTTGCCAAGCATGTGAAATCAAACGCTATTGTTTATGCCAAGGACGGCGCGACTGTCGGTATTGGGGCTGGGCAAATGAGTCGATTGGATAGCTCGCGCATTGCAGCGCGCAAGTCGCAAGACGCGGCTGATGCAGCAGGCGAAAGCACGCCACTGGCGCAAGGTTCTGTGGTGGCGTCTGATGCGTTTTTCCCCTTTGCTGATGGTTTGCTTTCAGCAGCAGAAGCAGGCGCAACGGCGATTATCCAGCCGGGCGGGTCTATTCGTGATGATGAGGTTATTGCCGCCGCTGATGAAGCGGGGCTGGCAATGGTCTTTACGGGCATGCGCCATTTCCGGCACTAGCCCGCAAGACCAATTTGCTTTAGGCGTAAACCAGTGAAATAAATTCCGCCACGCATGCGGGTTTTTCTTCGCCCTCTATGGCAATGGTCACTTCTAAAATAACCTGTGTGCCGCCAGCGGCTTCCCCAACCTCTTTAATGGTTGCCGAAGCCTGAACGCGTGAGCCGACTTTGACCGGATTGAGAAAACGCACGCGGTTGAGGCCATAATTCACCCCCATTTTGACATCAGCGACACGATAAATATCCTGCACCAATCGCGGCACCAGCGAAAGTGTCAAAAACCCATGCGCAATGGTGGTGCCAAATGGCGTCAATTTTGCAGCTTCTTCATCAATATGAATAAATTGATGGTCTTCCGTTGCGTCAGCAAAAAGATTGATGCGGTCCTGCTCCACCGCAAACCAATCTGATTTGCCCAGCTCCTTGCCAACATAAGATGGCAAATCGGATGTTTTTTCGATAACCAGTGTCATTATATCCCCCTTTGATATCTTTAAGGTGCTCAGTTTGGCAGGTTTTTGGGTGTAAAACAAGCCGCGTCAATAGCTGCGAATGGCTGAATTTTGGGCTGGGGCGTTTGGTTTGGCTTTTTTATTTTGGATATATTCGTACATTTGTACGAATATTGATTGACCACCTGATGTCAACCCCCTAGCTTAGCCCCATAGGAGACACACTTATGTTGACACATTTACAAAGGCTTGAAGCTGAGTCCATTCATATTATGCGCGAAGTGGTGAGCGAGACCGAAAATCCAGTCATGCTATATTCGGTGGGCAAAGACAGTGCCGTCATGCTGCATTTGGCGATGAAAGCCTTTTACCCGTCCAAACCGCCTTTCCCGCTTTTGCATGTGGATACGGGCTGGAAGTTTAAGGAAATGATCCGCTTTCGTGATGATTTGGTTGCCAAGCTTGGCCTGGAATTGCTCACCCACACCAACCCAGAAGGTCTGGCTGACAATATTGGCCCCTTCACACATGGCTCGCAACACCATACAGATGTGATGAAAACACAAGCATTGAAACAGGCTTTGGATAAATATGGCTTTGATGCGGCCTTTGGCGGCGCACGGCGAGATGAAGAAAAAAGCCGCGCCAAAGAGCGGGTGTTTTCGTTTCGCTCGCAACAGCATCGATGGGACCCCAAAAACCAGCGTCCAGAAATTTGGTCGCTTTATAATGCACGCAAACAGGCCGGCGAAAGCATTCGTGTTTTCCCGCTGTCAAATTGGACGGAGCTGGATATTTGGCAATATATTTACTTAGAACAAATCCCGATTGTCCCGCTTTATTTTGCAGATATGCGCCCTGTGGTTGAGCGTGACGGCGCCTTGATTATGGTTGACGATGACCGCATGCCGCTGGCGCCTGACGAAAAGCCTGAAATGAAATCGGTTCGGTTCCGCACGCTTGGCTGCTATCCGCTGACGGGTGCAGTTGAAAGCACCGCCGCATCGCTGGAAGATATTATTCAAGAAATGCTACTGACCAAAACATCTGAGCGCCAAGGCCGCGTCATTGACCATGACCAATCCGCCTCGATGGAAAAGAAAAAACAAGAGGGGTATTTCTAATGGCCCACCAATCCGACCTTATTGCTGAAGATATTCAGGCCTATCTCAAAGCGCATGAAAATAAATCCATGTTGCGCTTTATCACTTGCGGCTCCGTCGATGACGGCAAATCAACCTTGATTGGCCGCTTGCTATATGAGTCCAAAATGATTTTTGAAGACCAGCTTGATGCGCTTGAATCTGACAGCGCAAAAATGGGCACGCAAAATGGCGAGATAGACTTTGCCCTGCTGGTTGATGGTCTGGCGGCAGAGCGTGAGCAAGGGATTACCATTGATGTGGCTTACCGGTTTTTCTCGACCGATAAACGCAAATTTATTGTCGCCGACACACCCGGCCATGAACAATATACCCGCAATATGGCAACAGGGGCCTCAACCGCCCAGCTTGCGGTTTTATTGATTGATGCGCGCCAGGGCATTATGACCCAGACCCGCCGCCATGCATTTATTGTCTCGCAACTTGGCATTCGCAATGTCGTACTGGCGATAAATAAAATGGATTTGGTGGATTTTAGCGAAGAGGTATTTACCAAAATCCAAACCGAGTTTGACGCTTTTGCCGAAAATCTGAATTTTGACAAAGTAACAGCCATTCCTTTATCTGCCCTGCAAGGTGATAATGTGACCGAGCCGAGCTATCACACATCTTGGTATGACGGCCCAACGCTGATGCATTTTCTAGAATCTGTCGAGGTTGATGATGAGACACTGAACCAGCCTTTCCGCATGCCGGTGCAATGGGTTAACCGACCCAATCTGGATTTCCGGGGGTTCTCAGGATTGATTGTGAGCGGCTCCGTGCGGCCAGGTGACCGCATTAAAAGCTTGCCGAGCGCGAAAGAGTCCATCGTCACCCGTATTGTCACCCAAGATGGTGACCTTGATGAAGCGATTGCGGGCCAATCGGTGACCTTGTGTCTGGCTGATGAAATTGATATTTCGCGTGGCGATGTTATGGCCTCCGCCGACCAGCCGGCTGAAGTCTCTGACCAATTTGAAGCGACTATCTTATGGATGGACGACCAGAAGCTCATGCCGGGCCGTCCCTATGTGATGAAGATTGGCACCAATAACGCGCTGGCCACAATTAGCCAACCCAAACATAAGCTGAACATAAATTCGATGGAGCAATTGGCGACCAAAACCTTAGAGCTGAACGAGATTGGGGTCACCACATTATCACTGGACCGGCTGGTGGCCTTTGACCCCTATAGCCAAAACCGCGATATGGGTGGGTTTATTTTAATTGACCGCAGCACCAATAATACAGTCGGCATGGGCTTTTTACATTTTGCCCTGCGCCGTGCCGCCAATATTCACTGGCAAGCTCTGGATATTGACCGCACCGCCAATGCTGAACAAAAAGGCCAGTCACCCGTTGTGCTTTGGTTCACCGGCCTGTCTGGTTCGGGCAAATCGACCATAGCCAATGCCGTGCAAAAGAAACTTTATGCGCGTGGACGCCATACATTTGTTTTAGATGGCGATAATGTCCGGCATGGCCTAAACCGCGATTTAGGTTTTACCGACACGGACCGGATTGAAAATATTCGCCGAATTTCAGAAGTGTCGCGCCTAATGGTCGATGCAGGTTTGATAACGCTTGTTTCTTTCATTTCGCCTTTCCGTGCCGAGCGGCAAATGGCACGCGAGCGTGTCGGTGATGAAGCCTTTATTGAAATATATATTCAAACCCCGCTTGAGGTGGCCGAAGAACGCGACCCGAAAGGGCTGTATAAAAAAGCCCGCACCGGAAAGCTGAAAAACTTCACAGGCATTGATAGCCCTTACGAGGCGCCTGAGAATCCAGAAATCACAATTGACACAGTGACGCAATCCCCCGAAGAGGCCGCCGATATGATTATTGAAGCACTGATTGAACGCGGCTTTATAAAATCATGACCCCGCCCGCGCCCCCGATAAAACGCTCTGGTATTGAGCCTTTATTGGCGGGCGGCTATCAGATTTTGGCACAAAAAGGGCTTGAAGCTCTGACCTATCGCGCATTGGCAGCTCGGGTTGATTGCTCGGTTGGCACAGTGAGTTATCATTTCCCGCAAAAGGAAGATTTGCTCACCGCGATTTTAACCGCGCAAATCAACCCACAATGGCGGCCAAAACTGCGTCATATTTCTCCGCAAGAGCCGCTTGTTGAATTACGAGAAACCGTCAAACAAATTTTGCCGCTCACAGATAAGATGGATTTGTGGTGGCGCGCACGGCTTAATCTTTTTGCGTTTCGAGCGAGCCACCCTAAGTTGCGCGCCGAAATGAAAAAGAGTTTCTTGGAAACAGAAGCTTTTTACGCGCAAAAATTTACCTTGATGAAGCGGCAAAATGATAAAAAGCTGACAACCACAATGACAGCGCAAGAATTATCTCGGCATTTTATTTTGTTGCTGGAAGGGGCTGGCACAAGCATGTTACAACTAAACATGCTCGAACGAAGTGATTATGGCGCGCCGGTGTTAGATTGGCTGGACGGGCTAGTCAGGCGGCAACATATTGAGAGTCAAATTAAGAGTTAAGGAATAAACCTCATGACTGCAGCAGAAACGCGCCCTATTGCGCATGAGTTACCCTCTGAGGAACGCCCCAAACACCGCCGGTTGTTTTTTGAAGGTGCGCATAATTTTCGTGATATGGGTGGCTACCAAACCGATGAGGGGAAACAGGTTAAATGGGGGCATTTATATCGCTCTGACCGTTTGTCCAATCTGACAGATGAAGACCTGAAATTTCTCAATCGCCTACAGCTGAAACATATTATTGATTTTCGTTCCGAAAATGAGCGCACTGCCGCGCCGTCTCGTCTGCCCAAAGAAAGCCAGATTGAAACTGTTAAATTACCTGTTTTTGAAGATGGCGCATTTGTTGATGCGCTATGGCAGGCCATTGCCAGCGGCCAGCTTCTGGGGCGCGACTTACACGATATTATGGTTGAGGCCAATCGCAATTTTGTGCGCCAACACCGCCAACCCTTTGCTCAGTTTCTAAAAATTGTCGCCCAATCTCAAAACACACCGCTTATGTTTCATTGCATGGCAGGCAAAGACCGCACAGGGTTTGGTGCCGCGCTTATTCTTACCATTCTTGGGGTGGGGGAAGAAGATGTGCTGGCTGATTATCTGCAAACCAATATTCACCTAGAAGCCAATAGCCAGCTGAAATATGAAGAGCTGACCACACGCATTAACAGCCAGGCCAGCTATGAGGAACTCAAGCCCATTTTAGGCGTGCATGAGGACTATCTGGCGGCGGCATTTGAAACCATTCACACAGAGTATAAGAGCTTTGATGATTATCTCTATCGCGGCCTTGATCTGGAGGCGCAGGATATTGAAAATATGCGCCGCGCGTTTTTAGATTAAGGGCATAAATTAGGGGCGCGTATATGCACCGCTTCAATTTCTGCCAACAGCTCATCACTCAAATCAATATCATTCGAGCCAATCGCTAAACGCAATTGTTCCATTGTTGTCGCGCCAATAATATTAGAGGTGACAAAGGGTCTCGTGGTGACAAATTTATTCGCCATTTGAGATGGGTCGAGGCCATATTTTTCAGCAATGGCTAGATATTTGACAATCGCCTCTTCCGCGCCTGGTGTTTCATAGCGCTGCAAACGATTGGCGATTGATTTGCGCGACCCAGGCGGTATCGCCCCATTGAGATATTTACCCGATAGATAACCCTGCGCAAGCGGGCTATAGGCCAGCAGGCCAACACCTTCGCGATGGTAAATTTCTGACGCGCCATATTCATAAATCCGGTTGAGCAAATTATAGGCGTTTTGCACTGATACAATCTGGCTTTGCGCGTTCACTTGGGCGTAATGCAAAAACTTCATAATCCCCCAAGGGGTCTCATTTGACAGACCAAAAGTGCGGATTTTACCTGCTTTGACCAGCCCCTCTAAAACACCCAGCGTGTCTTCAATGCGGTTGAGTTCATCACCGTGATGCGTGTAACCCTGCCCGCCGAAAAGATTGATGGGCCGGTCCGGCCAATGCAATTGATAAAGGTCAATATAGTCTGTCTGCAAGCGCTCAAGGCTTTTATCAATCGCTTCGTGTATCTGGGCTTCGCTGAGCTCAGTAGGCGCGCCATCATCGCGAAACCATGTCAGACTAGACCGGCCCGTGACTTTTGAGGCCAGAATAATTTTGTCGCGATTGCCACGCGCAGCGAACCAATTGCCAATCATGGTTTCTGTGCGCCCTTGTGTTTCTGCTTCAGGCGGTATGGGGTAAAGTTCAGCAGTATCAAAAAAATCTACACCTTGCTCAAGCGCGTAATCCATCTGCTCAAAAGCTTCTTCTTCTGTGTTTTGTCGCCCCCATGTCATGGTGCCAAGACAAATTTCGGAAACCAGAATATCCGTATTACCTAATTTGTTTTTTTGCATTTTCTTCCCCTTTTATGACTTTCAAAATCCAGTAAACCCGCTAGACTGACTGTTCCTAAAACTAGCGTATCCAGAGGAAAATACAATGAGCGATCCGGTTTTAACAGAAGTAGAAAATGGCGTAATGACCATCACCATTAACCGCCCAGAGGCGAAAAATGCGGTAAATAAGGCTGTTGCAGAGCATATCGCGGCGGCGATGGACGAATTGGACAATAATGACGATATTCGCGTGGCCATCATCACAGGGGCGGGCGGCACATTTTGTTCGGGCATGGACTTAAAAGGCTTTGTTTCAGGCGAAATGCCAATGGTTGAAGGGCGCGGGTTTGCTGGCGTTGTGCAAGCACCACCCAAAAAACCGCTCATCGCCGCCATTGAAGGCTATGCGCTGGCAGGCGGGTTTGAGCTGGCGATTACCTGCGACTTAATTGTGGCCGCTGAAGATGCCAAATTTGGGATACCTGAAGCCAAGCGCGGGCTGGTGGCAGCCGGTGGCGGCTTGTTGCGTTTGCCCAAACAAGTCAGCCCACGGTTTGCCCTTGAGCTTGCCCTGACGGGGGACTTTATCGATACGCAGCGCGCTTTACAAGTTGGGCTTATCAATCAAAGCGTCGCCTCTGGCCAAGCGCTGGCAGCGGCCAAAGAACTGGCCGGGCGTATCAGCGCCAATGGCCCGCTAGCGGTTGCCGTTAGTAAGGACATTATCGTCAATTCAGAGGAATGGGCGCAGGCGGAAATGTGGCAAAAGCAAGAAGCCATGACCATGCAGGTTTTTGCCAGCGAAGACGCGATTGAGGGCGCCACCGCTTTTGCAGAAAAACGCCCACCCAACTGGAAAGGCAAATAAGCCTTTAGCATAGTTTTGCGAACCCAAAAAACAAATGACCCACTTGAAAAAGCGGGTCATTTTTTATGGCTCTTTTTATATCTCTGTTAGCGCTTTAGCCCGCAACAATCGGGGGCATTTGGTCACCCCATGGAATTGTGGCCTCTAGCTGATAGGCCAAATCAAGCAGCACGGCTTCTTGCCCAATATTGGCGGCAATCTGCACACCCATTGGGATATTATTTGAACTAAACCCACCCGGCACCGACATAGCTGTTGTGCCAAGCGCATTATGGATTGGAGTATAGCTGGCAAAATGCGCCGAGCGGTCCATAAGCTCTTCGGCTGGTAAATCAGCAATAAAATAACCGAGTTTGGGGGTCGCCATTGGCGACATGGGCGTGAGCCATGCATCATAATTTGCCATGAAATCATTCATCTCACCCTGAAGGCGTATGATGGTGTCTTTGACAAACTGGCTGTCATCAGAGGTGATGGGCGCGAACATTTCAATCATTTTCAGCGTATTGGGTTCCAGCAATTTGCTTTTTGTTGCTGGCATGCCAATCATTTTTTCAGCCACCGCCAATAAATCACGCGCCCCGCTTGCCCAAATCTTGGTGAACAAATCCTGAAAAACAGGGTCATCATGCGGTGTTTTATTGACCAGCTCAACCTCATGCCCGAGTTTCTCTAGCGCCTTTGCAACACGCCCCACCACCCGTTTTGTATCCGCATCAGGTGTGATTTCGCGCACATTATAAGACAAAGCAATTTTGCGTTTTTGATTGCTCGGCCCCTCAATAAACCCAATTGGGGGCAGGGTCGCGCCCTCACCATTTTCGGTCAGCGCTAGCAAATAAGCACTATCGCGCACCGTGCGGCTTATCGTGTGTTTGACAGAAAGATCCACCAAGCGTCTGGGGTTATTTTGACCGCCAAACCGTCCACGACTTGGTTTAATGCCAAACAAATGACAGGCCGAGGCCGGAAAACGGATAGAGCCGCCGCCATCACTTGCGCCCGCCGCTGGCACCATACGCGCCGCAACCGCTGCTGCCGCACCACCTGACGAGCCACCTGTTGAATATTCTGTGTTCCAAGGGTTGCGCGAGGGCCCATTGGCAATCGGCTCGGTTGTCGGCATGAGCCCAAATTCTGGTGTGTTGGTTTTGCCTAAAATCACAACCCCAGTTTCCAAAACCTTATCGGTGAATGGAAAATTTTTCTGTGCCGTATAGCTTGAGAAGAGCCGCGAGCCATTGGTTAACCGCACACCTGCCAACGGGTTCAGGTCTTTCAGCAAATATGGCACACCCGCCAAGGGACCTTGCCGCCCTTTGGCCAATTGCCGCAAACCATAATCATAAGACTTGGTGACCACCGCATTGAGTTGTGGGTCAAGCGCGTCTATCCGGTCCATTGCGGCATAGGTGACTTCCATCATAGAAACATCACCCGCCGCGATTGCCGCTGCGGTATCCATTAAATCAAGATGGGCTAAATCGGCCTTGCTGGCCGCATAGCTTCGCTGGCCCGGCATCAGGGCAAAAAATGTGCCAGCCCCTAGGGCGGCCATAAAATCTCGTCTATTCATAAGTGCTTCCTCCCTTTTTCAAATAGGCTACACAAACAAGCAAAGAAAATCAAAAAACTATTCTGGCAAGCGCATCAAATATATCAGCACCAATGAGATGAATGAGGTTATCAAAAACGCTATAAAGGCCGGGTCATAACTGCCAGTGACGCTGTGGACTTCAGAAATAAAACGCACAAAAACCACCGATAAAAGCTGCATAAAAGGCGCGCTAAAACCAAAAACCAAACCAATGCTTTTGGTGCCGAAAGCTTTGGCTGTGAGTGTCGTCCAGACAGGGTAAATCCCGCCAACCGCCGCGCCAAAAACAGACGCAAATGCCAAAATGCCATAAAAGCCGGGCCGCCCAAGAAATACAAGCAAAAGGCCAATATGAAAAACCGCAACCAAGGCGAATAAATGCCGAATATCGAAATAATCCGCCATATAGCCAATAACCAACTTGCCAATGACAGCTGAAAAAATCATGCTGGTGATAATCGTCGCCGCTTGAGCGGCACTCAGGCCACTATCAATCAGAAATGGGTATTTTGAGGTCAGCATGGCCTGGTCACTGCCCAGCAAAAGCCCGGCACCAAGAACCAGCAACCAGAAATTGCGCTCCCGCAATAAAGCCTTAAAACTCCAGCTTTGCTCATCAGGGTTTATGCCTGTGTTTGGTGCCTGTGACTCTGGGTTTGCGGGCGCGTTTGGAGTGTCAAATTCATCAAAACCCGCTAAGTGTCGCGCTTCTGGCTTCGTGCGGATAAACACCAAAGCGGTGGCTAAAATAATCAGGCAGGTTGCCCAACCAACAATCATTAATGAACTGCGCCAGTCTTGCGTACCAAGCAGCCAAACCACAATCGGTGTCATGACAAAGCCGCCCGCCGAAGAGGTGACAGAAACCATGCCCAAAGCACGCCCGCGCCTTTTCTGGAACCATCGCGAGGTCACCGCATTTGACGCAATCCCGCCCGCACAACTCACCGCCAGCGCGACCAGACAAAAAATCGCCGCCAGCATAATCCAAAGCTGTTGGCTCAATGCAATCACGCTATAGCCCAGCGCATAGGCCACCCCACCCGTCACAAACACATATTGCACAGGTATTTTATCGAGCAAGCGGCCCATGAAAGGCGACCATAAAGCCAGCCCCACCAATAAAGCGATATAAGCGGTTGAAACAGTGCTACGGCTTATTTGATATTCTTGCGTGATGGGAATCACAAAAAACTGATAACTATAGATTGTGCCGCCAACAATAACCATTGAACAGAGAAAGCAAGCGGCAAGAACAATCCAGCCGTGATAATAAATTATTGGTTTCGTGCCGCCACTCATGATTATTCTCCACAATTTTGCCCTGACAGCCAACCAATCAAATTCAGCAGCAGCACAATGCATCTCTTAAAAAGTTAGGGCAAAATGCAGGCCGGGTAAAGCTGAACCGACAATGTCGTTTATTTATATGGACAGGGTTTTCTGACCTGTTACTGTTAAAGAAAAACAGGAGGGATAAAATGCAAGCTGGGGAACCAAGTCAAACAGCCAAAATGACTGCCGTTATGCGCGCACATCATTTTTTAACCGCGCCGGAACCAAAAATTTTACATGATAATGTTGCATTAGCGCTTTCTGGCGCCGCCAATGAAACCGAGTTAATGCACCATTATCAGGGCGTGGTTGAGCTTTTCACCGCCCTGAGCGACAAAGAAACAGCCGAGCTATTTGTTTTACGCTCGGCCCATGCTGTGTGCATGCGCTCGCGATTGTTTGAAGAAGAGCTGCTCGCGGCGATGCAAGAAGGCGCGGAGCAGGTGATTATTTTAGGGGCAGGGCTGGATACAACCGCCTATCGCTATGCGGCTTTGCTCAAAGACTGCCCGATTTATGAAATCGACCACCCAGAAACCCAGAAATGGAAAAAGAAAACGCTCGAAAATGCGGGTATCACCATTCCTGAAAACCTGCATTTCATCGGGGTTGATTTTGAAACTCAAACCCTGCCCGATGCGCTGGCGCAGGCCGGGATAGACCGCAGTCGTATCACGGTCATGTCATGGCTTGGTGTGGTGATGTATCTGACCGATGAAAGCACAATCGCTGGCTTCAAAGAGCTTGGCAGTTTTGCGCCTGGCAGCCGCTTGGTGATGGATTTTTTAATGCCTGATTATGCGCAATCAAAAGAATTTGAGCCTGATAGCCTTGTGCATCTCAACAAAGTTGTTTCAGAAATGGGCGAGCCAATGATCAATCAATATACGGTTGAAATGCTTGATGAGCGCTTAGAGCAGGCAGGCTTCCAAAGCCGGCATTTTTATAGCTCACAGGAATTAGCGGCGCTGTTTATGAACGGTCAAAGAGAGCTGTTCAGCATGCCTGATGACACCATTACTTTATTATCCGCGACAGTTTAGGTTGCAACAGTTTAGCGCGCGGGGGTTTCCTCAGGCTCTGTCAGCGCTGATAAATTGACAAAACCATTTGGCTCGGCTGGTGCGGGGGTCAGCCAGTCAAATGGGTTAATTGTAATATTATCAAAATTAAAATTACCCTGACCATTAAGCTGACCATTAAGCTGGCCATTAAGCTGGTTCTGCAAAACAGCAGGCGGCAATGGCGTATTCACCAAATCAAGTAAATTCTCATTTGTTTCTATCGCGTTCAAGCGCGCATCAACCCGATTGATAAAGGCATTGGTCTGGTTGAGATTTGAAACATAATCCGCCCCGTCCAGCATATTATATAGCGTCATGGTCATACGCTGGTCGATGCGCTGGCGTTCCGCTTCTGCGCGCGCCAATACATAACGCGGACTCCATGTCACCGCGAGGCCATTGCTAGAAATATTAGGGTCGTCATAAAGGAAATCATAGAACAAGACAGAATTAGGATTGGTTAAATAATCCCCAGAACCTGTCACCGTATAATTCTCTTCACGCCCACCAAAGCTGAGCGCTGCCGTATCAAAGAAAGAGCGCGCCTGCCCATCGGCAATCCAGCGCGACGGCTCTAAACTGCGCTCTTTTAAGCGCCCCAGTCGGGCATTCATTTGCGCGGATGTGATGTAAATATCTTCTTGTGTGATGCCGCTGGTGATTTTGAAATATGTGCTATTGGGCGCATCAATACCCGCATGGTCGGCATAAAGCTGGTCAAAGACAATGCCCGCATCAGACATAAGACCCAACATCACCGCGCCAGTGCGCACTTCAGGCAGGCCTGATTTGCCGCCAACTGCCAAGCGCAAATTAGCGCTATTATTATTGGTTATATTGTTGAGATTAATATAACGGTTTGCCAGCAGGTTCACGCGCCCTGTGCCCGTTTGCAAAATATCCGGCCGCGCATCACCACCTTGCTGGATATCAAACGCCCGTATCGTCACCGCATCATCGCCAGCCGCCGCCGTGCGCAAACCTGTGAGCAGCACCTGCCCGCTCGCCTCTATCAACACGCGGCCCGCGCCCACATCTAGCAAAGCTTGGTCGCGCATATTAACAGTCTGGTCAAACCCATCATTCGCATTGACTGTTACATCACCACCTGCTGTCACCACCCGCGCAGTGGTTGATAATGTCAGCTCATTGCCGATGGTCGCCGTTACATCACCACCTGCTGTGGTCACTGTGCCGCTTAGGGTTGTGCCACCGCCATTTGTGACATTGAGATTACCGCCGCCGGTTAAAATCTCACCGGTTGCGCTTTGCCCGAAAGCACCAACAATATCCATCGTCAGATTGCCGCTATTTGTATTCACTGTGCCGTTGAGAGTCATGCTGTCGGCAATGGCCGCCGTTACATCGCCACCTGCTGTGGTCATTGTGCCGTTGAGAGTCATGCTGTCAGCAATGGTCGCCGTTACATCGCCACCTGCCGTTTGCACTGTGCCGCTTAGGGTTGTGCCACCGCCATTTGTGACATTGAGATTACCGCCGCCGGTTAAAATCTCACCGGTTGCGCTTTGCCCGAAAGCACCAACAATATCCATCGTCAGATTGCCGCCCTGCGTCTCCAAGCGCGTATCAATCTGCATATTGGCCGTTGCGCTTAAATTAACAGCTGTATTTCGGAAAACGGCATTGTCTTCATCATCAAACACAATATCGGAGAAGCCTATCATACCAAAATCATGACCATTGGTGTTCACCTCACCGCCAATGCGCGCATCACCAATGGCCATAAGCGCAATATCATTTTGCGTTGAAAGCTGGGTGAGGCGTAATTGCGTGCCAAACGCATTATACAGCGCGGCGCCTGCATTTTGTGATGTCAGGGTAAATCTTGACTCCGTCAGGCTGGTGGTTGCCAAATCTAATGCTTTTTGACCAATTTGCGTATCGCTATCCCCATCAGCCGCGACCCCACCAATCGAATTGGCCGCGACAAGCGTCACCGCATTAGACTTAATATCGGTAATTAAATCCGCATTGGCATCATAAATTGCCCCTGGCGATATCAGGTTAATTTCATTAGGCGAATAGAGCTGCCCGACACGCACATCACCGGCAGCCTCTTCAAGCCAAAGCCCTGTTTGCGCCCGCGCCGTCAGGCTGTAGCCATCATCAATATCAATCAGCAATGATTTATCACCTGCCCCAATGCTGCCTGTAGCTGCCTCCAAGACCAAATTATCAGAATTGAGCGCAACCACACCCGCATCTGCAATATTATAAATATTGCCGGACACTTTGAGGCGCAAATCACCAAAAACATTAAATGAGCTGATATTGACGCTGGTTTCACCGCCCAAAAAGGCATAACCCTGTGGCGCGCTTACAATAACAGCACTGTCTGCGTTGCGGGTTTGGATATCCAAATCATCTCTTTGCGTCAGCGTCACAAGCCCGGTTGTTTGGTTGTAATCCACATCATCAGCTTCCGCCGCGGCCAGCAGAACTTTTTGCTCATCTGTCAGGCGCTTGGCATAAACATCTGCAATCTCGAATTGCGTGGTATCCGTGAAAGTCCCTATATTGCCTGTAGCAACCGACAGAGTAATATCGTCACCAATAATATTGCTGGCCTCAATAAAGGCGCTTGTATCGGTAATGTCCTTAAACGCTTGGCCTGGCAATGGCGCTTCTAAATGCTCTTGATCCCAAGCAAAGCCAGCCGTGAGGGCGGTGGTTTCTGTGTCCCCCGCGCTATAAGTAAAGCCCTGCTGATAGGCCGCATCACCAAATTTTTCATAAGCCTGCTGGTAGCGCGCTTCGCGAGATGCCTCATATTGCGCAACCGCAATATTGGTAAAATCAAAACTCGGATTATAATCAAGCGTACCAAAGCGTTCATAACCCTGCTGGTAGCGCGCTTGCTTATCGAGCTTAAGCTGGGCAATCAAATCTGGATCATTATTTAGGGCTGTTTCTTCCTCAGCCGTTGGCACATAAATAAAGTTCGGATTATAAGCCTGCGCGATATAATCCCCATCAGCATTTTGCTGCACATCGCGCAATTGCCAATAGTCTTGATAAAGCGCATTGCTCTGGGCCACAAAACTCCCGTTGGCGATTTCGGCGCGCTCTTCAGCCGTCACTGTATAATTGAAATTCGCATCATAAGCATCTGCTGAATAAGACCCGTCAGCATTTTGAGTCAAATTTCTCAAACCCCAATAATCGCCATAAAGCTGTTCCATGCTGCGGCGATAAGAGACCATTTGTTCATTGCGCTTAGTGAGTGCATCATCACCGGTTAACCGCAAATCAGCCCAAAGGCTCAAAAGCGCTTCTTGGGTTGCCGCATCATCGGTTTGCTCCTGATTGCCATCAAGCAGGCTGCCTGTTGGCACAGCAATCGACACATTGCCAAATGTATCAATCTGGCGCACGCGTAAATCGCCTTGTGTTTCAACAATCGCAATATTGCCTGCGCGCGAGAAAGCGCTCAGCGTGCCATCGCCTGTATTCACCCGAATGGCGTTGCCAGAAAGATCCGCCAGCTCGCCATAATTAGCCCGCAGATTTATATTCTCGCCCGTCAACGCATTATCTGTCGTGGTGAGGTAAATATTTTCACTGGCTTGCAGGTCAATATCGCCTGCGCTATTGACGAGGCTGGCAAAGCGCAAATCACCATTTTCTGAGCTTAAATAAACCCCATTGCCAGCACTCGCCGTAATCGTATCAGCGGCATCTTGCACCAGTTTGAGCGCCGTCGTGGCGCTACCAATGCTGCCTGTTGCGCTCAGCGTCACATCATCAACCTCAATCACCGCATTATTATTGAGGGCAGTAATATCCCCATTATTTGCCGTTAGGGTTGTCGCCGTATTGACTGCATTAATCTCCCCGCCAATTTGAATCCCGCTACCAGAGGTGACATTAAATGTGCCGGTATCGCTGCCTATAAATTCAATGCCAATCTGGCGGTCTGCCGAAACATCTTGATAATAGAATAAAGAACCGCGGCTGATTTCTGTGCTGACATTTGTCCAACTACAGTCTTCATAAAGCGGAGCCCAGCTTGCGCCGACGCGATAGCAACTTGGCGGGTCAGGATCACGCACCGTGTTGATATCATAATAGGTTTCGTCATAGCGCATACGGAAGCGATAATCATCAGTGACCGATGTATCAATCGCCGCATAATCCGCGCTTGGCAACATATCTGCAGGAATTTCTTGGCTGGTGAAAGAACTCGCTGGCGGGCGGAAATTGGTTTCCTCACCAATATTAATCCCAATCAATACTTTTTTCCGGCGGTCCGTTCTATAAACCCGCGTAATATCAAGTGACTCACCCTCAATCCAATAATACCGCATGCCGTCTTTGACCGCATATTGTGCATCGCGCCCCGCCGCTGAGCTGACAAGCTCCGTCGGGTTTGAGCTATTGGTGCCGACATTATTGCGCACAGTCAATGTATCCCCAATGCGCGTATATTGAGTCACACGCGGCACGCCATTGCTATCGGCAAAGGCATCATCAATGAGGGTGACAACGCCTTCGACCTCACCCAAATTGGCATAATTGATACGGACATCTTTATCGGACAAATTATTGACATTAAAAGTGCCATAGCCATCAAGGACTTTTATTTCGCCATTGCCAGTGCTGATAAGCTTGCCGACCAATGTCACCTTACCGCCCTTGGCCTCAAGACCCGACACCTCAATCACATCTTCAGCCGCATTATATTCAGCCGTTACCCCGCCAATACCCTCGCGATTGGCGCCAGTTTCCCCGTTCAAGTCCAGCGCCACATCTGCCAGCGTATAATTCGATACGCCATCATTATTGGTAAAGGCATCATAGGTTTCATTGATGGTAATGGATTTATTCGCAACACCAGATTGTATCAATCCGTTAACATTAATGGTGTTGGCAACAATATAAACTTCGTCACCAAATAGGCGCGCTGACTCATCATCGCTTTGGTTCACTGTGCCGACATGGCAGCTTTCGGTATTATTATTCACCCCGCCATTATCATGCGGCATGGCATAAGAGGGCGTGCCCGTGCACCCGCCAAGGTCAGCATCGGGCTGGCCGATATTATCGGTACGCGCCGCAGCGACATCACCATAACCTTGCGGGTCGCTATTATTGCTGCGCGTATCGGCTGTGGGGGCGGCGCCAACATTATAAATACCTGGCGTTTTATCATTAACGAAGAATGCGCCACCAGAGGTTACCTTAATGCGGCGCGCCTGTATCTGGCCATCAGAATAAATGGAGCCATTTTTATTCACCACATTCACACTGCCGGCACGGTTCATTATGGTGCCACTTAAAATCATAGATGGAGCTTTTATTGGCACGCTCACATCAGGATTATAGGCTGAGGAATTCGGGTTATATCGGCCATCAATTTGAACGCTTGTGGTGAAGTTACCCGGCGATGAGGTGAGGCCGAAATCGGTTTGCGCGTCATTATTTCTGTTCAGATTAGCAATGTCTTGCTGGCTCTGCACCAGAACTTCATTGAAATATATCGACCCGCCCGGACTGCGCGGCACATCAATATCACTAATTTCAATTGGCGAATTGCTATCATTGCGAATGGTGACCGAAACCTCATGATTTGAAATGAGCTGGCCTGTATTCGTGCCAGTCAAATTATCGGCTTTGGTATAAATATGCCCCGTTGCGGCAAAAATATCTTCCACCACAATCACATCAACAGAGCCTTGATTAAGATTGGCTTTTTTCGCTTCTAGAAATGCAATTTCATTATTGATTTTGGTCACAGTTGCCGGGTCGCCAGAGGAGTCGAAGCTGTCAATCTGCGACTGAATATCAGTCAGCTCTGTCGCGATATCCGCCAACACATCGGTATAATCCACATTATCGGCAACATCTTCATCGGTCAGCGAGAAATTATCAATCTGGCTTTGAATGTCATCTATTTCTGTTTGGATGTCGGGCTGGTCTGCCGGGTCAGCATTATTATATTCCGTTTGCTTAGCGGCAAGCTGGTTCTGAAGCGTCGCCAAAACATCTGCCGCCGTCATCTGCCCAGACTGCAACCCTTGATAAAAAGTCTGCTCGGCCAGTAAGTTGGTTTGTTTATCCGCTAACGCATCGGCAGCCTCAGAATTAAAGCTGCGCAATTTGGCCACTTCTAGCTGGTTAATCTCCGTATCAATATCCTGCGAAAGGTCGCGGTTTGGATCAAACCGCCAGCGCACAAAATCATTAGAACGCATGGTTGTGGTTTTATCATCAGAATAACTATCCACCACTGGCACATCCATTTGTGTTCCATCAGAACGCGTCCAGACGCCATCTGCCTGCGTTACTGACATTTTTTCAACAGCGCCCGGATTGTCAGGGTCCTCGCGGAAAGTGCCAAAATCTGTGCCAAAGCCGATATATTGCTCATGATAGACACCGGTTTCGAGCGTGCCAGACACATTGATATTGCTGTTACCTGCTAATTGCGCATTGCCAAAACTGCCATTAATCGGCACCACAGCGATGCCGATATATTGCAGCCATTCTTTATAGCCAACCGCATTGGCACTGCGCACACCCGTGCTGGCTTCAATAATCATATTTTGCGCAGACCGCATTGCTGCACTTTCAGCGATATTCACATTTGAATTCAGGCTAAGCCGGGCGTCAGATTTCTCGCCAAATATCCCCGCAATCAATGTGTTGTTGTAAATATTCGTTTGCGCCGTGATGCGGTTCAGGCTGGCTTCGCGCCCTGCATTGGCGGTTAAATATCCATTGGCCACCAGCTGCGTGCCCGTGCCAATATCAACCGTGTTGCGCCCTGTCATAGAAATATCGGACAAGCCGGTTGCGCCCACACCGGCCAGCCCCCAAACAGATGTGCGCGCATCAGCATCAATAGAAGACAGCGTATCTGCCAATAAAGTGACATCGCCGCGCTGTGTGTAAAGGCCGCTATTGCTGCCCATATTGATGCGCGCCGTGGAGTTGGCAATAATTTGTGTGTCCGAAACCGGCACGCCGACCAGCGCGCCTGTGTTAATAATGGCCTCATCATCAGCGACAATATTGACGCGCGAGGTAATCACCGCGTCCTGATTGTCCGTTTTAGAACCAGAAATAACGGCATTGGAATTATCGCCAAAATCGACCAGTGCATTTTGCGCATGGCGGGTGCGGCTATCACCTATGGTTATGGAAATCGCACCGCCGCCGTCAAATTTGAAATTATCATCTAAACCAGATTTGGTGAGATTATTATCTGCCGTCACCACCAGACCATGACTGGTTATATCGGCATAGTCACCAAAATCAATTGAGGTGTTGGCACTGCCCGTCATGCGCGCCACAGCTCCTGTCACCCCGCCCAGTGCCACCGCGCCAGCATCCATAGACGCATCATAGCTATCATTATTTATGGCTGTGACCACAAGGCTGCCTGCCGCAGAAATACCCAGCCCATTGCCAGCCGAAGTACCATTGGCAGCGATGACGCCCACATTAGACTGATGCGTGACGGTGGATTCCGCACCATTAGCCGCCACCAGACCGCCCGCGCCTGCAATCGCCTGCGCGCGGCTATCACGGTCACTTAAGCTAGCAATCGCAATATCGTCCATCGACATTAAGTCTGTGTTCGTGCCAAACACAATGCGGCTATCCCCGCTTGAAGTGCTGTGTGTCAAATGCACGCCCAATGCCGCAACCCCCGCTGCGACGGCGCGACTGTCATTATCAATGCGCGCTAAATTCGTCGCATTGATGTTCAGCGCGCCGCCTGCGGTTTCTTCACCAGCCAGCAATGCATTGCTTTTCAAGGTGACATTATTACCAAGCTGAACTTTTGTGTCTGCATCAGCCGACACCGTGCTTTCGGAGCCTGAGCCCGCCACAATGCCGCCCGTGGCGCCAATCACATCTGAATCGGCCATGTTTTGACCGCTTTCACCAATGGTTGAGGATAATTGCAACCCATTACCAACCAATGTGGCATTGTCGCCAATCAATGTATAGGCATCGCGGTCTGCTGAGACCCGCGAAATAATGCCCGACATTGAAAAGCCTGCCGACACTGCAACGCCGACCGCGTTGCCATAATTACGCGCGCGGTCAAGACTGCTGACCGTTACCAGACCACCGCCATAAACCGCGCTGCCCGTGCCAATGGACGCGCGGGTGGTGCCGCTATCGGTAACAGTGGCGCCCGCGCCAACACCCGCACCCAAATAGCCAATGCCGCCCGCCACCGCACGGACATTTTGAGTTGAGGCATTTAAGGCCTGCAAAGTCACCGCGCCCAGCCGCGTGGTATTACTGCCAAGGCTGGTATTATTCCCAATCGAGGCCACCGCATCGCCTGATGCGTTCACGCCAGCAACGCTGACCCCTGCCGCAACAGCGCCTGCCGCAAGCCCCAGCACATTTGTTTCTGCATCAACATCACGCGTGGCCTGAATGGTGACATCGCTATCCATATCAGACGAGGTGGAGGTGACGCTGACATTATCCCCCATCGCGGCGGTCACATTTTCATTTAAGTTAAGCTGCGAGACGGTCACATTAGCGCCCAGCAACCCAATCGAGGCGCCAATGACAGTCGAATTCACCGCCTTAACTGTAATATCATCAGCCAGCGGCACGGTGATATTTTTATCCGCACCGCTATTGAGAACACCGGTCAGGGTTAAGTCGCCGCCCAGTGTCAGCGCGCTATTATCACCAACGCTTGTGCGCACAGAGCCGTTATAATCGCCCACCGCCACAAAGCCGCCAATGCCAACCGCACCCCCAGCCGCACCGCCCGCAATTTGGCTCAAGCTGATGGTTTCTTCTGCTGCAAGGCCAATATCATCGCCTGCGACCAACTGCACGCTATCGCCAATTTGCGTCAGCGTGGAGTCTGTGCCGTCACCCTCAATATCTGACTGCAAATTCGCGGTTTGGGTGGTCACTTTACTGTTTGTGTCATAATCATCTAATCGGCTTGTATTGGTATTTTCCTGACCACCCTCTGACTGATTGGCGTTGCGATTGCTTGTGATGGACTGGTCTGCCTCGCCAATAATGCTGCCATTATCATTACTCAACGCGTCGCTACCATCTTCTGACATGGAGCCGCCAATTAAGGTCAACGCCACTGACCCAGCTGCGCCGAGCCCAATGCCGCCCGCTGCCGCAATGCCCTGATTTGAAATATTTTTGGTGGCATCAGCCGCAACCGAAATATCATCTTGCGCCTTAATCACACTATTATTGCCAATCCGCGCCAAGGTTGAATTGCGCGTGACAGTGACAGTAATACCCACACCAACCCCTGCCGCGCCGCCAATCGCACCCGCACCCGCCGCACCTTGCGTGGTGACGCTATCTGTTGCCGTGAGCGTGACAGATTGTGTTGCATCATAATCCGGATTTGCCGTCGCATTCACATTTGTGCTGGCACCAATTTCTGCCAGCGTTGTGGTCTTCAGCATATTGATACCAACCGACCCAACAATCGCCGCTGTGCCGCCGCCGCCAAAACCAATCACATTTTGATTTATATTGGTCAGCGTATTGGCCAAAACATCCAAATCGCGATAGGCGGTGATGGTTGCATTGTCGCCAATGCGCGCTGTATTGCTGGATTTGGCAACCAACACGCCCAGTGAGGCGCCAACACCTGTGCCGCCACCGCCAGAGACATTGCCCCCAGTTTGCACAATGGAAATATCCTGATCACTATCAACCGTAATATCACGCTTGGCGGTAACGCTTGCGCCATCACCAATCTCGGCGACCACCTCATCAGCGATTACTGATACGCCGACCAATCCGCCAATACCATCTGACGCCCCAATGGCAGAACTTACCATTGTCTGCATCACGCGGTCACGGTTAAAAGCGGTGACATCAACATCGCGCTCCACTTGGACGGTACCCAACATGCGTGCGCGGACTGTTTTTTCATAGACCTGCGTATCCAAATCATTGGCAACACCAACACCGCCATAAGCCAGTCCCGCGCTCACATTATTTAAGCGCGTATCGGATTTGGCCAACAGGGCAAGAGACTGTAAATTCCCCGCACCTGTATTGTCGCTGTTAATGGTTGCGCTTTGCCCAATCAGAGCTTCTGTTGTTGAGTCCGTCACGGTTGTGGCGATAGTACCGACAACGCCTACCGCGCCAATCGCCAAACCAACTGGCGCCAAATCAATATCTTCCTGCGTGACGGCCGCCACCACCAGACCCGATGCATTGCCAGAAACAAAATTTGTATCATTGGTGGTGATGGTTTGGTCTTGCAGGCTACCATCTTGCTGACGCACCGCTTGTGTGCTGGTTTGGGCGGTATTGGTAATGGCCCCCGTCAACGCCGCAATGCCATCGCCTGCGGTTTCTGCCAGCGCAGTGACTTGCGCATTTTGCTCAATTTGCGCCCGGGTGATGTTTTCTAAAACATATGTCCCAACCGACCCGCCAACGCCAACCGCACCGCCCGCACCTGTTATGATAATCGCATCAATCTCGCTATCATCAGTGGCCTGCACACGAATGGAATCATCGGCGGTAACAACCGCACCATCTTCAATTTCTGCTTCCGTTAAATTGCTGACCACAACCACACCAGCAGCGCCCGTCACACCCACCAAGCCGCCATTTATGGACATGGCGATTTGCAGTAAATCTTCTTGTGAGCGCGCATCAACCGCAATATCACCGCCCGAGGCCACTTGCGCATCTTCTCCAATCCAGGCGCGGGTTTCTTTTTCCAAAATCATCACATCGCCTGTAATGCCAACCCCAACCAAAGCGCCGCCACCTGAACCTGAGAAAGTGACCAAATCGGTATCGCTGGTCGCCAGCACCGAAACAGATTGTGTGTCATTGCTATTGTCAGTTTGGTTCAGCAGGGCATTATCTTCAATAAAGGCACGGGCGCGCGAATAGGTGGCTTGGGTCATCACCACACCCTGCACGGAAGTAATACCAGCCCCACCCGCTGAAAGCGCACCAGAGCCGACAGACTCTGCCGTGCTGGCATGAATAAGCGTATCCTCGCTAACATTCACACTGGCATTGCTGTCAATATATGACTCTGAACTGGTGTTAAAGACCAGCGTCCCAACCGTCGCCCCGACCCCAACAACACCAGCGCCGCCAACCGCGCCCGCTGTGAAAATTGTCGTAATCGTGTCATCAGAGCGCAAAGTTAAATTGCCGCCTGCGGTTACTGTCGCGCCATTTTCAACAAAGGCTTGAGTTTTATTGCGCGACAGATTGGAGTCAGATGGGGTAAAGCTGCCCGCAATATCGGCATTGGCTTTATTCGCATTATAAACAGTGCCAATTTCTGTAACCGCATCACCCGTGCGGGCATAATCGCCATCTGACGCATCATCGCTTAATATCTCACTCAGATTTATGGCGTTAATGCGCTCATTGGTATGCGTGATATAATTGCCGTCTTCGCCATCTTCCATATACTCATTGGACTCATCATCATTGGTCGCGCCAACCAAAATCACCGCCACATTGCCAGCCACGGAGACTGTCCCCGCAGCCGCGCCAGCAAGCGTAAAGTTTTTGGTGTTTTTATCGGAGTCCGCGGTCACATCGATATTGTCATAAGCCGAAACCCGCGTATTGGTGCCGCCGCCAATATAGGCCTGAGCATTATTGTGAACGACCAGCGCGTTAAGCGACACCCCAACGCCGACTGTGCCACCACCGGCTATCCCGCCCACAACATCAATTGTGGTCACACGATTTAATGCTTCGACATCAACATTTTGCCCAGCCTGCGCAAAAGCGACATCTTGGTTCACGCTGCCTTTAATATATGCGCGTGTATTGGACTCATGAATTTTAATGCCCGCCGAGACCGCAACCCCAACAGAGCCACCAATGCCGCCAGCAATCACCGCCGCCACAGAATTCTCACCCGTATTGGCCGCCACAACTGTATCGCCAGATGCGTTAGTGACCGCGTCATTGTCAATATATGCTTCAGTTGTATTTTTGACATAAGCCACGCCAAATGAGGCGCCAATCCCTGCCGAGCTGCCGCCACCAATGCCGCCCGCAATTTGGATCAAATCGCTATCAGCATCGGCGCGCACTGTCATATCATTTTGCGCAGCAACATTGCCATCAACCCAAGCTTTGGTGTCATTGACCATCACCCCAACCGCCGCCGTGCCAGCCACACCCGCGCTTGAGCCAAGACCCAATGTAGCCGCTGAATTAACCACGCGGTCTTTATTATCCGCATTGACAATAACATCGCCGTCAGCGTCAATATCAGCGCCGTTTTCAATAAAGGCATAGGTGTTTTTCACCTGCACAACAACATCGCCGCCCACACCCACACCAGCCGAGCCTGTGCCAGCCCCCAATGCAGCAGACAAGTCCACCCAATATGTGTCGGATATAGCGCGGGCCATCACATCTGCATTATTACCGCCGCCTGTTGTGCGCACTGTTGCCGAACCAATAGAGGCTTCTGTTGTGCTAACCCCAACACCAGCAGAAAGCGAAATAGCAATCGCGCTATCCGAAGACACCGCGCCAGAAGCCGCAATTGAAATCACATCTTGGTCAGACACAGCACTGACCGACACGCCATAACGAGTTTCGGTGTTGCGGGTTTCGGTGAGGAATAAATCCTTCACATTGTCAAAGGTGAAACTGTCATTAAAGCTAGAGAGCGCCGAACGCGTCTGCTCGTCATCGCCACTGAAAATGCCATCTAGTAGGGGTGAGCTGGTGGTGACGCTATCCAGCTCCACCTGCATGGCCGTTTGGCCCTGTGCATCAACAATTGCGCCATCATAAATCCGTGCTTTGGTTGTGCCAATAAACACCGCCGCGCCCACCGCACCAGCCAGCGCAGTGCCGCCTGATGAGAAACTCGCCGCCGGTTCGAGCATAAAAATATCTGTGTCATCGCCCGCATGCAGCATGACCGAACCATCAGCATCAATATCCGCATTGCCGCCAATTTTGGCTTCAGTGATAGATTTTACCACCCCAGCCGACACTGAGCCTGCGCCAGAAAAACCACCTGATGAGCCCGCAATGCCGACCACTGTTGCGGTGAGGTTTTGTTCGGTCTCAGCCGTCACATCAACCTGACCAGCGGGGGTGAGGGTGCCATCGAGCACGGCATTGACATTTTTCCAGAACACATTCGCGCCCAAGGCAACACCAACAGATGTGCTATTGGAAGCCGCCAGCGTGCCCGTTAAATCGGTGATGTTAGAGGTGTCATTGGCAGTCACAAAAACCCCAGTGTCAAAGACAGAGCTATGCGACCCAATCACTTCACCCGTCACGCCCTGATAAAGCGCGGCGACAGTGTCACCTTTAATAATATTGGACGACAGCGCGCCTGATATGGCATTGCCAGAGGTGGAAACGCCCGCCGATATCACGCCATTGATAATGTCTTGTGTGGCATCAACATCAACCCGCAAGGCGTTCGCCGCATAGGTGTTGATATTATTATCAACACTAGCGGATTGCCCAAGCTCAGCCTTTTTATCGGTCAGAAATAAATTGAGTGCCAAAGACCCGCCTGCCGAGTCTGACCCGCCAGAGCCGCTGACGGCAAGGGCAAAGTTCTTGATGCGGCTGGTGCTATCACCCTCTAGGCGCACATCGCCTGCATGGGCATTGATCACCGCATCTTCGGTGACCCGCGCCTCAATATCTGTGTCCATAACATTCACACCCAGCGCGCCAGACAAAGCCAGCTCATTGGTGGAAACGCCGCCCGCAGCCATCAGCGTGATGTTTTCTTGGTCCGCCTCGGCTTGAATTATCAAATCCCCCTCGCTGGTTTCAAGCGTTGTGGTGGCCCCTGAATCCGCATCGCCATCAGTGCCAACCAGTGCCGACACATCTTCGCGCAAATATATCCCAGACAGAGACCCGCCTATGGCTTTTTTCTCAGCAATCGCCAGCGCCCCAACCAAATGGCGGGCATCGGACTCATTATAGGCGCGCAATGTCAACGCATCAGCGCTTAAGCTCACGCCCTCGCCAATTAAAGCTTTTGTTGAACCAAGTGAAACCGTCACCGCTAATGAACCAGAGCCGGCATTGCCGCCTTGCGCTGCGCCACCAGCAATCGCCTCGGCATAATAAGAGGCATTTTGCAAAATCGTGGTGTAATTGGTGGTTAAATATTCTTCTGTGGTGGTGCCGTCACCTTCAGGGTCTAAATCAAATGCGGCGTTTGACGGGCTTAAATCTTCTGCCTCAACCGTCGCCGTGCCGCCTGTCGTAAAGCTGCCATCTTCTGCCAGTTCAACATAATTTGTGTCGGTGATGACATTGACCGCAATGGACGCGCCCACTGCTGTTTTATTGCTGTCGGAATTACAATTGCCCGGATCCGAGCAGGTGGCATCGCTCGCAACGGCTAAAGCCCATGCGCGCGTAACAATTTTATTGGTGGCTTGTGATTGCACAATCAAATTGCCGCTATGGGTAATATCTGCGCCAATTCCAATGCCGGCAAACTGGCTGTCGCCCGAATAAACCAGCCCAAGCGCGCCCGCGACACCCAAATCACCGCCGCCCGCGCCCGCAACCCCTTCAGCTGATGCATAGCTGCCAAATGACGCATTGCCTATCGGGTCTGTTCCCTGATTTTCAGAAGTCAACGCCCGCACGGAAACATTTTGCGCTGCCGTGATGGTCACATTGTCACCAATAATGGCCTGCGTGTCTTGGCCGGTTTTCAAAATGCCAACACCCACACCAATCGCATTATCGGCAAAAACCGCCATGCCCGAACCGCGTGTGCGATAGTTCACATCATTATCGGACAACACACTCACATTGCCAGTAGAGGTCAAGCTCACCCCATCGCCAATCTGCGCTATGCTGTCATGGTCGGTCCAATTGACCGCGACTGAAGCAGCAATATTGACCGAACCGGATTGCTGGTTGTCACTGCCGCCGCTGCCAGCATCTGTGTTATCGCCTGTTAAATCAAACCCGGCACCATCGCCGCCAGAAAAACCGCCACCCAGCGCTTTCATGCTGGCCGGATTATCTTCAGCATCACTATCGCGGCTCAATGAATCCGAGCCCAGCAAATTATCTGTGTCCAGATTGAGCTTATCGGCATATTTGCGCACCACCGTTCCTGCTGCAACAGCATCGGCTAGGGCAATATCTGTCGAGTTGGTGCGTGCTGTCACAGATATGCCCGCGCTGGTCAAAACTGAACGATTAAGGTTGGCCGATACATTTTCGTCAATCACCGCCACCGCGACACTCGCACCGACAGCCGACTCTTCTGCCTCGACCTCACCAAAAGCATGCGAGCGCGCATGACCGCCGCCTATCGCTTCAATGGTTAAATTATTAAGCTGGTCAAGATTATTGCCAGAGCCTATTTCTGCCGTTACTGATTTTGTCACCACGGCCACCGCGACGGCAGCATCAAGTGATGTTTTGGCTGTAGAGCCGCTTGCCTCATCAGGCTTGGCACCCGCTTCCGCGCTTGTGGTGACATTGGATTGCCCCGATGCCGTGACAGTTATATTTGTGGTCGGCGCATTATGTGCCGTGATTGTTGCATTATCGGCAATGCGGCTTGTGGTGGTGTCATTGAGAACAACATTAACGCCAAAGCCAGCCCCAATCCCGACATTACCTTCGCCCGCTTCGTCATCATCATCAGAAGCTGGCGCGGGGCTATCATCAGCCGTGCCAACGCCTAAAGCTGTGCTGACGCCACCAACCAAAGCCGTGAAATTATCTAAAGAGGATAAATACCCTTCAATACCGCTGAAGACCCGCGCTGTGTCACCGACTGTTGCTTTGCCTTTAACTGTGTAATCATTGGTCGAAAGCGTATCGACCAAAATAAGCTCATCAGCTTCCACTGTTGCTGAGGCCACCAAAGCAGCGCTGGTTTGATTGCGCAGTATAACATTTAGGCCCACTGCGCCTGCCAGCGAAAACTCACCCGTGCCAACACCCGCAGTGGCATCTGCCTTTATGGCATTTTGCGCATCTGTTGTATCGCCATCTGTCAGGCTCCGCATGCCCGCCCGCACGGTCACCTCTCGACCATCAACCAAAACATTTGTGCCGAGTTCAGCAAGGTTTTGCATATCGGCAATATTAAGACCAACCGCGCCGCCTAGATTATAAGCCCCGCTATCTGCTGAGGCATCAGCATCAGAACTCACATCTATATTGCGCAAGCTTTCCACTAAAACCGTATCGCCCGTGACGGATTTTTCATTGCCGATTTTGGCACTGACAAGCTCCTCCACATAGTTAACCGCAAACGCCGCCGCAACGGTCAGTGATTTATTCTCATCACTGTCTTGCGCGTCACCAAGCGCGTCAGAGTCCACAGACAAATTATCCGTAATGGTGGCGCTAGATATATCTTCGTCAGAAAACGCATTGCCCAGCCCGACCAAAGCCTCCGTGCTGTCCGTCAGATTATTGCCGCCGGTTTCTTCATCATCATTTTCAGTGTCGTCATCTTTTGCCAGATTGGCCCCCGCCTTACCGCCGGATTCAATTTCAGTGGTTGACAGAGCTTGCACGGTCACATCATCACCCGCGGCAATATCGCGGTTCACTGACGCCTCAACCTGATTATCGGCAATCACCAAACCCGCTGTCATGCCAATCGCCGCATTGGCGTCTTCACCGCTTAATGTTGCAACCCCTTCGCCCACAGCCGTCGCCTTAGACGTTTGGTCAGCACGCACCGTTAAATCGCCCGTGACGCCCAGCTCGTTATAAGCACCCTGCACATCAGCGCGGGTCTGATTGCGCGCAACAGTCACCGCCGCGACTGGGATTACCGCCACGCCGCCCGCGCCACCTGCTTTTGCCTGGGTTTGTGTCAGCGCGTTTTGCGTGGCCGTCACAGAGGCATCAACCGCGTTTAGAGTGTTGTCAGCTGCAATTGAGGCCACGACATCATTATCAGAAATGGTAACGGCAACAGACGCGCCAATCCCGACAGTGCCGCCATCATTTGACCCTGAATCGACATCTGCGGTTTCATCTAAAACATCAAACACGGCATCAACAGCTGCATGGGAATCGCCCGAGCCATCGGCTTTGGTTTTAGCGCGTGTGTCGCCATCTGCTTCAAGTGTCACATTGCCGCCAGATATTGTCAGCGATATATCATCGCCCAGCGCAGCCTCTATCTGGTTGGTTTCATTGACGCTCACCGCAATGGCACCCGCGATACCAATGCCATCATCGGCAGCCGTTGGCGCGCCCGAAAGTGCGGTCACGCCATAGCTGTTATAATCGCCGACATTAGCGCGATGACTTTCACTCAATGCCTGTAAGGTTAAATTATTAAGCGACAAATTCACATTGTCGCTATTATTACCCGCAATATTGGCCTGCACTTGGTTGCTTGTTTCCTGTATCGCAACCCCAGCGGAGCCGCCATTAGTAAAATCTTCTGCCTGACCAGAGGCGATGGCTTGGCTTTGCACAACACCGCGCGCACGCTGCACTAAATTCTGCGCGGTCACCTCTGGAGCGCTACCAGTGGCCTCACGCGTTCCAATATAAGCATGTGTATTATTAGTAACTTTGGAATAGGTCACCGCGCCCGCAATTTGCAAATTGCCGCCACCTGACCCTAAATCAGCGCCGTCCGAAATTTGCGAGGTTGCGCTGCCAAGCGCGGCATCAAACGCCGCGCTAATGGTGCTGCCAATTGTCTCCCCATCACGGGTCTGATCCATGCCTGTGGTATCATCAAGCGCATCGGATAAAGCCGCATCAACAGCTTCCGTTGTGGCATCTGACGCGGCACGGCTGGCGGTTAGGTTTTGCACCACACTATCGGCGTCAAAATTTACATCGCCGCCAATGGCAAATAGAGATGCTCTATCGAGTAATTTTGTATTGGTTGTGACATCTAAAAGAGAGACCGCAAAACCCAAAGCACCCGACAGGCTGGCATCACCAGATGACGCATCTGCCAAAGCATTTGCCTGAACATTGGTTTGCGTCGTCAGATTAATGTTATTATCTGCAAATAAAATAGCCGAATCCTCAACCAGGTTCTCAGCCGTTGTCGTTAATGCATTCACCGCCCCGGTTAAGGCCACATTCTGGAAATTAGCCTCAGCATAAAGTGTCGAAATCGTATCGGCGGTAACAGTCGACACAATGTCATTTGCCATGAATATAGAGCTGCCACCAATCGTGGTGCGCGCTGTCGCCTGCGTCACCGCCGCCTGAATATTGACCGGCAAGGCGGTGCTGAAACTGGCCCAGCCAGTTGGGGTGAGGTCGGTATATATATCCGCATCAGAAATCAGATTGATGCTTCCACCCGCAACAAGCCTGAGGCCCTCCAGCGTGATGGTGGCGGTAGCGCTGCGGGCATCGAAACTAACCAACGCGCCCTGTGTCGCGGCTTTGTCTTGCAACGCAACGGAACGAATGGTCGTGTCGCCGCTTGTATCAATCGAGCCATCGGTCACAGAAATTGCACTGGTTGCCGTGGACAATGGATTGGCATAAACCGAAAGCGGGCTGCTGGTCGCATTGGCGCTTAAAGTCAAATCGCCCGATTGTATGGTCGCGTCATTGAGCGTGATGGCGGCATTGTTTTCAGCCTCTGCGGTCAGGGTCACATCGCCCGCCGCATAGATGCTGCCGCTATTCACATGCGCCAAAATTTTTGCGCCCGTATTGAGGGTAATTTGGTCTGCCTCAAGCGTGATATTTCCCGAGTCACCGATAGAGGTACCGCTTTCATGCGATGATGTATTTGCCGGGTCATTCACATCGCGGCTCGAAATAATAACATTGCTGTTCACGGTGAGCTGATTGTCGGCCTGTAAAATAAGATTGCCTGCTGACCAACTTGTACCGCTGCTATTCGCGCCGCCATTAGCCACCCCATCATCGCGCATTAAGTTTGCGCTAATGGTCAGGTTCTCAGGGTCAATCAGAACCGTCCCCGCCGCACCATTTTGCGCGCTGGCCTGTAATGTGCCACCTGCCAGCTCAACGGTTTGGCGCGCCGAGAACTCAACAAAACCACCATCACCCATCGCCCCAGCATTGGCCGTTAAGGCGGCGCCTTCTGCCAGCAATGCGGTGTCATCAGCAAATAAGCGCACCCAGCCCCCATCACCAGAAAGAGCACCAGAAGCGCTGGCCGCATTCGCGCTCACATGGGCGCCATTGCCAAGCGTTATATCCTCGCCCGCCGTAACATTTATCACACCCGCAGCTTGGCTGGCGCCACCATCGGCTGCCACGCGCCCCGTCAAGACAATATCTGTTTCTGCCGCCAGCATGACTTCTGGTACGATGTCCGGCGCGGTGTCCAAATCCACAAATGCGCCAGCGCTATTGACGATATTTTCAATTTCTACCCGCGCTGGCTCGCCCGTTTCAATCGCGCCGCTTACATCTAAACGCCCCGCCTGAACCGTTGCCGCTTCCAGCGCATTCACCTGACCGGCAACCGAAATCACGCCGGTTTGTGATAGCGGCACATCATTGGACAAAACCTGCCCAATAAATTGTGGCTCTATCACCCCGCTTGGGCGGAACAAATTATTCATAAAATCATGGGTCGGTGTTTGCAGATGCACACCACCAGCATTGATGACCCCGCTCTCACCAATGTAAATGCCATAAGGGTTGAGGAAATAAACATTACCGCCAACCAACCCGTTTTGATAGGCCGTTAAAATGCCATCAATATTGGATTGCTTATCATGCACAAAATTGATGAGCGCGTTCGTATTGTCGGGCAAATGCAAATTAACCTCATTGCCCTCATACACATCAAAAACAGAAAATGAGTTAAGACCTGTCGTGCCAGAAATAGTCTGGGTATGCACATCTGTGATATTGCCCTGAATGGACAAAGAAGTTTGGGTTTGGCCATCGGGGACAATTTGCTCGCTCCCCGATTGCGCATAGGCCATAGGCGGCATGACGACTTGCGTCATACCAATAATATAGGTCACTAATTTTGCGCCGTTTTGGCGCGACCCTTTACCCATAACCACTCAACTCAACTGACCGAAAACAACAAAAATTATTTCGGCTCTGTGGCCTCCTCGCCAGTGTTTTGTACTTGCAGGCAGCGCACATTAATCAGGTCAACGCGGCGGCCATCATACTGCACAAAAACAGTGTTACATTCATTATTGGCTGATTTATCAATAATATCATTATAAATTCGCGCGGCGGTTTCCGTTGCGCCATTCAGCACACCAGACTCATAGACTTTGTTTGAGAGATGAGACCAAGCCACTAAAGCTAAAATCACCGCCGCAATGACAGACCACACCCCCAAACCGATTAGCAATATATCGCGTTTCTTTTCCATTTTTCCCTCCTAGAACTAACTCTTATTCCTCATCTTTGTTTTGATTAAACTTAATGCGCGCAACCAAAGAAAACTTGATAGGCTCTTCTTTCGCGGCTTTTTTCTGGGCTTCGTGAACATTATTATCCAACGCCCATGCGTGATACATGTCGAAGCTCAAATATTCAGCAATCACTGGTATGGTGAGGCCGACCCCGACGCCTGACCAGTAATCCTGCCGGTCTTTAATATCGGCGCGGCTTTGGGCATAAGCATAGTCATAAAAAACATAGGGCTGAACAGACGGCATCCATTCGGGCAAAGTCACCCAGCCCCAATTGCCCAATTCCGAGCGCAATTCAAGCGACAATAAATACCCTTTCATACCGCTTGACGCCCCCGGCTGGTAGGCACGCACCGAGCGCGGGCCACCAATAGTGATAACTTCGGTTGGGAAATTAAGTGAGCGCTTATCACTCGTATAAGCCCCGTCCGCCCGAAAACTGGCCGTTAGATATTTATTCAAATAGCGCGATAAAGATGTCTCGAGCTTATAGACCTGCAACCAGTCCTCATTCAGCACACCAAACACTTCAGACTTGGCTGATGTCTCAAGAACATTATAGCTTGGCGTGAGGGTTGCCTTAAATTTCTCGCTCTCATAGCTTGCAGGCAAAGAAACCGATAATTTCGTAATACGGTTTTCGGTTAGTTTTTCCTGCGCGTTGATAAGGGTCACATCTGAATAGCTATAGGCATAACCAAAGGACCCAAATAGGGCAAATTTATCATCAAAATATAATGGGTGCGACAGGCTAAGCGCACGGGCATAAGAATTGCCGCGCGTGCCAACTGTGCCAGATGCGCCGGGCCCGTCTTCAACAAACCGCGTGTTTGATTTTGTGCCGCTTATGGCAAGATTGGTGCCATGCGTATTGACGGGTAGCGAAAAGCTAAAGCTCATCGACTCCGTGCCGTCACTATTGAGATAGTTAAAACTTGTTTCATCGTCACGGTGGAACAGATTGTTAAAGGTAATATTCAGCGATTGCTGGTTAAAGCCTGCCACATCAGACGCATAATTATCCGCCCGCAAACTTGGCCATTCCACAAAATCTGGCTCCTGCACTTTCACAAACACATCTGTTTCGCCAAACTCCGAGCCCGCCGCCACCTGTGTGCTGATTTTACTTTTATTGGTTGCATTATAACGGCGCAAAGATGTTTCCAGCTGCTTGAGCGAGACCCAATCACCCGGCGCAAGACCCAGCGACTCGATAATAAAATTAGGGTCTAGGCGACCCGGCTCGATAACCTCAAGCGCGCCAATCCGCGCCTCAACCAATTGCAATTTCAAAATGCCATTACGCACTTCCTGTTGAGGCACAAGCGCGCGCGATAACTCAAAGCCCTTATCCAAATAGAGCGCATTGATCTGGTCTAAAATGTCCCGCAACAAATCGCGATTGATGACCTTGCCTTTTTTGTCAGACAAAATCACATCAAACTCCGCTGGCGTGATGATGCCTGAGTCAATATCAGAAAAACCAGCCAAACGGTCTGTATCGCCCGCGCGCAGCTTCAGCCCCTCAGCAATGACTTTAGTGGGGATTTTAGCGGGCGCGCCAGGGCGGGGCAATGTTTCGGCCAGCTCGGTGGCGCCCTCAACTTTGCGCGGCAAAACAAAGCTGGTCGCATAGCCAGCCAACCCATCATCGCTTTTGGGGCGCACGCGCACAGAAATTTGCTTGCCGATATCGTCCAGTGTGAGTTGGTAGTCACGCCCCATGGCCCCTGCAATTTTTTTATTATCGCGTAGCCAAATAATTTCTGTCTCGCCCTCTGCGTCATCGGGGTTCGGGTCTCGAAACTGATAATCGGCAGATAGTTTCTGTCCAACTTGTGGTTGGCCAGCAATCCGCAAATTCTCAATAAAGGGCAAACGCTCAATTCCCTCTACAGGCATTTGCATGGTGACACGCTTGGCGTCCAGCAAACGCCCATTTTCATCATAGGCATATATTTGCGCGCCAATCACCGCGCCCACATCTTCTGGCGTGAGGCGATAGTCAACCTGATTGGCGCCTTGAATGGCGACACCATCTCGCAGCCATTCAATTTTGAGGTCAAGTGCCAAATCACGCGCCTGCGCGCCAGAAAGCGCGATATAAACACTCACCGCCTCGCCTTCTTGCGCCGTACCAATAATGCGAGAGACAGATAAATCGCTGGTGCCTGGACGCAAGGGGCGAAACTCATTGATGAAATTCGCAGCGCTTGTTTCATCACGAATGGTGATTTGCAGAACCCCTTTATCATCAGGAGCCTGAACATCAATCGCGTTAAATGCCAATTGATTTGCCAAAAGCTGGGTGGCCAGCTGGTCGGTCAGGCGCTCCGTCAAGCGCAAAGAGGCGCTGCGGTCATAACATTCGGGCAGGGTCTGGCTGGCAAAATCAGCAATGAAATCAGGCGCCAAAGCATGTGGAGAGGTTAAACGAAAAGCCGCGATGGGCCGCGCGCACGCATTATCGGACACCGACATAGACACCGACATAGGCACCGACATAGGCACCGACGCCCTCGCTTCACTTGCAACAAAAAAAGTCAGGGCGCAAATGATAGCTGCCTTATAATTACGCAAACCCACTCCCACTTTTACATATGCCTTTGCGCCCAATAAAAGATTGGACGAAAGCGCAATAAATTATAAACTAATTTTGAGTGTAATTATAGTGGTGAATGCGTTGCGTTTATTTGGATTTTTATCAAAAAAAGCCCCTGCGCCCATAACGGAAGCAGGGACGAATAACGAGGCTGAAGAAGGCTTTGACGACGAGTCGGCTGAAACAATTCTAGGCCTCGCGCAGGCCTCTCAAGAATATGCAGATGGCGCAGGCCTGCCTGATGACGCGCTGAATGAAACCCTGTCCGATTTTGTGCAGGAGATTCAGACGCACGACGCGCGCGATAATAACGAAACTGAAGGCGCCGCAACTGAAGATGATGCACCTGAAGATGCAGACACAGAAATTATTTTAGACCTTGCAGATGACCCGGCCGCTCTTTTGCCAGAAACGCCCAATCCGCCCAATCCGCCCTTAACCCCCTTAACCCCTGATGCGCTTTTTCCTGCATTAGGCACCGATACGCCGCCAAAACCGGGGCGCGTTAAAATACTGGTCTGGTCTTTTCTGCTGGCCATCACCGTCACACTGTTGCTTGGCGCAACGGCATTTGGCACCTATTTATATGCCCTTAAACAAGCCCCCTCTGCGCGCGATATTGCACAGTTGGACGGTCAAGGTCTTCATGTCACAGCCGTTTCATTCGAGCGCATCGATAGCCAGCTCGGCGAAACTTTGCTCATCAATATTGACCTGCAAAATAACAGCCAGCAGGCACAAAAACTGGGCAAGATTGATATTTATTTAACCGGCGCGGAAGAGAAGGTTATGGCCAGCTGGCAAATTGACACCAGCGGTCAACAGCTTGACCCGCAAGAGCGCACGGCCATCACGACCCGCCTTTTCACCATACCGGACGGCCTGCAAAATGTGATGGCAGTGCATCACAGCACGGCGCGGGAATAATTAAACCCGCCAAATAAATAAAAAATAAATATGAGAATATGAGAAACTGGAGCGGGCGATGAGATTCGAACTCACGACCCCAACCTTGGCAAGGTTGTGCTCTACCCCTGAGCTACGCCCGCTAAGCGGCTGGTGTATTTCCAGCCAGAGTGTTATGCCTTAACAAAACAGGATTTGCAAGCCTGTTTTCGGGGTTTTTGAATTCAGATGAAATTGCGGTAAAATTTTCACATCTGCACTTGGCAAATGGCATTAAAAACCCCATTTATAGAGGGTGAGAGGTTAACATGAATAATGATTTAAATCCTGGCAATATGCCAATACCGCAAGAGCAAGCTGATAATCCAGGCGATAATCCAGCCAGTAACCCAGCCAGTAACCCAGACAGGCATCAGGCTAATAATGGCACGGATAACGCGCTGATTGTCGACACCACAACCCAAAGCTTTATGGCTGATGTTGTGGAGGCATCTAAAACCCAGCTTGTTTTGGTTGATTTTTGGGCCCCCTGGTGCGGCCCCTGCAAGCAACTCACGCCCGTGCTAGAAAAGCTTGTGCAACAAGCGGGTGGGGCAGTCAGGCTGGCCAAAATGAACATTGATGAACACCCACAAATCGCGCAACAACTTCAGGTGCAATCCATACCGGCTGTTTTCGCCTTTAAAAATGGCCAGCCCGTTGACGGGTTTATGGGTGCGCTGCCAGAAAGCGAGCTTAAAGCTTTTATTGAGAAAAATCTTGGCGGCAATCTTGGCCCAAGTGATTTTGACAAGCTTTGCGAGGCAGGCAAAGCCGCCCTTGAGGCGCAGGATTTTGGCAAAGCAACCGAATTTTTCTCTGCTGCTTTAGATTTAGAAGCTGAAAATCCGGACGCACTGGTTGGGCTGGCACAAACTTATTTAGCGATTGATGCGGGTGATGCGGCGCGTGAAATTCTTGCCTCTATCCCGCCTGCTCAGGCCAATAATCCTGATGTTTTGGCGCTGAAAGCTCAATTGGAGCTGGCTGAGAAAGCCGAAGACACAGGCGATATTGAGAATCTGCTCGCCGCTCTTGCCGAGAATGAAAACGACCATCAGGCGCGGTTTGATTTAGCGCTCGCTTATCATGCCGCGAACCGGCGGGAGGAGGCCGTGGACGCCTTGCTTGCCATTATTGCAAAACAAGCTAATTGGAATGATGACGCGGCCCGCAAGCAACTGATTGAATTATTTGATGCTTATGGGGCCATGGACGAAGCAACAAAAGCCGGGCGGCGCCAGCTATCGTCTCTTTTGTTCAGTTAAATCTTGGTGAAAGACAGGCAATAATAAACAATGCGCAAACATTATAAATCCCCAGATGATTTTCCGGAAATTCTGCCCGTATTTCCCCTATCGGGATCCTTGCTTTTACCGCGCGTGGTCATTCCCCTGAATATTTTTGAGCCGCGCTATTTGAAAATGATTGATGACGCGCTGGCCAGCCATAAGCTTATCGGCATGGTGCAGCCGCATGCAGGGCTTGGTGTCCACCCTGACGGCAAATCTATTTTGAACCAAACCGCTTGTGCGGGGCGGATTACCTCTTATGCAGAAACCGATGATGGGCGGCTGTTAATCAGCCTGACTGGCGTTTCGCGATTTAAAATTGTGCATGAAATTGACACCACCACCCCTTATCGTCAGGTCGCAACAGATTTTCATTATTACCAAGCTGATTTGGTACAAAATCACGATATGCAGCAAGAAAATCGCAATCGCCTTTTGGGGATTGTGCGGGAATATTTAGATGTTCATGACCTCAATGCCGATTGGGAGTCCATCAACGCCTCGACCAATGAAGAGTTGGTGAATTCGCTCAGTGTGATTTCGCCTTTCGGGCCAGAAGAAAAGCAAGCTCTGTTGGAAGCGCCGACCCTCTCGCACCGTGCGGATATTTTAATTGCCTTTGGTGAAATGGTGCTGGCGCGCTCGCTGGGCGAGGACACCCCGATACAATAATCCATCATAGTGAGCTTGAAATGAGCCAAGACAGTAAAACCAACCCGAAAGATGCGACCCTGATTGACCCTAGCCTGTTAGAGATTTTGGTCTGCCCCTTAACACATCAGCCCTTAAAATATGACAAGAAAAACAATGAGCTGGTCAGCGATAAAGCAAAGCTGGCTTTTCCTGTCCGTGATGGCATTCCGATTTTACTAGCTGATGAGGCGCGTCAGCTTTAAGGGGTAAAATCCTCACCCCGCAATAAACGCGGTGGCGCGCCAAGCCCTGTATCTGCAAATTGTCGGGCAAGGCGTTGCGCAGGCGCAAACCCCTGCGTCACAGATAGGCCGAGTTTTCTTATCGAAGGAACCAGCCAGCCAGAGCGACCAAACAAGCGCGCCAAACTATGCGTGAGCGCCGACATCGCCAAGGCATCGCGCCGCCGCAAGGCTTGGTAAGGTGCCAATGCGGTCTGCATGCCGGGGTCAAGCCCCAGACGCCGCGCATCAAACCAACAATCTGCCAACATAGCCGCATCGCGCAAAGTCAGGTTAAACCCTTGCCCCGCCAGCGGGTGAATAATATGCGCCGCCTCACCCAGCAAAACACAGCGTTCCCCAATATAGTCTTGCGCGACCATCAAATTTAGCGGGAACGAAGCAGGCGGTTCGATAGAGGTAATCTCGCCCAACAGCCCATCAAAGCGGTCATTGATTTCTGCTTTCAGCTCATCAGGGTCAAGCGCCATCAACGCCTGCGCCTGTTCGGTCGGTTCGGGCCAGACCAATGACGAGCTATGCAAAGATTTTTGACCCTTTCTCTTGCCCTGTTGCCTATCAGGCATTTGCTTATCAGCCAGGGGGAGGCTAGCAAGCGGGCCTTGCGGGCGAAAAAGCTGGAACGCTTTTTGATGATGCGGCGCGCTATGGGTTATGGTCGTCACCAGCGCCGTGGTCTGATAATCATGGGTCAGGGTTTCAATGCCCATAAATTGCCGCACAAAAGACCGGCGCCCATCAGCTCCAACGACAAGCTGGGCGCCATAGCTTTGCCCATCAGCCAGCACCACCCCAATCGGTGCTTGTAGGGTTGAGGGAGGGGCAATATCAACCACTTGCTGGCCGGTGATTTGGGTAATATTAGGCGCGGCTTGAATAGCCGCCGCCATGCCAGATAATAAATCCTGATTGCGTACAATATATGCCAGATGCGGGTCTTTTGTATCGCCCTGAAGTGCCAGCGCGCCAGCCAAGAGGCCCATATCGGGATGCCCGTCTGACACCTGCATGTGTGCCACCGGCGATGACCGCCAATCAATTTCTGAGGCTGGATTCCTGCTGGTGAGAGTTTCCAGCATTATCACACTGGCAGGCGAGAGCGCGGTCACCCGCATATCATTCATATATAATGGCTCAGATAGCGGTTTAGCAGTATTGTCTGTAGCAGGGGCTTTAACTGGGTTTTTATCCTTTTTTAAGGGGTTTTTGGCGGCCCCATTTGAGGCCGCATTTGCTGCATCAAGACCAATAAGGCCAACCCGCGCACCAGCATGCGCCAGCGCCAGCGCCGCCGCCTGACCCGCAAGCCCCGCCCCAACCAGCAGCACATCAAAGCTATTTTCGCTCGGTTTCTCTGTTTTGCGCTTTGGCATCGCCGCCCTAGGCCCCTAATTCGATATGAATGTCTTAAACGAATGCCTCAAAATGGCTGAGCGCCGCCGCAAAGTCCAGCGGCAATTCAGATTATTTCGTCACACCCATAAAATACAAAAGAATATTTGCGACTATAAAGCATTTCAGCCGCCAGAACCACCAAGCCGCCTATTTTTTAGACACAATTTACACCAACCACCCAAACTGCATAAAATTTATGCAAAAATAAGCGGGATTAAGACCGCCTCTTCCGTGATCAAACCTCCCACTACCACACCCTCTCAAAGGTTTTATCTAACCCGCTGATAATAATAGGCTTTATTAGGCCGATCCATATTGGCGTTTTTTGGCACGCTACTTGCTTAAGTACAGCGTTAAGCTAATTATGGAGGAATGTCTTATGACAACCGGTCCGGAAGTCGCGTCTGTTGGCGGCGATGTATTTTTTCTTTTAATGGGTGCCATTTTGGTTTTTGCCATGCATGCGGGCTTCGCCTTTCTTGAAGTCGGCACAGTGCGCAAAAAGAACCAAGTTAATGCGCTGGTTAAAATTATCTCAGATTTCGCTGTGTCCACCATCGCCTATTTCTTTGTGGGTTATGGCGTGGCCTATGGCGTTGATTTTCTTTTTTCTGCGGCGGCGTTGCAGGGCGATGATGCCTCAGCAGGCTTTAGCCCACAAGGCCTCGACCTTGTGAAGTTTTTCTTCCTGCTCACTTTCGCCGCGGCCATTCCAGCCATTATTTCTGGCGGTATTGCCGAGCGCGCAAAATTTGTGCCGCAACTCATTGCAACCGCCCTATTGGTTGCCTTGTTTTACCCATTTTTCGAAGGCCTCATCTGGGGCGGCAATTTTGGTTTTCAGGATTGGCTCACCGCAACATTTGGCGCCCCTTTTAATGATTTTGCTGGCTCCATTGTCGTGCATGGCGTTGGGGGCTGGGCGGCCTTGGGCGCGGTCTTGATGCTGGGCGCCCGCACCGGGCGTTATGGCCCACGGGGTCGGGCTTTTCCACCATCATCTATCCCATGGTTGGCGCTCGGCTCATGGATGCTATGCGTTGGCTGGTTTGGGTTTAATGTCATGAGTGCGCAAGCGCTTGAAAGCGTGACCGGGCTCGTAGCCATGAACTCACTACTGGCCATGGCGGGCGGTATTTTAGCCGCCATGATTATTGGCAAAAACGATCCAGGGTTTATTCACAATGGCGCGCTCGCAGGACTGGTCGCTGTATGCGCGGGTTCTAACATTATGCACCCGCTTGGCTCTTTCATCACCGGTGCGGTTGGCGGCGGAATTTTTGTCGTGTTCTTCACCATCTGTCAGGAAAGACTTAAAATTGATGATGTTTTGGGCGTCTGGCCGCTGCACGGATTGGCAGGCCTTTGGGGCGGCATCGCGGCGGGCATATTTGGCCAAACCGCACTTGGCGGGCTTGGTGGTGTCAGCTTTATGGCGCAGCTGATTGGCAGTCTCGCAGGTTGTGCTTTTGCCCTGTTTGCGGGCTTGCTGGTTTACGGCATCTTAAAGGCAACATTGGGCATTCGCCTAACAGAGGAAGAAGAGGCCATGGGCGCGGATTTGGCAATTCATAAAATTCAGGCCGAACCCGAAGCGGCGTTATCTGGCAGCAGCCGATAACATACCAGCCTGACAATAAATATAAAACCCGCTCCTCTTGGGGCGGGTTTTTTATTGCGGCAACAAGCGGGAAAGAATGGTGAAACAGGCGCGAATATTGTTATAATTGAAAGCTATAATCATCAGCCATTCAACCAACAGGACACGCCGCTACATGTCATCTACGCCACTTGCCGGTCAAGCAGACACCTCTCCAATATCCCAGCAAATTGGGCCCTTTGCGCGTTTGCGTCATTTGCTGGCCGATGTGGCGCCACCAGAAAACAAGCCCATTTTTGACCTGACCATTGGCGCACCACGGCACGCGCCGCCTGAATTTGTGTTGGAAAAGCTGACAATCTGCGCCGCCCAAAATGGCGCCAGCTATGGGCGCTATCCGCCAATTGAGGGGCTGCCGATTTGGCAAGACGCGGTGCGCGGCTGGCTGGCACGGCGATTTGGGCTGAAAAATCCCTGCCCACAGCCGCATCAGATTTTGCCCGTAAGCGGCACACGCGAGGGGCTGTTTTTATTGGCACAACTGGCGCGCCCAAACCGGTCTGATAAAACCCTGATGGCGATGCCGAACCCGTTTTATCAAGTTTATGCCGCCGCCGCACAGGCTGCGGGAGCGACGCCAGTTTATTTATCGGCAGATAAAGAAAATGGGTTTTTACCCGATCTAGGTCAGCTAACCCCCGATACCCTGTCGCAATTGCGCGCCTTTTTTATGTGCTCGCCTGCCAACCCTCAAGGTGCCATCGCGCCAGCGGCCTATTTGGACAAGCTGTTAGACTTGGCAGCAAAATACGACTTTCTGGTGATTTTAGATGAATGCTATATGGAAATTTATGACAGGTGTTTCGAGAAAGACCCACCGCTCTCGGCCCTAAACTGTGCTGAAAAGAGACCAGAAGGGGCGCAGAATTTAGTGGTCTTTCACTCCTTGTCAAAGCGCTCAAACCTGCCGGGCTTGCGCTCAGGCTTTTGTGCGGGCGGGGCGGATATTATGGAGGCCTATTATCAGTTCCGATTGGTTGCTGGGCCACAAACCCCTATCGCCACACTTGAGGCCGCTGCCTTGGCTTGGCAAGATGATGCGCATGTGGCGGCCAATCGGGCGCTTTATCAAGAAAAATTTGATGTAGCAGAAAACATTTTAGCAGGCGCGTTTGGTTTTTTTAGACCAGAGGGCGGCTTCTTTTTATGGCTCAATGTCGGCCATGGCGAAAAAGCTTGTCTTGAGCTTTGGCAAAAAGCCGCTATCAAAGTTTTGCCCGGCAGCTATTTATCGCGCCCAAGCGGGGCATCAGACCCGGGCGCGGCTTATATCCGCGTAGCGCTCGTTGATACCACAGAAAAAACCGAGCAGGCTTTGATAAAAATGCGTGAAACTTTAAGCGAAGCAGGGTTATCATAAGATATGCCACAGCAAAAAACGAAAAAGAAAAACACTTTTCTGGCCAAAATAGGCGCTGCCAGTCGTGCTTTCATCTTGGCGCGAGGGCGCGAGATTATTGGGCTTGGCTTAATGCTTGGCACAATCGCGATAGGCTTGGCGCTGTTCAGCCACCACCCGCAAGACCCAAGCTGGAATCGCGCCACTGGTGCCGAGCCTGAAAATTGGTTGGGCGTTTTTGGTGCCACCGTGAGTGACCAGCTTTTACAGATTTTTGGCATTGGTGTATGGGCAGCTCTGCCCGCCATTGCCGCTTTTGGGTGGCGCTGTCTGCGCAAGCAAAAAATATCATGGCCTTATTTCCGCTTCCTCAGCTGGCTCATCGCATTGATGGGCTTGTCGCTGGCCAGCGCGTTATGGGCGCAAACCCTCACAATAACGCCCAGCGCGGTCGCCATCACGCCCCTAGCTGGCGGCTTATTGGGGCATGGTTTGGCTGCCCTCCTGCCGCAGCTTGGCGATATTGTTGGTGTCACCCTAAGTGATGCCGCATTGAAAAGCATCAGTATTGCCTGCGCGGCAATCGCGGTAACGCTTTCTTTGGTCGCGGCGGGCTGGCTGGTGGTGAGCCTGAAATACATGAAAACCAGCGCGCAAAAAACCATTGCTGGTCTTAGAAAATTACGTGAGATGAAAAACGCGAAAGCAGATGCAAAGCCTGCGCCAGAAGAAAACGCGAAAAGCCGATGGCGCAAAACCATTGCGCTGGCCAGCGAGAGATTGACCACAGCTGTCGCCAATGTGTTCAGCAGAACACGCAATATGGCAGGCTTAGAACAAAATGAACATCTTGATGCCGCACAAGGCTATGCCAGCACCGCCAGCAAAAAACCGCGCGCCAAAAGAAAAAAAGAACCCACACTTTCAGGCGCGCCGGCCAGTGAAGCGCGGGCCCAGAATGAAATTCCGGTGGAAATGCCTAAGCAAAAATCAACACCCGGCAAGCGTGCTGCGCGTGAAGACCAGCATGCGCTGTCTTTTGAAGGCAATAGTGATTTTGAATTGCCGCCCTTGCGCCTGCTCACTGAAGCGCGCCAGCGTGGACAAAAGAAAATCAGCGAAGATGCGCTGCAAGCCAATGCGCGTTTGCTTGAGGGCGTGTTGGAGGATTTCGGCATTAAGGGCCAAATCTTACGCGTGCGGCCTGGCCCTGTGGTGACGCTTTATGAGCTTGAACCAGCCGCAGGGATACGCGCCTCTCGCGTGGTTGGGTTGGCCGATGATATTGCGCGCTCAATGAGCGCGGTAGCGTGCCGCGTTGCCACCGTGCCGGGCCAAAATGTGATTGGAATTGAGCTGCCAAACACAGACCGCGAGACCGTTTATTTGCGCGAGCTTTTATCCAGCGCAGAATTTGAGAAAAACTCTGGTGGGCTGCCATTGGCACTTGGCAAAGATATTGGCGGCGCACCGATTTTAAGCGACCTAGCGCGCATGCCGCATTTACTGGTGGCTGGCACGACTGGCTCTGGTAAATCGGTTGGCATTAACGCCATGATTTTATCTATTCTTTACCGCATGACGCCGCATGAATGTCGGTTGATTTTGGTTGACCCCAAAATGCTTGAGCTTTCAGTTTATGACGGCATACCGCATTTGCTTGCACCCGTTGTCACCGAGCCGAAAAAAGCGGTGGTGGCCTTAAAATGGGCCGTGCAAGAAATGGAAAACCGCTATCGAAAAATGTCCAAAATTGGGGTGCGGAATATTCATGGCTATAATGAGCGCATGGTGGAAGCGCTGGAAAAAGGCGAAAAACTGACGCGCAAAGTTCAAATTGGCCTTGACCCTGATACGGGTGAAGCGCGGTATGAGCAAGAAGAAATCAACCCAGAGAAGCTGCCTTTTATTGTGATTGTCATTGATGAAATGGCGGACTTAATGCTCGTGGCGGGCAAAGAGATTGAAGGCGCAATTCAAAGGCTGGCGCAAATGGCGCGGGCGGCGGGTGTGCATTTAATCACCGCAACCCAGCGCCCTTCTGTTGATGTCATCACGGGCACAATTAAGGCGAATTTCCCAAGCCGCATGTCGTTTCAAGTGACCTCGCGCATTGACAGCCGCACCGTGCTGGGCGAGCAGGGGGCAGAGCAATTACTCGGCATGGGGGATATGCTTTATATGGCTGGTGGCGGGCGATTGCAGCGCATTCACGGCCCATTTGTTTCTGATGGGGAAGTTGAAAAAGTTGTGCGGTTTTTGAAAAAACAAGGCCAGCCTGATTATGTAGAGGCCGTCACCAGCGAGCCCGAAGAAAGTTTTGGCGGTGACGAGGGCGCGAGCGGTGACAGCCTTTACGACCAAGCTGTTGCGATTGTGACGCGTGATAATCGCGCCTCTACTAGCTATGTCCAACGCCGCTTATCAATTGGCTATAACCGCGCCGCGACCTTGATTGAAAAAATGGAAGAGCAAGGCGTCATCAGCCCACCCAACCATGCGGGCAAGCGCGAAGTTTTGGCGGGCAAACACTAATGCGTGGCTTTCGGCATATTGCGCCTTGGTGTGTTGCCTTTTGCCTCGCGCTCATCGCACTCATGATGGCCACGAGCGCGCCCCAAACCGCCAACGCGCAGGCAGGGAAAAACTGGACACCCGCCCAAGCCGCCGCATTGGCCAGCCTGACCCAATATTTGCAAAATCTAAAAGCGCTAGAAGGTCGGTTTATTCAAATCGATGCGCAAGGCGCGAGCCTGAGCGGGAAATTTTTATATGCCGAAGGGGGGCGGCTGAAATTTATTTATGACGCGCCGGCAACCATGATTGTCATGGTGAAAAAAAACGGGCTTTATATTCAAGAAGAAACCGGTAAAGAGCCTGATATATATCCGCTGGCCGCAACTCCGTTGCCCTTATTTCTCAATTCAAATTTTGATTTTGCCAATCAACCCTCCACCCGCGATGTCATTGTCTCTGGTACGCTGGCAGAAGCCTTGTTGGAGGACCCGTCTGGTGACGCAGCAGGGCGGCTTTATTTAACCTTCGACACCAAGCCAGCGCAATTGCGCGGCTGGCGCGTGGTCGATGCGCAAGGCCAAACCATCACTTTAGTGTTGCGGGATTTGGTGGTGCGCGACAGTCTCCCCGCGCAAAGTTTTGAACTAGACTATAGGAAGAAACGCGGGCCGCGCCGATAATCAGGCATGGCAATTTAAGAACGGACAGGGTAAAACAGCTCATGACTTCAAATCGTTTTTCTGACAACAGCCCTGAAGCTGTATCCTACCCTGATGATGAAAATGATATTTCTGCCGAAAGCCTTTTAGCGCTTGAGAATGAAATGCCTGTGCTGGCGGCTTTACGGAATTTTACAGACCGCGCCTTGCGGGTCAATTGGTTTACAGAACTTGGCGAGCCCTTAAGCCCAGACAGCTTACAATATGCCCGGCAATATGTTGATGCGATGGGCTTTCCAGATGCTGATATTGCTATTTTATCCGATTGGGCTGACGCCGCCACTGCCGCAGAAAGTCTCGACCTCAATGCCGAAGCATGGGAAGCAGAAGAGCAATTGCGCGCCGGATTGCTGCAAGATGCGCTTTCCATTGTCAGCGAAGAGGGGCTGGGCGTTGTGCTAACCCATATGGCCAGCGCAGTTAATGAGGCAGCGGAAAACTGCCTAGAAGAAGCACTGTATTATGGCGATGAGAGCGTTGACCTTTTTGGCAAGCTCGCATTGGGGGCGGCACATCAGGCATGCCATGGCGGCGCATTGGCCATTGCTGGCCTCGCCGCACGCGCGCAAACCGATGCCAGCGTCTCTTTAGAAGATGAAATTGAAACCCACCCGCTTATGCTGCGCTTCCGTTTGTTTGAGGAAGGGCGCTGGCCAGTTTCATTGATTGGGCGAAGCTTTAATATTTTTTAGGAAAAGATGATGCGTATTATTAGCTGGAACATAAATTCTGTGCGACTGCGAATTGGTTTGGTTGAGCAACTGATTAAACAACATAAGCCCGATATTTTATGCCTGCAGGAAACCAAATGCCCGAATGATAGTTTTCCGGAGAAGAATTTTAAGAAATTGGGCTTTGACCACATCGCCAAGAACGGCATTAAAGGATATCATGGGGTTGCAACAGTAAGCCGCGTGCCACTAGAGGGCGAAAAAATAATCAAATTTTGCGGCAAAGAAGATGGTCGCCATGTTGAAACCATTTACCAATATAAAGGCGCGCCCTTAAGCATACATAATTTTTATGTGCCAGCTGGAGGTGATGAACCTGACCGCAGCATTAATGAAAAATTTGGTCACAAAATGGATTTTTTGGACGAAATGGAAGCGCTTTTCAAAAAGACTAGAAACAAAAAAACCGCCCAAAAAGTTTTGCTCGGCGACCTTAATATTGCGCCTTATGAGCATGATGTTTGGTCGTCCAAACAGCTCAAAAATGTCGTCAGCCATACCGCGATTGAACGCCAGCGCTTAAATGATGTGCTGGCCGCCTTTCAATGGCGCGATATTGCGCGCCAGTTTGTGCCAGAAGATGAAAAACTTTATTCATGGTGGAGCTATCGCGCCCGCGACTGGGACGCATCGGACAGAGGCCGCCGGCTTGACCATATTTGGGCCAGTCAAGCGCTATCCCCGCATGTCAAAAATTATAAAGTCCTGCGTGAAGCGCGTGGTTGGGAACGCCCCTCAGACCATGCACCGGTGATTATTGATTTGGCCTAGTGCTGCCAGCAGACGCGTCCGCAAAAGCCTTGAGGCATATCGCCTGCCCCACTTTGACAGACCCATCAGGCAAAACCGCCATTAGGGGCGGGCCATAAAGCACATATCCCTGATCCAAATGGTCGGATACACGCTGGCAAAATGCGGCGTCATCTGCGCCTGTGAGTAATTTATAATTTTTGGGCGCGGGCGCCTCCATTTGGTTTTGTGTCATGTGTTCCTCTTATGGTTTTGACAAACCCTGACAAATCCTAACAAACCCCAACAAACCTCAACAAGCCTTAGGCATTCAGCCGATAGCCACCCGCATCCGTGACAAGAATCTCAGCATTTGATGGGTCGGCTTCAATCTTAAGGCGCAAACGATAAATATGGGTTTCCAATGTGTGGGTTGTGACGCTGGCATTATAGCCCCACACCTCTTCCAGCAAAACATCGCGATGGACAGTCTTGGGCCCAGCGCGCAAAAGATATTTCAAAATATTGGTTTCTTTCTCGGTCAGGCGAATTTTTTTATCATCTGCGTCAACCAGCATTTTCAAAGCGGGCTGAAATTTGAAATGCGCAATCATAAAATTGGCCGCCTCGCTTTGCTCAAATTGGCGTAATTGCGCGCGCAGTCGAGCCAATAAAATACCAAACCGAAACGGCTTAGTAACATAATCATTAGCCCCCGCCTCAAGCCCTAAAATAGTATCCGCCTCGGAGTCCGCGCCAGTCAGCATAATCACCGGCACTTGCAGACCCGCCTTGCGCATAAGCTTACACACCTCGCGGCCATCTTGGTCGGGCAGGCCGACATCGAGCAAAACCAAATCGGGCGACAGCTCGCGAGCTTTTTCAAGCCCCTCGCGCGCCGTCATAGCAAGCTCAATGTCAAATTCTTCATGCATTGAGAGTTGCTCTTTTAGTGTGTCGATTAAAATTGGGTCATCATCGACAATCAAAATTTTACGCGTTTGACTCATTTTTAACCAATCTGCTTACTGCCCGCTCCTAAAATTCCTGAACCAGAAATATGACTTATTATCCCTATCTATTCGCTCTATTCCAAACATTATTTTTTGAATATCCTTAAAATCATATGGTTAAGTTTTCATGAAGAAGGCTGGCATCAGAAAAACAGCGCGATATAATTGCAAAATGATAATGATATTTCCCAATCCGCAAAACCCGCAAAAAGGCAGGCTTTATTTGAGGGGTCGGTTTTATGACTGCGCGCTCGGGCGCAATGGGATTACGCGCCATAAAAAAGAGGGCGATGGCTGCACGCCTGTTGGGCGGTTTCCGCTGCGCCCATTTTGGCGACGCCCAGACCGGCCCGCCGCGCATTGGCACAAAAAACATGCCGCCAATATGCGCGACATTCAGCCTAATGATGGCTGGTCAGACGACCCAAGAGACCCAAATTATAACCGCCTGATTACGCGCCCGCATCGGTTTCGCCATGAGCGGCTTTGGCGCGATGATGGGCATTATGATGTTATTATCCCGCTTGGCTATAATGACGACCCACCGCAGAAAGGGCGCGGCAGTGCGATATTTTTTCACCTCACCAGCGCAGATTTGCCACCGACTGAGGGCTGTGTTGCGGTGACGCCAGAAACCATGCAGGCAATTTGGGGCTTTTTGCGCCCCAATATGTGGATACATATTCGCGGTTTATAAAAACCCGGCGCGCAGACAAAACATTATTAAATCCAACAAGCCCATGAGACTGGAAAGCCAGCTTAAGCTTTGCTATGCTTTTTGAGAGCCTGTTGGGCAAAATAATAAATCAAGGAAAGACAGCGCATGGCCCTAACCATCACGCCAACCAATGAAATTTGCGGCGCCCATGTTACGGGGGTCGACCTCACGCAAGACATTTCGAAGGATTTAGCCGAAACCTTGCGGGCGCATTGGCTTGAGCATAAAGTCCTCGCTTTTCCAGACCAGCCGCTTAATGATGAAGACCTTGAGCGTTTCACTTTGGCTTTTGGTGGTTTTGGTGAAGACCCGTTTTTTGGATCTATTGAAGGGCATGACCATATCGCTGCCATTCAGCGCAAGGCCGATGAAAAAGCCCCTATTTTTGCTGAAGTCTTTCATTCAGACTGGAGCTTTCTTGAAATCCCACCGGCAGGCACTTGTTTATTCGGCATCACCATTCCGCCCCAAGGTGGCAATACATTGTTTGCCGACCAGCAAGCTGCATATGAACGCCTGCCTGACCCCATTCGCGACAAAGCCGACACGCTAATTGCCGTGCATTCTGCTGAGCTGGCCTATGCGCCAGACGGGGTTTATGGCGATAATAAAGAAGAAAGTGACCGCTCGATAAACATTATCGCCAGCGAGAAAGCGCGTGAGCAAACCGAACACCCATTAGTGCGCACCCATCATGAAACTGGCAATAAGGCCTTATTTTCATCAGCGGCTTACATTCAATCTTTTGTTGGTATGGAAAAAGATGAGAGCGCCGCGTTTTTGATGGAGTTATATGGACAACAAACCCAAGAGGCGGTCATTTATTCTCATAAATGGGAAAAAAACATGCTGGTCATTTGGGATAATCGCTGTTTGCTGCACGCCGCAACAGGGGGGTATGATGGCCATGACCGTTTGCTTCATCGCACCACAATTGCTGATACGCGGTTTTAAAACTCAGCCGCGCGGGCCAAAAATAGCCGTGCCCAATCTAATATGCGTAGCGCCAAAAGGCAGCGCCGATAAATAATCGCCACTCATACCCATGCTTAATGCTGTGAGGCCGAGATTTTGCGCCCGTTTTTCAAGCAAGGCAAAATGCGGCGCGGGCACATCATGGGCGGGCGGTAAACACATCAGCCCCGCTATTTTAAGCCCATAGTCACGCGTGCAGGCCTCAACAAACCCATCTAAATCATCTAACAATATGCCTGATTTCTGGGGTTCATTGCCCGTGTTGACCTGAACAAAAAGCGTCGGCTGGCGGGCGTATTTTTGCACAGCATCAGCCAGCTTCGCCGCGAGCTTTGGCCGGTCCAAACTGTGAATGGCATCAAAATGTGCCACTGCCTGCGCGGCTTTATTGGATTGCAGCGCGCCAATCAGATGTAAGCGGGCTTGCGGATAGGCCTCCTTCAAGGCTGGCCACTTGTCGAGCGCCTCTTGCATGCGGTTTTCGCCAAAGTCCAAATGCCCCGCCGCCAGAACCGGCTCAATGGCGCTAGCCGAAAATGTTTTGGACACGGCAATAAGCGTCAGAGCCGCAGGCGCACGCCCACAAGCCTCCATTGCCGTTGCCAATTCGGCCTGTATTTGTGTTAAGCGTTCGGGCGCGGTCATTTCATTTGGTTTTGGGGGCTGTGCAGGAGGCATTATTTATCTGTATTCCTTTCTATGATAAGCATATAAGACATGCGGCAAAAACAGCAAGGCAGATTTACATGTATCCAACGCCTCCTCAGGCCAAACCCTCACCGCCTCAAAACTTACGGGCAGGGCGCTTGCCGCAAGTTATTTTTATGAGTGACGCAAATCGCGTCCCAAATTGGCGCGCCGTGCTGCATGCTTTGCCGGCGGGGGCGGCGGTTATTTGCCGAGATTACGACCACCCGCATCGTGCCGAACTGGCGACACAAATGGCCGCGCTCTGCCAGGCGCGAGGGCTTTCTTTTTTAGTTGCGGGCGATGCGGCGTTGGCGCTTAAAACACGCGCAGGCCTGCATTGCCCTGAAGCGCTTGCCCCGCGCCTTGCAAAATATTTTCCATTATTGCGCGCGCGCCAAAAACCCTTTACCCCAACCCCGCCGCTCATCACCATGGCCGCCCATCATGCCCGCGCCCTGAAGCTAGCGCAAAAGCTAGGCGCTGATGCGGCCTTGCTGTCACCTGTTTTTACAACCCAATCCCACCCGCAGCAAAAGCCGCTAGGGGTGGTGCGCAGCGCTGGATTGATAAAGGAAGCCAAGCTGCCCGTTTATGCTTTGGGCGGCATGGGGCCTGCCGCATTGCATCGCCTGCATGACACAAAAGTCTGTGGCTATGCCGCGATTGACCATTTTAACACCCCCTTAAAATAAGCAGGGCATAAACCGTTCATTCCAGCCATAAAACTTAAAATTCGGGCTTTAAGTCAAAGCTGGATATGCTATTGTCACAATGAAATTATTTAATATTAGGATAGCTTTTATGTTTCGTTTCTCGTTTCAAAACCACTCCTTGTCTTTGAAAAAAACCAGTCTTGCCATCGCCTTTATGGCTCCGTTTCTGCTCACAGCATGCGGCGGTGCCGACCCCGATTCCAGCTATCCAAGCGGGCCGGGCGAAACCGTTGCTGAAGCAGAAAGCGGCGGCCTTTTTTCAAATGGCTTTTCGTTTTTTGGTGGCAATGATGCGCCAGCGCAAAACACGGGCAGCATTGGCGTGAATGGGTATTTATGGCGCGCCACATTAGATGCGATTTCGTTTCTACCGCTCAGCTCAGCCGACCCATTTGGCGGCGTCATTATCTCAGACTGGTATAGCGAACCGCAAAACCCAAATGAGCGCACCAAAGTGACGGTTTATATTTTGGACAAAAGATTGCGCGCTGATGGTCTGCGTGTCAGCATTTTCAAACAAGCCCGTCAATCAGGCGGGCAATGGGTCGATGCCGCCGCATCTGACGAAGCGGCACGCAAGCTTGAAAACCTTATTCTGACACGGGCGCGCGAAATGCGTATTGCCAATGTGGACGCGGGCGAGTAAATACGGGCACGAGGGTTTTCAAACCCCGCTTGTCAACAGATTAGGAAATAATAATGTCCCGCTATAACCCGCAGGAAACCGAACCAGCTTGGCAAAAGCGCTGGGAAGAAGAAGGGTGTTTTACAACTGGCGACACCGACGCTCAGCGCGATAAATATTATATTTTGGAAATGTTTCCCTATCCGTCTGGCCGTATCCATATGGGCCATGTGCGTAATTATGCTATGGGCGATGTCATTGCGCGGTTCAAAAAAGCGCAGGGCTTTAATGTGCTGCACCCAATGGGGTGGGACGCGTTTGGCATGCCGGCAGAAAACGCGGCGATGGAAAAAAATGTCCACCCGCGTGATTGGACTTATGAAAACATCGACACCATGCGGGCGCAGCTAAAAACAATGGGCCTTGCGATTGACTGGTCCCGCGAATTTGCGACCTGCGACCCTGATTATTATAAACATGAACAAGCAATGTTTTTAGACTTTTTAGATGCGGGCCTTGTGGACCGGCGCGAAAGCATTGTGAATTGGGATCCGGTTGACCAGACCGTTTTGGCAAATGAACAGGTCGTTGATGGGCGGGGTTGGCGCTCAGGCGCTTTGGTCGAACAAAAAAGCCTCACCCAATGGTTCTTGAAAATTTCAGACCACGCACAGGATTTGCTTGATGATTTAGGCGCGCTAGAACGCTGGCCAGAAAAAGTTCGCACCATGCAAAAGAACTGGATTGGGCGCTCTGAGGGCCTGCAAATCCAATTCAGTCTTAATGACGCGCCAGACGGGTTTGACCAGCTTGCGGTTTATACGACACGGCCTGACACTTTATTTGGCGCCAGCTTTGTCGCGCTGTCACCCGACCACCCTTTGACAAAAAAACTGGCTGAAACCAATCCGGAGTTGCAAGCGTTTCGGGAAGAATGTGCCCGACGCGGCACCAGCGAAGCGGATATTGAGGCGGGCGAGAAAAAAGGGATTAAAACCACCCTCACGGTCACCCACCCGCTGCAGTCCGATATCTCATTGCCGGTTTATGTTGCTAATTTTGTGTTGATGGATTACGGCACAGGCGCGGTGTTTGCCTGCCCAGCGCATGACCAGCGCGACCTTGATTTTGCGCGTAAATATGATTGTCCGGTTACGCCCGTTGTGCTGCCCGCCAAACTGCCAAAAGGCGTGACGGCTGAAACCTATAGCATCGACACGCAGGCCTATACAGGGCCTGGTGTGATGATAAATTCAGACTTCTTAAACGGGCTGACCCCTAAAGACGCTTTTGACGCGGTGGCAGACAGACTCATTAAAGACGGCGCGGCCGAGAAAAAAGTTAATTTCCGCCTTCGCGATTGGGGCATTTCACGCCAGCGCTATTGGGGCTGCCCTATACCGGTGGTGCATTGCGACAATTGCGGCACGGTTGGCCTCAATAAATCAGACCTGCCCGTCACGCTGCCAGATGAGGTCTCTTTTGACCAACCGGGCAATCCATTGGCGCGCAATGATGCATGGAAAAAAACCAGCTGCCCCTCATGTAACGGCCCCGCAACCCGCGAAACCGACACATTTGACACTTTCATTGACAGCTCATGGTATTATGCCCGCTTTACTGGCCAGCCAGATAACGCCCCGACAGACAAATCCGCCAGCTCTTATTGGTTGCCAGTGGACCAATATATTGGCGGTGTGGAGCATGCGATTTTGCACCTGCTTTATGCGCGGTTTTATGCGCGTGCTATGAAAATCACGGGGCATCTTGAAGTGAAGGAGCCTTTTGCTGGCCTGTTCACACAAGGCATGGTCAATCATGAAACCTATGCCACACCCGATGGGCAATGGGTCGCGCCTGAAGATATTATCGCCAAAGATGATGGCTATGTTCTCAAATCTGATACCGCCACACCAATTACCGTTGGTCTGGTTGAGAAAATGTCTAAGTCGAAGAAAAATGTAATTGACCCGACCCATATTATTGCGCGCTATGGCGCAGATACAGCCCGCTGGTTTATGCTATCAGACAGCCCACCAGACCGCGATGTGCAATGGACTGAGGCCGGCGTTGAAGCGGCGCATAAATTTATCCAACGCTTGTGGCGGCTTATTCATGAAAACAGTGACCGCGCAAAAGGGTTTGTCGCGGGCCATGAAATTGAAAAACCAGTTTCGGATATTGGCCTCGAGCTGTATAAATTTACCCACCAAAGCCTTGATAAAATCACCGCTGATTTAGAGCGGCTTGCTTTTAATCGTGCGGTTGCCCGCATTTATGAATTAAGCAATAAAATTTCTGATGCGGTGAAACAAGATGTCCCTGCCAATGTACTGCACCAATCGCTGGCGTTTCTGGTGCAATTGGCCGCGCCGATAGTGCCGCATTTAATGGAAAGCTGTTGGCAAGAATTGGGGCAAGATGGTTTGGTGATAAATGCAAGCTGGCCTCTTGCCGATGAGAGCGTTCTGGTAGATGATATGATAACCCTGCCGGTTCAGGTTGGTGGGAAAAAACGAAGTGAAATCACAGTGGCGGCAGATGCAGATGAAGAAACTGTACGCAATGCCGCGCTGGCTGACCCTAAAGTGGAGAATGCTCTTGCTGGTAAACAAATCAAAGCGGTTCGCGTCGTTCCGGGCCGGATTGTCAGTATTCAGATTTAAATCATTTGCGCAAGCGATTGCGTTGGGCATGACCGCCTTGCTGCTAACAGGGTGCGGCTTTGAGCCGCTTTACAGCAATTCCGGCAGCAGCAAATCAAGCGCATTGCTTGCCAGCATTCAGCTTGAGGCGCCCAAAAACCGTGATGTGCAGCTCGTGCGCAACGCGCTTTATTTAACCATATCGCCCGGGCCGAACCCGCTTTATCGGCTTTCGCTTGAATCAAGTGACAGCATTTCCAATTTAGCCATTGAGCGCGACAGTCGGGTCACGCGGGCCAATTTCCGACAAACCGTTAATTTTACACTTTCCGATATCAAAACGGGACAACCAATCATTGAAGGCACTTCAACACGCGCAGCGTCTTATAATAAAGTTGCGTCTGAATTCGCCAATGACCAAGCTGAGGCCGATGCGCGCAAACGCACCTCGCTGGCGATTGCGGAAGATATTCGCCTCCAGCTCATATTGGCGCTAAAAGACAATGGCGGCCAATCCCGTAAAAAGCGCGACCAGAAAGAGCAGGGAAAATGAAGAAAAAAGCCAATGAGGTAGCGGCTTTTGTGAATAACCCTGACCCCGCCATGCGGGCTATTTTGATTTATGGCAGCGATGCAGGCGCGGTGCGCGAACATTCCAAAAGCATATCCAAATGGGCGCTGGGCGATAATCATGACCCGCTTTTAATGGTGCGTCTTAATGAAGATGAGCTGGCCCAAGACCCCGCCAAGCTGAATGATGAAGCGTCTGCCATTGCGATGTTTGGCGGCAATAAGGTTATTGAGGTTCGGGTAACAAATGACCGCCATGTCGATATATTTGCCGATTATTTACAGAATCCATCACCAGATAGTTTGGTGCTGATAGAAGCTGGCAGCTTGAAGCCATCTTCTAAACTGCGCAAACTTATAGAGGGAACGCCCTGCGCTGTGGCACTCCCCTGTTTTGAAGATGGTGCGCAAGATGTGCAGCAGGTGGCACGCCAGTTTCTTGAAAAACAAGGCTTTCGTATTGAGCAACAAGCTTTGGCTTATCTGTCGCGCCATTTGGGCGCAGACCGTGGCATCACTATGAGTGAGCTTGAACGCCTATCGCTATATATGGGCCCACCCAAAGAGCGTGAACCGAAAATGATAACCCTTGATGATGTGGAAGCGCTGATACACGACAATGCCGCCACTTCTGTTTATCAGCTGGTTGATGCGGTGGCGCTTGGCCAGCTCGACGATATGGACCGCGATTTAATCAGGCTCGAAACAGCCGGCGAAACCACACAAAGACTTTTGATTGTTTTGCGCGGACATTTCCAAAGCCTACACCAAACCCTGTCTGTGCTGCAAAATAACCGTGACACTTCTGCCGCCTTGCGCGCCAGTTTCCGCCCGCCTTTGCACTTTAAGCGCGAAGCAAAAGTCAAACAGCAATTAAAACTCTGGTCGCTTGGCAAGGTTGAGGCCGCCCTAACCATTCTGCATGAGGCAGAGAGACAGTGCCGCACGACAAATGCCCCCATTCAGGCCATTGGGCAAAACACCTTTTTGCGTCTCGCGCGTGCGGCGGCGCGGTGATTGTTTTAAGAATAAACGGCTAAGCTTTTCGCTGCATCAACCGACTCACCACATCATCAAGCTGTTCCAGCGTTTTATAGCTGATTGATAATGTGCCGCCTGTCTCGCCTTTATGTTGAATATCAACCCCCAAACCCAGCGCGGTTTGCACTGTTTGCTCAAGCGCCAGCGTATCAACATCTTTTTCAATTTTTGTTTTTTGCGGCGTTGGCTTGGTTTTGCCGCCACCGCCTTTGGCCTCAGCGACAATTTTTTCAACCGCGCGAACACTCAGCCCCTCCGCAATAATCCGCTTAGCCAGCGCGTCCGCACCATCAAAATTTAACAAAGCACGGGCATGGCCTGCCGATAAATCACCCGCGATTAAAAACCCGCGAACCTTATCGCTTACCCCCGTAAGGCGCAGCATATTGGCAATATGACTTCGGCTTTTACCAAGCGTTTTGGCCAGCTCGTCTTGCGTATAAGAAAACTCCTGCATCAATCTTTGATAAGCCAACGACTCCTCAATCGGGTTCAAGTCGGCGCGCTGAACATTTTCAATAATAGCAATCTCAAGCGCTTCTGTATCACTGAGCTCGCGCACCAAAACTGGCACCTGATGCAACCGCGCACGCTGAGCAGCGCGCCACCGCCGCTCACCAGCAACAATCTCATAGGGTGTTTGCCCCGCTGCCGCGCCATCGGCCAAAGGGCGCACTAAGAGCGGCTGCAAAACACCCTTTTCTTTCAATGACTTAGAAAGGTTTTCCAAGTCCTCCTCAGCAAAATTCTGACGCGGCTGAAAAGCGCCAGCCTGCAATTGGTCAATGCCGAGCATCATAAATCCACTGTCATTTTGGATGTCTGGCTGGGCTTGTTTTTGAGTGGGTGCGGCCTTTTTTTCTGCCGCCTCTTGAGCGCTGGCCTTTTTGCTTGGCGCGTCCAACTCAACAGGCGCATCGCCAATTAAAGCGGATAAGCCCCGACCCAATGCGCGTTTTTTTTCAGCCATTTTTTTCTCCTATGGGTTAACAGACGCGTTTTGATAGGCGCGCTCACGTTGGATAAGTTCTGACGCCAGCCGCATATAAGCTTGAGAGCCCGCGCATTTGTGATCATAAAGCAAAGCCGGCTGGCCAAATGACGGTGCCTCTGACACCCGAACATTTCTTGGCACCAGCGTTTTATAAACCTTGTCGCCAAAATGGGCACGGACATCTTCTTCAACCTGGCGCGATAAATTATTGCGCGGGTCATGCATGGTCAGCACAATCCCCTGAATATCTAATTCTGGGTTAAGCGTCTCGCGCACCTGATCAATCGTGGACAGCAATTGTGACAGACCTTCGAGAGCAAAAAACTCGCATTGCAATGGCACCAAAACCGACTGCGCGGCCGTCATCGCGTTGAGTGTCAACAAATTAAGCGAGGGCGGGCAATCAATCAGCACATAATCATAAGGCGCGTTTTGCGTATCCCGCAGCGCGTCACGCAACAACATCAGACGGCGCGGGTTTTGTGCCAGCTCCATTTCAGCGCCGAGCAAATCCATTGTTGATGCCAAGAGTTCAAGGCCCGGCACAGCTGTTGGCATAACCGCTGAGGCAATATCGGCCTCACCAACCAATACATCAAATGACGAGGTTTCCCGCGCTGCCGCCTCTACCCCCAACCCCGTGCTGGCATTGCCTTGCGGGTCAAGGTCAACAATCAGCACTTTTTGGCCAATGGCCGCCAGCGCGGTGCCTAAATTAATCGCTGTTGTGGTTTTGCCGACGCCGCCTTTTTGGTTCACTAACGCCAAAATACGCGTTGCCATGCTCGCGTCATTTGATAATGGCGCGGCTGGCGTTTCGGCGTTTGGGGTGTCGTTTTCCATTTGGTGACCCAATCCTTATTAACGGGCATTATTAAGCGGCAAAAAAGCCAAAATTCCCTGAAACTCACTATAAGCCCCTATAAGAGCTTTTTACAAGTTAAAGTTGATGCGGATGAGGGCACTCACATAACAGCACCCGCGCCGCCTTATCGGTCCGGCTTTCAACCGCCATACAATCTATCTTCCATGATTGGCGGGCCTGCGTCAATTCCTCTTGCCACTCTTTCCCCTTTAAAAACACCCCTTTTGTGTGATTTTCAAAAAAGGGTGCCGCCATACCGACCAATTTGGGCAAAGGGGCCAAAGCCCGCGCGCTGACCACGTCTATACGCCCAAAACGCTCAGCTTTTTCATCAATAAACGCCTCAATGCGCCCCTCATGAACAGTCGCAGGCGCGCCGGTTTCTCGAATAACCGCCCGCATAAAAGCGCATTTGCGCTGGTCCGATTCAATCAGATGAACATGTCGCCCGCCGCCTTCACTCTCACCATGAACATCAAGCCATAACATTGCAATTACCAACCCCGGAAACCCACCACCTGAGCCAAGATCAAGCCATATTTTACTGGTCACCGGCACCAAATCTAAAAGCTGCGCGCTATCCGCCGCATGCCGCTCCCAAAACAGCTCAACCGTCGAGGGGCCAACCAAATTGATGGTTTTTTGCCACTTAATCAGCAACGCCTCATATATTTCGAGCGCTTTGCGCGTTTCACGGGAAACATGAAACATTTCGGTAAACCATTTAGCCCCTTCAGACATTGGGGGCGCCGCAGGCGGTGATATCACTTATCGCCCCCCATCAGCCGCGTCGCGGGCAGGTTGCAGGTTTTTGCGCGCATAATGCAAGAGCAGGGTCAGCGCGGCTGGGGTCATACCATCTAGTCGCGCAGCCTGGCCCAAAGTGGTTGGGCGCGTGGCGGCCAGCCTTTGCCGCACTTCATTTGACATGCCCTCAATCTGCATATAATCAAAATCCTGCGGCAGTTTCAGGCTCTCATCGCGCCGGAAGGCGGCAATATCGGCAGATTGGCGGTCCAAATACCCCGCATATTGCGCGTCAGTTTCGATTTGTTCCCGGATTTCAGCTGGCCATTCCTGCATTTCAGGCCAAATAGACGAAAGCTGCGCCCAGCTCGCGCCCGGATGCCCCAAAAGGTCAATAATATTCCGCCTTATCCCATCTGAGTTAATATTCATACCGTGCTTTTGCGCCTCATTAGGGGTTAGGTTATGCGCTTTTGCAAAGCTGCGCGCAGCCTCTAATTTTGATATTTTGGCTTCGAAAACAGCCTTGCGCGGTGCCGCGACACAGCCAAAAGACAAGCCTTTTGGTGTCAAACGCTGGTCCGCGTTATCAGCCCGCAAAGTCAAGCGATATTCCGCCCGCGAGGTGAACATACGGTAGGGCTCCTGCACGCCACGCGTGACCAAATCATCAATCATCACGCCAATATAAGCATCAGCACGATCCAGAATAAATGCGTCTTTCGCTACATCAGCACCGGCGGCTTTTTGCGCCGCGTTCAGACCGGCAACCAAGCCCTGCCCAGCCGCCTCTTCATAACCTGTTGTGCCGTTTATTTGGCCCGCCAAATACAGCCCCGGCAAGCGTTTGACCTGCAGCGTCATATCCAGCTCTCGCGGGTCAACATAATCATATTCAATCGCATAGCCATAGCGTTTCACGCGGACATTTTCTAAGCCCGGAATGGTGCGCAAAAACGCATCTTGAATATCGCGCGGCAAGGAAGTTGAAATCCCATTGGGATAAACCGTATCGTCGTCCAGCCCCTCAGGCTCTAAAAATACCTGATGGCGCTGGCGGTCTGGAAAACGCGCGACCTTATCTTCCAAAGCCGGACAATAGCGCGGGCCAACACCGGCGATTTGGCCTGAATAAACCGGCGATTTTTTGATGTTTTCCGCAATAATCGCCTGTGTTTCTTCCGTTGTGGTGGTGATATGGCAAATGGTTTGCGGCACTTTAATTTCAGAATTCATAAACGAAAAGGGCAGCGGCGGCTCGTCGCCAGGCTGCGGCTCACAAACGCTATAATCAATACTGGTCGCGTCTAAACGCGCCGGTGTGCCTGTTTTCATCCGTCCCAAGGCCAAATCCAGCGCATAAAGGCGGGTAGATAATTTCTTCGCCGGCGCCTCACCAAACCGTCCGGCCGGTGTGCGCTCTGTGCCAAGATGGATAATACCATCTAAAAAAGTACCGGTTGTCAACACCGTCGCGGGGGCGTGATACACCACACCATCGCCAGCAACCACCCCCGTTGCGCGGTCATTGGTGACTTCCAAATCATCTACCGGCGCAGCAATCACAGTGAGGTTTTCCATATTAAGGATTTCAGCCTGCATGGCCTCGCGATACAGTTTGCGGTCTGCCTGCGCCCGCGGCCCGCGCACAGCCGGCCCCTTACGCTGGTTTAACAGGCGAAACTGTATACCAGCCTGGTCAGCCACGCGGCCCATCAGCCCATCAAGCGCATCAATCTCGCGCACCAAATGCCCTTTGCCAACACCGCCAATCGCTGGGTTGCAGGACATTTCCCCAATGGTTTCAATTTTATGGGTCAGCAATAGCGTGTCCGCGCCCATACGCGCGGCGGCAGCGGCGGCCTCGCAGCCCGCATGCCCACCACCAATCACAATCACATCAAATTTGGTTTTATGGCTCATGCTGGTTTTTACCTCGCTCAACCTCGAACGGCAAGATGTTTCACATGAAACAATCGCAAAATGGGCGCGCTATTTCCCAATGCAAAAATCGCGGAACACAATATCTAAGAGCGCCTCCACATCAACCGCACCTGTGATGCGCCCAATCTCACGCATGGCGAGGCGCATATCCTCCGCAACCAGCTCAAGCGCGCCGGCATCTTCTGGCACATCCAGCGCACGCGACAACGCAACCAGCGCGGCCTCCAATGCATCTTTATGGCGCTGGCGTGTCAAAGCGGGGTGGTCTGACAACCCAAAAGCCTCAGAAACGCGCGCTTCCAATACCGCCCAAAGCGCGGCCATGCCATTACCGGTTTTTGCTGAAACCGCAAGCGGCGCGGCCAAGAGAGGTGCGAAACCTTGCGCCTCCAGCGCATCGCGCTGGGCTTTATCTATGGCGTCAAAGGCGCCCAAATCAGACTTATTATAAATCGCCACATCTTGCGCGTCTGGCTGGATTTCAGACAAATCTTCCTGATGAAACCATAGCTCTGGTCTGTCAATATCGGCCTCCTCTTGCGGCGCAAAAACAAATAATTTCATATCAGCTTCAGCGGCCCGCTTGGTAGCGCGGCGCACACCTTCGCGCTCTATCTCATCGCCCGCTGCGCGCAGACCCGCTGTATCCGCAACCACAACCGGCACACCCGCAATCACCATCGACACCTCAATAATATCTCTGGTCGTGCCGGCGCGGGCTGAAACAATCGCCGCCTCGCGCCCCGCCAGCTGGTTCAACAGGCTGGACTTGCCAACATTCGGCGCGCCAATAATCGCTATCTCCACACCGTCGCGCAAGGCGCGCCCGCGCCCCTCTGCCAAATGCGCGCGAATTTCATCTGCCAATGCCGTCACATCAGCCAAAACCGCGCGCCCAATACCGCCCGGCAAATCCTCATCAGCAAACTCAATATCCGCCTCCAAATGCGCCAAGGCCCGCTCAAGGCGTTCGCGCCAGCCGCCATAAAGCACCCCGAGCGCACCGCGCAATTGTCTTAAGGCTTGAGTTTTTTGAGCATGGGTTTCGGCATCAATCAAATCTGCCACCGCTTCCGCACGGGTTAAATCAAACCGACCATTCAACACCGCACGGCGTGTAAAAGCACCCGGCTCAGCAGGAGCCAATCCGTCTATTCGTGACAAAACAGCCAGCGTTTCTTCAATCACCGCCGCACCGCCATGCACATGCAACTCTGCCATATCCTCGCCGCTGTAAGAATGGGGCGCCTTAAAATAAAGCACCAAAGCCTCGTCTATCACGCTTCCGTCCTGCGGGTTATAAAGCTGTCTGACAGCGGCTTGACGCGCAGGCGGAACCTTGTTTTTTGTAATAATATCAATGGCTTGTGTTGTTTTTTCGCCCGAAACCCGAATAATGGCCACCGCGCCGCGCCCGGCTGGCGTACTGAGCGCATAAATGGTGTTATCTGACGCAATCTCGGTGTTCATGTGACTTCTCTTACTGTCTCGGCTATACTGAATAGTCGTTTTATACTTTCTTGATGCTGTCCTCAAGCGGTCAGACACCATATCCTAGATAGGTTTATATGTCACAAAATCTGTTACACAAACAAGCCAGCCCTTATTTATTGCAACACAAAGATAATCCGGTGCATTGGCAGCCATGGGGTGCTGACGCTTTGGCGCAGGCGCAGGCTGAAAACAAACCCATTTTGCTTTCTATCGGATACGCGGCTTGCCACTGGTGTCATGTGATGGCGCATGAAAGCTTTGAAGACGAAGCCAGCGCTGCCGTTATGAATGAGCTGTTTATCAATATCAAAGTGGATCGCGAAGAGCGGCCAGATATTGATGATATTTACATGAACGCATTGCACATGATGGGGGTTCAAGGCGGCTGGCCGCTCACCATGTTTTTGACACCAGAAGGCCAGCCCTTTTGGGGCGGCACATATTTTCCGAAAACCGCGCGCGCGGGCATGGCCGCCTTTACAGATATTTGTCGTGAGATTGCACGCCTTTATTATGAGGAAAATGAGAAGGTCCAAAACAATGCTGGCCAATTAACAAACGCTCTTAAAACCCGCCAATCCGCCGCGCTTAAAGCCCCAGCACAGCCTAATTTTATCAACCAGGCCGCCGAAACCCTGTCCAAATATCTAGACGAGGAAAATGGCGGCATGCAAGGCCAACCGAAATTCCCGCAAGCTTTTGTTTTCCAGTTTTTATGGGAAACAGCCATTGCACAACAAAACCCAGCCCTGCAAAACCTGATGCACCACACAGCCCTGCAAATTTCCTCTGGTGGTATTTATGACCATTTAGGGGGTGGGTTTGCGCGTTATAGTGTTGATGCGTTTTGGCGCGTGCCGCATTTTGAAAAAATGCTTTATGACAATGCTCTGCTTATTGATTTTTTCACGGTGCTTTGGTGCGACAAGCCACTCGCAATATATCGCGACCGCATAACAAAAACCATTGATTGGCTGGCGCGTGAGTTGACGCTAAGTTATGGCGGGTTTGCGGCCAGCCTTGATGCCGACACAGAGGGCGAAGAAGGTCGGTTTTATGTCTGGACACAAGATGAAATAGATGAAGTGCTTGGCGAAAAAAATAATGATTTTTGCGACTATTATGACATTACAAAAGCGGGAAATTTCGAGGGTAAAAATGTACTGAACACGCTTGCTGGCTATTGCGAAAAGACAGAGGCCGCCCTTGGCAGCGCGCGTGATGCGCTTTTTCAGGCACGCCTTACACGCCCCCAACCCGCGCTCGACGATAAGGTTCTAGCTGACTGGAATGGGCTAATGATCGCCGCGCTCGCCCGCGCCAGCTTAAGCTTTAATCAGCCCGACTGGCTAACCCTCGCCCAAAACGCCTATGAATTTATCATGACCCATATGCATGAAAAAAGCGACGGCCTTAGCCGCCTCACCCATGCCTGGCGCGATGGTGTGCGCAGTGCGCAGGACACAGCTGAAGATTATGCAAATATGGCTGATGCGGCTCTGGCGCTTTATGCTGCAACAAATCATGCCAGCTATTTGCAACAAGCCGAAGATTTTTGCGCCACATTAAAAAAATTATTCTGGTGCGACCAGCTTGGTGGATACTATATGACTGCCGCCGACGCGGAAGCTATTTTAGTTCGCCCGCGCCATGCACGAGATAATGCCTGCCCGAGTGCAAATGGGACTTTAATTTGGGTGTTCAGCCGCTTGGAGCTTTATTGCGGCAAACCGGACTATGGTCACCAGGCTGAAACTCTTTTGGAAAGTTTTTGGATTGATTTAGAAAAATCTTTTCCGCAAATGACCACAAGTCTTATGCACTATGCGCGACATCAAAAGAGTTTGCTTTGTGTTATTAGCGGTGCCGAAAGTGACGCAGTTTTCCAAGAAATGAAGACACTGGCCGCCCACCACCCGCATATGGGGCTGATGGTGCAACTCTTAACGCCAGAAAGCAACATACCGAAAACCCACCCCGCTTATGAAAGCCTGAATCAAAAAAATAATCAGAGCAAGACGCAGGCTTTTTTATGCACGCGTAACGCTTGCTTGCCGCCAGTTGATAGTGCTGGCGCGCTCAAACAAAAGCTCGATAGTCTTTTTAAGGCAAAATAAATATCATAACCCAGCGGGCTTACCCCAAGATTATGTATTCATTGAGTCAAAGAACTCATCATTGGTTTTGGTTTGCTTGAGCTTATCAAGCAAGAACTCGATGGCATCAACAGTCCCCATTGGGTTCAAGATACGGCGCAGAACATAAATTTTTGCCAATGTGTCTTTTTCTATCAGAATTTCTTCTTTCCGCGTGCCAGACTTCATAATATCAATGGCTGGGAAGACGCGCTTATCGGCAATTTTGCGATCCAGCACAACTTCTGAGTTACCTGTGCCTTTGAATTCTTCAAAGATAACCTCGTCCATACGGCTGCCTGTATCAATCAGCGCGGTTGAAATAATGGTCAGTGAGCCGCCCTCTTCAATATTACGCGCTGCACCAAAAAAGCGTTTCGGGCGTTGAAGCGCATTCGCATCGACACCACCTGTCAAAACCTTCCCCGAAGACGGCACCACAGTGTTATATGCACGCCCCAAGCGCGTAATGCTGTCGAGCAAAATCACCACATCACGCCCATGCTCAACCAGTCTTTTGGCTTTCTCAATCACCATTTCGGCAACTTGAACATGGCGTGAAGCGGGCTCGTCAAAGGTTGAGGAAACAACCTCACCTTTCACAGAGCGCTGCATATCCGTCACCTCTTCTGGCCGCTCATCAATCAATAAAACAATTAAATAACATTCTGGATGATTGGTCGCGATTGATTGCGCAATATTTTGCAAAAGCACAGTTTTACCGGTACGCGGTGGCGCCACAATCAAGGCGCGCTGGCCTTTCCCAAGTGGCGAGACAATATCAATAATGCGTGATGATTTATCTTTGACTGTCGGGTCATCGACCTCCATCAGCAATCTTTCATCTGGATAGAGCGGTGTAAGATTATCAAAATTTGCTTTCAGGCGAACCCTTTCAGGGTCTTCAAAATTAATGCTGTTAACCTTAATTAAAGCAAAATAGCGCTCACCTTCTTTTGGGCTGCGAATATCCCCTTCAACTGTATCACCCGTGCGCAGTGAAAATTTTCTGATTTGAGAAGGAGATACATAAATATCATCAGGGCCTGGCAGGTAGTTTGCATCTGGAGACCTTAAGAAACCAAATCCATCTGGCAGCACCTCTACGACCCCGCTGCCAATAATATCTGTGCCTTTTTCAGCCATAGATTTTAAGATGGCAAACATCAAGTCTTGCTTGCGCATGGTTGAAGCATTTTCAATTTCATACTCACCAGCAACTTCAAGAAGTTCTGTTGGAGATTTTGTTTTAAGATCCTGTAATCTGATCTGTTCCATAATAAAACCGCATATTTTAAGAAAAAAAGGCCATAATCAGCCAAAAAGGTAGGACGGAATTATCCGTTCCTTAAGAATGGCCTGAAAACACGCTTTTGGCAAGCAAATTTGATCAATCTAAACGCAAAGCAGACCGTGCTAAAACGGTTTCACAATGACCATAATCACAATAATGATGGTTAGAACCGGCGGTATTTCATTTATCATTCTAAAAAACCGGCTTGGGCGGGGCGATTGACCCAATAAAAATTGCTTACGCCAGCGCGCAAGAAACACATGATAGGCTGTCAAAATAACCAAACATAGAAGTTTAATATTTATCCATTGCCCAGCTTCTAGATAAAAACCTGGTCGCAATAAAAGCGCTAGACCGAAAATCCAAGCCAAAATCATGGCGGGGTTTAAAATAATCCGCAGCAGTTTCAACTCCATCACTTCGAAAGTCTTAACCGGCTCATTATTTTCATAAGCCTCTGCATGATAAACAAACAAGCGCGGCAAATAATACATACCTGCCATCCAAAACATCACAAAAATTATATGAAAGGCTAAAATCCAGTCAGAATAAGTCCATAAAAATTCCATTATATCTCTTTCTTTATCAGCAATATGTTTTGGCGAATACTTAACAGCCCTTCACAATTTGCAAAACCTGCGCCACATTTTCTGGCGGCGTTTGCGGCACAATACCATGTCCTAAATTAAATATATGCTTTCGCGTTTTGGTTTGTTCTAATATTTTTTCGACTTCTAATGTTAATTTTTCTCCACCCTGAACCAAAATCTGCGGGTCTAGGTTTCCTTGCGTGACAATTTTTTCAGGAATAATATGCAGCGCGCTTTCCAAATTAACCGACTGGTCAAGACCAATAGCATCAACTTCCACAGCCTGCACAAAATCTTGCAAAGCTGGGCCTATTGCTCTTGGAAAACCAATAATCGGCACCTGAATATTTTTCCGCCGCACCCCATCAATAATTTTTTGATTGGCTTCAAAGCAATATTTTTCCAAATCCTTTGGCGTCGCATGGGTGACAAGACTTGATGCCCAGCTATCAAATAATTGTAAAACCTGTGCACCCGCGCCGACCTGAGCTGCCAGATAGTCAATTGTCGCCTCTGTCACAATATCTATAATAGACTGAAACGCGCTTTCATCTTTTTGCATAAGCGCATGCGCGGGCGCTTGATTTTGTGTGCCGCGCCCAGCAATCATATAACTGGCAACTGTAAAAGGAGAACCGGCAAAACCAATCAGAGCCTTTTCTTCAGGTAAGTGCTTTTTAAGTAATGAAACGGTTTTATAAATAGGTGCCAGCTGTTTATCAAAATTATCATAATTCAAACTGTCAGCATTTGTAATCGGGGTCAGGCGAGGGCCTTCCCCCTCAGCAAACCAAAGTTTTTGACCCAATGCTTGGGGAATAAGCAAAATATCTGCAAATAATATAGCCGCATCAAATGCATAGCGCCGCAAAGGTTGCAAAGTGACCTCACATGCAAGCTCTGGATTATAACAAAGCTCTAAAAAACTCCCCGCATCAGCACGGGTGTTTTTATATTCGGGTAAATAACGCCCAGCTTGGCGCATCATCCAAATAGGCGGTGTATCTGGTATCTTATCTTGTTCAAATAAAGATAAAAAATGAGAAGCCATCATCAAAAACCAAACTCATAAAAAATTCATCTATCTGTGAAGACCTATAACACAAAGCCGCATGTTAAAGCGCGGTTTTAATTTCACACTGTGCACGAAAATTTTCCTTTCTTATATATATATAAAGGATGTAGTGGTTGTAGTGCGGCTCAAATGCTGTGGATTAAACTTTCTCCGCAAAGCTATCCTCAAAAATAAATTGCTCTGAAAGCTTTAATATTTTGTGTTGGCGTTTATATTTTTCCACAAAATATTATTCAAAAAGCAAATTTATGGTGTTTCTTGGCTTTTGTGAGATGCGCTTGAGTTTGTGGATAGAAATAAAAACGGGGATAAGTTTTAAGATGCGCGCATGGCTGACTTATACACATAACTCACAATCGTTTGATGGCCTTTATTAAACGGCTTAAAAACATGTATATGAAAACAGGATAGGTGTATAAAAAACGCACAAATTGGCCTAGGCTCAACTTATCCCCTATATTCATGTTATCCACAGTGTTTAACTGGGTCGGGGACAAAAGAATTTTTAGATTAAGGGTAGCATTTTGACGACTGAATATACCGACCCGCAGACTGATATAAAAGAGTTTCATCTCTATTTGGTTTCGGACAGCACGGGTGAAACTATCAACTCTGTTGCCAAGGCTGTATGTGCCTGTTTTGTTGATGCCAAAGCGATTGAGCATTCATATGGGTTGGTGCGCAGCGACAAACAATTAGAACGTGTGCTGGAAGTGCTGCGCGTGACGCCCGGGCCAGTTCTTTATTCTATGGTTGAGGGCGATATTGCCAAAAAACTTGAGCGCGCCTGTAAGCAAATTGGTGTCCCATGTCTCAATGTGCTGGACCCGTTTGTGAATATTATTGGCAGTCATTTGGGGGTTGAGATACGCGGCAAGCCCGGCATGCAGCACCAGCTGACGGCAGAATATTTTGAGCGCATTGGTGCCTTAAACTATACCGTTGCGCATGATGATGGCCAAAGTCAGGGCGATTTGAACGAAGCCGATGTTATTTTGGTTGGGGTGAGCCGCACCTCCAAAACACCGACTTGCATGTATCTTGCTAATCGCGGTGTGCGCGCTGCCAATGTACCATATGTGCCGCGGATTGATTTGCCGCCAGAATTATTTGATGTCACCGAACCGTTGATTGTTGGGCTGGCGGCAAGCCCAGAAAGGCTGGTGCAAATACGCAAAAACCGCCTGCTCTCTCTCAATGAAGCGTCTGAGACAGATTACATCAACCCTGATCAGGTGAAAGATGAGACGCAGGAGGCGCGGCGCTTTTTCAAGAAAATGGGCTGGCCGATTATTGATGTGACCCGCCGCTCCATTGAAGAGACATCAACAACCATTCTTAATCTTTTAGAGCGCAGAAAAGAAGAAAAGCTCAAACAAGAAAGCGCGCCTGAGGAAAAATAATGAGCGTGGCGCAGACATTACAGAACCCCGAGCATGAATTGGTGTTGGCATCAAAAAGCCAAATCCGCGCCGATGTGTTGACGCAAGCCGGTCTGAGCTTTGATGTGGTGCCGTCCGGCGTTGATGAAGACGAGCTGAAGGCAGAAATTTCTGACCCGCATGCTTTGGCGCAGGCGCTTGCTGTTGCAAAAGCCAAGGCCATTAGCGCATCGCGGCCAGATGCCTTTATTATTGGTGCTGACCAAGTCATGCTGTGTGCGGGGCGGGTTTTTGATAAACCCTCTTCAATGCAGGAGGCGCGTGATAATTTGGCGTTTTTAAGCGGCAAGCCGCATCAGCTTTTAAGCGGTATTGCGCTGGTGCGCGGGGGTGATGTTTTGTGGTCGGACACAATTGTGGCAACGCTGCATGTCCGCGCTTTGTCGGCGCAGGATTTATCACTTTATTTGGCGGCGGCTGGCGAGAGCATTTTGAGCAGTGTTGGGTGTTATCGGCTAGAAGATGTTGGCATTCATTTGTTTGAGAAAATCGAGGGCGACCATTTGACAATTTATGGCCTGCCGCTTTTGCACCTGCTGCCGCAGTTGCGTCACTATGGGGTGGTGCGATGAGCGAGCAACCAAAGGCTGGTGTTTTGGGCGACCCGGTGGCGCATTCGCGCTCGCCATTGATACATAATTTTTGGCTGTCAGAATATGGGCTTCAGGGCTCTTATGAAAAACTACACATTACGGCAGATGCGTTTGCACCCTTTGTGCGGTCATTGGCGTCGCGGGGTTATGTTGGTGCCAATGTAACCTTGCCGCATAAAGAGGCCGCCTTCGCATTGGCCGATGAGCTGGACCCATGGGCGGCGCGCCTAAAGGCGGTCAACACTTTAGTTTTTGAGGGCGGGCGCATTAAAGGGTTTAACACAGATGGTTATGGGTTCATGCAAAACCTGACCAGCGAGGCGTCGCAATGGCATCGTGACCGCCCTGTTTTGGTTTTGGGTGCGGGCGGCGCGGCGCGTGCGATTGTTGCCAGCCTTGCCGCGGCGGGTGTGCCAGAAATTTATATGGCCAATCGCACGGTTGAAAAAATTGAGAGCTTTCGCCCGCTCATCACGGATACTGATTGCCGCCTGCGCGCTTTGCCTTGGCCAGAGCGCCAAACACCGCTTGCGGAGATTGGGCTTTTGGTAAACACCACAAGTCTTGGTATGGCAGAAAAGAGCATGGCAGAAAAGAGCATGACAGAAAAAGATAAAGCGCTTGATATCGCGCTTGACGATATGGCGTCCGATGCGGTGGTGACAGATATTGTTTATACCCCTCTCATCACGCCGCTATTGCGGGCGGCACGCGCGCGTGAATTGCACATTGTTGACGGGCTTGGCATGTTGCTTCATCAAGCGGCGCCCGGGTTTGCGCATTGGTTTGGGCGCCAACCCGAAGTCACAACTGCGTTGCGCCAGCATGTTGAGGCAGATTTACAGGGGGGCGCGTGATGTTACTTATCGGCCTCACAGGCTCTATCGGTATGGGGAAATCAACTACGGCTAAGCTTTTCGAGCAGGAAGGTGTTGCTTGCTATGATGCTGATGCGGCGGTGCATCGGCTTTATCAAAAAGATGGCGCTGGCGCAACGGCTCTAAAAGAGGTTTTTCCGCAGGCGATTGTAGATGGTGCGGTGGACCGTGAGGCGCTGGCGGCGATTGTTTTGAAGGACCCGCAGGCGCTTGCGCGGTTAGAATCGATTATTCACCCTTTATTGATTGGTGAGCGGCAGGATTTTTTACAAAAAAATGCTGAAGCAGGGGCTTTTGCGGTGATTTTGGACATTCCTTTATTGTTTGAAAAGGGCGATCCGGCGGATTTTGACTATGTTGTCACGGTTTCTGCGCCTTATGAGGTTCAAAAACAGCGTGTTTTGGCGCGTCCGAATATGACAGAGGAAAAATTTGCCGCCATATTCGACAAACAGCTGCCAGATGCGGAAAAAACTGCCCGCGCTGATTTTGTTGTGGATACCTCTGTTTCAGTCGAAGATGCGCATCGCCAAATCAAGCAAATCATCGCTAAACTAAAAGCATCTGCTCAATAAATGCTGCGGGAATAGGTTAGGTAAATGCGCGAAATAGCACTGGATACAGAAACCACCGGGCTTAGCCCCGATGAGGGTGACCGCATTGTCGAAATTGGTTGTGTTGAGCTTATCAATCACACACCCACAGGTAAAAGCTTACAAATTTACCTCAATCCGCAGCGCCCCATGTCAGAAGGCGCACTGCGCATTACCAATTTAACCGATGCTTTTTTGCAGGATAAGCCCCTGTTTGAGCAAGAGGTGGATAATTTTTTAGCGTTTATTGGCGACGCCACTTTAATCATTCACAACGCCCCATTTGATATGGGCTTTTTGAATTTTGAATTGGAAAAATCAGGCCGCCCCACATTGACAAATAAGGTCATTGATACGCTGGAAATAGCGCGGAAGAAATATGCGGGTGCGCGCAATTCACTGGACGCGCTTTGCCAGCGTTTTAATGTTGATAATACGGGGCGAAACTATCACGGCGCTTTGCTGGATAGCGAGCTATTGGCGGAAGTTTATTTGGAGCTGATTGGCGGACGCCAGCCAGGCCTTGTGTTTCAGCAAGATGGGGCGGCTCAGGAAACAGCCCAAACAGCCCAAAAAGCGCAACAATCGGCGCAAGAAATGTCTCGCGCGCCGCGCACGCCGCGACCCACAGCCCTGCCGCCCCGCCTGAGTGCTGAGGCGCATAGCCAGCATATGGCTTTTTTGGAGCAACTGCCAACGCCGGCCAAATGGCTCAACCCCGATACACCAAAAAGTGAAACGGCAGATGAGGCGTCGCGCGACTAAGCGCTAGGCGTCAGGCTTTTTATCTTGCTGTTCAGCCTCCGCTTGTTGGGCGGCGGCTTCATTTTGCTGGTAAAGGGCGACAAAATTAATCGGGTCAAGCAAGAGTGGTGGGAAGCCCCCATCGCGGGTGACATCTGCCAAAATGCGGCGCGCAAATGGGAAAATTTGGCGCGGCGCTTCAATCAATAAAACTGGCTTGAGGTCTTGCTCTGGCACATTCTGGATACGGAAAACCGCGCCATAAAGCAGTTCAACAATGAACGAGGTTTCATCGCCCGATTTTGTTTCCACCTTAAAATGCAGAACCACTTCATAATCATTGTCCTGCAAATGGCGTCCATTTACATTGATGCGAATGTCAACATCTGGCCCGCCATCTTGCGCTTTGGCAGCGGCTGGGGCGAGCGGGTTTTCGAAAGATAAATCTTTGACATATTGAGCTAAAATATTCAGGCTGGGCGCGCTGCCATTGGCTTCGCCTGCGCCGCCCGCCCCACCATCAGGGGCTTGTTCTTGGTTGTTTTCTTCACTCATTTTCTATCTCCTGTTGGCGTTTCTTTGTTTCATTTATGATATTTCATTTAACATATTGGCCGATATACGCAAAACCTCAATTTCACTTTATGGCCGTGAATATTTAATCCTCATTTTTTGTTATATTTTTGGGTGGCGAATTGGGGCGGTCTTCATGCACCTCAAACTCTGTGTCAATAATAATATCTGTGTCTCCGCCTTTATTGTCACGGCGGCCTGTATAAAACGGGTTGCGGCGCGGGTTTTGTTGCCCGCCATATTGCGGGCCAGCTCTTTGTCCAAATTGGGCAAAGCGGTCAGCAGAAACCAGCCGGTTGAGAATAAGTTTTGCTAAAAGCGGGCGCATCGGCGGAATGAGCAATAAAAACCCAATCGTGTCTGTAAAAAAGCCAGGCAGGAAAAGCATAATGCCTGCGATTAACAGCATGGACCCATGCATGGCCAGATTGCCTGTCGATTTCGCGCTGTCTGGCTCTTGTGACGCGTTGTATAATAGAGCCATGCCCTGCAAGCGCGCAATGCCAACACCAAAAAATGCTGTCGCCAAAATCAATAAAATAGTCCAGCCGCCACCAATTTGGCCGCCGATTTCTGCAAAGAGATAAATTTCAATCGCGGGGATTAAAATAAATATGATAAAAAGCGCTAAAGACATAATTAATCTTTTTAACCGAAAAATACGAACCAGAGACAGCTAAAGCTAGTCAAAGATATAGCCAAAGCTTGTTATCTGGCATAACCTTACCCATATATTTGGGTATGATTGGCACGATTTTCAATGGAGGCAACAATAAATAGCTTACACCTCATATTACTTATCATTATCGCCCTCGTTTTTTGGCGCTTAAGAGCGGTGCTTGGCACCCATGAAGACGGCCCCGAAAAGCATAATTCGGCACTTGATGATATGGCTGAGCAAGCAAAGCCCAATCCGGTTTTGCGGGTCGTGACCAAGGGTGAGAACCCTGACGCCAGCGATGGGCTGGGGGAAATCACAGCCGTTGACCCTGATTTTGATGCTGCACACTTTTTGCAAGGCGCGGGGCAGGCCTATCAAATGATTTTAATGGCTTATGCTGAAAATGACCGCCAAAAATTAGCGGCGCTGGTCAGCCCTGATGTATTGGCGGGGTTTGAGGCGTCAATGTCTGAAAGGGAGCGGCAGGGTTATCAGCTTGAAACACAAATTGCTTCTTGTGACGAGCCTATGATTGAGCGCGCAGAGTTGGACGGAACTCTGGCGCGTATCACGGTTCAAATTCGGGCAGAGCTTGTGTCCTTTATTCGTGATGCGTCGGGGGAAGTTATTGAAGGTAGCCCCGAACAAAGCCAATCGACACATGATTTTTGGACCTTTGAGCGCGATACGAAAAGCCGCGCTCCAGACTGGGTGTTAATTGCGACCCAAACCGCATAGATGCGTTTGGTAGGGGGCGGGGGTGTGTTTTTGTCAAGAACCCCCGCATAAGGGTGATGGATAAAAAGCGCAATCAGGGTGCTTCTCAAAACAGTCAGGGCCCAAAAAATAAACACCAAAAAAACCAGCAACCTGTTGATTTTGGGTTATGGACTGAGGTCGCAAAATCCGTGACACCGCTGCCCGCTGCGCAAAAAAATAAATCCAAGCTCACTCAAAACCCGCCGGATAAAACCAAACCGGCTGCGGCGCGCACGGCTAAAAAAGATGCACCTGATGCGCCGCGCGCGCCCGGGCGCCGCCCAGCCCATGCCGCGCCAGTGCGCCCTCATTCTCAACAACCCGTCAATTTGGACAAAAAGCAAATAAGACGCGTGAAGCGCGGTAAAAAAATTGAGGCGCGGATTGATTTGCACGGTGATTTTGCCGAGGTCGCGCGGCAAAGATTACGGGCGTTTTTTGTGCAATCTCAGGCAGAGAATAAGCGCTGGGTTTTGGTGATTACAGGCAAGGGTGTGCGCGGTGAAGGCGTTTTGCGCCGTGAGGTGCCGCTTTGGTTGCGAAGCTCTGATTTTGCCGCCTTCATAGTTGGTTTTGAAGAAGCTGGCGCTGGACTTGGTGGCAGCGGTGCGCTGATTGTCCAATTGCGGAAAAAAGCTTAATCCGTAAACAAGTCTGGAATCAAAGCCTGTGACCTGATAAAAGACAATAAGTTAAAGATATCAATGGATTTCATATTATGACGCAAAGAACAGCTCAAGTTTCACGCGACACCAAGGAAACTGGCGTTTCGGTAAAGCTCAACCTAGATGGTCAGGGCGTTTACGATGTCTCGACCGGTATTGGGTTTTTAGACCATATGCTCGAACAGCTTTCGCGCCATTCGCTTATTGATCTTGAGGTCAAGGCAAAAGGCGATTTACATATTGATTATCACCACACGACAGAAGATACCGGTATTGTGATTGGTGAGGCAGTGCGCGAGGCTTTGGGGGATTTTAAGGGCCTGACGCGTTATGGCTCGGCGATTATTCCTATGGACGAAACCTGCACACGTGTTTCTCTAGATGTATCCCAGCGCCCTTATCTGATTTGGAAAGTTTCTTTTTCAAAACCCAAATTAGGCGATATGGATACGGAATTATTCAAAGAATGGTTTCAGGCTTTCGCACAAGCTGCGGGCATTACGCTGCATGTTGAAAATATGTATGGCGAGAATAATCACCATATTATCGAGTCATGCTTTAAGGCGCTGGCGCGGGCTTTGCGGCAGGCGATTGAAATCGACCCGCGCAAATCTGATGAAATTCCGTCAACCAAAGGTGTGTTGGGCAGCTAGTCACGCGCGTTAAGAGGCCAATAGGAAGCCAATTTTGAAGATTGCACTGATAGATTATGACTCCGGCAATTTGCGCTCGGCGCAAAAGGCATTTGAGCGCGTCGCCGCCACATTAGATAAAACCGCGACAGTCACTTTAAGCCGTGCGGCAGAAGATGTGATGGCGGCGGATTATATTGTGCTGCCGGGCGTGGGCGCATTTGGTGATTGCGCAGCGGGGCTGGCGGCTATTCCGGGCATGATTGAGGCGCTTAATGAGCGCGTTGTCAGGCAAGCCTATCCTTTTTTAGGTATTTGTGTAGGCATGCAGCTTATGCTGGCGCGCGGCCATGAAAACAAAGCGCTCAATCAAGATACGCCATATTCGGGGCTTGGCTGGATTGAGGGTGATGTTGATGTTTTGCAGCCGCAGGATAAAGCGCTCAAAATTCCGCATATGGGCTGGAATGAAATTGAGATAACAGACTCTGGCGCTGCATCACTGGCAAATGGTTTGGCAAAAAATTTAGCAGGCGCAGATGTGTATTTTGTGCATAGCTATCAAGCCATGCCCGCGCAGGAAACAGATGTTTTGGCCGTATGTGATTATGGTGGAAGGTTTGCGGCTATGATTGGGCGTGACAATATGATTGGTACGCAATTTCATCCCGAAAAAAGCCAGGCTAACGGCCTGCAACTCATTGATAATTTTTTAAGGTGGCGGCCATGATCCTTTTTCCGGCGATTGATTTGAAAAATGGCGAATGCGTGCGCCTTGAACAGGGCGATATGGCGCGGGCGACGGTTTTTAACGCCAGCCCCGCAGACCAGGCAAGAGCTTTTGCGGCGCAAGGTTTCTCGCATTTGCATTTGGTGGATTTAGATGGTGCTTTTGCGGGCGCGCCCGTTAATGCGTCTGCGGTAGAGGCGATTTTGGCGGCGACCACTGCGCCGGTTCAACTCGGTGGCGGCATTCGTGATTTAGATACCATCAAGCTTTGGCTCGATAAGGGCGTGCAACGGGTTATTCTTGGTACAATTGCTGTGCGTGACCCCGCTTTGGTCAAACAGGCCTGTGCGCTTTTCCCCGACCAGATTATTGTTGGCATTGATGCGCGTGGCGGCAAAGTCGCGGTTGAGGGTTGGGCTGAAGAAAGCGATATGGATGCGATTGATTTGGCGCGCCAATTTGAAGATGCAGGTGTGGCCTCTATCATTTATACCGATATTGACCGCGATGGTCTGTTAAAAGGCGTCAATGTTGAGGCCACGGCAAAACTGGCAGCGGCGGTCTCTATCCCGATTATTGCCTCTGGTGGTCTGGCGGGGATTGAAGATGTTGTGGCGCTGCAAAAGCATGAGGCCAGCGGCATCATTGGCGCTATTTCAGGCCGCGCGCTTTATGATGGTCGCCTCGACCCAGCCGAGGTTCTGGCGCTTGAGGGGGTGCGTTAATGCTCAAGACGCGCATCATACCCTGCCTTGATGTGGCCGATGGCCGCGTGGTGAAAGGCGTTCAGTTTGTTGACCTTATTGATGCGGGTGATCCGGTTGAGGCTGCCCAAACTTATGATAAAGAGGGGGCAGACGAATTATGCTTTCTCGACATTACGGCCAGCCATGAAAAACGCTCCATTTTATTAGATGTTGTGCGCGCCACAGCAGAGCAGTGTTTTATGCCGCTTACAGTGGGTGGCGGGGTGCGTGATGTGCAAGATGTGCGCCGCCTTTTATTGGCTGGGGCCGATAAAGTGTCTTTTAATACCGCTGCCGTGCGCAATCCAGATGTCGTAACCGAGGCCGCGCAAAAATTCGGGGCGCAATGTATTGTTGTTGCGATAGACGCCAAGCAGGTTGATGAAAACCGGTGGGAGATTTTTACACATGGCGGGCGCGAACCAACGGGCATTGAGGCGATTGGGTTTGCGCGTGATATGGTGGCGCGTGGGGCTGGTGAGATTTTGCTGACCTCTATGGACCGTGACGGCACCAGAGAAGGTTTTGACCTCGCTTTAACGCGGCAATTATCTGACGCCGTTTCAGTGCCAGTGATTGCATCAGGTGGTGTTGGCCACCCCGATCATTTTGTGGCGGGTGTGATAGAGGGGCATGCCAGCGCGGTTTTGGCGGCTTCAATTTTCCATTTTGGGGATTATACGATTACCGAAACCAAACAAGCCATGGCTGATGCGGGTATCGCTGTGCGGCTATAGGGGCTGATAAAAAACTCTTTCATAACAATAGATGTGCAAAATATGTTATGAAAAAAGGCGAAATGAATGAGAGATTGATACATGTCTGGCAATGAAAAAACACAGTCATCAGATGCTGTTTTAGAAGCCTTGTTCGCGACGATAAAAAGCCGCAAAGGTGGTGATGCAGCGCAATCTTATACGGCGCAGCTTTTGGCGCAGGCACCTGAAAAGCCAGCGCGCAAGCTGGCGGAAGAAGCGGTAGAGGCGGTCATCGCAGCTTTGCAAAATGACAAAGCGGCCATAACCAGCGAAGCGGCTGATGTCGTCTATCACCTATTGGTCTTGCTGGCTGGTGCGGATATTGAGCTTGAAGATGTGCTGGCTGAGCTGCGCCGCCGTGAAGGCGTTTCGGGGTTAGATGAAAAAGCCGCGCGCCCAAAGAGCTAGTGTGACCCCAGAGTATCGGGCAAGCTAAAGGAAGGCCAAAATATATGTCCCCCACAACCCCCCTATCACAGGCTTTGCCAGATGAATCTCCTTATCGCTGTTTTACGGCGCAGGAATGGGGCGCCTTGCAACGCGATGAACAGCTGAAGCTTACAGAAAAAGAAATTATCAATTTGCGCGGGCGCGGCGAAACAGTCTCGCTTAAAGAGGTGGAACAAATTTATTTGCCCCTGTCGCGGCTGCTAAGTTTATATGTTGAGTCCACGCAAGGGCTGTTTGCGGCCTCTAATAAGTTTCTCGGGCGTGAGCGCAAAGTGCCATATATTATTGGCGTTGCTGGTTCTGTTGCTGTCGGCAAAAGCACAACCTCGCGTATTTTGCGTGAAATGCTGGCGCGATGGGAGAGCCACCCAAAAGTGCAGCTCATCACAACAGACGGGTTTTTATATCCTAATGCTGAGCTTGAAAAACGGGCCTGATGGAGCGCAAAGGATTTCCAGAAAGCTTTGACCTTGCGGCTTTGCGGCAATTTTTAACCGCCGTGAAATCGGGCGCAAAAGATTTAACAGCTCCTGTTTATTCGCATATTGCCTATGATGTTTTGGGTGACGATGAAATTTTAGTGGAAAGTCCGGATATTTTAATTGTTGAGGGCTTGAATGTTCTCCAGCCTGCAAGGTTGCAAGAAGCAGATGCTGAGATACCATTTATTTCTGATTTTTTTGATTTCTCTATTTATATTGACGCGGAAACACCGGTCATAGAGAGCTGGTATATTGACCGGTTTTTGGAACTGCGCCGCACAGCCTTTAATCGGCCAGGTGCTTATTTTGCGCGCTATGCGGATTTGGACGACACTTCGGCGATACAAACCGCAAAAGATATTTGGACACAGATAAACCAGCTTAATCTAGAACAAAATATCCTGCCGACGCGCTGGCGTGCGGATTTGATATTGCATAAAAATGCCCAACATCAGATTGATGAAGTGCTTTTGCGGAAAATTTAATTACAGATTAGCCGCTTTGATTTTTTCGGAAATATCCGTCAGCGGGCGCGGGCCTATATGTGTAATCACCTCCGCCGCTGCAATAGCCCCCATTTTACCACAAGCCGCCGCTGGCTTGCCTTGCGCTAATGCGCTCAGATAGCCCGCCGCGAACTGGTCGCCCGCACCCGTCAGGTCAACAAGCTCTGCCACAGGCTCTGCTGGCACCTCAATAATGTCTCCATTTTGGACAATCACCGCCCCTTTTTCGCTGCGCGTGATGACGGCGTCAAAGCCTTGCGCCTGAATGGTTTCAATAATTTGCGCCATGTCTTGCGTGCCAAACAGGGCCTCTGCTTCTGACTGATTGCCGAGCATCAGGTCAACTTTTTCACCAAGCAGGGTTTTGAATTGCGTCAAATGCCGCTCCACGCAAAATGGGTCGGACAGTGAGAAGGCGACTTTCCCGCCAGCCTGCTTTACTATTTCTGCGCCAGCCATAAACGCTTGAGTGGCGCTGGGGCTGTCAAAGACATAGCCTTCAGAAAAGAAGCAGGCTGTTTCTGCTAAGATATTTTCATCTAAATCATCAGGGCTGGTCGCCGCCGCCGCGCCAATCAATGTGTGCATGGTACGCTCGGCATCGGGGGTTATGAGAACCAGGCATCGGCCAGTTGGGTCGCCGCCTATAAGCGGGGATTGTGCGAAATGAATATTGGCGCCATTCATTTCTTGGGTGAAAAATCTTCCCAAGTCATCATCGGCCACTTTGCCAATAAAAGCGGTGTGCAGACCCAGCCCCGCAATGCCAGCAATGGTGTTGGCGGCAGACCCGCCAGAGGCTTGGCTTTCAACATTGACCTGCGCGCCCAAATGCTCTGCCTGTGCGGCATCAACCAGTGCCATCGCGCCTTTTTGGCTGCCGAGTTTGGCCAGTTGCTCATCGCTGACCTGCGCGTAAATATCTACCAGAGCGGCGCCCATCGCCGTGACTTGAAATTTTTTCTCACTCATATTTTTGCCTTAAATTTTAGTCTGTCTTTGCTTTGTAGCGACATATATCACGAACCACGCAGGAAGGACAGTCAGGCTTTCTGGCTTTGCAAACATAGCGGCCATGCAAAATAAGCCAATGATGCGCGTCAATACGATATGGCTCAGGCACGCGGCGGTCTAGTTTCTTCTCAACATCAAGGACGGTTTTGCCCGGCGCAAGACCAGTGCGATTGCTGATACGGAAAACATGCGTATCAACCGCAAATGTGTCTTTGCCAAAGCCAATATTCAAAACCACATTGGCCGTTTTGCGCCCCACGCCAGGCAGCTTAATGAGCGTGTCCATTGTGTCTGGAACTTGGCTATCATGTTTTTCAATTAAATCTTGCGAAAGTAAAAAAACATTTTTTGCTTTGCTGCGATACAACCCAATCGTGCGCACTAAATCGCGTATTTTATCTTCACCCAATGCGACCATTTTTTCTGGCGTATCGGCCAGCTTAAACAATTCTGCTGTCGCTTTGTTCACGCCCTTATCGGTTGCTTGTGCAGACAGCACAACCGCAACCAAGAGAGTGTAGATGTTTACAAAATCTAATTCAGGCTCTGGTATGGGATTGGCGTCTTTGAGGCGTGCAAAGAATTCAGGTATTTGGGCGATTTTCATTTTTTCTCTCGTTAAATGATTACCATATTGTTTCGCACACCGCATTGCAAGTGGGGTGCAATCGCTGATTTAAGGCTGGCAATAGGTCGCAGGCCAAGCGCTTGTGTTTCTGGCCAGACAATCTAATTTATACTTCATGGAAGCCACAACCACATATTTTTCGGCCCGCCTGCGCCCTAACGCATCTCTCTCTCGCAGAGATTTCCAAATTGTGATGGCGCTGTTCGGCTTGACCAGTTTTGGCACGGGGGCATTGTTTTTAATGCAAGGCGCATGGCCTGTTTTTGGGTTTTTTGGTCTTGATGTGGCGTTGTTTTACCTCGCTTTCAAGATGAATTATCGGCAGGCGCAGCGCTATGAAATTGTTGAGCTGGTTGATGATAAATTAAAAATAACCGAAGTATCGGCGCGTAAAGTGAAGCAAGAAACAGTCTTTAACGCTTATTGGGTGAAGGTGGTTTTGCAAAAAACGGCTGATGAAATTGGTCCATTATTTCTCACCTCGCATGGCAAGCGTGTTGAAATTGGTGCTTTTTTATCGCCGGACGAGCGGCATGATTTTTCACAAGCCTTAAGTGGTGCGTTGCAAAAACTTAAACATCAAACCGCCTAAGCGCCTCAAAGCTGAAACTTGACATGGCGGGCTCGCCGCGCTCTGATTGAGCCATGACCCATATTGCCATTGATTATGATTACTGGCCAGCAATGCACCGTGATGTGTCGGTAAAAATTGCCCGGCAGGAAACTGTCGAGCGGCATGCTTTGCGCTTCTCAACCATGCAGATTGGCTCACATTTTGGGCCGCTACAGCTTGTTGTGACCCAGCACAACCGGCTGGCTGGATTGGGGTTGGGGTTGGGGTTGGGGTTGGGGCCAGGATTGGGGAAGACGCCCACAAAACGCGAAACGCTGGATCAGTTTTTGAGTGCGTTTCAACCTATGCGCCATTGCGAAGAGGCATCATTTTGGCAGCAGCTTATCAATATATTTTTAGAACAAGAGGCGGTTTGTGTGCCACTCACCCTGATAGGCACAGCGTTTCAGCATCAGGTTTGGCGCGCTTTGATGTCTGTCGGCGCGGGTGAAACCTGTAGCTATCAACAGCTTGGCCAGCAATTAACGCCGCCCAAGCCTGCCCGCCCAGTAGGTCAGGCGGTTGGCGCCAATCCTGTCAGTCTGATTGTGCCATGCCACCGTGTGCTGGCCAGTGACGGCGCTTTGGGTGGATATCGCTGGGGGGTGGATTTGAAAAAGCAGATTCTGGCAGCGGAGCGGGCTTCATAAGACAGGTGTCCAGACAAGGTGTCAAGACAGGGTGTCAAGACAAGGTGTCCAAACTGGCCCTTTAGGCCTTTGGCAAAATTTCCTTATCGGTCATTTTGCCTTGCGCGTCTAAACTATAAATCATTGGTTCGCCTGTGCTGATTTCTACCTTGACGATTTCTTCAGGCGATAAACCCTCAAGCGCCATGACCAAAGCGCGCAATGAGTTGCCATGTGCGGCCACAAGCACAGTTTTGCCCGCCAATAAATGCGGCACAATTTCAGCCTCATAATAGGGCAGCACCCGTTCGGCTGTATCTTTCAGGCTCTCACCGCCAGGCGGGGGCACATCAAAACTGCGCCGCCAAATATGCACTTGGTCTTCGCCCCATTTAGCGCGGGCATCATCTTTGTTCAGGCCCGATAAATCCCCATAATCGCGCTCATTAAGTGCCTGATTGCGGGTGGTGCTTAAATCAGCCTGATCCATATTTTCCAAAATCAGCGCGCAGGTGTTTTGCGCCCGTTGGAGCGCTGAAGTAAATGCGATATCAAAAACCAATGCCTTTGCTTTTAAGCTTTGGCCAGCCGTGATGGCTTCCTGTTGCCCCTTATCGGTAAGGTCCGGGTCTTTCCAGCCCGTAAACAGGTTTTTCTCGTTCCACGCGCTTTGACCATGCCGCACCAAAACCAGCTTGCTCATATTTTGCTCCTTAAAAATTTTGTCTCTTAAAGGCCTAACACATCATCCATGGTGAACATACCCGCAGGCTGCGTATGCGCCCATAAGGCCGCGCGAATGGCGCCCCGTGCAAAAATATCGCGGCTTTCAGCAATATGCCCTAAATAAAGCCGCTCGCTTTCGCCCGCCAAAACCGCTTCATGGTCACCAATAACTGAACCGCCTCGCAGTGTGGCAAAGCCAATATCGCCTTGCTGGCGCGCACCGGTCTGACCGTGGCGGCCTGAATCCATATGCTCGGACAGCGTGATACCGCGCCCCTCAGCCGCCGCCTCACCGAGCATTAAAGCCGTACCAGAGGGCGCGTCAACTTTGTGGCGATGATGCATTTCAACAATTTCAATATCCCAATCATCGCCAAGCTTGGCGGCGGCTTGACGCACAAGACCGGCCAATAAATTGACGCCCAAACTCATATTGCCAGATTTGACAATTTTGGCATGACGGCCAGCCGCTTTGAGCGCTTCTTCCTGCTCTGGCGTAAATCCAGTTGTCCCAATCACATGAACAATCCGCGCTTGTGCCGCGATGCCGCTTAAATCTACCGAGCTATCAGGGGTGGTAAAATCAATCACCCCATCAGCATTTTTTAAAACATCAAGCGCCTTATCGGTGACCTCAATGCCTGTTTTGTCAAGGCCGGCAAGCCCGCCAATATCTTGACCCAAAGCATCAGAATGGGCGGCTTCAAGCCCGCCAACCAGCTCGCATTCAGGGTGGTCGCTTATTAGTCTTAATAAGGTCCGGCCCATGCGCCCAGCGCAACCATTTACAACAAGTTTCATTCTTCTTCTATAGCAGGCGTTCGCGCATCTCGCTAGTCTTGAGCGCGATTATTAAAGGCATCGCTTTCTGGATAGGCTTCAGCGTCCAGACTTTTCTCAAAAGCATCAAGCAGCTTTTTTTGTTTGCGCGATAGATTTTGAGGTGTTTCAACCGCCAATTGGATATAGGCATCACCTTGTTGGCGGCTGCGCAATACTGGCATGCCTTTGCCACGCAGCCTGAATTGCTGGCCACTTTGTGCACCTTCTGGCAGGGATATTTTGACCCGCTTGCCATCAAGTAGCGGCACCTCAATCGCCCCGCCTTTTGCCGCAAGCGACATTTTAACAGGCACCCGACAGAATAAATCCGCCCCTTCGCGCTGCAAGAAAGCATGTGGTTTTATGGCAATAAATACATATAAATCGCCGCGTGGCCCGCCGCGTTCGCCAGCATCACCTTCCCCGCTGAGGCGAATGCGCGTGCCATCTTCCACGCCCGCTGGAATATCAAAAGAAAGGCTGCGCTCTTTATAAGTTGTGCCTTTTCCTCGACAATCGCCGCATGGGTTTTTAATTATTTGCCCGCTGCCGCCGCATTGGTGGCAAGGGCGTTCAACTGTAAAGAACCCTTGCTGGTTGCGCACGGTGCCAGCACCCTGACATGTGCCGCAATTTTCGGATTGAGAGCCCTTTTCGGCGCCACTGCCATTGCAGCTCTCGCAAGCGGCTGCGCTCCCAACCTCAATGGTTTTATTGCTGCCCGTAAAAGCCTCCTCAAGGGTGATTTCTAAATCATAACGCAAGTCATTGCCGCGTTGTGGTCCTTGCGGGCGTCTGGCTCTGCCGCCGCCGCCGCCAAAAAACTCCTCAAAAATATCGCCAACGCCACCAAAGCCGCTAAACCCGCCAAAGCCAGCGCCTTGTCCGCCTGCGCCGGGTCCGCCATTTTGAAATGCGGCGTGACCATATTGGTCATAGGCCGCGCGAGACTGCTCATCTTTCAAACATTCATAGGCCTCTGTGGCTTCTTTGAAGTTTTTTTCAGCTACAGGGTCATCTGGGTTTAGGTCGGGGTGAAATTTTTTGGCTTTTGTGCGATAGGCTTTTTTGATTTCATCAGCCGATGCCGCGCGCTCAACGCCAAGCACGTCATAAAAATCACGCTTATCCATTGGCGCTCTCCTTCGCTTACCCGTCAAATATTTCTAAAAAATAAACGAGCACATTATTGGAACGACCAAAAAGCCTCTGCGATTAAGAGGCTTTTTGCTCACCGTCTTGGTCTGTGTCCGTGTCTTGGTCGACTTCCTCATAATCAGCGTCCACAACACCTTCATCTTGCGCTTGATCTGCTGCTGCGTCACCTTCAGCGGCGGCTTCTTGCTGAGCTTTATAAATGGTCTCGCCAATTTTCATCGCTGCTTCTTGCAAGGCTTTTGACTTTTCTTCAATCAGGTCAAAATCTTCACCTTCAAGCGCTTCTTGCAAATTGGTGATGGCCAGCTCGGCGGCCTCTTTGTCATTGGCTTCAATTTTGTCTTCATTCTCGGCAATGGTTTTTTCCGTTGCATGAATTAAAGACTCTGCATTATTGCGCAGCTCCGCGCTCTCGCGGCGCTTTTTGTCTTCTTCTGCATTGGCTTCAGCCTCTTTGACCATTTTTTCGATATCATCATCTGACAGACCGCCCGATGCCTCAATACGAATATTCTGCTCTTTGCCAGTTGCTTTATCTGTTGCCGACACATTCACAATGCCATTGGCGTCAATATCAAACGCAACCTCAATCTGTGGCACACCACGTGGTGCAGCGGGCAGCCCCTCTAGGTTAAATTGCCCTAATGGTTTATTGTCGCGCGCCATTTCTCGCTCGCCCTGAAACACAGAAATCGTCACGGCTGACTGGTTGTCTTCTGCGGTTGAGAACACCTGTGACTTTTTGGTTGGAATGGTTGTGTTGCGCTCAATCAAGCGGGTGAAAACACCGCCCAGCGTTTCAATACCAAGTGATAAAGGTGTTACATCAAGCAGCAAAACATCTGTCACATCGCCTTGCAACACACCCGCCTGAATGGCCGCGCCCATCGCGACCACCTCATCAGGGTTAACGCTCATATTTGGCTCTTTACCAAACACAGATTTGACGAATTCACGAATTTTAGGCATGCGTGTTTGCCCGCCTACCAAGACCACCTCATCAATTTCTGATGGCGAAATGCCCGCATCTTTCAAAGCGGCTTCGCAAGGTTTGCGTGTGCGTTGCACCAAATTTTCAACAAGCCCTTCAAAGGTGGCCCGCGTCATTTTGGTGTTCAAATGCTTAGGACCAGACGCATCAGCGGTGATAAAGGGAAGGTTAATTTCGGTCTGGGTTGAGGAGGAAAGCTCGATTTTGGCTTTTTCAGAAGCCTCCTTTAGGCGTTGCAGGGCCATTTTATCGGCGCGCAGGTCAACACCTTGCTCTTTTTGGAACTCTTCCGCCAGGTGATTAACAAGCACAGTGTCAAAATCTTCACCGCCCAAAAATGTATCACCATTGGTCGCTTTAACTTCAAAAACACCATCGCCAATTTCCAAAATAGAAACATCAAATGTGCCGCCGCCTAAATCATAAACCGCAATTGTTTGACCGTCTTTTTTATCAAGACCATAAGCCAAAGAGGCCGCTGTTGGCTCATTGATAATGCGCAGCACTTCAAGGCCCGCAATTTTGCCAGCATCTTTTGTCGCCTGGCGCTGGGCGTCGTTAAAATAGGCTGGTACCGTAATCACTGCCTGCTCGACTTTCTCACCAAGATAATCTTCGGCGGTTTCTTTCATTTTTTGCAAAATAAAAGCTGAAATTTGCGAGGGTGAATATTTCTCATTATTGGCCTCAACCCAAGCATCACCATTATCTGCAGCAATAATATTATAGGGAACTGCTTCCTTGTCGGTTTGGGTGGCGGGGTCTTTGAAAGTGCGTCCAATCAAACGCTTGACCGCAAATAATGTATTGGTTGGGTTGGTGACGGCCTGTCGCTTGGCTGGCTGGCCAACCAGCTTTTCATTATCTTCTGAAAAGCCAACCATTGATGGGGTCGTGCGTGTGCCTTCTGCGTTTTCAATCACGCGGGGTGTGTCGCCGTCCATGACCGCGACGCAAGAGTTTGTCGTTCCAAGGTCTATACCAATTACCTTACCCATAATCTTATCTCTCTATGCTTGATGTCTTTCGACAGTTAATTGCTCAAGGTTAATTTCGGCTTATGACGCTTATGCGCCTGTGCCAAATGCTTATGTGGGTTATATAAGTATCATCTATATAGGCTGCAAGGTTGAGAGTGATGTTTTTCTCAACTTTTTTGAAATTTTTATCACAGCGCAAAGGGCTACTATATGTTGGGGCAAGGGGTTGAATATCATACGGAATATTGGGATAAGCCCACGCAATTGGCGTTTGTCCGCGCGCTGGCCCCTGTTTTTCAGCAGGCACCTTTCTTCAAACCGCATATGCCGCGCAGCAATCGGCCTTGGTCTATTGTGATGACCAATATGGGCTCTTATGGCTGGGTGTCTGATGTGCAGGGCTATCGTTATCAACAACACCACCCTGAAACCGGCGCCCCATGGCCCGCCCTGCCCGATATTTTGCGGCAAGCATGGGCTGATTTAACCGCCTATCCAAAATCGCCAGAATGTTGTCTGGTTAATCATTATCAGGGGCCGAAGGCTAAAATGGGGCTGCATCAAGACCGCGATGAGGAAGATTTATCTGCACCTGTTGTGTCTTTTTCGATTGGCGATAGTGCGGTTTTTCGGGTTGGGGGCGCAGAACGGCGCGGGCCCACGCGCTCCATCAAATTGCATTCAGGCGATGCGCTGGTGCTGGGTGGCGCAGCGCGATTAAATTTTCATGGGATTGACCGCCTGCTGGTCGGCTCGAGTGATATATTGACACAAGCCCTACCAGAGGTTTTTCCAAATGGCGGGCGGCTGAATTTTACCCTGCGCCGCGTCAGCGCTTAGTCTTTTGCGACCCCAACTTTAGCGGCGCGCAACAGGCGCTCGCCAATGGTAAAGCCGATTTCGACAACCTCAATAATCGTCCCGCCTGGCTGGCCGGTGCCGGGCGCCTCATACATGGCTTCATGAAAATTTGCATCAAATTTTTCGCCCATCGGGTTCAGTGGCTTGATGTTATTACGCTGTAAGGCGGCCATCAGGTCGCGTTCCGTGGCGGCGACACCCTCAAGCAAATTGACAACATTATCTGATAGCCCTTCGCGGTCAGAGTCTTCAATAGCGTTGAGTGCGCGGGTCAGATTATCGCCTACCGCGACCATATCGCGCGCGAAACCCGTCACACCATATTTTAATGCATCGGCGCGGTCTTTTTCAGCGCGACGGCGAGTGTTTTGAAGCTCAGCCGCATAGCGCAGGATTTCGTCCTCTTTGCCTGCAAGTGCGTCATTCAGTTTCAAAATCGTTTCTTGCAATTTGACGACTTGTTCTTCCGGCGTCATATCGTCCAATGATTTTTCAACTTCTGTGCCTTCTGCGTCATTCGTCTCGCCATCAATTTTGACATCTTCAGGCGGGGTCACATCGGATAAAATATCAGACAGTTTTTCATCTTGCGCTGTGCCAGATGTTTTATCTGTTTCGTTTTGGGCGTCAGCCTCATGCGTTTCATTGCTTGATTGATTATTTTTCGTATCCGTCATTTTTTACCTGTGCGCTTTACCATTAGAGCATGGAGTTTACATAAGACTTCGGTGTCGGAATATCAAGAGCAATCCTTTTTGCTTTTTTAAGCCCGCGCTTGCGTCATAAGACAAGACTCGTTACACAGAAGAATAAAGGAGACCAGCATGTCAGATTTTTCTCGCCCCTCAGGGCGTAGCGCCGCCGCTTTAAGACCCGTCACCATACAAACCAATATCTCAAAACATGCCGAAGGGTCATGCTTGATTGAGTTTGGCGACACCCATGTCTTATGCACAGCCAGTGTGGAAACCCGCGTCCCGCCATGGCTGCGTAACACAGGTAAGGGCTGGGTGACGGCGGAATATGGTATGTTGCCTCGCGCCACAGGTGACCGTATGCGGCGCGAAGCCGCCAGTGGCAAGCAGTCAGGCCGCACGCAGGAAATCCAGCGTCTGATTGGGCGCTCACTGCGCGCAGTTGTTGATTTGGATATTTTAGGAGAGCATCAAATCAGTTTGGATTGTGATGTGATTCAAGCTGATGGCGGCACACGCACAGCGTCTATCACAGGTGCCTATGTGGCATTGGCGCAAGCTGTTGACTGGATGTTGGCTGAAAAATTAATCAAACAAACACCACTGCTTGACCATGTTGCCGCGCTTTCATGCGGTATTTATGAGGGTGTGCCAGTGGCGGATTTGGATTATGCCGAAGACAGCGTTGCCGATACAGATGCAAATTTTGTGATGACAGGTAATGGTGGCTTGGTGGAGATTCAGGCGACAGCTGAGGGGACGCCATTTTCAAATGATGAGTTTGACGCCTTGCTCAATTTAGCGCGTGATGGCATCGCCGATTTGGTTCAGTTACAAAAACAAGCCCTTGCAGGCGAGACAGAAGCATAAGAGGCATAAAATGGCGCGTCACCTCGTTACAGAAAAACTTGTCATTGCCAGCCATAATCAGGGCAAGGTTCGCGAAATCAATGATTTGGTGCGCCCTTTTGGCATGTCGGCTATCAGCGCGGGTGAATTGGGCCTACCCGAGCCAGAAGAAACTGGCTTAACTTTTATTGCCAATGCTGAATTAAAAGCACTCGCCGCGGCGCAAGAATCTGGCTTGCCGGCATTGGCTGACGATAGCGGTCTGGCGGTTGACGCGCTGGGCGGCAATCCGGGCATATATTCGGCGCGCTGGGCCGTCACGCCTGATGGCACACGCGATTTTAATTTTGCGATGGAGAAAGTCGAGCAGGCGCTGGCGGCTATTCCTGATGCGCCGCGCAGCGCGCGTTTTGTTTGCGCGCTCACACTGGCCTGGCCAGATGGGCATATGGAAAGCTTTGAGGGCAAAGTTGAGGGGTCGCTGGTTTGGCCGCCTCGCGGGGATAAAGGTTTTGGCTATGACCCGATATTTTTGCCGATTGGCGGGGATTTAACCTTTGCTGAAATAGACCCGGTTGCAAAACATGCTATGTCGCATCGCGCTGATGCATTTGACCAGCTCGTCAAGGCGTGCTTGGGGGCGCCTGCCTAATGGCCACAATGCCGCCACTGGCTGTTTATCTTCACTGGCCGTTTTGTGCGAAAATTTGTCCTTATTGTGATTTTAATGTGCATTTGAACAGGACGCCGGATATTGATATTTGGCGCCAAGCATTTTTATCAGATATGGCGCATCAGGCGGAATTATTAGCGCAAAATGCCAATGGCCGCCAAAATCAATCACGCATTGGGAGCATTTTTTTTGGTGGTGGCACACCGTCGCTTATGCCGCCGCGCCTAGTGGCGGATTTGCTCAAAGGGTTGTCGGATATATTTGGCTTGACCGCTGATGTTGAAATTTCAATGGAGGCTAATCCTGCTGACCTGACGGCAGACGAAATGCGTGACTTGCGGGCGGCGGGCATTAACCGCTTGTCATTAGGCATTCAATCTTTTGAGGATAAAGCGCTGGCTTTTTTGGGACGAACCCATACAGGCGCACAGGCGCGGGCGGCGTTTTTGCAAGCGCAAAAAATATTTCCCAAAACCTCTTTTGATTTGATTTATGCCCTGCCTGATGAAACCCCGCAAAACTGGGCTAAGAATTTGCGTGCCGCGCTGGCGCTATCGCCGACACATTTATCTGCCTATCAGCTGACCATTGAGCCGCGCACCCCTTTTTATAAATATCAACAAAGCGGGCGTCTCACCCCGATTGATGAGGAAACGCAGGCGCAGCTCTATGAGATGACGGAAGCGATTTGCCGCGATGAAGGTCTTGTGCGCTATGAAACCTCTAACCATGCACGCGAAGGCCATGCATGTGTGCATAATCTCGCCATTTGGCGCGGGGGAGATTATCTGGGGCTTGGGCCCGGCGCGCATGGGCGGCTTCACTGTGCGGGCAATGATGATATGGCCGCTGGGCGCCATGCAAGTTATGGCCACGCAAAGCCGCAAGACTGGTTGGCGGCGGTTGAACAAAATGGGTATGGTTTGGCAGAGCTGACTTTCCAAAGCCCGCAGGATATTTTGGAGGAGGCGTTGATGTTTGGCCTGCGCTTATCTGAGGGCGTGGCGCTATCGCGCCTTAAAGCTCTTGGGTTTGAGCCGCCCGCGCAAGTCATGACACTTTTGCTGGAAGAGGGGCTGCGTGTTGATGATGCGGCTTGCCTAACACTCACGCCCAAAGGCCGATTGGTCTTGGATAGTGTTTTATCGGCTCTGCTGACATCTGCGCGGTGATGTTTAATTAAAAACCGAAAATGGCGCGAAGAGACTGTCTTTCTTTTTATCTTGCGGGGTTTGAATTTTCTGGACAGGCCGTTTGGGTTGCTGGTCAAGATTGATGAAATTTTTAGGCGATGCGGCGACCAGCCGATTGCGCTTGCGCCGAATTTCAAGCACGGCCAGCCCGCGCTCATTCAGCCCATTTTCAGTTAAGCGAAAAATGCCATCTATGCCCATAAAACCATTTGGGTCAGTCAGGCTTTTATAAGTAAAGGGCGCTTTGGGATAAATATCAGTTAACGCCGCAATCAGGCTGATGCTGTCATATGCGAGGCCTGCCAAACGAGGCGGGGAGTTGCCGTATATTTTTTGATAGCGGCGCTCAAAACCTTGCCACCCTTTTGGGTCGGGCGCGGCATACCAGCCGCCAAGTAAGGGCGGCTCTTGGCCTAAAACAGGATCGTCCCACAGGCCCGTGCCGAGAAATTTTATCTGGCGCGGGTCGACATCAAAATAGGGCAAAAGCGGTGCCAGACTGCGCAGGCGCACCCCGCCTTCTGGCATAATCACCGCATCATAGGGCAGCTCGCCAAAGGTTTCGGTCAGGCGCATAGCGTCATATTGTGCTTTTAGCTCAGGGTTAATTTCTTCAATTTGTTCCCAAATTTCTTCTGGCGGTGTTTCATCAGTTATGAGCGGCGGTTCTGGCAGGGTGGACAATAAAATGCTCGCCTCTTCGGTTAGCCTATCGCGTTCATCTTGCCAGGCTTGTTTGCGCTCTTCATATTGCGCAATGCGCTGGGCGGGAATGAGCATGGATTGGGCTTCGTCCTGATAGGTCTCAACTTGTATCAGCTCGCCACCATAAAAATTTATTGTTGGCTCAAGCGCAGCCTGTATGCGCTGACCATACGGCGTTTCGGGAATAAGCGCGGCAAATCTGGTCAGCCCCCTTGCGCTGGCTTCGCTGATAATGCGGTCTAAATTTTGTTCTGGCAAAAAGCCAAGCAACCAAACGCCATTGCCCGCAACATCGCGATTATTAGACAGGCTTAAAATAGGCACACCAGCATTGCGCGCCAATGGCGTGATGGCTTTTGTGTTGGCTGCAAAAAGCGGGCCAATGATAATGTCTGCGCCATCTTGCAAAATCTTGCGGGCGGCGCGCTCTGCCCCCTTTGTGGTGCCTTGTGTGTCTTGAACCAAAAGGGTCAATTCGGGGCGCCGAATGTCAAACAGGCCAAGTTGCGCGGCATTGAAAAGCTCCTGCGCTATTTTTTGAACCTCTTGGTTTTCAGCGCTTAAAGGCAAAAGCAGGCCGATGCGAATGCGCCCATCATTGGTGCGGCCAAACCCGCTTTCTGCAAAGGCGCGGTTAAGAAATCCCTCCTCCTTGATTTGGCTGTCATAGGCGACGGCTTGGGCTGGCCCTTTTGGCAGGGCGCGCAAAAAGGCTTTGGTGTTTTCGACAATGCGCTGGTTTGGCGCATCAGGTGCATTTGTTGAGGTGGCGGTGTTGGGTATTAGCACAGTATAGGCAGATGGGGTTTCCACAGGTGCTGGCTCCATGCCCATACGCCCGTCTGGCCCGCCCGGCTGCCCACAGGCGACCAGCGTCAGGCAAACTATCAGACAGAGTGCCAGATGGGGCTTCAGGTTGGGCATAAGGCGTCTCGCGCTGAAGAAAAAATGATATATGTGCCGTTTCAACATATGTCTATCGTGCCAAGAAAATGTGTCCGGAAAAAGACCAAAATTGTTAAGCCTTATATTAGAATGGTTGCCATTTTGGCCAAACTGTTTTTTGTTAAACATATGCAGGAAATATCCAACACAGTTTCGCTTCGTCCCGACATGATTGCAGCCGGTCTTTATGTTGTGGCAACACCTATTGGCAATGCCCGCGATATCAGCCTGCGGGCGCTTGATGTGCTGGCCGGGGTTGATGTGGTTTTGTGCGAGGATACACGCATCACAAAAAAACTTTTTGCGCTGCATGGCCTTAGCAATCAGATGCAGGCCTATCACGAGCATAATGGCGATAAAATGCGCCCCAAAATTTTGGACTGGCTGGCGGCGGGCAAGTCTGTGGCTTTGGTCAGCGATGCCGGCACACCTTTAATTTCGGATCCGGGCTATCCGCTGATTGTAGCGGCGCGGGCGGCTGGCGCCAATATTGTGAGCGTGCCGGGCCCGTCTAGCCCGATGGCGGCGCTGAGCGTTGCTGGGCTGCCAACAGATAAATTTATGTTTCTCGGTTTTTTGCCGCCTAAAAAAACCGCCCGCCAAAAGGCTTTGCAAGATGTTGCGTCTCTCTCGGCGACATTGGTTTTATTTGAAAGCGCCAAGCGTCTACCCGCCCTGTTGGGTGATATTGATCATATTTTGGGGGCGCGTGAGGTGGTGGTGTGTCGGGAATTGACCAAAAAATTTGAAGAAGTCGTGGCCGGCACGGCGGCAGATTTACAAGCGCTATATAATGAAAAGGGGCCGCCAAAAGGCGAAATTGTTGTTTTGATAAAAGGTGCGGGCGCGCTGGCAGCTTGGTCTAAGGCAGAGGTTGAGGCGGCCTTGCTGGCTCAATTGCCTGAAAAGGGCACGCGGCGGGCGGCTGATGAAGTGGCGACTTTATCGGGCTGGCCGCGGCGCGAGGTTTATCAGTTGGCGCTGGCGGTGCAAAGTGCTGCGCCAACTAATGAGGGGCCGTCATGATGGCGCCGGCCTCTCCAAATCTGCGACGGCGGGCTTATTGGCAGGGCCATGTCGCAGAAATAATCGCCGCTATGCTGTTGCGCCTTAAAGGGTGGCAAATCTTAGCGCGCCGTTGGCAAAGCGGTCAGGGGGAAGTTGATTTGATTGCGCGGCGCGGGCGTGTGGTGATTTTCGTTGAAGTGAAATATCGCAAAACCCTTGCGCAAGGGCGCGAGGCCATTAGCGAAACCCAATGGCGGCGAATTGAGGCCGCCGCCGATATTTTTATGGCGCGCCAGCCCGCTTTGCGCCATTGCTCTTGGCGGTTTGATGCGATTTGCGTAACAGCCTTTTGGCGCCCTCATCATTTTCAGGATATGAGGCGATAAAGTGCCAAAACTTTTATTGCGATTATTGATTTTGACCCTGCCCTTTTGGGTGATGGCCTGTTCGGTGCCAGGCGTTGTGATGGGCACAGTCTCAACGGCTGGCTTAGCGGCGTTGAGCGCGCAAGGCGTTGCCAAAAGTATTGATGATGCGGAGATAATGCTCTCGATAAATCATAAATTGCTGCAATATAAAGAAGGCGCCTATTTGACAATTTCGGCGAATTCGCTGGCAGGGCGTGTGATGCTTACGGGCACAGTGCCAAATGCCGAGATTGCCCAGCACATTGAAAATATTGCCCGCGCCCACCCTGATGTGCGCAATGTGTATAATTATTTATATATTGGGGAAGCGCGCCCCAAGCGACAGATTTTGCGTGACACGCTGATTGCGTCGCGGTTAAAAACACTTATGTTATTTGATGGTGAAATATCAGCTGTCAACTTTAACATCTCAATTCATCGCGGCGTGGTTTACATACAAGGTGTTGCGGCGCATATTGAGCAAGCCGAGCGTGTGGTTAATCATGCGCGCAATATAAAATCTGTTCAAAATGTGCAGCTTTTATTTGAAACCATTGCTGAAATGCAACTCGCTTTTGATGCTGAGCGAGAGCTGGAAAAAAAGGAAGCCGATTAATGTCCTATAAAGTCGCTCTTCAGATGGACCCGATTGCCCAAATTGATGTGGTCGGAGATACAAGTTTCGCGCTGGGTTTGGAGGCACAAAATCGCGGCTATGACTTATTTTATTACCAGCCAGAGGAGCTGACGCTTTATGCGCCAGATACAGTCTATGCGCCTTTGCGCCCGTTATCGCTGCGTGACCAGCTGACCGATTTTTTCACACTGGGCGCGCCCGTGCCGACAAATTTGCGTGAGATGGATGTGGTGCTGATGCGCCAGGACCCGCCCTTTGATATGGCTTATATTTCGGCAACGCATTTTTTGGAAAAAATCACAGATGATTGCTTGGTGGTGAACAACCCAAGCGCGGTGCGCAACGCCCCTGAAAAAATTGTCCCCACTTTATTTGAAGGTCTGCAGCCGCCAACCATTATGACCCGTGACCGTAAGGTGCTGGAAGATTTTCGCGCCGAGCATCGCGATATTATCCTTAAGCCCGTTTATGGCAATGGCGGTGCGGGTGTTTTTCGGGTGATGGCGAATGATGAAAATTTTGGCGCCTTAGTTGATATGATGATGGCCGAAAGCCGAGAGCCGCTTATTGCGCAGCATTATTTGCCGCAAATTCGACAAGGAGATAAGCGCGTTATTTTGGTTGAAGGCGAAGCGGTTGGCGCGCTTAATCGGGTGCCGCAAGAAGGTGATGCCCGTGCAAATGTGCATGTTGGCGGTCAGCCTGTTGCTGATGAGTTGAGCACCCGCGACCTAGAAATCGCAGCCCAAATTGGCCCTTATTTGCGCGAGGCAGGTATTATTTTGGCGGGCATTGATGTGATTGGTGAGTATTTGACTGAAATCAATGTGACCTCGCCGACATGTATTCGCGAAATTAAAAGCTTTGGCGGGCCAGATATTGCGGTGCTGGTTTGGGACGCGATTGAGCAGCGTTTGAAAGCTTGAGTGCCTTAAGCTTGGTAATTAATTTATAAACGGGGTTTTCTTCTGCCCGCTTTTGGTGTTGGATAAATAGGCAACATAAAAAGAAAAAGAAGAAAAATGGTAGCACGAATAACGACGCTTGCCTTTCAAGGCATTGATGCGGTCAAGGTGGATGTTCAGGTTCATCTCTCTCCAGGTAAAATGGTTTTTAATATGGTTGGTCTGCCCGATAAGGCGGTGGCTGAAAGCCGCGAGCGGGTGCGTAGCGCGCTGGCGGCGATGGGGCTGGGCTTGCCGCCGGAGCGGATTACCGTCAATCTCGCGCCCGCCGATTTGCCCAAAGAGGGCAGTCATTATGACCTGCCCATTGCGCTGGGGCTGATGGTCGCAATGGGTGCGGTTGAGGCTGCCGCACTGGAAGATTTTGTTGCGATGGGCGAGCTATCTTTAGATGGCCGCTTATCGCCTGTGCCGGGCGTTTTGCCTGCCGCGGTGGCGGCAATGACCTGGGGGTGCGGGCTGATTTGCCCGCAAGCCAATGGGCGAGAGGCTTATTGGTCTGGCCTCACCCGACCAGATAAAAAAGGGGTGATTGCGGGTGAAAATCTTTTACAAATTGTCAATCATTTGAAGGGGACACAGCTTTTGCCCGCACCAGAGGCTGAGGTGGCGGGTGACCGCGACGGCCTGCCTGACCTTAAAGATATTCGGGGGCAGGAAGAGGCGCGGCTGGCGCTTGAAGTGGCGGCGGCGGGGGGACATAATTTGCTTATGTCGGGGCCGCCAGGGGCGGGCAAGTCTATGCTGGCGTCGCGCTTGCCAGGCATTTTGCCACCGCTTGAGCCAGAAGAACGGCTTGAAACCAGCATGATTGCCAGCCTATCAGGGCGGGTGTTTCAGGCCGATAATATGCCCGCCGCATTGATTGCCGAGCGCCCTTTTCGCGCCCCGCATCATTCGGCCAGCATGGCAGCACTGATTGGCGGAGGGCGTCAGGCACTGCCGGGTGAAATTTCATTGGCGCATAATGGGGTTTTGTTTCTTGATGAGCTACCAGAATTTTCGCGCCAGACATTAGATGCCTTGCGCCAGCCGATTGAAACGGGCCGTGTTGAGGTTGCCCGTGCGGCGGCACATGTAACCTACCCTGCCCGCTTTCAGCTGATTGCGGCGATGAACCCGTGTCGGTGCGGCCATGCCAATGACCCGCAATTGGCGTGCAATCGCCTGCCCCATTGCATGCAAGAATATTTGGGTAAATTATCAGGCCCGCTTTTGGATCGGTTTGATATTCGCATCAGCGTCCCAGCCGTTAAGCTGGAAGAAATGATTGCGCCCCAATCTGGTGAAGATAGCGCAACGGTTGCGGCGCGGGTTTTAACGGCCCGCAAAATTCAATGGGCGCGTAATGAAGGTGTTTTGAACGCGCATTTAGATGGCGAAAGGCTTTATGAGCTGTCCAAGCCAGAACCCGCTGGTCAAAAATTACTAGAAAGCACGGTTGAGAAAAAAGGGCTCACGGCACGCGGGTTCAATCGTATTTTGCGTGTTACCCGAACGCTGGCTGATTTGGCGGGTGTGGACACACCGCAAAAAACCCATGTGGCCTCGGCTTTAATTTGGCGCGGGCTCGCGGATTTCACAGGCCAGTCGCGTAAATCAAAATAAGCTGAGGGAGTGATTAAAAATCATAAGCCGCAATAGCTGCCATGTTTAGCAATTCTGAAGAGGTCGCCCCAATCCGAACAATTTGCACCGGCTTGGAAAGCCCAACCAGCATAGGCCCAATCATGGTCGCGCCGCCAAGCTCTTCAAGCATTTTTGTAGAAATGGAAGCCGCGTGAATGGCTGGCATCACCAAAACATTTGCATTTTCTTTGAGGGTCGTGAATGGATAAAGCGCACGAGCTTCTTTATTCAGCGCCACATCTGCAGCCATATCCCCATCAAACTCAAAATCGACTTGTCGGTCGCGTAACATTTCTACCGCTTCACGCACATAGACAGAGCGGTCACCCTCTGGGTGCCCAAAAGTAGAATAGGCCAGCAAGGCCACGCGTGGCTCATAGCCTAACGCACGGGCGGCATGGGCCGCGCTTTCAGTGATATCGGCCAGTTCTTCACTATTGGGCATGTCATGCACATTTGTATCGGCGACCAAAACAGTGCGCCCGCGCGCGACCATCATGGTCAGGCCAATCATGCGGCGCTCTGGCATTGGGTCAATCACTGTCGTGACTTGCTCCAAAGCAACCGAATAATTTCGGGTAACGCCTGTAATCATCGCATCGGCATCGCCCATTTGCAGCATACACGCGCCAAAAATATTACGGTCATTCATCACCATACGCTCAACATCGCGATAGAGGGCGCCGCGCCGTTGCAGGCGCTCATATAAAAAGGCTGTATAGTCCGCAATCCGTTCAGATTTGCTGGTATTGTGAACGATTAAATCGTCACGCTCACCCAAGCCCGCATTGAGCATATTTTCGCGCACAATTTCCTCACGCCCAATCAGTACCGGCTCACCAAGTCCGCCATCTTTATAGGCAATGGCTGCGCGAATAACGGCTTCTTGCTCGCCTTCAGCAAAAATCAGCTTTTTCGGCTTTTGCCGCACCTTGTCCATAATGACCTGCAAGGTGCTGGCGGTTGGGTCAAGCCGTGCTGATAGGCGGTTTTTATAACCTTCCATATCAACAATTGGTTTGCCGGCCACACCTGTGTCCATTGCTGCTTGCGCCACGGCGGGCGGAATGTCGCGAATGAGGCGCGGGTCAAAGGGCACGGGAATAATATAATTTGGGCCAAAGCTCGGGCGGTCTCCGCCATAAGCAGCGGCAACCTCATCAGGCACATCTTCACGCGCCAGCATCGCCAGTGCTTCTGCGCAGGCAATTTTCATTTCCTCATTGATGGTGGTGGCCCGCACATCAAGCGCGCCGCGAAAAATATAGGGGAAACCTAAAACATTATTGACCTGATTGGGATAATCCGAACGGCCTGTTGCCATAATCGCATCATCGCGAATTTCCGCCACTTCTTCTGGCGTGATTTCCGGATCAGGATTGGCCATGGCAAAAATAATTGGGTTTTTGGCCATGGACTTGACCATGTCTGGTGTGAGCGCGCCTTTAACAGAAAGCCCTAAAAACACATCAGCGCCCTCCATGGCTTCAGCAAGAGTGCGGCTGTCCGTTTTAACCGCATGGGCTGATTTCCATTGGTTCATGCCTTCTTTGCGTTCGCTGTGAATAACGCCTTTCGTGTCACATAATATTGCGTTCTCGGCGGGTAGTCCCATAGCTTTAATCAGCTCGAGGCAGGCAATGCCCGCTGCGCCAGCGCCATTCATCACGATTTTTGTGTCTTTCAAGTCGCGCCCCGTCAGGTGCAGCGCATTTATCAGACCCGCCGTGCATATAATCGCCGTGCCGTGCTGGTCATCATGGAAAACCGGAATGTCCATTAATTCGCGTAATTGTTGTTCGATGATGAAACATTCGGGCGCTTTAATATCTTCGAGGTTAATGCCGCCAAAGGAAGGGCCCAAATGTTTGACCGCATTGATAAAGGCATCAGAATCTTCTGTGTCAACTTCAAGGTCAATGCTATCCACATCGGCAAATCGTTTGAACAAAACGGCCTTGCCTTCCATCACTGGTTTGGACGCGAGCGCGCCGAGATTGCCCAGCCCAAGAATGGCCGACCCGTTAGAAATCACGGCCACCATATTGCCACGCGCGGTATAGTCATAAGATGTGTCAGGGTTTTCGGCAATCGCTTTAACCGGTGCTGCAACACCTGGCGAATAGGCCAGAGATAAATCTCTTTGTGTTGCCATAGGCTTGGTTGGCACAATTTCAAGCTTGCCGGGTTGACCGCGCGTGTGAAAGCGGAGCGCTTCGCGGTCGCCATATGATTTTTCTGAATTGTCTGCATTATCTGCCATGACACTTTTCCTTCATCGTCTATCAGGCCTGTCTTAGAGGGAAATGATAATAAATACAAGTAAGATAGCTGGAATTTCACGCGCGCTTGACTTATCATAATGGCGTGTCAATCGACAAAACGCAATTCATAGCCCAAAAGTTTAAGGACATGCCGCAAGCTCAAGAAAATAAAAACGCGCAAGTGACGCCAATGATGGCGCAATTTTTGTCCATTAAAGAGCGGCATCAGGAATATTTACTGTTTTATCGCATGGGCGATTTTTATGAATTGTTTTTTGATGATGCGATTACGGCGGCGGCGGCGCTGGATATTACGCTCACCCATCGCGGGCAGCATTTGGGCGAAGCGGTTCCGATGTGTGGTGTGCCTTATCATGCGGCGGAGGGCTATTTGCAGCGCCTCATTCGCGCGGGATTTAAGATTGCAATTTGTGAACAAACAGAAGACCCTGCGGAGGCCAAAAAACGCGGCTCAAAATCCGTGGTGCGCCGCGAGGTTGTGCGGCTGGTCACGCCCGGCACACTGACGGAAGAGGCTTTGTTAGATGCGCGGGCGCATAATTATTTGGCGGCTCTTGCGGTGACCAAAAATGGCGCCCAAAAAGAGCTGGAGCAGGGGCTTTCCTTGAGTTTGGCGTTGAGTTTGGCGTGGCTGGATATGTCAACCGGTGATGTGCATGTGATGACGGCGGACGCTACGGATAGCCCGTTAAACCAAATTATTGCGCAATTAGCCGCGCTCGCACCGCGTGAGCTTTTACTGCCCGACACTTTGCAAGATGTTTTGCCCGCCACGCATTATCAAAGGTTAGAGGCTGCAATAGAGGCGCTGGGCGATGTTGCTGTCGCGACGCTTTCTGGCGCGCAAACCAATGCGGTTAGTGGTGAAAAGGCCCTGAAAGAAGCCTACGGTGTTGAAACGCTTGATGCGTTTGGGCGGTGGACGCGCGCGCAAATTGCAGCATGCGGCAGCCTATTGACCTATTTAAGCTTGACGCAAATGGGCGATGTGCCGCGCTTAAAGCCACCTCAGCTGCAGGCTGGCGGTGGTATCATGCGGCTGGACATGGCCACCCGCAATAATTTGGAGCTGGTTTCAACTTTAAGCGGTCAACGCCAAGGCAGTCTTTTACACGCGATTGATAAAACCGTGACCGCGGCGGGCGGGCGGTTGCTGGCTACCCGGCTGTCCAACCCAATGACAGACCGTATTGGTATTATTGCGCGGCAAGATGCGGTTGATTTTTTCATGCATCAAGACCAGCTGGCTACCGATTTGCAAACAACCCTGAAGCAGGCCCCGGATATGGCGCGGGCGCTGGGGCGCTTATCATTGGGGCGCGGCGGGCCGCGTGACCTAAAAGCCCTCAGGCAGGGGCTGGAAGCGGGTTTTGAGCTATATGCGCAGGTTTCGAAAGAGGCTATATCCGCGCTGCCCGCGCATTTAGACGAGGCCTGTGCGTTATTTGCGGGCGCCGCTGCCCCTTCTCCTGCTCTCAAGGCGGAATCGGGTGATTTGGCGCAATTCAAAGACTTGCTCGAATCCGCTCTATCCCAAGATATGCCCCTGTTAGCGCGTGATGGCGGATTTGTTGCGCAAGGCTTTGATGCGGCTTTGGACCAAGAGCGCGAATTGCGTGATGAAAGCCGCCGCGTGATTGCCGGGCTGCAGGCGCGTTATGCCGAAGAAACCGGCATTAAAGCCCTTAAAATCAAGCATAATGCGGTGCTGGGCTATCATATTGATGTGCCAAGCGCGCATGGCAATAGTTTGCAATCACCGCCGCATATTGATGTGTTTATTCACCGCCAGACTTTAGCCAATTCGGTTCGGTTTTCGACCCAAGAATTGGCGGATTTGGCGGGGCAAATTTCGCGTGCCGCTGAGCGCGCGCTGGCCATTGAGCTGGAGATATATGACCGCCTTGTGGCGCAAGCACGGGAGCTGGCACCGATTATTGGGCGCGCTGCTGAGGGCTTGGCGGTGATTGATGTGGCGCTTGGTTCTGCCGCATTGGCGCGCCAGCATGACTGGCATCGCCCGCGCCTATATGATGATGACCGGTTTGTCATTCAGGGCGGGCGACACCCTGTGGTCGAGCTGGCTTTAGAAAAACGCGCCGAGGGGCCGTTTATCGCTAATGATTGCCATTTAAATGATGCGCAAAATAAACGCCTTTTATTACTGACGGGCCCAAATATGGCGGGTAAATCGACTTATTTACGCCAAAACGCGCTCATCGCTATTTTAGCGCAGGCGGGGTTTTATGTGCCGGCCAAACAGGCTGATATTGGCATGGTTGACCAAGTTTTCAGTCGGGTGGGTGCGGCTGATGATTTGGCGCAGGGGCGTTCAACTTTTATGGTGGAAATGGTTGAGACCGCCGCGATTTTAAATCAGGCCACCGCCAAAAGTCTGGTGATTTTGGACGAAATTGGGCGCGGCACGGCAACATTTGATGGCTTGTCTATTGCTTGGGCCACGGTTGAGAACCTCCATGATGTCACGGCCTGCCGCGCTTTATTTGCCACGCATTATCATGAATTAACCAGCCTGTCCGAGCGGTTATCCGGTCTTGCCAATGCCACAATGAAAGTCAAAGAATATAAAGGCGAAGTTATTTTTATGCATGAAGTTGTGGCCGGCGCGGCGGACCGTTCTTACGGCATTCATGTGGCGCGCTTGGCGGGCTTGCCCGATGCGGTGATTGCTCGTGCCCGCGAGGTGTTGGAGCGGCTAGAAAAGAGCCGCCAGCACAAAGGCACATCTGCGGATAGTCTGGGGCTTGATGCTTTGCCGCTTTTTTCAGCAACACCTACAAACCCTGACCCTGCACACAATACCGATGCGGTTCATGCCTATTTGCAAAACCTCAATCCGGATATTTTGACCCCGCGCGAAGCGCTTGATGTGCTTTATGATTTGAAACATATGCAAGAAGATGATGACGCTTCTAATAAAAGCTGAGCGCGTGTGCTTTACAGCCACCCTTTCTGCCTTATTATAGTTATAATTCTAGGTCACAATTTACATATAAATTGAAACAGAGTTGATATGCCGAAACCCAAAACTAAATCTGCGCGCTTTCCGATTATTGCCAAGCCTGCTTTGCGCGATTGGCTGGACCAATTGGCGCGCCACTATTGTGACCCAAATCATAATCCTAAAAAACAAAAGAAAAAACCACATCAGGCACAGGGTCTTGCTGCCCATGTGCAAGAGTGGCGGCCCGAGCTTTTAGAGCATATCAAAGCGCTGCATCAGGAAAATCGTGAGGCTGCAAAGAAAGTTTTAACCGCCAGCCCCATGCGCGGCGTGGCTTGTGCGCATGCTCTCAGCCGTTCAATGGATATTCTTATCCAATCTCTGAGTGATTTTGTATATGACCATGTGATTGCAGCGCAATCTGATAGCCGCGATGCAACTGCGCCGATAGCTGTTTTGGCGGTAGGTGGTTATGGGCGTCATAAATTAGCGCCGGGTTCTGATATTGATTTATTATTTCTACTGCCCAGCACAGCACCGGACTGGGCCAATGAATTTATCGAATTTATTCTCTATTTACTTTGGGATATGGGCTTAAAGGTTGGCCATGCCACGCGCTCTATTCAAGATTGTGTGCAAATGGCCAATGAGGATATGACCATTCGTACGGCTTTGCTTGAGGCGCGCTATATTTGGGGTGATGAAAAAATTGGCGATAATTTGCGCATTGCCTATAAGCGCAAAATCCAGCGCATAAATGCGCGCGCTTTTGTGACAGCGAAGCTGGAAGAAAGGGATATTCGCCACGCCCGTACAGGCGAAAGTCGATATTTAGTTGAGCCCAATATTAAAGAGGGCAAGGGCGGCTTGCGTGATTTGGATACATTATTCTGGATTGCGAAATATTGTTATGAAGTTGACGATATTGGTGAGCTGGTCACACGCGGTTTGTTAACCCGCGAAGAGTTAAACCTGTTTCGCCGATGCGAGAATTTTTTATGGTCCACCCGATGTCACTTGCATTTTTTAACGGGTCGTGCCGAAGAGCGTTTGAATTTTGATATTCAAATGGCGGTGTCAAATGCAATGGGTGTTTCGGCGTCTGCTGGGCAAAAGAAAGTTGAGCGTTTCATGCGCCGCTATTTTTTGGTGGCCAAAGATGTGGGTGACTTGACGCGCATTTTTTGTGCCATGCTTGAAGATGAGCAAACCAAACCCAGTCGGTTGCGGCGTTTGCCAGCTTTGTTTCGGCGGCAAAAACAAGTGCATGGTTTCACGCTTAGTGGACAGCGCATTAAAATGGTGCGCTCTGATGTGTTCCGCCGCAATCCGGTTAATCTCATTCGCATGTTCAAATTGGCGGCGGATTATAAATTGCTCATACACCCAAACACTTTGCGTGAGGTGACGCGTTCATTGAATTTAATCGATGATAAATTGCGCAAAAACCCAGAGGCCAATGCGTTGTTTTTGGATATTTTAACATCGCGCAACCACCCTGAGCGAATTTTGCGGCGCATGAATGAAGCGGGCGTGTTGGGGAAATTTTTGCCAGATTTTGGGCGCATTGTCGCGTTGATGCAGTTTAATATGTATCACCATTACACCGCCGATGAGCATTTATTACGCGCCATTGGTTTGTTGTCTTCTCTCGAGCGCGGGGTTTTTGAAGATGACCACCCGCTCGCGCATGAGCTGATTAAGAAAAATATCAATCGCAAAGTGATTTATTTAGCAACCTTGTTGCATGATATTGCCAAGGGTCGGCCCGAAGACCATTCTGTTGCGGGTGCACGCATTGCGCGCCGTCTTGGGCCGCGCCTTGGTTTCACCAAAGCAGAAACAGACCTAACCGAATGGCTGGTGCGTGAACATTTAATTATGAGCGATGTCGCGCAGCGTCGCGATTTAAGCGACCCGAAAACCATTCGGGATTTTGCCGATAAAGTGCAAACATTAGAACGCCTTCGGCATTTGCTGGTGCTTACTGTTATTGATATTCGCGCTGTGGGGCCCGGCGTTTGGAATGGCTGGAAAGGTCAGCTTTTGCGTGAGTTGTTTTATGAGTCTGAGGCCTTTTTAATGGGCTCTGCGTCACACACCAACCGCCCTGCCCGCGTGGCGGCGGCCAAGCAAGCTTTTCTTGAGGCTTATATGGCGCAAGACAGCAAACCAAGCCAAGCGGCGGCGCAAAAATATATTGAGCGGCATTATGATGCTTATTGGCTCTCCACTGAAATTGATGCGCAGCTTGTGCATGCCGAGCTGCTGACGCAGGCGAAGGATAAAGTCATGCTGGTCGATGCGCGCCGCGATATGTTTCAAGATGTCACGACATTGAGTTTTGTGTGCGCTGACCACCCGGGCTTATTCTCTCGCTTAACAGGTGCCTGTGCCGTGGCGGGGCTGGATATTGTTGACGCCCGCATCATCACCACCCGCGATGGTATTGCCTTAGATGTGTTGCGCTTGCAAGAACCACAAGACCATAACGCCCCTGACGATAATCGCATGGCGCGGCTGGAAAATACAGTTGAGCGTGTCATGTCGGGTGAGCTGTTGCCGGGTGACCAGATTTTAACTTCGCGCGCCGCCAATAAAATCAAAGCATTTGATTTAAACCCGTCTGTCACGCTAGATAATGAAGCCTCGCAACATTCAACAGTGATTGAAGTGATTGGGCTGGATAGGCCGGGGCTTTTACATGCGTTAACCCGCACATTATTTCATTTGGGGGTAACGATAGTGTCGGCGCGGGTTGCGACTTTTGGAGAGCGCGCAGTAGATGTTTTTTATGCCCAAGATTTAACCGCCAGCAAAATTACCAGCCCGTCAAAGCGCACCGCAATTCGCAAAAAGCTCGAGCAAGCACTAGCCGACCCAGAAACTGCTGCGCGCCCGCAGCATCAAAAACCACCAAACAAGGTTGCTTAATGGCCGCGCGGTTTTCCATTTTACGCGCCGCCAGCACCACGGCAATGGCGACATTGCTGTCGCGGGTTTTAGGCTTTGTGCGCGATGTTTTGATTGCCGCCGCACTTGGGGCGGGGCCTTTGGCGGATATATTTGTTGTGGCTTTCCGCCTCCCAAATTTGTTTCGCCGCCTGTTTGCTGAAGGCGCGTTTAATGCTGCTTTTGTGCCGATTTTTGCTAAACGGCTTGAGGGGGAGGGCGTTGACCCAGCCCGAAAAATGGCGGCTGAAATTTTTAGCGTTTTGTTTTTTACCCTGTTGGTTTTCACCCTGATTGCCGAGCTGGCCATGCCTTATTTTGTGCGCGCCCTCGCGGGAGGGTTTATCGCTGACCCTGAAAAATTTCGCCAGACAGTGAGCTATGCGCGCATCACATTTCCCTATTTGATATGCATGTCCTTAATGGCGATTTATGCCGCTATGTTAAATGCCACAGGCCGTTTTGCTTTGGCGGCTTTGGCGCCTGTCTTGCTGAATGTGGTTTTGATTGGCGCTTTGTTTTTAGCATATGTGATGGAGGCCGGCAGCCAGCGTTTAAGCTTGGAATTTTTGATTTGGGGGGTGGCGCTGGCCGGTGCTTTGCAGCTATTTGTGGTTTGGCTCGGTGTGCGCCGCGCCGGATTGTCTTTTCCGTTCACGCGCCCGCGTCTTAGCCCTGATGTGAAGCGTGTTTTGGTTTTGGGGATACCGGGTATTTTAGCGGCGGGTATTGGACAAATTAATTTGCTGGTCGGCACGCATATTGCCTCGGCTCAAGAAAGCGCAGCGGCATGGCTATATTATGCGGACCGGCTTTACCAATTGCCATTGGGGGTGATTGGTGTGGCATTATCGGTGGCATTATTGCCCGATATTGCGCGTCGTTTGCGCGCCAATGACACAGCTGGCGCGATACGCAGTCAAAATAATGGCCTGACCTATGGTTTGTTTTTAACCCTGCCTGCTAGCATTGGTTTGTTTGTTCTAGCGGCGCCGATTATGACGGTTTTGTTTGAGCGCGGGGCTTTTTCTCAAGCGGACACGCAAGCCGCTGCCTTGGCCTTGCAGGGTTTTGCTATTGGTTTGCCAGCCTTTGTTTTGGTCAAAATTTTGCAGCCTAGTTTCTTTGCGCAAGAGGATACGAAAACCCCTTTATTTTATGGCGCGCTGGGGGTGGCGGTGAATATTGGCCTGTCATTGCTTTATTTTCCGGTCTATGGGCATGTTGCTATTGCGGTTGCGACCAGCGTTGCGGGCTGGGTGACATTTTTGACAATGGGGGTTCATTTGGCGGCTAGTGGCTGGCGGGTTGATGGGTTTTTCATGTCTCGCTTTGTGCTTATTTTAATCGCTTGCGGGGCGATGTTCGCGGTGTTGTCTTTAGCGCCATCAATCATAGCAGTAACAGGCGAGCCCTTAACAGGCGCGGCGTTGGCGATGTGGTTATTTGGGCAAATTGCACTGGCGGCGCTGGTTTATTTTTTCATATTGGCGGCGTTGTCTTTTCTGTTCTGGCAAGCGGGCTTTAGAACCTTGTTTGGGTTTTTTGCGTCTCAAACAGAAACCAGCGACTAAAAGCTCGCATATGCCGGAAGGCTGGTTTGGCAAAAAGCTTGAAAAGCGAAACCGAAAAGGCGATAAGGGGCGCTAAGGGGCGCTAAGGAAGGTATGATATGTCTGCAAACAGCTCACAAAGCACAGCTCATCAACGGGTTTTTTCTGGTGTTCAGCCAACCGGACAATTGCATTTAGGCAATTATCTTGGTGCCATTCGCAATTTTGTCGCGCTGCAAGAAAACCATGAATGCTTGTATTGCATTGTTGATTTGCATGCCATTACGGTGTGGCAGGACCCTGCAGAATTGCGCCGCAACACATATGAGGTCGCGGCGGCGTTTTTGGCGGCTGGCGTTGATGGTGAAAAGCAAATTGTGTTTAATCAAAGCCGCGTTTCAGCCCATGCTGAGCTGGCGTGGATATTAAATTGTGTGTCGCGTATTGGCTGGCTTAATCGCATGACGCAATTCAAAGAAAAAGCTGGCAAGAATCGCGAAAATGCCTCTGTTGGGCTTTATGTTTATCCAAATTTAATGGCAGCAGATATTTTGGCCTATCAGGCGACACATGTTCCGGTTGGGGCGGATCAAAAACAGCATTTAGAGCTGGCCCGCGATATTGCGCAAAAATTCAATCATGATTTTTTGGGCGAGGACGCCACCCCATTTTTCCCCTTACCAGAGCCGCTTATCACAGGTCCGGCCACGCGGGTGATGTCCTTGCGTGATGGCAGTAAAAAAATGTCAAAATCCGAACCCTCTGATATGTCCCGCATCACCATGACCGATGACAGCGATATGATTGCGCAAAAAATACGCAAAGCGCGCACCGATGCTGAGCCGCTGCCAGAGGCAGAAGAAGGGCTGGCGGCGCGGCCTGAAGCGGCCAATCTGGTCGGGATTTTTGCGGCCCTTTCTGGCAAGACAGTGGCACAAGTGCTGCAAGATTTTGCGGGGCAGAACTTTTCGGTGTTTAAGCCCGCCCTCGCAGAGCTGATGATAGAAACCATTGGCCCCATCACGGCGCGCATGCAGGATTATCTCGATGACCAAGCATATTTGGACAAAGTGTTGGCTGATGGCGCAGCGCGTGCTGAAGCCATTGCCCAGCCTGTTTTAGATGAGGTGAAGAAAATTGTTGGTTTCGCTTAAGCCTATATTCCAAGCATTTGAGACAATTTTTCTAAAAAATATAAAAAACGCATAAAAAACGCATTGCCGCCGCTGGCAGAGAGTGGCAACATAATCCCATGTTAATGGACCCACATTTGCCGCGCAAATTTCTTGTTATTGTTGATGGCACACCCGAGTCGCGCGCGGCTTTGCGCTGGGCGGAGCGTCGGGCGCATGGCACTTCCGGTGAGCTGGTTCTGGCTGCGATTTTAGAGCCGGGCGGTTTTGAGCATTGGCTGGGTGTTGAAAGTCTGATGAAGCAAGAAGCGCGGGAAGAGGCGCAGCTTATTTTAGATAATTTGTCGGAAGAAGTTGTGCAGATTTCTGGCCAACGCCCCCAGACGCATATATTAGAGGGCAATAAAATTGATGTCATTGTCAGCTTGATTGACAGTGATAAAACAATTTCAACGCTTGTTCTGGCCTCTGGGACAGACCCAGATGGGCCGGGTCCTTTGGTCTCTGCATTGGCTACAGGAAAAAGCGGATTTCACATTCCGGTAACTATTGTGCCGGGTGAGTTAAGCGATGAACAAATTGACGCCATTACATGATGGCTCTTTTTGCGCTATATAAAGTCCCAATAGAAAAACATCATTAAAAATTTGGAGCGAACATGTTTATTCAAACGGAAGAAACCCCAAACCCAATGACATTAAAATTTATGCCGGGTCGCGATGTCATGGGCGATGCCCCGCCCGCAGATTTTCCAAATTCTGCGGCGGCTGAAAACTCGCCACTGGCGCAAACCTTATTTAAAGTCCAGCATGTGAGCAGCGTTTTTTTAGGGCGCGATTTTATCACTGTCACCAAAGGCGACGCTGAATGGCAGCATGTGAAACCGCATATTTTAACCGCGATTATGGACTTTTTTGTCTCTGGCCTTCCGGTGATGAATGCCGATGCCGTTTTGTCTGAAACATCAGAACATGCAGATGTGGCTGGCGAGGGGTCTGATGCGGAAGTGATTACCATTATCAAACAATTATTGGATACGCGCGTCCGCCCTGCGGTGGCACAAGATGGTGGCGATATTGTGTTCCATAATTATGAAGAGGGTGTGGTGTTTCTTGAAATGCGGGGCGCGTGTGCGGGCTGTCCAAGCTCCACTGCCACCCTAAAGCAAGGGGTGGAAAATCTGTTGAAGCATTTTTGCCCTGTGGTCACCGAAGTGCGCGCGGTTGAATAGAAAGCGCGAATAAGAATAAAGGAGATTAAAATGCTTGATGAAAAAGCTCTGGAAATTTTGTTTACCAAAGCGCGTTCGCAAAATGGCTGGCTGGACACACCCGTGTCAGACGACACGCTGCGTGCGCTATATGATGTTTGGAAATATGGCCCAACCAGCGCTAATTGTTCGCCTGTGCGGATTGTTTTTGTGCGCAGCGCGGCGGGCAAAGAACGCTTGGCACAACATTTAATCCCCGATAATAAAGACAAAACGCTTGCCGCCCCTGTTTGTGCCGTGATTGGCCACCATCGTCAATTTTATGACCGCATACCAGAATTGTTTCCGCATAATCCGGAAGCGCGTGAGTGGTTTAGCAATGACGCGGCAGGCGCGGCGGCAACGGCGATGCGCAATGGCACATTACAAGCGGCTTATATGATGATTGCGGCACGCGCATTTGGTCTTGATGTGGGGCCCATGTCTGGTTTTGATATGGCGGGCATGGAGCAGGCGTTTTTCCCCAATGGTGATGTGGAGATAAATTTTATCTGCACAATCGGGCATGGCGACCCTGAAAAACTTTTTGACCGCTTGCCGCGCCTTGCCTTTGATGATGCCTGTGAATTGGCTTAGGCCAGCCTAATCTTGGAGGTCGCGTGAGCGCGCAACAAACTCAATCACAAAACCCCGACAGCTCTCTCGGCTCAAGCCCTCAGCTTATCTTGGCTTGTGACACCAGCCAGCAAGCTTGTTCAGTGGCTGTGCGAGACAGCGCGCACGGCAAGATAACCGCGCTTTATGAAGAAATTGGCACGGGCCATGCTGAAATATTGCCGCAAATGCTGCAAGATGTTTTGCAAAAGGCCGGGTGTCAGGTCACTGATTTAGATGCGCTTGGAGTGACGATAGGGCCCGGCACTTTTGCTGGCGTTAGGGTTGGCCTAGCGGCAATGCGCGCTTTTGCGCTGGTTGCAGGCGCGCCGATTTATACGCTCACCAGCCTAGCGCTTATGGCGCAAACGCAAATCGCGCAAACGCGCCAAGCTGATACGGCGCAGGCTGATTTGGCATGCCTGATTGATGCGCGGCGTGGGCAGCTATATGTGCAATGTTTCGCGCCGACAGGCATACCCATAAATGAAGCGGCGGTGTTGTCGCATGAGGCAGCGGCGGCATTATTGGCCGCAAAACCTTATCGGTTGGTCGGCACAGGTGCGCCGCTTATGGTTGAGGGTGGCGCGCCCTTATCGGCTTATTCGGTTGATGAGATTATCTATCCTAATGCCGCTGATTTTTTTGCAGCTCTTGATATGGGCTTGGCGCAAAGGGAGCTTAAGCCCGCACCCTTATATTTGCGCCCACCCGATGCCGCTCTGCCGAAAACGGACCAGAAACTGAAGCGGCAATAGGGCTTTTGCGGCGATGTCTGTCATAATTATCTCAACCCCGTTTTCTGAAACTGTGCTTGATGCAATGGCAGCGCTGCATCAGCAGGGCTTTTCCCGCGCATGGAGTCGCGAGAGTTTTGCCAGCCTGCGCGATAAAAAAGGCGTGATGTGTTGGGGGGTGTATGACCAAGAGCCTTCAGGAGATGTAGAAACTGAAATAGAAAAAAACCTACTGGGTTATTTATTGGTGCAGTATGTTTTAGACGAGGCGGAGATTTTAACCTTTGTGGTGGCTTCGCATATGCAGAATAAAGGCCTCGGGCAAAGCCTGCTGGCGGCAGCATTGGGCTGGGCAAAAACCGAAGATATGACGCGGTTTTTTTTAGAGGTCGCAGCCGATAATGCCTCTGCACGTCGCCTATATGACGGTTTTGGTTTTGTGCAAACTGGCCTTCGCGCGGGTTATTATTCGGGGATTGATGCAATTTTAATGGAATACAAACTTGGATAAGAGTGGTTTTGCGGTTACAAATAAAAGCAAGAAAAGATAAAGGGTGCGTTATGTCAGATATCGAAAAGCTTTGCGAACAAGCCGGCATGAGAATGACGGGTCAAAGACGGATTATTGCGCGCGTTATTTCAAAAGCAGATGATCACCCAGATGTTGATGCGCTCTATCAGCGCGCGGTCAAATTAGATGAAAATATTTCCATCGCGACAGTCTATCGGACAGTGCGCCTGTTTGAAGAAGCGGGCATTTTAACGCGGCATGATTTTGGTGATGGGCGCTCGCGCTATGAGACCGTTTCTGATGACCATCATGACCATTTGATTGATCTGCAAACCGGCAAGGTGATTGAGTTTACCAATGAAGAGATTGAGGTGCTGCAAAAAGAAGTAGCCCGCAAGCTCGGCTATAGGCTGGTTGATCATCGTTTGGAGCTTTATTGTATGCCGCTTAATGATGGCTCTGACCGTAAAGAGGATAAATAGTTTCATATGTTACCGCCGTCGCTTCGCCTGTTTATCCGGCTGCCTATTATTCTCGTTTTTTTAATTATATTGGTGCCGCCTCAAATTCTGTCGCATTTTCTGCGGCTGCCAACGCGGCGTTATATTCCGGTTTTTACCTATCGGCTGGCTTTGAAAACCGCTGGTATTAAAGTGCGGATACATGGGCCGCGCCCTAAACGCGGCACATTGATTTTGTCCAATCACGTCAGCTGGCTCGATATATTGCTGATTGGCTCTGTCATGCCCGTAAATTTTGTGGCCAAAGCAGATATTGCGCATTGGCCACTTTTTGGCATGCTGGCCAAAATCGGGCGGACTATTTTTATTGAACGCGAAAAGCGTTCTGATGCCATGAACCAGCGTAACGCTTTGCAAAAAAGATTGTCAGAGGGCGAGCGGGTGGTGTTATTCCCCGAGGGCTCAACCAGCGATGGCACAATTGTTTTGCCTTTCAAGTCTGCGCTCATCTCTGCTGCCGAAACCAAAATCAAGGGTCAGGCGGTCAGTGTGCAGCCAATGAGAATTGTGTTTTCCCAATTATGCGGCTTGCCGATGGGGCGGCGTATGCGTGTGGAATATGCATGGATTGGCCATCTAAATTTAGTGCCGCATATGCTGAAAGTTTTATGTGGCGACCCGATGACAGTGGATTTAATTTTCTTCCCGCCCACAAATATTGATGCCGAAGGTGGGCGCAAGGCCTTAGCGGGCCGCGCCCGCAGACAGGTGCAAGATGGTCTGGCGGCTTATACAGTTGGCCATAGCACAGGTGATTATCAGATGCATAAACCTTGCCCTGAGGCTAAAAAATCTGTAAACCCGCATCATGAGTGATACGCCAAACACAAAATCTGTTTTTATCAAGACCTATGGCTGTCAAATGAATGTATATGACAGTGAGCGCATGGGCGAAGCCTTGCAGGCGGCTGGCTACCAATCGGTAGAGGCGCCTGATGGGGCGGATATGATTATCTTAAACACCTGCCATATTCGCGAGAAGGCGGCTGAAAAAGTCTATTCCGAGCTTGGGCGACTGAAAAAGCTGAAAGATAAAAAAGACGATATGGTCATTGGCGTGGCTGGCTGCGTGGCGCAGGCTGAGGGGCAAGAAATCATTCGGCGCGCCCCAAATGTTGATATGGTTTTTGGGCCGCAGACTTTTCAGGCCTTGCCTGACATGCTGGCCAAAGTTCAGGACCAGCGGGCGGCGGGTGAAAAAACAAATGTAGTGTTCACCGATTTTCCTGCGGAAGAAAAGTTTGAAGCCTTAAAAGAGGTGCGCCGCAAGCCTTTATCCCGCAACCCGACAGCCTTTGTCACGGTGCAAGAAGGGTGCGATAAATTTTGCACATTTTGTGTGGTGCCTTATACGCGTGGCGCGGAGGTTTCGCGGGCGGCTGATGAAATTGAAGACGAAGTGCGGGCGCTGGCCGCAGAGGGTGTGTGTGAAATCACCTTGCTTGGACAAAATGTCAATGCTTGGTATGACGAGGCGCAATCGCTTGGTTTGGGCGGTTTGTTGCGTCGGCTGGCGGCATGTGAAGGCATTGAGCGTTTGCGCTTTACGACCTCTCATCCACGCGATATGGACGATGAACTGATTGCCGCGCATGGCGATTTGCCAGAGCTGATGCCATATCTGCACTTGCCTGTGCAGGCAGGGTCCGACAAAATTTTGCAGGCGATGAACCGCCAGCATACGGCTGAAAGCTATATTGCTTTGGTTGATAAAATAAGAAAAGCGCGGCCCGATATTGCTTTGAGTTCAGATTTTATTGTTGGGTTTCCGGGTGAAACCGAGGCGGATTTTGAAGACACGCTGGCGTTGGTTGAGAAAGTGACCTATGCGCAGGCTTATTCTTTCAAATATTCTCCGCGCCCTGGCACACCGGCAGCGGAAGAGGCTGAACAGGTGAGTGAGGCCGTGAAATCTGAGCGGTTGCAACGATTGCAAGCCCTGCTCAATACGCAGCAATCTGAATTTAATCAGGCTCAAATTGGCAAAACCCTGCCCGTTTTGTTTGAAAAGCGGGGAAAATATGACGGCCAGATTATTGGTCGCTCGCCCTATTTGCAGACCGTTCATGTGACCGCTGATGAGCGGATTATCGGGAAATTATTGCCTGTCACAATTGAGGCTGCCCACGCTAACAGCCTGACAGGGAAGATTTCATAAACTTGTCACGCTTTCTGACTTGCCAATTCGATGTGAAAACCCCATATTTAAGATATATGGGTATGAAAAAAAGTCACATAAATGTCCAAATGGGGGGCGGGTTTGCCTAATCTAAAGCCCGACACAACAGCGCCCGCATTTGAGGCTGAAACAAAACTCACACTTGATTTTGATGATAATCGTCTTTTGGCGGCGCTTTATGGCGCGCATGATTGTCATTTAGCACGCATTGAAGAAAAGCTTGGTGTGCAGGCCTTTAATCGTGGAAATATTTTGGTGATTACCGGCGCCCAAAGCGCCTGTGTGCAAGCGCGTGATGTTTTGCACACACTTTATGACCAACTCAAAAAGGGTCGGGATATTCAGCCCGGCGATGTTGATGGAGCCATGCGCATGACGCTTAAACCAGTCGCCCAAACAGATAGTAAAAAAAATATGCCCAAAGGCGCTTCTAAAACTGAAGTGAGAACACATAAGCGGGCGGTCATGCCGCGCTCGCCAAACCAGGCGCATTATATTGATGCTTTGATGAACGGAGAGCTGGTGGTTGGCACCGGCCCTGCTGGCACGGGTAAAACCTATCTGGCAGTCGCGGTGGCGGCGTCAATGTTGGTTGAGGGGCAGGTTGACCGCATTATTTTATCACGCCCCGCGGTTGAGGCGGGAGAGAGCTTGGGGTTTTTGCCGGGCGATATGCGCGACAAGGTTGACCCTTATTTGCGCCCGCTTTATGACGCGCTTTATGACATGTTGCCCGGCCCACAAGTAGTGCGCAGCTTGGAGTCTGGTGAAATAGAAATCGCGCCATTAGCCTTTATGCGTGGGCGCACATTGGCCAATTCTTTTGTGATTTTAGACGAAGCGCAAAACGCTACGCCTATGCAAATGAAAATGTTTCTTACCCGCATGGGCGAGAACTCACGCATGGTGATAACCGGCGACCCGACACAGATTGACTTGCCGCTTGGAGTGAAGTCAGGGCTGAAAGATGCTTTGGAAATTTTACCTAAAATTAAAGGTGTCGAGATTGTGCATTTCACGGAAAGCGATGTGGTGCGCCATGACATGGTGACGCGAATTGTTAAAGCCTATCGCGCCCGCGATATGCGGTTGACAGACCAGCCATTGAAAAAGAAAAAAGAACAAACAAACAGCGCTGATGGAAATGAGGACAAAGATGCATGAAGGTTTGGGCGATGTGCCAGAAGAACCGGATAGTCCGGCGGACTGCGTCACGATAAATACACAAACAAGCCAGCTCGAAGTCAGCATTTTGCAAAATGATTGGCGCCATGATGATTGGCATGATGGGCTGGACGCATTGATGGATTATGTTGCCACGCTGGCAGATAAAACCATGAGTTTGGTCTTGGCTGATAGGTCTTTTGCAGCATTACCTGACTGGTTCAGTTATGAATGGTCTGTGCAATTAAGTGATGATGCGGCCATTCAAATTCTGAACGAGAATTGGCGAAACAAGAATAAACCGACCAATGTTTTATCTTTTCCTGCCCAATCAGGCGCAGAATTAGATATGATTTTTTCAAGCATAAAGCAGGAAGCGCAAAAGCCCGCCCCGCCGTTTTTGTTGGGTGATATTGTATTGGCGCGTGAAACCTTAATGGCGGAAGCGCGGGCGGCGGGCAAGCCGACGCTCAATCACTTTGCGCATTTGATTGTGCATGGATTTTTGCATTTATGGGGGTATGACCATCACCAGCCAGCCCAAGCTGACCATATGGAGGCGCTTGAAATAAAAGTGCTGGATTGTTTTGATGTGCCATCGCCATATGAAGATGCGGAGCCTAAATAATGAGAAGGGACAAGGCCAAATGAGTAAGCATGAAGAGGTTGCCACGATTGGAATGTGGGAGCGTATAAAGACATGGCTCGGCCTGCAAGATTCGAATTTGCGCGAAAGTCTGGAAGATGTGCTGGACGAAGAAAGCCATGCAGATTCTTCTTTGCGCAATGAAGAATTACACATGATGCGCAACCTGCTTGGTTTCAAGGATGTGCGGGTTGATGATGTGATGGTGCCGCGTGCTGATATTGTGGCGGTGGACGCAACGCTGAGTTATGCCGAGCTAACAGAAAAATTCATTGGCTGCGCGCATTCTAGACTGCCGATTTATAATGAGACGCTCGATGACCCTGTGGGCATGGTGCATATTAAAGATGTGCTGGCCTATCGCGCAGAGAATAAATCTGACAAGCCGCTTGTCCGGTTGCGCCGTGATGTTTTATACGCGCCGCCTTCTATGCCAGCGCTTGATTTGTTGTTGCGCATGCAAACCACGCGTACGCATATGGCTTTGGTGGTTGATGAATTTGGTGGCACTGACGGGCTGGTGACAATTGAAGATTTAGTTGAAGAAATTGTTGGCGAGATTGAAGATGAGCATGACGGCATTGAGACACCACAATTAATTGAGCGGCGCAAGGGCGTTTTTGATGCCCATGCGCGCTTGCCAATTGAGGTGTTGGAAGAAAAACTTGGCATGGCTTTTATTGAAGATGATATTGATACGCTGGGCGGTTTGGTTTTTTCGCTGGCGGGTCATGTGCCGCAACGCGGTGAGGTCATTCCGCATGAAAATAGCCTAGAGTTTGAAGTGCGTGATGCCGATGCGCGGCGCATCAAATGGGTGCGCATTCGCACAACATTATCTAAAACAGAGCAAGGCTAGGCGCGAGGTGATGCGCACGCGCCTGACATATTTTATTGGTCATGGCCAAAAGCTGGCGCTGCGCTGGCCAAAATTATCAGGTTTTTTATGCGGTGGTGCGCTGACTTTGGCGCTCCCGCCCATTGGCTTATGGCCGCTCGTGATTATTATTTTCCCGGTACTGTATCAGCTTGGTGTGCCAGCTATGCAGCGCGGTGCGCGCGCGGCGTTTGGTCTGGGCTGGAGTTTTGGCTTTGGGTTTTTTCTTTTCGGGCTTTACTGGATGGGCAGCGCTTTTCTGGTTGAGGCCGAAACTTATTTTTGGCTCATGCCGTTTGCGGTGACGCTCTTGCCAGCTGGGCTGGCAATTTTTTATGGCATGGCGCTGGTGTTCTGGGCGCAAGTGAGCCGCCGTTTTTGCGCGCATAATGAGTTCGCGCAAATTGTCTTATTTATTATTTTTATCGCGCTGGCAGAATATATGCGCGGGCATGTGCTCACAGGCTTGCCCTGGAATCTCATTGGTATGGCGAGTTTAGGCTGGCTGCCGCTTGCCCAGACGGGTGCGGTTTGGGGCGTATATGGTTTGGGTGTTTGGGTTTTGCTGCTTGGCGTCTTGCCGGTTTTATGGCGCCGATATAAGGCTGTGGCCTATGGGCTGGCGCTTTGCTTTTTGGTGTTGCTGGCGCACGGAATGTTGCGTGAGGGTATTCTGCGTGAGGGTGTGCTGCGTGAGGGTGTGCAGAGAGATGACAGGGCGGGTGAGACAGAGATAAGTCGCCCCACCATCAGAATTGTCCAGCCGCATTTGGCACAAAAAGAAAAATGGCAATCTGATTTGCGTCAGGCTCATATCCAAAAAACCATCAAGCTCACGCAATGGGACATGGCCCCGCCGCCAGATATTGTCATTTGGCCAGAAACCGCTGTGCCGAGCTTATTGGCGCGCGATGCAGCCTTGCAAGCTGACCTCAATCAAATCCTGCCAAAACAAACCAGCCTTATCATTGGCAGTTTGCGCCGCGAATGGCAGGCTGATACCGCGCGATGGCAGAGTTTTAACAGTCTGTTTGTGTGGCGGGCGGGTCAGATAGAGGCGGTATATGATAAGCATCATCTGGTGCCATTTGGGGAATATTTACCTTTTCAGGCGCAGTTAGAGGCACTTGGTTTGCGCCAGCTCACTCAATTGCGCGGCGGGTTTACAGCGGGCCCGGCACCCCAATTGATGGCCCCGAAAGCCGCACCTTCTCTTATACCTCCTTTTACACCTATGATTTGTTATGAGGTTATTTTCCCGCGCGATAGCATGCCCGCCAACCCGGCCCAGCGCGGGGATTGGATTGTCAACATCACCAATGATGCTTGGTTTGGCTACACAGTTGGCCCGCATCAGCATTTTGCCATGGCGCAAATGCGGGCGATTGAAGAGGGCTTGCCAGTCGTGCGTGCGGCGAATACTGGTATTTCAGGCATGATTGACCCTTATGGCCGTGTGATTCAATCCTTGCCGCTTGGTGTGGCGGGGGTGGTTGATGCAACCCTGCCACCAGCTTTAGAGCCGACACTTTATGCCCGTTATGGCGATAAGGTTTTTTTCGCGCTCTTACTGGGCTTGCTTATTTTACCGGTTTTCATCACCGGTTTTCATCACCGGTTTTCATCAAAGGCACAAAGCGGATAAAAGCGTCTCATGAGCCCACAGCCTAGAGTTGTGCCTTAATCCAAATTACCTCATTGATATCTGGTCTTAAATCGGGTTAGACTGACCCATAATAATAAAAAGAAGATAAAGATGACACTCAAGAAAACATCTGAAATAGACCGCCATATTGGGCAAAGGTTGCGCTTGCAAAGGGTGAATCTTGGCATGAGCCAGGAAGCTCTGGGGGAGCGTGTGAATCTGACTTTCCAGCAAATTCAGAAATATGAAAAAGGCACAAACCGTATTTCAGCAGCGCGCTTGTTTGAATTTGCTGATATTTTGAATGTGGATATCGGGTTTTTCTATGAAGGGTTGGGGCGTTTGAAAAAACCAACCAGCACAAAATATGGCGCCATGCAGGAAGGCGTGGATATTGCAGAGTTTATGGATTTTATTTCGAGCCATGAAGGCCTGACCCTAAACCGAAATTTTTATAAAATCCGCAATAAGAATGTCCGTGAAAGCATTGTGAATATGACCAAATCTTTGGGCAAGGCTCAGCCCCGCCGTATTTCGGCAGCACGCCAGAAACCCCGCACCAAAACACGGCAAAAATAAACCAAACAGGCACAATAGATAAGGGAGTCATGCTTTAGCCCTTATCTTGGCGTTATCTTGGCGTTATCTTGGCGTTATCTTGGCATTGCAATATGTCTGCGCAATTGCTAAACAGCTTTATTGTGAAGGAGAAAACCATGCCAAGACTGGATTATATATTCACCAGCGAGTCTGTTTCTGAAGGCCACCCTGATAAAGTTTGTGATTTGATTTCAGACAGTGTGCTTGATGCTTTTTTAGCGCGCGAGCCTGAAGCCCGCGTTGCGGTGGAAACACTCACCACCACAAATTTGATTGTTTTGGCTGGTGAAGTGCGCCCACAAAATCTTGTGACCGCTGAAGAGATGGAAGAGATTGCCCGTCAGCGCGTGCGTGATATTGGCTATGAGCAAGAAGGCTTTCATTGGAAGAATGCGGAAGTGCAAGTGCATGTTCACGCCCAATCAGCGCATATTGCGCAAGGCGTTGATGCTGGCGAAGGCAATAAGTCGGAAGGGGCTGGCGATCAGGGCATTATGTTTGGCTATGCCTGTCGCGAAACCGAAAATCTAATGCCCGCGCCAATTGCTTATGCGCATCAAATTTTGGCTGATATGGCCGATTTGAGAAAATCAGGTCAAGTGGCGGGCTTTGGCCCGGACTCCAAAAGTCAGGTTTCCTTACGGTATGAAAATGGGAAACCGGTTGGGGCTGAGTCTATTGTTGTCTCTACCCAGCATGATGAGGGCATGAGCCAAAATGATGTGCGCGAATTGGTGCGCCCAATTGTGGAAAATGTTTTACCAGCTGGCTGGATGTGCCCAGAAGATGCTTTTTATGTGAACCCGACTGGCACATTTGTGATTGGCGGGCCAGATGGCGATGCGGGATTGACGGGTCGCAAGATTATTGTTGATACATATGGCGGTGCCGCGCCGCATGGGGGCGGGGCTTTTTCGGGCAAAGACCCAACAAAAGTTGACCGCTCTGCAGCCTATGCCTCGCGTTATTTGGCGAAAAATCTCGTTGCGGCGGGCTTGGCGGAGCGCTGCACAATCCAGCTCTCTTATGCGATTGGGGTATCCAAACCCTTATCAATTTATGTGGATACGCATGGCACCAGCCAGATTGAAGAAAGCAAGCTTGAGCAAGCTTTAGGCAAAGTGATGGATTTATCGCCGCGTGGTATTCGTACCCATTTAGAGCTGAATAAACCCATTTACGCCCGCAGCGCGGCTTATGGTCATTTCGGGCGCACGCCTGATGCAGATGGCGGTTTTTCGTGGGAGCGCACAGATTTGGTTGAAGCGATTAAGGCTGAATTAACCTAAAATGTCTGCGGAAACGAAGCGGCGTAATCTCTATGGTCGCCGGCAGGGGCATAAATTGCACCCGCGCCAAGCAAGATTGGTCGAAAATTTACTGCCCCAATTGCGGGTCACGCCAGAAGCGGTGGCGCGGGGTGATGTGCCGTCCCGTGATTTTGCGCAATCGGTTCTTGAAATTGGTTTTGGCGGTGGTGAGCATTTGGCGGCGCAAGCGCAAAACCACCCTGATACAGGCTTTATTGGGTGCGAGCCTTTTGTGAATGGGGTTGCAAAATTATTGCTCGAGATTGAGCGGCGCAATTTAAAAAATGTCAAAATTTATGATCATGATGCCCGCGATTTGATGGATATTTTGCCCGCCGCCAGTTTTGACCAGATTTATTTGCTGTATCCCGACCCGTGGCCAAAGCTGCGCCATCACAAACGACGCTTTGTGTCGCCAGAAAATTTAGCGCATCTCCATCGTTTGCTGAAACCGGAAGGGCGGTTGATGATTGCCAGTGATATTGCTGATTATATTTTATGGACACTCCATCATATGCGTGCCTTTGGCGGCTTTCGCTGGACCGCGACCCAAGCCAGTGACTGGCAAGAGCCGCCGCAGGGCTGGCCATCAACGCGTTATGAGGCGAAAGCCTTAAAGGCGGGGCGGGTGCCGACATATTTGCATTTCCAGCGGCGCGCGGATATTCAACCAAATCATTTGTGAGCGCCGCATTGAGCTTAAGGCTTGCAATTTGTGCCTAAATGGCTATATTAGCGCCCATAAATCTGCTTTTACTGGAAAGTGGGACGGTCTCAAGACCCCCGCTTTTTTTAATGGGCAGATGAAATTTGGCTAAATAATGCCATGAACGAGATAAAGGCGTGAGAAAATGCAGGAAGATAATCTGGTGACGCAAACGAATGCGCAAAGCATGGCTGATGTGCCTGCTGAAACCTATGCGCATTTGCAAGCGCCAGGCCCTGCGCGGCCATTATTACCAATCATTCAGCCTGTGGTTGAGGATTTGGGCTATGAGCTGTTGCGCGTGCGTATGACAGGTGATGGCTCTGCGTCTGTGATGCAAGTGATGGCGATGGACACAAATGGCAGCATTACGGTTGAGGGCTGTGAAAAAATAAGCCGCAGCCTTTCGGCTGTTCTCGATGTTGAGGACCCGATACAAGCGGCCTATACGCTTGAGGTCTCCTCACCGGGCATGGCGCGGCCTTTATGTCGGCCAAAAGATTTTGCCGATTGGATTGGCCTAGAGGCCAAAATTGAATTGAAAAGCCCAGTTGATGGGCAAAAGAGATTTCGAGGTCGTTTGCGCGGCTTCGAGGCGGGCGAAGCCTTAATTGAGGTTGAGCTGGCAAATTATGATACCCCGCAGGTTTTGGGGTTTCGCTTGCAAGATATTGCTGAAAGCCGCTTGGTTGCGAATGATGAAATGGTTCAGGCAAGCTTGAAGGCAGTTAAAGGTTAGTGGTTGAAAGGCATCGTGAAAGCGATGGAATGAGACAATGAGACGGAGAAGCAAATGGCTACGGGCATAAGTGCGAATAAACTCGAACTTTTACAAATCGCAGAAGCGGTGGCGCGGGAAAAGGGGATCGACTCTTCAGTGGTTCTTGGCGCAATGGCAGACGCAATCCAGCGCGCGGCAAAAGCGCGTTATGGCGCGGAAAATGATATTCGTGCAGATATTGACTCCAAAACAGGTGATACGCATTTGCGGCGCGTCATGACGGTTGTTGATGTTGTTGAAAATGACAATATGGAACTGACTTTGGCTGATGCGCAAAAAATCAAAGCTGACGCTGTGTTGGGGGAAGAGTTAAGCGACCCGCTGCCGCCAATTGAATTTGGTCGAATTGCGACCCAAACGGCGAAACAGGTTATTGTGCAAAAAGTGCGCGATGCCGAGCGTGAAAATCAATATGAGGAATATAAAGACCGTGTGGGTGAAATTGCTTCAGGCATTGTGAAGCGTGTGGAATATGGCAATGTGGTTGTCGATTTGGGGCGTGGTGAAGCGATGCTGCGGCGCGATAATCTCATTCCGCGTGAGGTGTTTCGACCTAATGACCGTATCCGCGCTTATATTCATGATGTGCGGCGCGAGCAGCGCGGCCCGCAAATTTTGCTTTCGCGAACCGATCCGGCTTTTATGGCCAAGCTGTTTGCTCAAGAAGTGCCTGAGGTTTATGACGGCATTATTGAAATCCGGTCAGTGGCGCGTGACCCTGGCAGCCGTGCGAAAATCGCGGTGATTTCAAATGATAGCAGCATTGATCCGGTAGGGGCTTGTGTGGGTATGCGCGGCAGTCGTGTGCAGGCTGTGGTGAATGAGCTGCAGGGCGAGAAAGTCGATATCATCACTTGGACAGAGGATTCTGCGAGTTTTATTGTCAATGCTTTGGCGCCAGCTGAGGTGTCTAAAGTTGTGCTTGATGAAGACGCGCAGCGTATTGAAGTGTGTGTGCCAGATGACCAGCTCAGCTTAGCGATTGGGCGTCGTGGTCAGAATGTGCGTTTGGCCTCTCAGCTCACGGGCTGGGATATTGATATTATGACGGAGGCTGAAGAGTCGGAACGCCGTCAGGCAGAATTTGCAGAGCGCACAGAAAGCTTTATGGAAGCGCTTGATGTTGATGAAATGATTGCGCAACTTTTGGCGTCTGAAGGTTTTGCAACCGTTGAAGAGGTTGCTTATGTGCCGTTAGAGGAAATTACATATATTGAAGGCTTTGACGATGACACGGCTGAGGAGCTGCAGCGTCGTGCGCTTGAGTTTATCGACCAACAAAACGCCAAGCTTGATGAAGAGCGTAAAGCACTTGGTGTGGCTGATGAGCTGCTCGAAGTTGAAGGCCTTGATATGCGCATGCTGGTCGCACTTGGCAAAAATGATGTGTTCACATTGGAAGATTTTGCCGGTTGTGTGCCAGATGATTTGGTCGGTTGGTTTGAAACCATTGATGGCCAACGCACACGCCAGCCGGGCATTTTGGACGGGTTTGATGTGTCGGCCGAAGAGGCTGAGCAGATGATTATGAACAGCCGTGTTGCGGTGGGCTGGTTGACCCAAGAAGAGCTTGATGCGCAACGCGCTGAAGGTGACGCTGATGAGGCTGAAGGTGATGAAGCGGCAGCAGTAGAGCTTGCGGCAGCAGAAGCGCCTGCAGAGACACCTTTAGATGCAGGGTCAGAGGAGACAGCAAGCTAAAGCTTGCTCTTTAACATGGTGGCAGAACAAAGGAGTTTAAGTGACAAATCGGGAGCAGCAGAAATCTCTGGTCAAATGTCTGGTCAGCGGCTCAACCGAGAGGTCACAGCTTTTGAAATTTGTTGTTTCGCCATCAAATGAGCTTGTGCCAGATTTGGCAGAGCGCTTGCCTGGTCAGGCCTTGTGGTTGACTGGGAAAAAGTCGGTTCTTGAGCAGGCTCTGCATGAGAACCAGTTTTCATTGGCAGCCGGTGTGGCATTGAGCTGGCGCGATGATTTGGCGGTTTTTTTGGGCCAGCAAATGGAGGCGCATTTATTGAGCCTTATTGGCTTGGCCAGAAAAGCAGGGGCCATAAAATTGGGTTTCGCCAAAGTATCGGCGGCGCTCACACAAAAGGAAGCGCAATTGCTTTTTTGTGCTTCAGATGCGGCGATACACGGACGGCAGAAAATGATGTCTTTGGCGCGCCAAAACGGGGTTAAAGTCTGTTCGCTTTTGCCAATCTCGGCATTGAGCGCAGCAATGGGACGCGAAAATATTGTCCATGCTGTTGTAACAGAAAAGGGCTGGTCTGAACGCTTGGTTAGGGATATATCTCGTTTGTCTCTTTACCAGGCCGAAGATTTGGATTTAGATGGAGAGGTTTCCGATTGGGATACCTCAATAAATGAAACGGTAGATGATGAGTGATAGTGACAAAAACGAAAAAACCGACGGCAAACAGGGCAAGACCCTCAGCTTGAAAAGAACTGTTGAATCCGGTCAGGTTCGCCAGAGCTTCTCGCATGGGCGGTCAAAGTCTGTTGTTGTTGAGAAAAAGCGCAAAAGAATTGTCACACCTGGTCAGGCAGCCAAACCTGTTGAAGATAAACCTGCGGCACCAGCACCGGTTGAAGAAACACCCAAAAATCTTGGGGGCTTGAGCAAGAGCGAACAAGAAGCACGCTTGGCAGCGGTTGCTGAAGCAAAAGTGCGTGCAGAAGAGGAAAAAGAGCAAGAAAAATTGCGTGCGGCACAAGCGGCAGAAGACGCGGCGCGCCGCGCTGAAGAAACCGCGAAGCAAGAAGCTGAAGAGGCCGAAAAGCTTGCAAAGGCGGCTGAAGAAGCCGCTAAAGCCCCACCACCACCGGTTGCCGATAAAGATAATCCTGTGGCGGCGAAGCCCGTGGCCCGTAAAATTACGCCCGTAGAAAAGCCCGAGAAAAAAGAGGCTCCGCGTAAAGCTGCGAAACGCAGCGAGCCAGAGCGTCGTCGTTCGGGCAAGCTCACCATTAATGATGCATTAAAAGATGAAGACCGCGTGCGTTCAATGGCGTCAATTCGCCGTCGCCGTGAACGCGAGAAACGCCAGACGCAATCTAATGAGCCCCGCGAGAAAGTCTCGCGTACCATTATCTTGCCAGAAACCATCACCATTCAAGAGCTGGCCAACCGCATGGCAGAGCGCGCTGTTGATGTGATTAAATTGCTGATGCAGCAAGGTGTGATGGCCAAAATTAATGATACGATTGATGCCGATACAGCGGAATTGCTCGCAGAAGAGCTCGGCCATAAAGTCAATCGCGTTACCGAAGCTGATATTGAAGACACCATTGATACAGATGATGACAATGATGATGTGAAGCAACCGCGCCCACCTGTCGTGACGGTGATGGGGCATGTGGATCACGGGAAAACCTCTTTGCTTGATGCGCTGCGCAAAACCGACATAGTTGGTGTCGAGGCGGGCGGTATCACCCAGCATATTGGGGCGTATCAGGTGCTAACACAAGATGACCAGCGCGTTACTTTTATTGATACGCCGGGCCATGCCGCCTTTACCTCTATGCGTGCGCGCGGGGCAAAAGTGACCGATATTGTGATTTTGGTTGTGGCGGCTGATGATGGCGTGATGCCACAAACCGTTGAAGCGATTAACCATGCCAAGGCAGCAGAAGTGCCGATGATTGTTGCGGTGAATAAAATGGACAAGCCAGAGGCTGATCCAACACGGGTTAAAAATGACCTTTTGCAACATGAAATTATCTCTGAAGATATGGGCGGCGACACCCAATTTGTTGAAGTCTCTGCCCTGAAAGGTGATGGTCTCGATAATTTGATTGAGGCCGTCCTATTGCAGGCCGAGGTGCTTGAGCTGAAAGCCAATCCGGACCGCGAGGCCAATGGTATTGTCATTGAAGCCAAGCTGGATAAAGGGCGCGGGGCGGTTTCGACTATTTTGGTTCAGCGCGGGACATTGAGAGTTGGCGATATTTTCGTGGCGGGCGAGGTTTCTGGCCGCGTGCGCGCCATGTTAAATGATAAGGGCGAGAATTTAAAAGAAGCGGGCCCATCTATGCCTGTCGAAGTGCTGGGTGCGGGCGGCACACCAGCCGCAGGTGATATTTTCAATGTGGTTGAGAATGAGGCCAAAGCCCGCGAAATTGCTGAATATCGCGAGCGTTTAGCGCGGCAAAATAAGGCGGTTTCAGGGGCGCGGTCATCGCTTGACCAGATGCTGAAACAGCTTAAAGAAACTGACACACAGGAAATGGCAATTGTCGTGAAGGCTGATGTGCAAGGTTCTGCTGAAGCGATAACGCAAGCCATTGAAAAATTGGGGAATGATGAAGTTAAAGCGCGGGTTGTGCATTCAGCTGTTGGCGGCGTGACAGAAAGCGACATTACTTTGGCGACGGCATCAAATGCGCCGGTGATTGGCTTTAATGTACGCGCCAATAGTCAGGCCCGCAATTTGGCTGAAGAGCAAGGTATTGAGATACGTTATTACAGCGTTATTTATGACCTTGTTGATGATATCAAGGCGGCCATGTCTGGCATGCTGTCACCTGACTTGCGCGAAACCATGCTGGGGAATGCGGAAGTCTTGGAAGTGTTTAACATTTCAAAATCAGGCAAAGTGGCGGGTTGTCGTGTGACCGATGGCTTGGTGCGGCGCGGGGCGCGGGTGCGTCTTATCCGTGACAGCGTGGTGATACATGAAGGCGATTTGAGTTCTTTGCGCCGCTTTAAAGATGAGGTCAAAGAGGTTAATGGCGGGCAGGAATGCGGCATGGCTTTTGAAAATTATGATGACCTTAAAGTCGGCGATGTTATCGAATGTTTTGAGGTGGAAGAAATCGCCCGTAGCCTGGACGATTAAGCCGCCACTTGGTGACAACTGGTCTGTGAGCCTGCGATGAAACGTAAAAACTCTGGAAAGCACAGCGGCCCAAGCCAACGCCAATTGCGCGTGGGGGAGCTGTTTCGCCATCGCTTATGCGAGGTTTTTGCGCGCAATGAGCTGACAGACACTAAGCTTGATATGCGGCTTATCACCGTGACAGAGGTTTCGGCCAGCCCTGACTTGAGGAATGCGACAGCTTTTATTATGCCTTTGGGCGGTGTCGGGCAGCAAGAGGCCGTGACCCAGCTCAATCAGCTGGCTCCGCGTTTGCGGGCCGAAATGAGCCGCGGCCTGCGGTTGAAATATGTACCCAATCTGGTTTTTAAGATTGATGACAGTTTCGAAAATGCAGAGGCGATGCGCCAGCTTTTATCCGATGAAAAAGTGCAAGATGATTTGCGCGACCAACCATTAGATGAAGATGGCGCGTAAACGAAAAGGGCGCGCGCTTTCGGGCTGGCTTAATTTTGACAAGCCAGAGGAAATGAGTTCGGCGCAAGCGGTCAATCGCCTGCGTAAAATTTTTGGCGCTCAAAAGGCGGGCCATGCTGGCACGCTTGACCCGCTCGCGAGCGGTATTTTGCCGATTGCTTTTGGCGAGGCCACCAAAACGGTTCCTTTTTTAATGAATGCGGAAAAAGCATATGAGTTTACCTTATGTTTTGGGGCGACTACCACCACAGATGATCGCGAGGGTGAGCCGGTGGAGACATCTGACAGGCGTCCGCAAACTTCTGATATTTTAGCGGCGCTGCCGCATTTTATAGGTGAAAGTGAACAGGTGCCGCCAGCTTATTCGGCACTGAAGATTGATGGCGAGCGCGCCTATCGGCGGGCGCGGGCAGGCGAAGATGTGACGCTGGCGGCGCGCCGTATTTTTATTGAGGCCTTGGAACTGGTGGCGCGCCCTGATGCCGACCATGCGCATTTGCGCGTGAAATGCGGCAAAGGCACCTATATTCGCGCTTTGGGGCGTGATTTGGCGGCTTTTTTAGGCACAAAAGGCCATATTTCGGCCCTAAGACGCGTGCAAGTGGGCCCTTTTGAAGAAAAACACGCAATAGGGCTGGAAAAATGTTTGGATTTAGTCCATATTGCCGCCCAGACGGAAGCCTGTCCTGCCGATTATACGGATTTGGACCAGCTTCTCCTTCCATTGACGACAGCGCTGGACGACATCCCGGCCCTGCCAGTTGATGAAAAAGAGGCGCAACATTTGAAAATGGGGCGGTCTGTTTTGGTGTCTCCAAAGCACTTATCGGCATTTGGTTCTCAAACAGAGCCAGTGCTTGCATTGCAAAAACATGCCATGCAAAACGATGAGCCAATTGCTTTGGGTCGTATCCAAGAGGGTCGGTTTTATCCAACCCGTGTTTTTAACCTTACGCCTTAGGGCTTATATATAAGGAGTACCCGATGTCGATTACAGCAGAACGCAAGCTTGAGCTTGTAAAAGAATATGCAACCAAAGACGGTGACACTGGGTCGCCTGAAGTTCAGGTTGCAATTTTATCAGAGCGTATCGCAAATTTGACTGAGCATTTCAAAACGCATGGCAAGGATAATCATTCTCGCCGTGGCCTGTTGAAACTGGTCAGCCAGCGCCGACGTTTACTGGATTATGTGAAAGCGCGTGACGAAGAGCGTTATGCGTCTTTGATTTCCAGATTGGGTCTGCGGCGATAAGCCGATGCAAAAAACCGGATCCTGCTGCGGCGGGGTCCGGTTTTTACTTTTGGGAAGCTTGCTTGGGATGGGCCTTTGCAAGCGTTAGACGGAAAAGACTTCGCCCATAAAATGGGTATGTAAGAGTTTAGAAGTCTTAAATGAATAGAATGGAAAATGTATGTTTACGGTAACTCGTGAAGAGATTGATTGGGGCGGACAGCCGCTCATTATTGAAACAGGAAAAGTGGCGCGCCAGGCTGATGGTGCGGTGCTGGTGACTTATGGCGATACAACAGTTTTGGCAACAGTGGTTGCAGACCGTACGCCAAAAGCGGGGATTGATTTTTTCCCGCTCACAGTGAATTATCAGGAAAAAGCCTATGCGGCTGGTAAAATTCCAGGCGGTTATTTTAAGCGCGAAGGGCGCCCGAGCGAAAAAGAAACTTTGGTTTCACGGTTGATTGACCGCCCAATTCGCCCGCTTTTTGCCAAAGGCTTCAAAAACGAAACCCAAGTTATTGCGACTGTGGTCAGCCATGATTTGGAAAATGACAGCGATATTGTAGCTATGGTTGCGGTTTCAGCCGCGCTGACCATTTCAGGTATTCCGTTTTTAGGCCCGATTGGGGCGGCGCGGGTTGGCTATAAAGATGGCGAATATTTGCTCAACCCAACGCTGCAAGACATGGAAGACAGCGCCCTTGATTTGGTGGTTGCTGGCACACGCGATGCGGTGTTGATGGTAGAAAGCCAAGCTGATGAATTGTCAGAAGATGTCATGCTGGGCGCGGTGATGTATGGTCACAAAGAGTTCCAGAAAGTCATTGATATGATTATCTCACTGGCTGAAAAATGCGCCAAAGAGCCGCGTGATGTGCCGGTTGTTGATAATAGCGAGCTGAAAGCGCAAATCACCAAGCTGGTGGGCGGCGAACTGGAAGCTGCTTATCAAGAAGCTGACAAAGTCACGCGTCAAAGCTTGATTGCGGCAGCAAAAGATAAGGTGATGGAAGAATTATTGGCGGAAGACGCTGATGATGAAGCGCGTATTGGTTTATCTGGCGCGGTGAAATCAGTGGAAAGCGATATTGTGCGCGGGTCAATTTTGAAAACCCAAAAGCGGATTGATGGTCGCGGGCTGGCTGATGTGCGCGCGATTGAATCTGAAGTGGGCGTGCTGCCACGCGCACATGGTTCAGCTTTGTTCACGCGCGGCGAGACACAGGCTATTGTGGTTGCCACGCTTGGCACAGGCGATGATGAGCAATTTGTTGATGCGTTGGAAGGCACTTATAAAGAAAACTTCCTGTTGCATTATAACTTCCCGCCATATTCAGTGGGCGAGACAGGTCGGGTTGGCTTTACGGGCCGGCGCGAAATTGGTCATGGTAAGCTCGCATGGCGCGCGCTTAAACCCATGTTGCCTGCCAAAGAGGAGTTCCCTTATACGCTGCGTCTGGTGTCGGAAATCACCGAGTCAAACGGCTCTTCTTCCATGGCGACAGTCTGCGGTTCCTCGTTGGCGATGATGGATGCGGGCGTGCCGATTGCGAAGCCGGTTGCAGGTATCGCGATGGGGCTGATTAAAGAAGGCGATGACTTCGCGGTTCTGTCTGACATTTTGGGAGATGAAGACCATCTCGGCGATATGGATTTCAAAGTCGCTGGCACCAATGAGGGCATCACCTCTTTGCAGATGGATATTAAAATCACCGGCATTACGGAAGAAATTATGCAGGTCGCGCTTGACCAGGCCAAAGGCGGGCGGACGCATATTTTGGACGAAATGAACAAAGCCTTAGGCGAAGCGCGCACCGAAATGGGTGAATATGCGCCAAAAATTGAAACCCTGACCATTCCGGTGGATAAAATCCGCGATGTGATTGGTTCTGGCGGTAAGGTCATTCGCGAGATTGTGGAAACCACAGGCGCGAAAATTGATATTGCCGATGATGGGGTTATCAAAGTCGCCTCAAGCGATGCGGCGGTCATTCAAGCGGCGCTGGATTGGATTAACTCGATTGTGGCCGAGCCAGAAGTCGGGGTGATTTATGAAGGCACGGTTGTCAAAGTCATGGATTTCGGTGCTTTTGTGAACTTCTTTGGCAAGCGCGATGGGCTGGTGCATATTTCCCAGCTTAAAAATGAGCGCGTGGCCAACACCTCGGATGTGGTGTCAGAAGGCGACACCGTGAAGGTCAAGCTGATGGGCTTTGATGATCGCGGCAAGGTGCGCCTGTCGATGAAAGTCGTGGACCAAGAAACCGGCGAAGACCTTGAAGGCAAACCCGCCGATGAAGACGGCGCGGCCGAATAAACCGCGCCCCTGATATCCTGTGATATCCTGTGATATCCTGTGATATTAAGGCGTAAAGAAAAGGGCGGGAAACACCCCGCCCTTTTTTTGTTGGGTTGGGTGTTTTTTTCAGAAAATAGTTGCAACCCTGAAACAGCCACATACAAATGCGCAAAATGCCAAAACGGTTAACCCAAGTGCTATCCAGAAAGTGCAATTTATTTTTTTGTTTATTTTTATTCTTTCTTTTTTAGCTTTTTTGATTTCCCTATCTATTCTCTCGCGTTCTTTTTCTGGGTTTGGGGCAAGTTGCGTATATATTTCTTCCATTCCATAAAGCTCTATAGTCAATTCATTTTCGAAGAACTCCTTATGTCCTATCAAATTAAAATAGGAGACATAACAGCTGGCAAGAGCAAAAATGGTACCCAACAGAAAGAACGAGCCTAGATGAAAAATGCCAATTGCAGTTAACAATAAGTCGGGATTCGTCGCGTAAGCTGTTGCCAATGCGCCTAACCCACCAGCATTTAAATATATGAGCGTTCTTTGCGCGGTTAAGGCGACGCTCTGCGCATGCCCAAAGGCTTCCTGTATCTCTCGCCCATTAGCCGCTCTTATATATCTATATTGCTCCATATATTGCTTATAAGGGTCGTCCATTTTTCTTCTAACTCTTCAGCCTTATTTTCTTATTCGCTCGGCAATGGCTTTACCAATTTGTCGCCACACCGGTAAGCCACCATTTGCGACGGCCATAAAAAGGACGATGCCAAGATATGTTCCTAAACCAGCTTTGGAATAAATGGCATAAAAAAGCGCTAAACTGGCTCCAACGACAGCTATCACCCTTAAAAGCAAAGATGTGTAGGCTTGGATTTCCCCAAAGCGAAAACGGCTTTCTCTGGATTTATCCGCAAAGGCTTCGCTCTTTTTGTTGAAATGTTTGATAAAGCCTGGGTCGTGCTGTTCTAGCACCTCAAGCATTTTTTCTGGGTTTGAAGAAAAATGCTGGATGATGGCATAAACATTTGTTTCATCCCCACCCGCCTCAGGCGGCATAATCTCGCTTTCGGGATTATTTTTTGCCTCTTGGGGTGGTTTTTTCTTTGCCATGTAGCCGTTTACTTTCTTTTATTGTTTCCCAAAGCGCCAATGCCAGAATTTGACCCAAAGACTCAATTTCCTTTTGGTGTGTGTCCACAGATAAGCGGTCCCATACTTCTTCAACGCGTGATGAGTCTAAAGTCACCACATCGTCAAAAATAGGTTCAAACAGGTCGCTTTCCTGAATATTTTTATCAAGTAATATCGTTTCCATCTTATCCTTCCCATTTGGTTGTTGTTCTTGGGATAAGTTCTTCAAACACAGTAATTTAAGTAAACGCAACATCACGACCTCAATGGCTGATTATAGCGCGATAGAGGCAGGCGTGAATAAGTACCCACATTATAATATTAAATGTGGCAGAATGGCAACCGACTAAGCTAAGCCACTTACACCCGTCGCATCACCAGTGTGCCATTGGTGCCGCCAAAGCCGAAGCTGTTGGACAGTACGCAATTGAGGCCGGCATTTTCGCGCATTTCTTGCGCAATCGGCATATCGGCAAAGTCGGGGTCCAGCTCTTCAATATGGGCAGAAGCGGCAATGAAATCGCCCTGCATCATCAGCAGGCTATAAATCGCCTCTTGCACACCGGCGGCACCGAGCGAATGGCCGCTCAAAGATTTGGTGGCCGAAAGCGGCGGGCAGTCTGCGCCAAACACGGCGCGCAGGGCTTCGATTTCTTTAATATCGCCAATCGGCGTTGAGGTGGCATGCGGGTTGATATAGTCAATCGGGCAGTCCAAATCTTTCATTGCCATTTGCATGCAGCGCACCGCGCCCTCGCCAGAGGGTTGCACCATATCATGGCCGTCAGAAGTGGCGCCATAGCCGACAATCTCTGCATAGATTTTGGCACCGCGCTTTTTGGCATGTTCCATTTCTTCCAAAACCAACACACCCGCACCGCCGGCAATCACAAAGCCGTCGCGGTTTTTGTCATAAGCGCGGCTGGCGCTGGCCGGTGTGTCATTATATTTGGACGACATGGCGCCCATGGCGTCAAACAGCACGGATAAAGACCAGTCTAACTCTTCACCGCCGCCAGCAAAAACAATATCTTGTTTGCCCCATTGTATCATTTCCGCCGCATTGCCAATGCAATGGGTAGAGGTCGCGCAGGCAGAGGAGATGGAATAATTGACGCCTTTAATACCAAAAGGTGTGGCTAAAGTCGCTGAATTGGTCGAGGACATGGCTTTTGGCACCGCAAAGGGGCCAACCCGTTTGGGGCCAGATTTGCGGGTGATGTCGGCGGAGTCCACAAGTGTGCGCGCTGATGGCCCGCCCGACCCCATAATAATGCCTGTCATGGGGTTAATAATCTGCGCCTCTTCAAGCCCGCTATCGGCAATCGCCTGTTCCATCGCAACATAATTCCAGGCCGCGCCCTCACCCATAAAACGGCGCACGCGCTTATCAACGCATTCTGTCACATCGAGGCTTGGCCGGCCATAGACCTGGCTGCGAAATCCTTTTTCAACATGGTCGGGGGCGGCGGTAATGCCGGATTTACCCTCGCGCAAACTCGCGCTCACTTCTTGTGCGTTATTTCCAATGCTTGAGACAATCCCCAAGCCTGTGATTGCAACACGACGCATTTTTTTCTCCTTTTGGGTTACATTTGACCGGGCTTGAACAGCCCAACCCGTAAATCTTCAGCGCGGTAAATTTCTTTTCCGTCCACTGTTACCGTGCCGTCCGCAATGCCCATAACAAGCTTGCGGGCAATAACGCGCTTCACATCTAAATGATAAGTCACCAGCTTGGCATCAGGCTCAATCTGGCCAGTGAATTTCACCTCGCCTGCAGCCAGAGCGCGGCCTTTGCCTTCATGGCCAAGCCAGCCTTGAAAAAAGCCAAGCAATTGCCACATGGCGTCTAGCCCAAGACAGCCTGGCATCACCGGATCGCCCTTAAAATGACAGTCGAAAAACCACAAATCCGGGCGCACATCTAATTCAGCGATAATTTCGCCTTTATCATGCGCGCCACCGGTTTCTGTGATGGTGGTGATGCGGTCAAACATCAGCATGGGCGGGCTGGGTAATTGCGCATTTCCGGGCCCAAACATATCCCCATTTGCACAGCGAATTAAGTCATCATAAGTGAAACTATTTTGTCTGGACATGAACTCTCCTGAGGGTCAGATGCGGCAAATATGAACCTATTGATTAGCATAATCTGCGGTCTCAAGAAAGTTGTTCTGGGCGTTTGATGCCAAAAACATTTGTCTTTTGCGGGGGAATGGGTTACATTAGAGTGATTATAAATTGCGTTTAGTCGCGAGGAATGAAAATGACACATGACCCGTCACATGACCCATTACATACCCAAATGGATCATGAATTGAGCCAGAAATTGAACGCGGCAGGCCTGCGCGCAACGCGCCAGCGTCTTGATTTGGCGCAGCTGTTATTCACTGGCGAAAACCGGCACATTACGGCGGAAAGCCTGCAAGAAGATGTCATGAAAGCGGGTCATAAAATGTCATTGGCAACGATTTATAATTCTCTGCATCAATTCACCGAGGCTGGTTTATTGCGTCAGGTTGTGGTGGATTCAGCGCGCAGTTATTTTGATACCAATACCAGCAACCATCACCATTTTTTCATTGGGGAGGAAAATCGCTTAATTGATATCCCCGAAGAAAAAATTGCGGTCAGTGGCTTGCCAGATGTGCCAGACGGCCTAAATGTTAACGGTATAGATGTGATTGTTCGGCTTTCGAAGAAATAATCACTCAAAGCAGCTTTCCTTCTTTTTTACTTAATCATTTCATGTTTTTCTGTTTAGAACGATTCTAAACTATTGACATTTTGCTGGGCACTTCCTATATTAGCTTCAACATGCTCATAGGGGGCATGTGCGATGTTTGTTCATCAAAAATTGAGGAGATAAAAATGTCACTCGCAACATCTAAAACACTTGAGAATCTGAAAGCGGCTTTTGCTGGTGAAAGCCAAGCCAACCGCCGTTATCTTTACTTCGCGCAAAAGGCTGATATTGAAGGCCATAATGATGTCGCTACTGTTTTCCGTAGCACAGCAGAAGGCGAAACTGGCCATGCGCATGGTCATCTGGAATTTCTGGAAGAAGTTGGTGACCCAGCAACGGGCGAGCCAATCGGTTCTACAGAAGAAAACCTGAAAGCAGCGATTGCTGGCGAAACCCATGAATATACAGATATGTATCCAGGCATGGCACGTACAGCTCGTGATGAAGGTTTTGATGAAATTGCTGATTGGTTTGAAACGCTCGCAAAGGCTGAAAAGTCTCACGCTGGTCGTTTCCAAAAAGCATTGGATTCAATGGACTAAGCTAGTCAATAAGTTAATGGCCAGCGTTTTAGGGCGCTGGCCATTATACCCCCCTTAATTTGTTTGGAGTAAATCAATGAAAGAAGGCAGTTTAGACGCGCCGATACGCCATCCGCTTGACTGGCATTCGGAAGAATTTTATGACCGTGACGCGCTTGATGCTGAAGCCCGCAGGCAGATGGATGTTTGCCATGGTTGCCGTCGCTGCTTTAATCTTTGCGACAGTTTCCCGCGTCTGTTTGATTTGATTGATGACTCAGAATCCGGCGAATTAGATAGCGTTGATAGCGCAGATTTTGCGCCAATAATCGATGCCTGCACATTGTGTGATATGTGTTTCATGACGAAATGCCCCTATGTGCCGCCGCATGAATTTAATCTCGATTTCCCCCATTTGATGCTGCGCTATCGTGCGGTTGAGTTGAAAGAAAAAGGCAAGCCGCCTTTTGTTCAAAACCAGCTCGCACAGATGGATCGCAATGGTAAGCTGGCTGCGCCTGTCGCGCCGCTCGCCAATTGGGGCGCCTCGAAAAATAATAAAATCACCCGTCCCATTTTGGAAGCAACCATTGGGATTGATAAAAAAGCTGAATTACCACAATTTGTCGGCAAAACATTTATGAAACGCGCTGCCGAAGCTTTATCGTCAGGCGCGCTGGCGCCAAACCCTGAAGGTTTAGCCAAAGACCGTGAAGCGGTTTTGTTTGCGACCTGCGCGGTAAATTACAACAATCCGGGCGTGGGTGAGGCCGCGGCAAAAGTGTTGGCGCATTTGGGTGTTTCGGTCAGCACAGATTACCCAGGCTGTTGCGGCATGCCGTTTTTAGAGCAGGGTAATATCGCCAAAGTGGCTGAGCAGGCCAAAAAACTAGCGGCTAATTTCCGCCCTTTAATTGATGCGGGTAAGGATATCGTAACCCTGACAGCCTCTTGTGGTTTGATGTTCAAATTTGAGTGGCCGCTGATTTTGCCAGATGATGAAAATGTACAAGCCTTATCAAAAGCCACGCGGGACATTACAGAATATATTGTTGATATTGCCTCAAATGAAGGCCTGCCCGATGGCTTGCAGCCGCTTGATGGCGGGGTGAGCGTGCATTTGGCCTGCCACGCACGCGCGCAAAATATGGGGCCTAAAGCGGCAGACTTATTGCGCCTTATTCCTGAGGCAGAAATCGATGTGATTGAACGCTGTTCAGGTCATGGCGGGACATTTGGCGTGTTGAAGGAGACGCACCATCTTGCGGTTAAAGTCGGGAAACCGGTTTTCCGCAAAGTGGTTAAAGCAGAAACCAAAGCGGTGGTGTCTGAATGCCCGCTTGCCGCCAAACATATTGTTCAGGGGGTTGAAATGATCGACCCTGAAGCCAGCTTGCCAGAGGCAGCCCACCCAGTAGAGCTGTTTGCCCGGGCCTATAATCTGTAATTAAATAAATTAAAGGAAAGAAAAATGCCAATAGCCGAAAAACGCGTCACCGCAGAAGATATCATGCCTTTGGACAAATACGCCCAATGCCGCAAAATGATGCGCAGCCAAATTTTAGATGTCAAACGTCCGCGCCGCATTGATGTTGGGCCCTTCGCGACATTATATTTTGAAAACTTTGACACCATGCTCGCACAAATTCAGGAAATGCTGTTTATCGAAAATGGTGGCGATGAGCAGCTTGAAGACGAGCTGACTGCTTATAACCCAATGATCCCTCAAGGGCAGGAATTGACCGCGACTTTGATGTTTGAAATTGAAGATGAAAAGCGCCGCGGCGACATTTTGCGCACACTTACTGATGTTGAGATGAAGGTATATGTTGAGGTGAATGGTGAGAAATTTTTCGCCGTGCCTGAACAAGAAACCGAACGCACGGCAAGCGATGGTAAAACATCATCAGTGCATTTCCTACATTTTCCCGTTTCTGAGCAGGGCATTGCTGCTTTCAAACAAGATGATGCCAAAGTCATTATTGGCATCGAGCATGATAATTATGGTCATATGACGGTTTTGTCTGCTGATAGCGTTGCTTCTTTACGAGCTGACTTTTCATAAAATAAAATATGAGCTTGAGTGTCAGGGGGGTTAATCTTCCTGATACTCAAAATCATATAGCCCCCAGAGCAAATCGCGTGGCACCCAGCCATCATAGGGGCCCACATCAATTTCACACCAGCCCTCTTCGCAATCTTCTAAGCTGGCGATTAGGCCGGGTTGCAGCAGGGCAATCATGCGGGCATCTGATGCGGGTGCGGTGCGCAAAGGGTGCGCTTCGGCTGTTTGTTTCAGCACCACACGGCGACGGCCACTTAAAAGTGGTGCGTGCACCCAGCCCTCAGCCCCCTCAAAATCTCGAATTTGGCGCCATTGCTCATATTCAGCAATAATCTCAACCGGCAGGCCGCGCCGCTGGAATTGCCACAAAATAGGATATTCTTTGCCCGGCCCGCGCCGTATGTTCACCTCATTTGATTTAAGGCTGACAAAACGCGGCAGCGGCAGACCGCTATCGCCAATAATGCGCGTGTCATTATTCGCAAAACTTATATAAGATAATGGGAAAAGAGCCAGCAACAGGCCTAAAAGCCCAACAATACTTACCAGCCGCCAAGTCGTTACGCGTTCCATAACTCATATTGATAAGCAAGGTTCGTTTTCGGTCAATGACTTTTTCAAGTTCAAATAAGCGCGTGTTAATAGCTTTGTGTGCTTTTCATTTTGCTATTTTTTGCTATGTATAAAACATCAGAAAAAGGAAAATATATGTCGGCAGAGTCAAAAACGGATAGTCGTTCCCTTAAGGTTGCGGTATTGCGGAAATTACCCCAGCCAATTGAAACGCGCATGGCTGAATTGTTTCAGGTCAATGTCAATTATGATGACCACCCGTTTTCGCGCCAGCAAATTATTGATGTTATGCAACAGGCTGATGTTTTGGTGCCAACAGTGACCGATAAAATTGATGCGGATATGATTGCGGCGGCAGGTGAAAACTTGAAACTCATCGCTAATTTTGGCAATGGTGTTGACAATATTGATGTTGATGCCGCGCATGAAAAAGGGATTGCCGTGACCAACACGCCAAGCGTTCTAACCCAAGATACGGCAGATATGGTGATGGCTTTAATTTTAGGCTTACCGCGGCGTATGGTTGAAGGTGACCGCGTGATGCGTGTGCCGGGCAGTTTTTCTGGCTGGTCACCAAACTGGATGTTGGGTCACCGATTGGCAGGCAAAAAGCTTGGTATTATTGGTATGGGCCGCATTGGTCAGGCCGTGGCGGCGCGGGCGCAGGTTTTTGGTCTGGAAGTGCATTATCACAATCGCAATCGCCTACATGAAGATATTGAAGCCGAAACAAAAGCGCATTATTGGGACACGCTTGAAGCGCTTTTAGCTGAAGTTGATATTGTCTCGCTCAATTGTCCGCATACGCCTGAAACAACGCATTTAATCAACGCTGAAAGACTGGCAGCGATGAAAGCGGGGGCTTATTTAATCAACACCAGTCGTGGCAAAGTGGTTGATGAAGCGGCTTTGGCCGATGCGCTGGCCTCGGGGCACTTAGCTGGTGCTGGGCTTGATGTGTTTGAGCGTGAGCCCGCTGTTAATCCGCGCTTGCTGCAATTTGAGAATGTGATATTGCTGCCCCATATGAGCTCGGCAACGGTTGAAGGCCGCGCAGAAATGGGAGAGAAAGTGCTCATCAATATTCGCACTTTCGCCGATGGCCATCGCCCGCCAGACCGTGTCTTGCCAAGTTACGCGCTGGCTTAAATCCGATGTGACGATAAATCTGTCAATGTGGGCGCTGTGCCATTAAGGGGGTTTTCTGGATCCCATGCCAGCGACACAATCCGGCTTTGATGGGTCAGACCATCATAAATCAATAATTTACCGACCAGGGTCTCGCCTGCGCCGGTGATTTCTTTGATAACTTCCAGCGCTTGCAGGCTGCCCATAATGCCCGTAAGCGCGCCGACCACACCCAGTTCAGCGCAGCTATCCAGCGTGTCATCTGCGCCGTTGGGGTTTTCAGGCACAAGGCTTCGATAGCAGGGGTTAGGGGTGTTTTGCGGGTCTTTTGCATAAGCCTTAAAGCAGCTTAACTGCCCCTCAAAACGCCCAACAGCCGCTGAGATTAAAGGTTTCTTGGCAAAATAGCAGGCATCATTCACCAGCAAGCGCGTGGCAAAATTATCGCTGCCATCGGCAATGACATCATATTGTGAAATCAGCTCAAGCGCGTTTTGCGCGGTCAAGCGCTGCGGGTGGCTATGGATTGTGCAGTCTGGGTTGAGCGCCGATAAATATTTCTCCGCCGCTTCGGTTTTGGCCATGCCGATTTGGTCGGTTTGAAACAGGATTTGCCTTTGTAGGTTTGACAGGCTGACCGTGTCATCATCAATAATACCCAATGTGCCAACACCGGCAGCAGCCAAATAGGCCAGAGCTGGTGCGCCAAGGCCGCCCGCGCCAATGACCAGCACTTTGGCTTGCATGAGTTTTTGTTGACCCGCGCCACCAATTTCTTTCAACACAAGATGTCGGGCATAGCGGTCAAGCTGTGCCGATGTTAAAGGCATGGTCTTTTAAAGTCCTTCAAAGAGCGCGGTGGAGAGGTAACGCTCGGCAAAACTTGGAATAATGGCCACAATTGTTTTGCCTGCCATATCAGGTCTCGCGCCAATTTCTAAGGCCGCCGCAATGGCCGCGCCAGAGGAAATCCCGCCTGCAATCCCCTCTTGCTGGGCGGCTTTGCGGGCGGTGGAGAAAGCGGTTTCATTGCCAATGGTCAACACCTCATCAATCAGGCTTTCTTCTAAATTGCCTGGCACAAAGCCAGCCCCAATACCTTGAATTTTATGTGGGCCAGGTTGTCCGCCCGATAAAACAGGGCTGTCCTCTGGTTCTACCGCAATCATTTTCAGGGTTTCTTTGCGCGCCTTCAAAACACTCCCAATACCAGTAAATGTACCCGCTGTGCCGACCCCAGAAATCACCACATCAACCTTGCCGTCAGTATCGGCCCATATTTCTTCAGCTGTGGTTTCACGATGAATTTGGGGATTGGCGGGGTTATTAAATTGTTGCGGCATCACCGCATTGTCCAATTCATTCAGTAAATCTTCAGCTTTGGTAATCGCGCCCTTCATGCCTTGTTCAGCTGGCGTTAATTCCAGATGCGCGCCGAGCATGAGCAGCATTTTGCGGCGTTCCATCGACATGCTTTCGGGCATACATAGTATCAGCTTATAGCCTTTGGCCGCGCAGGCAAACGCCAGCGCAATGCCGGTATTTCCTGATGTTGGCTCGACAATGACAGATTTTTCATTGAGCAGGCCTTGATTTTCAAGTGCTTCAATCATTGCCACACCAATCCGGTCTTTCACGCTGGACATGGGGTTAAAAAATTCAAGCTTGAGTAAAATATCGGCTTTCACACCTGCTTCTTCAGGTAAACGCTGCAAGCGCACCAAAGGTGTATCGCCAATGGTTTCCGTAATATTATTATAAATTTTCCCGCGACCTGCCATTTTTCCTCCCCTTATGTCTCTCCAAACCTAAAAAATACTTTATTAAATATTGAAATCTGGATTGCCAGTTGTGGCATTTTGTTCACTATGAACAGTCTCGCAAAGTTCCGCAATAGATGTTTCATCAAGTCTGGCCATCAAGTCAGCCTGTAAATTATCTGCCAGCCCTTGCGCTAAACCAGCGCCATATGAGCCGTTTATGGGGCTATCTTCTTCTTCATTATTTTCAAGTTTCGCGATGACTCGAACAATCTCACCAACCATAATCCGTCGCCGCTCACGCGCCAGCCGATAGCCCCCTTTTGGGCCGCGCACACCGCGCAAAATATCAGCCCGCACCAAGGCCTGCATAATCTGCTCCAGATAACGCTGGGGCACATTTTGCCGGTCTGTAATATCGCGTGCCTGCACCGGGTCGGGGCGTGCATGCAGTGCCACATCAAGCACTGATTCCAAAGCCAGAATTTGTTTGCGAGATAAATGCAGCATCGAAACTTAACTTGCGGTGCCTGTTGACCCGAAGCCCCCTGCGCCGCGCTCGGTTTCAGGCAATTCGTCAACCTCTTGCCACACACCTTGTGTCACGGGCGCAATTACCATTTGGGCAATGCGCTCGCCGCGCTCTATGGTAAAACTTTCTTTGCCATGATTGATTAAAATGACTTTCACTTCGCCACGATAATCACTGTCCACTGTGCCTGGGCTGTTCAAAACAGTAATGCCATGTTTGGCGGCCAAGCCAGAGCGCGGGCGAATTTGCGCTTCATAGCCAAAGGGTAAAGCAATCGCCAGCCCCGTTGGCACCATCAGCTTTTCACCCGCCGCTAACTCTAATGGCGCGCCGTCTTCAACAGCTGCCAGCAAATCCATACCCGCGGCTTCTGCGCTGGCATAAAATGGCAATTTAAGGCCTTGCGCATGGGCAAGCTGCATAATCGGAATTTCTACTTCTTGTATTTTGCGTGTCATATGGTTGCCCTCACTTTTGCACTTATTCGGCGGCGCCTGGGGTGTCAAAATAGGCGGCCATTTTATCCGCGAGCTGACGGGCCACTTGTGCCTTACTCATTTTATCCCACGCTTCATGGCCCTGCGCATCAATCAGATGCACCGTGTTTTCGCCGCCGCCCATAACGCCGGTTTCTGGCGAAACATCATTGGCCACAATCCAATCACAGCCTTTGCGCGCGAGCTTGGCTTGTGCGTGTTCGATAATATTATCGGTTTCAGCGGCAAAGCCGACCAGCAAATGCGGGCGCTGATTATGCTTGGCTAAATGCGCCAAAATATCTGGATTTTCAGTGAGTTCAAGCGCGGGCGGCGTGTTGCCTGCCTGCTTTTTGATTTTGGACTGGGTTGAATTGGTGCTGCGCCAATCGGCAACAGCGGCTGTCATCACGGCGATATCGCTGGGTAAATATGCCTCGCAAGCGGCCAGCATTTCACGCGCCGTTTCAACTTTTTCTAAAGTCACCTGCGCTGGCGGGGTTAGATGTGTTGGCCCCGACACCAGCACTGTTTTGGCTCCCAAAGCGGCCAGCGCTTCGGCAATGGCATAGCCTTGTTTGCCTGAAGAGCGGTTTGCAATATAGCGCACCGGGTCAATCGGCTCATGCGTTGGCCCTGCGGTTACCAATGCGGTTTTGCCTGCGAGCCTTTGTGTGTTCGGGCCGATTTGCGCGATAATGGCAGCCGCAATATCTGCTGGTTCACTCATTCTGCCTGGCCCGGTTTCTCCACAAGCCATATCGCCTGTTTCTGGCCCAATCACGGCAATGCCATCTTGTTGAAGTGTTTGCATATTGCGCTGCGTGGCCGGGTGCGCCCACATTTGCACATTCATGGCAGGCGCTATCATGACCGGCTTATCGGTTGCCAGCAAAGCTGTGCTGGCCAAATCATTAGCCAAACCCTGCGCCATTTTGCCAATTAAATCAGCCGTAGCAGGCGCGACCAGCACAATATCTGCTTCACGCGACAAACGAATATGCCCCATTTCAGCTTCATCGGTCAGGTCAAACAGGCTTTCATAAACTTTTTCACCCGAAACGCTGCCTAAAGTCAGCGGGGTCACAAATTGCGCGCCGCCAGCTGTCAAAACACAACGCACATCAGCCCCAGCCGCCTTGAGCTGGCGAATAAGTTCAGGTGTTTTATAAGCCGCAATTCCGCCGCCAATAATCAATAAAACACGCTTTTGGGCAAGTAGGCCGTGCATGTCATAACCTCATTAAAATCCATATGCTGATATAGCATGTATGTTGGGATAATCTACACTTATTTTTTGTAGTAAATTATATTAGCGCTTTCATCTGCGGAAAATATTTATAGCAAAATAGCCGCCAGCGCTAAGCCTGCCGTTGCAGCGATGGCCAGCCAAATCGGTCTAGCACTTTTGTGGTTTTGATACATATCGGGGTGCAGTTTCAGGCCATCTTCTGTCAAAATATCAGCAAGGGCTTTTTGATTACGCTCGGCAAGGGCTAATGTATCGGGCAGTTTGGCCAATTGCCGGCTGGCTTTTTGGATACCGCCCACCGCATCTTTGACAATGGCTTGGGGCCCAAGTTCATCATTCAGCCAGCCCCGTACAACAGGCTCTGCAATGCTCCAAATATTAAGTTTCGGGTCTAGGCTGCGCGCAACCCCTTCCACCACAACCATTGTTTTTTGCAACAGCAATAATTGTGGCTGGGTTTCCATGTCAAATTGCTCGGTGACCTCAAAAAGCTGGGTCAGCAAGCGCGCCATAGAAATGGTGTCGGCATTTTGCCCGCTAATGGGCTCACCAATAGAACGCAGAGCCTGCGCAAAAGCGTCTTTGTTTTTCGTGCTTTGCACATAGCCAGCTTCAAAATGCACATCAGCAATTTTTTGATAATCGCGGGTGATAAACCCATATAAAATTTCTGCAAGGAAACGGCGGCTGTCCGGGTCAAGCCGCCCCATAATACCAAGGTCAATACCGATGAGATTGCTTTTGCTATCCACCAATAAATTGCCCTGATGCATATCACCATGAAAAAACCCATCACGCAGCGCATGGGTGAGGAAGCTTTGCAATAATTTGCGCGCCAATGTCGGCAAATCATGGCCTGCTTTTTTCAGCCCCTCAATGTCGGAAAGTTTAATCCCGTCCATCCAGTGCATGGTGAGCATACGCCGCCCCGTGCCTTCCCATATGACCTCTGGCACTGTAAAATCCGGGTCTGCTGCTATATTTTCGCCCATTTCCGAAAGCGCGGCGGCTTCAAGGCGTAAATCAAGCTCAAGCTGCACGCTATCGGCCAATGTCTGCACAGAGGCGACAGGTCTGATGCGCCGCGCTGATGGCACAAATCGCTCTACAAGCCGCGCCAAAAAGAAAAAACTGCGCAATTCCTCCGCCAGCTCTTTTTCAATGCCAGGCCGCAATAATTTGACCGCGACACGCCGCCCGTCTTTCAGTTTAGCCTGATGCACTTGCGCAATGGACGCCGCGGCAATGGGTGCCTCAAAGTCATCAAACAGCGCCTCTTTGGGGACATCAAGCTGGTCAGCCAGCAAGGCTTCAACCTGCGCATTGGGAAAGGGCGGTAATTGGTCTTGCAGATAATGTAAATCTTGCGCCAGCTCCAGCCCGATAATATCGGGTCGCGTGGCCAGCGACTGCCCCAGTTTAATATAGGTCGGGCCTAAAGTTTGTAATCTTTGAGACAGTGCTTGTCCGCGCTGGCTTTTTTCTTGATGGTCAAAATTTGGCGCGCCAAATGTTAACACGCCGCGCCCAAACCGCACCCAAAACGGCGCCTTTTGATGGAAATCAGGCGGCAGCAGGCTGTTTTGCGCAAGCAGCAATCTGGCAAAGCGGAGTAATTTGATATATCGAAGCATCAGCCTGTTTCCGCCTGTCTCTAAATTTTCCAGCCACTATGCAAGGCCGCAATGCCCGCGCTGAGGCGGTCATAGCGCACACGGGCAAAGCCTGCAGCTTCCAGCTCGGCGGCAAAAGCGTCTGGTTTGGGAAATTTGCGTATGCTCTCGACCAAATAGCTGTAAGGGTCGCCATCGCCCGCAATGAGCTTGCCTAGCTTTGGAATGACATGAAACGACCAGCTATCATAAAGCTTGTCCAGTGCCGGCATGGTGACATGGCTAAATTCCAAACATAAAAACCGCCCGCCGGGCTTTAGCACTCGATAAGCCTCGGCCAGTGCTTTCTCGCGATAGGTGACATTACGTATCCCAAAAGCAATGGTGTAAGCCTCAAAATGCGCATCAGGGAAAGGCAGCTCTTCGGCATTGCCAGTGATGAAAAAGACTGTTTCATCAAGCCCTTTTTGACCGGCTTTGGCCTGCCCGACCCGCAGCATTTCTTCATTTATATCCAAACAATGCGCCTGAAAACCGCGCCCCGCTTGTTGGCTGGCGCGAAACGCAATATCACCCGTGCCGCCAGCCACATCTAGCAGGCGATAGGGTTTATCATGACGGGGCAGGCTGAGAGCCGCGACCATATGAGCTTTCCACATCCGGTGCAGCCCACCTGACATAACATCATTCATGACATCATATTTATCGGCGACTTTATCAAATACATCGCGCACCAGCCCCTGCTTGTCTTCCACAGGCACATCACGATAGCCAAAACTCGTTGTTTGTTGCTGTTTTTTCATCATACTCTTCAAGCTTAATTTCTGTTTTGCACCATAACCGAAAGCCGCGCATTAGGCTAGTTGATTGCGCGAGACATTTTGCCCGTTTTCCGCCCGTTTTTTTTGGGGCATTATATGAATAATTGTGGCGCGCTCTCTAGGTAACATAGAGAAAATCACTTATAATAAGATATGCCAGAATTACCGGAAGTCGAAACAGTTTGTCGTGGTCTGTCCCCCTTTTTGATAGACCAGAAAATCGAGACGCTTGCGCTCAGGCGCCCGAATTTGCGTTTCCCGTTTCCGGCTGATTTTGCGGCGCGGGTGCAGGACGCGCGCATCACCCATATTGGCCGGCGTGCCAAATATATATTGAAATATTTAGATAATGACCTTGTCTGGATGACACATCTTGGCATGAGCGGGCGCTATACGGTTTTGCCTGGCGAGCCAACACAACAAGCCGCCACGCCAGGGGCTTTTTTTCATCAATCTGGCACCAAAACCGCGCATGCAAATAATAAGCATGACCATTTAGAGGCTGGTTTTGGCAATGGGGTGCGCTTGATTTATACAGACCCCCGCCGGTTTGGATATATGGACCTTATCGCGGCGGATTGTTTGTGGGACAGCCCGCATTTTGCACAAATGGGGCCTGAGCCATTGGGCAATGCGTTTGATGCCGCAAGTCTGCATGCGGCTCTTTGCAACCGTGCCACGCCGATTAAAAATGCGTTGCTTGACCAGCGCATAATTGCGGGGCTAGGCAATATTTATGTCTGTGAAGCGCTTTATCGGTCTGGGATTTCCCCGCGCCGTAAAGCTAAAAATATAAGTCGCCCCAAAATCGAGGCATTAGTGCCAAATATCCGCAGGGTTTTGGAAGAAGCCATCGCAGCGGGTGGGTCAAGCCTGCGCGATTTTGCTGGTGCAGAGGGATCGGCGGGTTATTTTCAGCATCAATTTGATGTTTATGGCCGCGAAGGTGAGGCTTGTTCATCGCCAAAATGCAATGCTATAATTAAACGCATCGTGCAGTCAGGGCGGTCAAGTTTTTATTGCCCCAAATGCCAAAGATGACGATAGTAACTGTTGAGATACAAAACTTTAGGCAACAGAAAAAATGAGCAATATGCGACACAAAAAATCATCACTCAACCGCTCGGGGAAACATGTTTTCACCGCGATGGTTTTCTTTTCTGGCCTTTGGCTGTGCCTGTTGTCGAGCCCTGCTTCGGCTGCGTTTTTATCAGCGCTGCCTGAAATTCCACTCGCCCCAAATATGCAAGAAAACCCAGAAAGTGCTTTGATTTTTGATAAGGCAGAGGGACGGATTGTGGCGGTAGAAGCACTCTCCACGCAATCTATTGATGATATATTTGGGTTTTATCGTGAGGCCCTGCCTAATTTGGGCTGGCAGGAATTTGCGCAGGACTGGCAGCGCGCCAATGAGGTGACTTTTGGGCGTTTAGATGAATTGCTGGTTATTCGTGTTGAGGGCGGCGTGGTGTTTTTCAAGCTACGCCCCAAATCCTAATCTCCTTTCTGCCTGATGGTGATTTTATGGTATTGACGAAAGCGTCTAGACCGCCTATAACCGCGCCATCCCGCTTTTTGCGGCATATTTTTTAATCATTCTTTGAGAATGACTTGATACATCAAGTACTTGTTTTGCTTGATGAGAGGAACGAGAAAATGGCAAATACGAAGTCAGCCAAGAAAATGGTGCGTAAGATTGAGCGCAAGACGGCAATTAACAAATCACGCCGGACCAATATGCGAACGCATATTCGCAAAGTTGAAGAAGCAATTTCAGCTGGTGATAAAGATCTTGCCACACAAGCTTTGCGTCAGGCCGAACCTAAAATTGTGCGTTCGGCACAAAAAGGCATTTTGCACAAACGTGCCGCGGCACGAAAAGTGTCTCGCTTGTCAAAGCGGGTGAGCCAGCTTGGCTAAAAAATAAACGGAATTCACATCCGAAATTTAAAAACCGCACTGCATTTGCAGATGCGGTTTTTGTTTTTTTGGTTCTTGAAAAAAAATTGTCAAAGAATCGTAAAAAAAATGAAAAAAAATGGAAGTTCTTGTTTCAACCCCATTGCGTCAATCCTTCGCAGTCGCTAATGTATTTATTATCGTGTTGTAAAAAAAACGTCTGAAACGAATCACTACTTAACAGGAGGCCAAAAATACTGATATAAATCAAAGGGTTACAATGTTGTTAGGATATGGTTCTGTTTCCAAAAATCTTTTTCATCATCTCTAAAATTTTTATCAGTCGGCTAAGTGTTTCTATTTAATAGCATTTCGACTTTTTCTTACTTCATTATGCTCTTCACCAGAAGAGTTGCCAATCGCGTCCAGCGCTTGGCGCCGACCCAGAGTGGTTTGCCTTTGAATTTATGAGGTGGCTGTTTTGGGTTTATCTGAGGCTCTGTCTTTTGAGGTTTCGTCTTCACCAGATACGTCTTGGATAAATTGAATAAAATTGAAACAGTCGAAACGAAACGGGTGACAACGTTATGACACAGATTGATAACCTTCAAACACAGGAAGATGCGGCAGGCGTGCCAAACCTACCTGCTATTATTGAAGGCACCAATCAGGCCTATGCAGGCGATGTGACCCCGAAAGAAACCTGGCAGGCATTAGCCCAATCCGATACAGCGGTTTTGGTTGATGTGCGCACCCAAGCTGAGTGGGTCTTTGTCGGCGTGCCCAATCTTCAAGAGACAGGCCGTCCTTTGGTCACGATTGAGTGGCAACAATTCCCCGCAATGGCGGTAAATGAGGGCTTCCTAGCCCAGCTTGCAACCGCCGTTCCTAACAAACAGGCAGCCATTTTCTTTTTATGTCGTTCTGGCGCGCGGTCACAATCAGCCGCGATGATGGCCACGCAATCTGGTTATGCGCATGCATATAATGTTGCGGGCGGTTTTGAGGGGGATATCAATCAAGACCGACAGCGTGGCTGTGTAAATGGTTGGAAAGCTGACGGCTTACCTTGGCAACAGGGGTAAAGTCCGGAAGGAATAAAAATGGAGGCCATTGTCACGCAAGGGATAAGCGGGCATGGCAGAGGGTAAAAGTAAACTGGGAGACATGTTGGACATGACAAAAAATAACGGCACGTTACATGACGACATCGAAAAAATAGATAACGCCGAAAAGGCAGGGCAGGCAGATAATAATCTATCCGCCGCGCAGGAGAAATCACTTGAGCAACAATGGCACCATGTGCGGTCTCGCTTGCGCGGGGAGCTGGGTGAGGCGACATTTAATAGCTGGTTCCGAAATCTTAAAGTCGGTGAAAGCCGGGGACGCAAAGTGGTGCTGGAAGTGCCGACACGTTTTGTTTGTTCTTGGATTGAGCAGCATTATCTGACGCGTATTGAGAATTATTGGCGTAATGAAAACCCAGAAATTTCTGCCGTAACCATTATTGTCGGTGAGCTGCAAAAGCCGTCAGCGCCAGAAGCGCGGGTCCAAGAAGTTACCCCATTGCGTTTGCGCGGGGACGCCAAACATGTCGCCAATGGACAGGCCAATCGGGGCGCGCCAGACGGCGCGGGCGCGGCGCCTGATGATATTGGCGGTCAGCTAGATGCGCGTTACACATTTGATAATTTTATTGTTGGTAAATCTAATGAGCTGGCGCATGCCGCTGCGCGACGGATTTCTGAGTCCGATGGTGCGGATTTCAACCCGCTATTTTTATATGGCGGGGTTGGCTTGGGCAAAACCCACTTAATGCACGCGATTGCTTGGGAAATACGCCGCCGCAATCGAGACCGTCGCGTTTTATATATTTCTGCTGAAAAATTTATGTATCAATTTGTGCGCGCTTTAAGGTTTCGCGACACCATGGCGTTCAAGCAACAATTCCGTGAAGTTGATGTTTTAATGGTTGATGATATTCAATTCATTGCAGGCAAGGAATCCACGCAAGAGGAATTCTTTCATACTTTCAATGCGTTGATTGATAAAAACCATCAAGTCATTATTTCTGCTGACCGCTCGCCCTCTGACCTTGAGGGTATTGAAGACCGCATTCGCTCGCGTTTAGGCTGGGGTTTGGTGGCTGATATTCACCCGACAGATTATGAATTGCGCTTGGGTATTTTGCAGTCCAAAGCAGAAGCTCAATTACGGAATAAAAAAGATATTGTGATACCGACAGAGGTTTTGGAATTTCTTGCTCAGCGCGTTTCTTCCAATATTCGGATTCTTGAAGGTGCGCTCAACCGCGTTGTCGCCTCAGCTTCTCTAAATGGCAAAACCATCACGCTGGATATGACTAAAGATGTGCTGCGTGATTTATTGCGGGCATCTGACCGCCGCATTACCATTGACGAGATTCAGCGCAAAGTGGCGGAATATTATAATCTGCGTATGGGCGATATGCTGTCGGCGCGCCGCTCGCGGACGATTGCCCGCCCGCGCCAGATTGCGATGTATATTTCCAAGCAATTGACCACCCGTTCATTGCCTGAAATTGGGCGCCGTTTTGGTGGCAGAGACCATACAACGGTGATGCATGCGGTGAAAAAAGTTGAAGAATTGCGCGAAAATGACCCATCGATTGATGAGGATGTGGATTTGCTCTTACGCAGTTTGGGCGGTTAACGCGCCTCTTGCCAAAAACCATCTCTAAAAGCCGTTAGATTTCATTGGGTTAATGGGGTCTTGCGGCTTTTTTTATAACCTGTTCTGGCGCGGTCTCGCGGGTCTTTCTGCGCGCACTGGAAATCGCTATTTTTACCCCAAAAATGCGTGCAAAAGTGTGCTTTTTTCTGGCTTTAATGTTATATTTTTAAGCAGAGATTCGTTTCTGATGCCCGACTAAATGGCAAGTAAGATTGGAAAGTAGAAGAAAATGAAAGTAACCATCGAACGCAGCGCCCTTTTAAAAGCTCTTAACCATGTCCAAAGCGTTGTTGAACGCCGCAATACAATCCCGATTTTATCGAATGTAATGCTGACCTCAGAGAATGGGGCGCTGGTATTGACGGCAACAGATTTGGAAATTGAAATTCGCGAAAAAGTAGAGGCAGAAGTAAGCGCGCCAGGTGCGGTGACCGCGCCCGCGCATATGATGTATGACATTGTACGCAAACTACCGGAAGGGGCGCAGGTTGAACTGTCGCTTGACGAAACCGGCAATAAGCTTCATTTGAAAGCGGGCAAATCTTCCTTTGCGTTGCAGAGCTTGCCGCGGGAAGACTTCCCCGAATTAACAGCCGGCGAAATGCCTTTTGCTTTTGCGTTGCCAGCTGAAACCTTAAAGCGGCTGATTGATAAAACACGCTTCGCCATATCGGTAGAGGAAACCCGTTATTACCTCAATGGGATTTATCTGCACACGCTAGAAGATGGTGACAAAGCCTTGCTGCGTGCGGTAGCAACCGATGGCCACCGTCTGGCGCGGGTGCAGGCTGACCAGCCTGTTGGCGCAGATGGCATGCCTGCCATTATTGTGCCGCGCAAAACAGTCAATGAGGTGCAAAAGCTGCTCGAAGAGGCTGATGGTGAGGTTTCTATTCAAGTCTCTGATACAAAAATTAATTTTGCTTTCTCTGATATTGTCCTGACCTCAAAACTGATTGATGGCAAATTCCCAGATTATAATCGGGTGATACCTACAAATAATGACAAGGTGCTAACGGTGGACGGCAAGGCTTTCGGCCAAAGCGTGGACCGCGTGTCGGCTGTTTCGAATGAAAAATCGCGTGCTGTGAAGTTAAGCCTTGAAACAGACAAGCTGACTTTCACTGTCTCGAATCCAGAAAGCGGCTCGGCGGTTGATGAGTTGAGCGTTGGCTATGGTTCAGATGCGATGGAAATTGGCTTTAATGCCCGTTACTTGCTTGACATTACCAGCCAGCTTGATGGCGATAATGCGACTTTTGAGCTGGCCGATAGTGGCTCGCCGACGATTATTCGCGATGAAAAAGATGCTGATGCGTTATATGTCTTGATGCCGATGCGCGTGTAAACATATGGCTTCATCTCTCGCTCCGCAAATTGATACCGCGCCCCAATCACAAATTGGGGCAGAGGCGGGTCATCGGCCGTTTACGCCCCATATTTGCGAGCTTACCCTGACTGATTTTCGCTCCTATAGCCATGTGCGGCTCAGCTGCGCCAAAGGGGGGGTGGTGCTGACGGGGGATAATGGTATTGGCAAGACCAATATTTTAGAGGCGGTTTCACAATTTGGTCCCTCACGAGGTTTGCGCAGTGCGAGCCTGTCTGAACTGGCGCGATTTGACGGCACTGGCGGCTGGGCGATTTCGGCCCAGCTTATGACCCAAGATGGGGATATGCGCATTGGTGTTGGTATGGATGCGGGTAAATCAAGCCGTCGCTTAAGGCTTGATGGCGAGCCTGCCAAAGGCTTTGAGAGCCTGCTGCGATATTGTCCGCAATTATGGCTCACCCCGTCTATGGATCGCCTGTTTGTTGATGGCGCTTCGGGGCGGCGGAAGTTTCTTGACCGCTTCACCACGGGTCTTATGCCGTATCACAATAAAGCGCTCCAAGCGTTTGAAAAAGCTATGCGTGAGCGCAACCGTTTGCTGCAAGACCCAAGCCCCTCCGCCGTTTGGCTCGATGGCATTGAAACCAATATGGCCGAGCAAGCGGTGGCGATTGCGGCGGCGCGGCTAGAGGCGCTTGATGTGTTGAGCCATTCTTTGGTTGAAGGCCAGCATGCGGTTTTCCCACAAGCGCAAATCGCGCTTGATGGCCGCTTAGAGGCTGATTTGCGCCAACGCCCCGCAGGCGAGGTTGAAGATGATTATCGGCAATTATTAGCCCGCCAAAGAGGGCTTGATGCCGCCGCTGGCCGCACCCTAGAAGGCCCCCATCGCACAGATTTAATCACCCGCCATATTGGTAAAGATATGGCGGCGGATAAATGCTCCACAGGTGAGCAAAAGGCTTTATTGGTTGGGCTAATTTTGGCGCAAGCGCGGGTGATAGCTGCGCAAACGGGCGCCGTGCCGGTGTTATTATTAGATGAAGTGAGCGCGCATTTAGATGCCCGCCGCCGGCAAGCTTTGTTTGAAGTCATTGCCGAGCTTGGCGCGCAAGCTTGGCTGACGGGAACAGATGCCGACATATTCCAGCCCTTTACGCAAATTTGCGGGGCCACACATTTACAAATTCAAGAGGGGCAGCCCCATGTGCTGCAAGCAGGAGAGGACATCTCATGAGTGACGAAAACAACAATCAACCAGATGAAAATGCAACCGAGACTGAAGATTATGGCGCCTCCTCGATTAAGGTTCTGAAGGGGCTGGAAGCGGTGCGCAAACGGCCTGGCATGTATATTGGCGACACTGATGATGGCACGGGCCTGCATCATATGGTTTATGAGGTGGTTGATAATGCGATTGATGAAGCCTTGGCTGGTCATTGCGATACTGTGACGGTGCGCCTGAACGCTGATGGCTCTGTGACGGTTGGAGATAATGGGCGGGGTATCCCGACTGAAATGCATCCTGAAGAAGGCGTGTCGGCAGCGCAGGTGATTATGACCCAGCTGCATGCTGGCGGTAAATTTGACTCCAACAGCTATAAGGTTTCAGGTGGCTTGCATGGCGTGGGTGTTTCGGTTGTGAATGCCCTGTCTGATTGGCTTGAGCTGACCATTTATCGCGATGGTAAAGAGCATCATATGCGCTTTGAGCATGGCGAAGCGGTGGCAGATTTGGCTGAAAAAGGGGCGTCTGACCAGACCGGCACGCATATCACATTTCACCCATCGGATAAAACATTCACCATGACGGAGTTCAGCTATAAAACGCTTGAACACCGTTTGCGCGAGCTGGCCTTTTTGAATAGCGGGGTGCGCATTCATTTAAGCGACCATCGCGGGGCAGAAGTTATTGAAAAAGAAATGGTTTATGAGGGCGGTCTTGAAGCCTTTGTGAATTATCTGGATCGCAGCAAAACCAATTTGCTCGATAACCCGATTTTTGTGACTTCGCAAAAAGATGATATTGGTGTGGAAGTCGCGCTTTGGTGGAATGATAGCTATCATGAGACTGTTTTATGTTTCACCAATAATATTCCACAACGCGATGGCGGCACGCATTTGGCTGGCTTTAGGGCGGCTTTAACCCGAACGGTTAATGGCTATGCCAATGCGAGCGGGATTGCGAAAAAAGAAAAAGTAACCCTCAGTGGCGATGATTGCCGCGAAGGCCTGACGGCTGTGTTATCGGTCAAAGTGCCGGACCCAAAATTTTCAAGCCAGACAAAAGACAAGCTTGTTTCCTCTGAAGTCAGACCTGTGGTGGAGAGTGTCGTTAATGATTTGCTCAACACATGGTTTGAAGAGCATCCGGCAGAAGCCAAAAATATTGTGGCAAAAGTGGCCGAAGCGGCAATGGCCCGCGAAGCCGCGCGCAAGGCACGCGAATTGACACGGCGCAAAGGCGCGCTTGATGTCTCTAGCCTGCCCGGCAAATTGGCGGATTGTCAGGAGCGAGACGCAACGCAAGCCGAATTATTTATTGTGGAGGGCGACTCCGCGGGCGGGTCTGCTAAGCAGGGCCGCAACCGAAAAAACCAGGCCGTGCTGCCCTTGCGTGGTAAGATTTTGAATGTCGAGCGGGCGCGATTTGACAAAATGTTGTCCTCTGCTGAAATCGGCACTTTGATTACCGCGCTGGGTACTGGCATTGGCCCCGATGATTTTAATATTGAGAAATTGCGTTATCACAAAATTATCATCATGACCGATGCTGATGTGGACGGTGCGCATATTCGGACACTTCTCTTAACCTTTTTCTATCGTCAAATGCCGCAAATTATTGAAAACGGCCATCTCTATATCGCCCAACCGCCCCTTTATAAGGTCAAGCGGCAAAGTTCTGAGACCTATTTGAAAGATGAGGGCGCGCTGGAAGAATATTTGATTGATGCTGGCGCGAAGGAAACAGTTTTGACGCTGCATAATGGCGAACAAAGAAGCGGGCAGGATTTAATTGATTTGGTTAATCAGGCGCGCAAAATCAGAACCTTGTTGAATTCTCTGCCGCCGCGTTATCCGCATTTTGTGATTGAGCAAACCGCGATTGCGGGTGCCTTAACGCCTGATATTATGTCAAAGCCAGATTTGGCTGGGCAAACAGCGCCTTATATCGCAAAGCGTTTGGACAGCCTGTTTGATGATATTGAACAGGGCTGGCATGGTGAGCCTTCTGGCGATGGAGGGTTGATGCTTTGGCGTGAATTGCGCGGTGTGCGCGAACATATTGAAATTGACGCGCCCCTGATTGCTTCTGCTGATGCGCGCGCGCTGGATAATATGACAGAGGCCTTGCAGCAGGTTTATCTGGGCCCCGCCCGCTTGCAGAATAAAGACAAGGAAATCATCATTCACTCGCCAACCGCTTTATTGACATCTGTGCTGGATATTGGGCGACATGGATTTAGCTTACAACGTTATAAGGGTTTGGGAGAAATGAACCCCGACCAATTATGGCAAACCACGCTGGACAGCAATGCGCGTTCATTATTGCAGGTGCAAATTCAAGATGTGGCGGAAAGCAATGGCCTGTTTGAGCAGCTGATGGGTGATGTGGTTGAGCCACGCCGTCAGTTCATTCAGGAAAATGCGCTATCGGTCAATAATTTGGATATTTAGTTTATAGCCTCAGTTAAAGCCTGTGCGATGGTGCTGGCGCTGTCACGAAAAGTGAAGGCGCGTAAGAACTCATTATCTGGACCGAGCAGAAAAACGATTGAGGAATGGTCAATCGTATAGCCCGCGCTGGAGCTTTCATCTGCAACTTTGCTGTAATAAACCTTGAAGCGCTTTGCCGCGGCTTTAATTTGCTCTGCGCTGCCCGTTAAGCCGATAATATCGGGGTGAAAATGAGCTGTGTATTCTTCCATGATGGCGGGGCTGTCGCGCTCAGCGTCTAAACTGATAAAAAGCGGCTGCAATTTTTGTGGCGCGATTTGTGCCTCGTCCAACGCATTGGCGATAACAGTAAGCTGATTGGGGCAAACATCTGGGCAATAAGTAAAGCCAAAAAAAACCAGCTTAAATCGCGTTCCATAATCTGTTAGCGCAACGGCCTGATTGTTTTCATCAACCAGCTTAAAATCAAGATTTTCAAGCGGCGGTTTTTGGCGGAGTTTTAAGGGGGTCTGGGACACCTTATTTTGCCCCATATTCTTTTGCCAAAGCGCTGTCACAGAAATGCCCAGCACGATGAGGGTGGCGATAAGGGCGATGGCGATTAAAATATTACGAAATGCGGGCATAAAGGGTGATACAACTCATGGCTTGTTTGTGATTGCTTTCTTGTTTTATCATGACGCAGTTTATATCATGGGTTAGGGTCAAATGACCAGATGATTCAAAATCAAAATAATGATAGGCAGCAAAGATAAACAGACAAAGCGCAACACGCGCTGTCAGTAGGAGCAAAATATGCAGCATATAAAAAAACCGAGCAATATCAATGGCTTATTTAGTCTGTTTTTGGGGCTGGTGATAAGTGTTGCGGTGAGCCCTGCTTCTGGTCAGGGCCTGATGTCAGAAACGGATATGATTAAAGGGGCGCGCACGGGCAGTCTTGGAGTGATGGAGCGCGGCTATATTGAGGGCGATAACCCCAATGCGCGCGGGCGAGATGGCAATCCGCCCATTATCATTGCGGCTGAAAATGGTTATGTTGATGCGGTGCGGTATCTGATTTATCGCAAGGCGCGCATTGATGACCGCGGCGCACAAGAGCGTACGGCGCTGACGGTGGCGGCGGCACGCGGTGATGTTGAAATTATGAAGCTCTTGCTTGAGGCGGGCGCGGATATTGATAAAACGGGTATGCGCAAGGAAGTACCTATTATTATCGCCGCGCGCGAGGGCCATGTGGGCGCGGTCAAGCTGCTGATTGAAAAAGGCGCTTATCTGGAAGATACCGATTTAACAGGCCGCACCGCTCTGGATTGGGCGCGCCAACGCCGCAACCCTGAATTGTTAAGGGTGCTTGAGGAAGCCCAGTAACATATGTCTCAGGCGGGTCAAAAACAAAGCCTTTATATGGCAGGTGAAAACCAACCTGCTTTATTGACGCGCGATAGCGGTGTTTTGTTGCGCGTTCAGATTTTGCTCAGATGGCTGGCCATTTCCGGGCAATTGGCGGCTGTTTTACTGGTGGCGGGGTTCTTAAAGTTTCAGTTTCCGGTCATTGAATCACTCGCGGTTATCTCCATCTCAATTGTGTTGAATATTTGGTTAAGCCTGCGCTTTCCCCGCACGCATCGCTTGAGTGTTCGGGCGACAGCTCTCACTTTGGCTTATGATTTGATACAATTGGTTTTTCTGCTTTATCTCACTGGGGGTTTAAGTAATCCCTTTGCCTTGCTTATTTTGGCACCGGTGACTGTTTCTGCTTCCACTCTTACCGCTGGCACGACATGGATTTTGGTAGGCTTGGCGGCCGCGTCCAGTACTTTTCTAGCCGTTTATCATTATCCCCTGCCATGGGGCGATGACAGCCTGCCTGCGCAACCGCCGCTTTATATTTTTGGTATATGGATGTCGCTTTTGTTGGGGCTGGCTTTTATTTCTACCTATGTGTGGCGGGTTAGCCATGAGGGGCGGCGTATGCGTGCGGCCAGTGACGCTTTGCAACAAGTGCTGGCGCGCGAACACCGCCTGTCAGCGCTTGATGGGTTTGCCGCAGCTGCTGCGCATCAGCTTGGTACGCCACTTGGCACGATTGGCCTGATTGCGAAAGAGCTGCAAGCCAGCCCGATGGCTGATGGTGAATGGGCCGAAGATTTGGAAACTTTGCAAAATGAAGCGCGGCGTTGCCGGGAAATCTTGACTTCATTGACAGCTGATAGCGATCAAAGCGACCAGATTTTCTCGCAAATGAAAATCACCGCCCTGATTGACCAGACCATTGAAGAGGCCGGTCAGCCGATGATTGAAATTGAAAAAGAATTTATTTTTATTGATGAAGAGCCAATGGTTCATCGCAAGGCTGAAATTATTTATGGCTTAGGGAATTTGATTGAAAATGCGGGTGAATTTGCGCGCCAGAAAGTCGTGATAAGCGTGACACAAGATATTCATACACTCACAGTCCAAATCAGCGATGATGGGCCGGGCTTTGCGCCTGAATTATTATCCAGATTAGGTGAGCCGTGGCTTACAACACGAGCAAGTCGGGGCAGTGTGACTGCGCAATCGGGAATGGGGCTTGGTTTTTTTATTGCTAAAACCATGCTGGAGCGCACCGGCGCAAGCCTAGAGGTGAGCAATCTTGTTGCGCCACAATCAGGCGCGTCTATTAAGCTGGTTTGGCCGCGTGACCTACTTGAAATTTCACTCGAGCCACCTAAATAATAAAATATAATCAAGGTATTGAGATGACACAGGAAAAAACATTATTGCTGGTTGATGATGACCAAGCTTGGCTGAACCGTCTGGAGCGGGCAATGGCACGGCGCGGTTATGTTGTGCATTGCGCAGATAGTGTCAAGGTGGGCATTGAGCTGGCGCAAGCCATTAAGCCAGATTTCGCGGTGATAGATATGCGCCTGCAAGACGGCAATGGTATGAGTGTGATTGAAGCCGTCCAGAAGGCTAATCCAGACGGGCGTGCCATTATGTTGACAGGCTATGGCAATATTGCCTCAGCGGTCGAAGCGGTGAAAAAAGGCGCGATAGATTATCTTGCCAAGCCTGCTGATGCCGATGAAATTGATGCGGCCTTAAAAGCCGACCCAGACAGTAAGGCGCCGCCGCCTGAAAATCCAATGTCTGCAGACCGTGTGCGATGGGAACATATTCAGCGTGTCTATGAATTATGTGACCGCAATGTGTCAGAAACCGCACGGCGCCTTAACATGCATCGCCGTACCTTACAGCGTATTCTTGCTAAACGCGCCCCGCGCTAAATATTAGTGATTAGCAGGCTCTTCAAAAGCCGGCAGACCCTCCAGCCCTAATCGTGCCATAAGCTGGCCATCTTTATCGCGTGCCGGATTGCTCTTGGTTAGCAATTCGTCACCCACGAAAATGGAATTTGCACCGGCAAAAAAGCATAAGGCTTGCATTTCGTCGCTCATTTCTTCACGCCCCGCCGACAGGCGCACTGATGAGCGCGGCATGGTGATGCGGGCAACGGCGATACATTTCACAAAATCAATCGGGTGTGGCAACTCGGCATTTTCGAGCGCTGTGCCAGGTACAGCAATAAGCTGGTTAATCGGCACACTGTCTGGGTGTTCCGGCAGATTTGCGAGCGTGCGTATCATTTCAGCGCGGTCAAAAATTTTCTCGCCCATGCCAATAATCCCCCCGCTACAGACTTTCATGCCGCTATTGCGGACATGCTCTAATGTGTCCAAACGGTCTTGGAAACTGCGGGTTGTGATGACTTCCTCATAGAAGTCTTCAGATGTATCAATATTGTGATTATAGTAGTCCAACCCCGCATCGGCGAGTTCTTTAGCTTGTTCTGGGGTCAGCATGCCCAAAGTGGCGCAACTCTCCATACCTAAATCACGCACGCCTTGTATCATCAATTTGAGGGCTTCCATGTCGCGGTCTTTTGGGCTGCGCCATGCCGCGCCCATGCAATAGCGGGTTGCGCCGGCTTCTTTGGCGCGTCTGGCTTCGGCCAGAACTTTTTCAACTTCCATAAGTTTAGAAGCTTGCAAGCCGGTTGGGGCATGTGCGGATTGGCTGCAATAGCCGCAATCTTCAGGGCAACCACCGGTTTTGATAGAGAGCAATTGGCACATTTGCACCTGATTAGGGTTGAAGAAATGCCGGTGAATGGTCTGGGCTTCAAACAAAAGGTCGTTAAAAGGCATGTCAAACAAAGCCAGAATTTCGTCCTTGCTCCAATCGTGACGGATATATTGTTTTTCGGTGGTCATGTAAGATCCTTTAAATAAAATAAACCAGCATGAAAGCGTTTGGCCTCAATTTACGCACTGTTAAAAAATATGCAACTCATGATACTGTTTTTTAGCCAATAATAAACTGTTTTAGGGGGTTTATGTGAGCCATGTGACGCCGTGCTATGTTTATGTTCTGGGAAGCCGCAGCAATAGCGCAAAAAGTGGCGCAAAAAGCAGTACGGTGCGCACCTATACGGGCTGGACGCATGATGTGGAAGCACGCTTGGCAAAGCATAATCAGGGCATAGGCGCCAAAGCCACACGCGGGCGGCAATGGGTTTTGCTTTATACGGAAAGTTTCAAAACCCGCAGCGCGGCGATGTCGCGGGAAGCCAAGCTGAAAAAAGAATTGCGCCAAAATCCAGAATTCCGCGCAAAGCTACTTGCCCGCCTTACCAAATAGGCTGACCTCAATCCAGCCATTTGCCTCTGTGCAGAAATGATGATTGCGGCTCATGCGGTTTTTTTCCATTGCCTGCATGCTCATGCGTTCAAAAATCGGCAGCCCGAGCAGGTCTTCTAGAGCTTTAACATCAAACCGGCTTAATTCGGCGCAGCCTTTCGCCCCCAAAATGGTTTCAAAACAGTAAATGGCCAGCTCTTTGGCCCGCGCATCAACCAGCTCAAAAGGCTTATGATAATCAACAATCGCATAATCCGGTGCGATGGCAGCGTTAAACCCGCCTAAGGCTTCTGGTGGCAGGTAATAGCTTATCCCTTCATATATCACGAGGCTCGGACGCCCGCTTCGCCAGCCTGCAGCAGTCAAACCCTCAAGACAGGCTGCGGGCTGGGTAAGGTCACCCGTGAGCATTGTCATTCTGGGGTGGTCGATGAGCTTGCTTTTTTGTTCCATAAACGCTTCATCAATTTCATAAATATGCGCGCCGGGATATCTTTCCGCGATTTCAAGACCCATCGCGTCCATGCCAGCGGCGGCAATTAAAATTTGATGGGGCAAGTCGCCGCTCAGCAATAAAATCTCAATCAATTGCAAAACCGCATGTTTCCGATTTTTGACAATCTGGTCATAATGCGGCCAATAAGCCATCATTTGATCATAAAGCGGTTGCCCAGCTGATAAATCAAGTTTGGTCAGATAGGTTTTCGCCGCTTGGGTTTTATAAATATCGGCGCCCAATAAGAGCAGCACAAAAGCAGATGTATGAGATAAGCGCATTGGACTTCTTTTTCTTGTTATTTTTTTCACAATAGCAAATAAAAGCCGATTTGTCATTTGCATATGACTTGCAGAGGTATTAGCTTATCCCGCAGGGGGAAATTATCATGACAGACAACACAAAATTCGATCTTATTGTTTTTGGCGCGAGCGGTTTTACAGGGCGCTTGGTAGCTGAATATTTGAACAAGCAATATGGGGCTAATGGTTCTGTTCGCTGGGCTATGGCGGGCCGGAGCGAAGCCAAACTCGCGCAGGTGCGCACTGAAATCGGGGTGCCAGATGAGGTGGCGCTGATTGTTGCTGATACGCAGGATATGGCAAGTGTTGAGGCAATGGTGGCGCAGGCAAAATGCATCATCACCACGGTTGGGCCTTACCAGCTATATGGCACAAAGCTTGTTGAGGCTTGCGCCAATGCGGGTGTTGATTATGTGGATTTGAGCGGTGAGCCGTTATGGATGTCTGACATGATTGAGCAGTTTGATGCCAAAGCCCGCGAAACCGGAGCGCGGATTGTGCATTCCTGCGGCTTTGACTCAATTCCATTTGATTTGGGCGTGCTGTTTTTACAAAACGCCGCGCAGGCTGAATTCGGGCGTCCGGCACCGCGTGTGCGTTGTCGGGTGCGGGTGATGGACGGTGAATTTTCAGGCGGCACGGCTGCTTCTCTTGGTGCGTCTTTGGCGCGCTTGGAAAAAGAGCCCGATTTGTTGATGCGTATGATAGACCCGTTTTGTCTGGCCAATGGGTTTAAAGGCCCTGAGCAGCCGCAAGATAATAAGCCTTATGAAGATGAGCTTTTGGGCATGTGGGTGGCGCCATTTATTATGGCAGCGATTAACACCAAAAATGTGCATCGCTCTAATGCGCTGATGGGGCATGCCTATGGCGAAGATTTTATTTATGATGAAATGATGGTCGCGGGCGCGGGAGAAGAAGGCAAGGCCGTTGCGGAATTTATTAGCAGTGCTAATCCATTGCAGGGTGAAAATGTGCCACAGCCGGGCGAAGGGCCCTCACGCGAAAAACGCGAGGCGGGTTCCTATGATGTGTTGTTTCTAGGTGAAATGCCTGATGGCACTGTCTTAAAAGCCGCTGTCACGGGGGATATGGATCCTGGCTATGGGTCAACTTCAAAAATGTTGGCCGAAAGCGCGATTTGCTTGCTTGAGGATTGCCCTGATTTGCAGGGTGGTGTTTATACCTCAGCACCAGCAATGGGTGAAAAACTGATTGCGCGCCTGGTCGCCAATGCGGGCATGACATTTGAGCGTGAATAAATTCGAGTGGCTTTTTTAAGGCCATTTTCATTAAGATTGGGCGTGTTGGCATAAGGCTCTATCTTCTTGGCTAGGTTTAGTTAAGAGGTATGCGTTGTGTCAACATCTCCGTCTCCTTCATCGTCAGATATGCCAGAAGCTACGGGTGCGCCCGTGACGCTGATGGATAAAGTCAGGCAAATGCGACTGGTTTCCATGTTTGGGGAAATCGTGCCGCTTTGTGTGTTCTTTTTTGCTTATGAAAATGGCGGTTTGTTTTTTGCGGCGCTGGCGACTTTGGCCGCGACATTGGTAAGCCTTTTGGTTTACTGGCTGGTTGAAAAGCGTGTGGCGCGTTTTATTGTTTTCTCAACTCTTCTTTCCGGCGCCATGACCCTGACCGCCGTTTTGGTGCAGGAAGAATTGCTTATCAAAGTACAGCCCAGCGTATTTAGCTTTGTTTTGGCCGCCGTTTTGCTCGGTGGGTTATTTCAGGGGCGCGCCATGATGCAGGTTTTTTTCGGCACGCAATTTAACCTCACTCAAGAGACTTGGTTTTTGCTGAGTCGCCGATGGGGCTTGTTTTTTCTGTTTGCTGCTTTATCAAATGAGCTGGCATGGCGCGTTTTAAGCGAGGCTCATTGGGTTTATTTCCGCGTTTTTGTGATGCCAGTGCTGACAGGTGGTTTTATGATGGCCATGCTGCCGCTTACGCTGCGCGGCACCATAGCGCCTGATATAAATACAGATTCTGATACAGTTTCTGAGAGTGGGATTAAGACCCCGTAAAGCGCGGTGGGCGTTTTTCAAAAAACGCGGTAATGCCCTCAAAGCAATCGGCACTTGATGCCAGATTATTTTGCTCATAGCTTTCTTGCATAAAGCTTTCTTCAAAACTCTGCGTGGCGGCGGCGCGTAATAGCCGCTTGCTGGCGGTTTGGGCGAGGGGTGGCCCTTGCACAATTTTGGTCGCTAATTGATGGGCTTGCTCATAAAGTTCATTTTGCGGAACAACCTTATTCACCAGCCCTGCTTCGACACATTCTTCAGCTGCTAATTTTTCGCAATTCAAAATCATATTCAGTGATTTTTTATAGCCTAAATTACGCAGCAAATGCCAATGTGTGCCGCCATCTGGCACTAATGAAATGGTCATAAAGGGCTGATGCATATAGGCCCCTTCAGCCATAATCGCCAAATCGCAATTCATGACAATGGCGCCAGAAATGCCCGACGCCGCGCCCTGAATGGCAGCAATATAAATTTTATCTGACTTGCCGATGCCATCAATGCCGGGAAAATACTCGGCCAATAAAGTGTCCGATGTGCGGGTGTTTTCTTCAAGCTCGCCCGCTTCCTTCAAATTCGCACCGGCGCAAAAATTTTTCCCATTTCCCTTAATGATGACGGCACGAATATTTGGGTCTAAATCTAATTGTGTCACCGCTTTGGCAAAATCACGCACCATTTGCCGCCCCAACGCGTTGGAATTTTCTGGATCATTAAGCGTGATGCTGCCAATAGGGCCATCAATCTCAACAATAATTTTTTTGGTTTGGTCAGGCGTATTAGACATATTTTCCCCCGTCTGTGCGCATGATAGCTGTGACAAAAAGCACCACATTAAATTTTCTAAAATGTGAATTCAAATTTGCAAAATTCTATGCTTTCCTTCAAGTTAAGGTTTATCGTAAGTTTGGTCAAATTGAATTGGGGGTCATGATGGTTGAATTCACTGAAGAACAAAATATGTTCCGCGAAGCTTACCGCAAGTTTTTAGAAACGGAGATTGCACCGCATATGCCGCGCTATCGCGAAGAGGGCATTGTGGATCGCGAATGCTTTAAAAAAGCAGGGGATCGTGGTTTTTTGATGATTTGGCCAGATGAGAAATATGGCGGCATGGGCGATAAGGACTTCCGCTATGAGCAGATTATCATGGAAGAGGGCATTCGCGCTGGCACCGCAGGTTTTTATTGCACGCTGCATAGCCGTTTGGTGGGGCCTTATATTGATAATCTTGGCACAGAAGAGCAAAAGCAGCGTTTTTTACCCAAATGTGTGAGTGGTGAGACGATTTTGGCTGTCGCCATGACCGAGCCAGGCGCAGGGTCTGATTTGGCGGGCATGCGCAGCTATGTGCGTGATGAGGGCGACCATTATGTGCTCAATGGCTCAAAAACCTATATCTCCAACGGCATCAATGCCGATTTGGTGATTGTCGCGGCCAAAGTTGACCCTGAAAACAACCCGCATGCCATGGTGCTTTTGCTTGTTGAGCGCGGTATGGAAGGTTTTGAGCGTGGGCGTAATCTCGATAAAATGGGCCAACCCGCACAAGACACGGCGGAACTGTTTTTCAATGATGTGAAAATCCCGAAAGAAAATGTCCTCGGCGAGCCGGGCAAGGGGTTTTATTATCTTATGGAAGGCTTGGCCGAAGAGCGTTTGATTGCCGCCGTTGGCTGTGCTGTCACTGCGCGCAAAGCGTTTGAAATGACCCGCCAATATGCGATGGACCGCAAAATCTTTGGCGGCATGTTGTCAGAGCAACAAAACACGCAATTCAAAATGGCCGAAATGGATACTGAAATCGAAGCTGCCGAAATTTATGTCGACCATTGTATCGAGCTGCATAATCAGGGTTTACTGGACGCGAATAAGGCGGCCAAGGCCAAGCTGATGACCAATGAAGTTGAATGGAAAATGCTCGATTTGGGCGTGCAGCTGCATGGCGGTGCAGGCTATATGAAAGAGTATCCAATTTCGCAAATGTTTTTAGATGCGCGGATTAACCGCATTCTAGCCGGCAGCACAGAGGTCATGAAATATATTATTGGCCGCGATATTTTTTCGCAAAAATACCGCAACCAGATTATTTCATAGCCGGTTTTCAGCCGCCCTATTTCCCCTTAAAGACGGGTTTGCGCTTTTCAGAGAAAGCCGCAACCCCTTCTTCAAAATCTTCTGAGGACATGCATATATGCTGGATCTCGGCTTCGCGTTTGACGGTCTGCTCGAAATTCATATCCACAACTTCACGCAAAAGCCGTTTAGAGTGCAATAAGGTGAGCGGGGCTATTTGCGACAGCTTATGCGCCCAATCAATGGCAGTTTGTTTCACCTCAGCCGCAGGCACAATTTTATTGACCATGCCGGCTTCTTTGCAGGTTTGCGCATCAAGCCGTTCGCCTTCAAGAATAGCGGCAAAAGCGCGCTTATATCCCAGCCGGTCCAAAAACAGCCATGAACTGCCGCCATCTGGTACCAAAGAGATATTGGCAAAAGGCATGAAAATAAAGGCGTCATCAGCCATCACCGCCAAATCGCAATTGAGAGCAAAACCAATCGCCACCCCGCCGCAAAGGCCGTTTAATGCGGCAATATATGTTTTGTCAGATGTCCCAATCGCATCGATGAGCGGCTTATAATCGCGCATAATATGATCTGTGACATCTTCACGGTCGGCCAAAAAATCTTCCATCAAATTTGTGCCGGCTGAAAAAGCCCGTCCATTGGCGGTTAAAACAACAGTCCGAATTTCATCATCAGCTTCTACTTTGGCAAAAGTCGCGGCAAATTCTTCCCGCATTTTGGCTGAAATCGCATTCAGCGCATCTGGTCGGTTCATGGTGATAATCGCAACAGCGCCATCGGTTTCATAGAGCAGGGGTGTTTCATCGGTCATGATAATTCTCGCTTTTTTGATTTCTTAACTGGCTCAAATTTATCACGGCTTGTGAAATAAGCAATCCAACAGGTTGAAATGTTTTGTCCGCTTGACCGAATTGAGCATTGCGCTAAGCTGTTTGGTGATGACAAAAAGGGGGGACATAATGGCCGAGCCGACAGATTTAACATGTGATATTCAAAACGGTATTGCGCTGGTGGTGATGAATCGCCCAGAGGCAATGAACGCGCTTTCTATCTCAATGCGTCTCAATATGGAAACGTGCTTGGAGCGGTTAGAAGCCGATGACACGGTGCATGTTGTGGTGCTGATGGGGGCAGGTGAGCGTGCTTTTTCGGCGGGTGTTGACCTAAAAGAAATGGGCGAAAATGCTGATATGACGGTTGAGGATAATCTCAAAGCGGGCGACCTTGTGCCAGCCATGAACAAATTTTCAAAACCAATTATTGGCGCGATTAACGGGGTTGCCATTACAGGCGGACTGGAAATCGCATTGGCCTGCGATATTCTGGTTGCGGCAGACCATGCGCGGTTTGCGGATACGCATGCCCGTGTTGGGTTGGTGCCAACTTGGGGGTTAAGTCAAAAACTGCCGCGTATTATTGGCGAGTCGCGCGCCAAAGAGCTGTCCTTTACGGGCAATTTTTTCAGCGCTCAAGAAGCGCAGGATTGGGGGCTGGTGAACCATGTTGTGCCAAGTGACAATCTGCTTGATAAAGCCATGTCTATTGCCGCCGATATAGTGACTTGTGTACCAGAAACCATTGCGGGCTATAAGCACTTGATGGATTATGGTTTGGGTCAGAATTTAGCGCAAGCCAGCCAATATGAATATGACTATTCAATGGCGAAAAATGCCAATGTGACTGCGGCGGATATTGAAGCGCGGCGTGAAGAAGTCATGAAACGCGGGAAAGCGCAAAAATAATTTTGCTAAAGCGTTTTTAGAAATTTCTGCACATCGGCAGAAAATGTCTCTGGGTCTTCAAAAGCGGCAAAATGGCCAATTTTATCGTAATCCGTCCATTGGGTGATATGGCGATAGCCTTTCTCAACTAAAGAGCGCGGCGGGAAACATATTAGCTCCCGCGCATAATTCGCCATTGCGGTTGGAACACCAACATTATCGCCTGCCTGCATGCCGGTTTTGCTGGTGAAATAGGCCAGATAATACCAGCTTGCTGCATTAAAACTGTGGGTGGTGAGGTAAATCATAATATTGGTGAGCAATTGGTGTTTGGTATAGACATTTTCCAAATGCGGGGACGGGTTTTGCGCGGGTTTGTTTGGGCGTGGGCGCAAATCGCTCCATGCATTAAATTTCTCGAGCAGCCATGCCGCCACCCCAACAGGGCTGTCCATCATGGCATATGCCAAAGTCAAAGGCTTGGTTGCTTGCACATGCAGATATCCTGTCTCTGCCGCCATCACGATTTTAAAATTTTCGAGCCAGCTTAATTCTTCGGGAGTTGAAGGCTCTTCCGCCACGGCCAAACCATACATATTCAAATGAATGGCACGGCACGCGCCGCCTTTATCTGTACCAAAATCGGTGCCTAAATAACCCGTGACCAGACTGCCCCAATCACCACCCTGCGCGATATAAGTGTCATAGCCCAAAATATCGACCATGAGTGTATTCCACATCTTAGCGGTTTCTTTGGGGCCGATTGGGTGTTTGGGTTTGCCCGACCAGCCATAACCAGGCAATGACGGACAAATAACGGTGACGCCATCTTCTGCCGTGCCGCCATAATTTTCAGGGTGCGCTAGACGGGGAATGACCTGCATAAATTCATAAACCGAACCCGGCCAGCCATGTGTCATCAGCACAGCAGGCGGATTGCTGCCTGACCCTTTCTCCATGATGAAATGAATATCCAGCCCCTCAATTTCGGTCATGAAATGTGGGAATTGATTAAGCTCGGCCAGACTATCCGCCCATTGATATTCCTGCAGCCAATAATCACAAAATTCGCGTAAATAGCTTTGGTCCATGCCGCCGGCCCATGGCTTATCTTTTTGGCCAAAATCACGCATTATTTCCCAATCATAAGCGGCAATTTTGCTGCGGATTGTCTCTAAAACTTTCGGGTCATTTGGCAAAGTAAAGGGCTGCATGTGAAAATCCTTTTATCCTATTCGTCTCCCCATCAGGCAGAGGTCTTAATTTCAATTCACCTTTTCGCATAAGGTATCTTGGGGTATGATATGCTGAACTGAAAAAAAGGAAAGCCTATGTTTGAAACTTATATGTGCGCGCTGCTGGCCCTTTGGGTCGTGATTGTTACCATTATGGCGCAGGCCATGATTGCGTCTATCGCCCACCGCCGTCAGGGAAAATATATTCCCGGCATTGTCGATGCGCATTTGGGGCATGAATCTTTTGTGTTTCGCAGTGACCGCGCATTTCGCAATTCGCTTGAAAATATTGTTCCCTTTGTCACGCTGGCTATCATGGCCATGATGTTAGGTCTTGATGCGGGTCGGCTTGAGGTGATTATTTGGGTATATGCGGCGGCACGGATTGTGCATAGTCTGCTTTATTATGTGATTGCGACAGAAAAAAACCCAAGCCCGCGCAGTTATTTTTATATTATCGCATTGGGTGCCAATCTGGTTTTGGCTTATGATGTGGGTGTGGCTCTCTTCTAAGGATTTAGCTCTAAGTTTAGCTATCGCCGCATCAATCTTGTTTTTGGCCAATTCTTTTGGCCAATTCTTTTTCCCCAATTCTATGCCGAAATTGATTTGGCGGTCTTTCCATGTCCGCTATATAGGGATATAACGAAATACCCCCCGAAACTTTGAGTTTAATTTATGTCAATGAGAGGGATAATCATGACACAACGCACCGAAATCGCTGGTCTGAAAATCGACACGCAACTTGCACAGTTTGTTGCTGAAGAAGCAGCGCCCGGCACGGGCATCGGGCCAGACCAGTTTTGGCAAGCATGTGCCGATATTTTAGCAAAACACGCCCAGCACAATCGCGATTTACTGGCCAAGCGAGAAGATTTGCAAAGCCAGATTGATGCTTGGCATGTTGCGCAAAAAGGTAAAGCCCACGACGCGCAGGCTTACAAAGCGTTTTTGATGGAAATTGGTTATCTCGTGCCAGAGGGGCCGGATTTTAATATTGAAACAGAAAATGTTGACCCAGAAATTGCCCATATTGCGGGGCCACAACTGGTGGTACCGGTCAAAAATGCGCGCTTTGCACTCAATGCTGCCAATGCGCGCTGGGGTAGCCTTTATGATGCGTTTTATGGCACAGATGTTATCCCCCAAACGGGCGAGCTGGCACCGGAAGGCGCCTATAATCCGGTGCGCGGTGCAGCGGTTATTGAAAAAGCAAAAAAGCTGCTCGATGAGATTGCGCCATTGCAAAATGCGCATTATGCCGATGCAACAGGCTTCAAAATTGTTGATGGGGCGCTGATTGTGAATACCCCAAATGGCGAAACTGTATTAACAGACCCGTCAAAATTTGCCGGATATCGGGGTGATGCCGCCAATCCGAGTTCTGTTTTATTGCGCAATCATGGCTTGCATGCCGATATATTGATTGATGCAGAAGACTCGATTGGTAAAAACGACCCGGCCCATATTGCTGATGTGATGATGGAGTCTGCGGTAACCACAATTCTTGATTGTGAAGATTCAGTGGCCGCTGTTGATGCAGAGGATAAGGTTGAGACCTATCGCAATTTCTTAGGCCTGATGAAGGGTGATTTATCCTGTGAAATGCAAAAAGGCGGCAAGACTTTCACCCGTAATTTGAATCCAAATCGTGATTATGTGGCTGGCGATGGGGCGGCATTTACCCTGAAAGGCTTGAGCCTGATGCTGGTTCGCAATGTCGGACATTTAATGACCAATCCAGCTATTTTGGACGCTGAAGGGCGTGAAATCCCTGAGGGTATTATGGACGCATTGATGACCGGTTTGATTGCGCATCATGATTTATCCAAAACCGATACGGCGCTTAAAAACAGCGCGGCGGGTTCGGTTTATGTCGTGAAACCCAAAATGCACGGACCTGAGGAAGTGGCGTTTTGTGACCAGCTTTTTGCAGATGTTGAAGATGCCATGAGTCTGCCGCGCCATACGCTTAAGATTGGTATTATGGACGAAGAACGCCGCACAACGGTGAATTTGAAAGAATGCATTCGTGCCGCTAAAAACCGTGTGATTTTCATCAATACGGGCTTTCTGGACCGCACAGGCGATGAAATTCATACCTCTATGGAAATGGGCCCCATGATCCGCAAAGCTGAAATGAAAAATGCCGCCTGGCTGACAGCCTATGAAGATTGGAATGTCGATATTGGTCTGGCGTGTGGGCTTGATGGTCGCGCCCAGATTGGCAAAGGCATGTGGCCGATGCCAGATTTGATGGCGGATATGCTCAAAATTAAAATTGGCCACCCGCAAGCTGGCGCAGATTGTGCCTGGGCGCCCTCGCCAACCGCCGCCACCATTCATGCCCTTCATTACCATCAGGTTGATGTTGATGCGGTGCAGGCAAATATTAAAACACGCAATCGTGCGTCACTTGATGATATTTTATCTGTACCCGTGGCGCGCGACACAAATTGGCAGCCTGACGAAATCCAGCAAGAACTGGATAATAATGCGCAGGGCATACTTGGTTATGTGGTGCGCTGGATTGATCAGGGAGTCGGCTGTTCTAAAGTGCCAGATATCCATAATGTTGGCCTGATGGAAGACCGCGCAACTTTGCGCATTTCGAGCCAGCATATTGCGAACTGGCTGCATCATGGTATTTGCACCAAAGAGCAGGTGATGGAAACCATGCAGCGCATGGCCGCGATTGTTGATGAACAAAATGCAGGCGACCCAGAATATCGACCAATGGCGCCAAATTTTGAAGCGTCCATTGCATTTGCAACCGCCTGTGATTTGGTGTTTGAGGGCCGCGCCCAGCCAAGCGGATATACGGAGCCGTTGCTCCATCAACGCCGGTTAGAATTTAAGGCACAAAACGCTTAATGTGTTGAGGTGGGGGTTTGCTGGTGCCCGAAGCGCGCGTAAATATAGCCCGCAATGGCACCACATGCACCCAGCGCCAATAGACCCGATAAGGCGCGGGCGGCGGGGATTGGCCACAAGCCAAAAACCGCCTCCATCGCCAATAAAGCCGTCATGACACTTGCAAAACCCGCTATGGCATAAGCCAAAGAGGGGTGGTTTTGTGCGGCGGGCAGTTTGCGGATAATAAGACCTGTGACCGCAAAAGCGATGAGCAGCCCAATCCCAAAAATCGGTGTAAGCGTTGGGGCCATGCCGATAATATCATATAGCGTTGTGGACAGGCGGGTTTGGAAAGCTATCTCAACCCCAAGCTTGCTTAATTCGCTTAAAACGAAATGGGTAGCCACCCCAGCGGCTAAAATATCAAAAGCCAACACGCTGCCAATAAAACCGAAAATGCGTCGCCGCCAATACATTGGTTATTCCTCACTTATTGCTGGACTTACAATGACAAAAAAAGGCATGATTGAGTAGGTTTTTTTTATGTTTAGATGATTAAAATATGCGCTTTCACATCTCTTTTTTTGTTTTGAGCATTGCCGTTTTGGCGTTTTGTCTTGTGCCGAATCCGGGTCAGGCTCAAAACCAATTTATTGTTGAAGAAATCACGACAGAGCTTAATGAGCCATGGGGGCTGGCTTTTTTGCCCAATGGCGACATGCTGGTGACGGAGCATGGCGGCCATTTGCGTCTGATTAAAAATGGTGTTTTACAGCCCACACCCATTGCTAAAATTGATGGGGTGCTAAAGCTTGGGCAAGGCGGGTTGTTTGATGTTGTGCTGCATCCTGATTTTGCTGACAACCAGCTTATTTATTTATCGTTCGCCACAGGGCGGGCTGGCCAAAATGCAACAAAAATAATCCGCGCCCGCTTCACTGGTACAGGGCTTGAAAATATAGAAACAATCTATGTTTCGGATATGCGCTCGCGGCCCGCACATTATGGCGGGCGGTTTGTGTTTTTAGCTGATAAAACGCTCGTCCTCACTTTGGGCGATAGTTTTGATGAAAGAGAAAAAGCACAAGACCCGTCAAATACCACTGGCAGTTTAATCCGCATTACTGATACGGGTGGTATTCCAGAAGATAACCCCTTTATCGGTCAATCTGGTATCCGGCCTGAAACCTATAGCTACGGCCATCGTAATCCGCAGGCGATTGTTTATGACAAGGCGCATGCGCGCATTTATGCCAATGAGCATGGCCCCAAAGGGGGCGATGAGTTGAACGAAATTGATGGCGGGCGCAATTATGGTTGGCCAGTGATTACTTATGGGCTGGATTATTCAGGCGCACGCATCACCCCCTATACAAAAATGCCAAATATGGAGCAGCCACTGACCTATTGGACGCCGTCCATCGCGCCAAGTGGCATGGCGATTTATGACGGCACCGCATTTGCCGATTGGCAGGGCGATTTATTGGTGACCAGTCTGGTTTTTGACAAATTGGTTAGGGTGGATATGGATAATGGCGCCGCGCCAAGCCCCGCGACACCCAAAGTAAAGGGTCAGGAAGATATTTATATCGATAATCTGGAGCGTTTGCGTGATGTGCGGGTGGGGCCTGATGGCTATATTTATATTCTAGCGGAGCTGCCAGAGGGGAAACTTGTGCGCCTTATTCCCAACAATAATCAAGTAAAAGACTAGACGCGGCGGTTCTTATGCTCTATAAAACCGCCAAGTTCATGAGTGACATGAAAATGGAGTTGAACGATGGCCGTTCCAAAGAGAAAAACGACACCTTCAAAGCGTGGTATGCGCCGTGCTTCTGATGCGTTGAAAAACCCAAGCTATGTGGAAAACAAAGATAGTGGTGAACTTCACCGCCCCCATCATATTGATTTGAAAAGCGGTATGTATCGCGGGCGTCAGGTGATTGAACCTAAAGCCTAATCAGCTTGGCTGAAACAATTCAAAATCGCCTGCATTGCGGGCGATTTTTTTATGTCTATTGGCGCGAGACTATGGCCGTCAATCGCGGTCACAGGCACACAGCCCTGTAAACTATTGGTGACAAATGCTTGCTGGCATTTTTGGGCCATATCTTGAGTGATGGCTTGGGTTTTCACCTCAAGCCCGCAGGCTTGTGTGATGTCTTGGCGATGGTCGAGCAAAATTTGTCGCCTTGTGCCAGCCAACGCGCCTTCTTCAATTGGCGGGGTAAGCAGGCTATTATCTATTTGTACAAAAATATTACCCGCTGCCGCACAGGCAAGCCGGCCATGTTCATTCAGCATGAGCGCTTCATCTGCGCCTTGTTCTTTTGCTTGCTGGCGGGCGAGAATATTTTCTAGATAATTGGTGCTTTTAATATGGCTGGTCAGCGCCTGACTTGGCCGACATGCTGTGGCCGTGATGAGGCGATAAGCTTCTGCCGCCGGTGCAGCAGGAGCAAGGGTCATGAGCCAAAGCTGGTCTTGTGGTTCGGAGGAAATATCCAGCCCGCGCCCACCCGTTCGGGTCACGGTGAGGCGCAAAACATGGCGGCCTGCATCAATCTGCATGGCTTTGATAAGCGCGTCACAGGCTTGTGTGATGTCGGCTTGTGTGAAACGCGGTGGCATGGCCAGCCTGTCAAGGCTGTCATAAAGCCGTGCGAGGTGACGGGTGATAAATAAAGGCTGATGGTTGGTGATGAGTAAAGTCTCAAACACACCATCACCCAGCAAAAGCCCCCGATTGTCTGGCCCAATGGTGGCGTTTTTTTGCATATCTCCATTTATCCAAATCATGCGGCCACCTGTTTTTGCGTGAGAGTAAAGAAATTTTGTAAAACCTGTTTGCCATGCGGGGTTAAAATGCTTTCGGGATGGAATTGAAGCCCGTAAATTTGCGCCGCCTCGTCACCCACGGCCATGTTAATGCCATCTTGTGTGTGCGCGAGAGGGGTTAAGGTTTTTGGCATATGAGCAATCGCCAAAGAGTGATAGCGCGCGGCAGCAAATGGCGAGGGTATGCCTGCAAAAAGCGGGTGGTTGGTGTGGTGAATATCCGCACTGACACCATGCGCCGGATAGGGCGCGCGGGTAACAGTGTGTTGCGCGGCCTCGCCGGCTAATTCGGCATAGGCCACCGCAATCGCTTGATGACCCAGACAAATCCCTAAAACAGGAATGCGCCCCTGACAGGCTTTGACCAGCTCAATGCAAATGCCAGCTTTTTGCGGGGTGGCGGGGCCAGGCGATAAAACAATAGCGTCCGGCGGGCGCGCTAAGATGCTACGAATATCAATACGGTCATTGCGCACAAATTGGCGTTCATAGCCAAGCTCCCCAATATATTGGCCGAGCATGTGCACAAAGCTGTCATAATTATCAATAATCAAAATCATGCGCGGCTCTTTTTGTGAGACAGGTTTTGGTTTTCTGATTGTGACAGACCCAGCGCCCGCAAAATCCCTTCAGCTTTATGCAAAGTCTCGCGATATTCTGCCTCAGGCTGGCTTTGCGCAGTGATGCCGCCCCCGACCTGAAAACTGATATTCTGGCCTGATATAATCGGTGTGCGGATTGTGATATTGCTGTCCATTACGCCATCGAAACCAATAAAGCTCAGCGCGCCGCAATACGGCCCGCGACAGTTATTCTCTAATTCAGCAATGATTTCCATAGCGCGGATTTTCGGCGCACCCGTAATCGAACCGCCCGGAAAACAAGCCTTTAATAAATCAGTGGCACCGGCATCGGGTTTCAAGCGGCCTTGAATGATGGACACTAAGTGATGCACATTGGGGAAACTTTCAACCGCGCAAAGGCTCGGCACTTCTATGCTGCCTTCTGTACAGACTTTCGAAATATCATTGCGCAATAAATCAACAATCATAATATTTTCGGCCCGCTCTTTTTGGTCCGTGCGCAACTCCTCTGCTAATGCTTTATCCGCTTGCGGGTCTTTCTGGCGCGGACGGGTGCCTTTAATCGGACGCGCTTCAACCATTTCCTTATCACAAGATAAAAACCGTTCTGGCGAGGCAGAAGCCAGCGCCCAATCACCGAGCTGGAAAAAACCAGCAAATGGCGCGGCTGATACATGGCGCAACCGTTTATAAAAAGCAAAGGCGCTGTCTTGCGCATTAAGTTTAGCCGTAAACCGGTGTGCCAGATTGGCCTGAAAAATATCACCCGCATAAATATAATCGATGATTTTTTGCACGCGTGATTGATAATCCTCTGCCGATAAGGGGCTTTGCGGCGGCGTTTCTAATGTTGGAAAAGAAAGCGGCTCATGTGCTGGTGCGGCGGGAATGCCCGCAAGTTTTTCGCAAAGCCAGTCGCGGCGTTGGCGGGCGCGGTGGGCGCGCAAAGCGGCTTTGGTTTCTGGAAAGCCAGATGATAATAAAAAGCAATTTTGGGCGTGATGGTCAAAAGCCAGCACCACATCATAAAGCCCTGCCATTAAATCGGGCAGGCCCGCATCATCAATTGCATAGGGCGCGATGGGGGGCGGCAATTGTTCAAGGCCTTGCGCGAGGTCATAGCCAAAATACCCGCCCACACCGCCTTTAAAAGGGGTTAGCTGATTTTTTATGTTATCGGGCAGGTCGTCCCAATCTTCCTGATAATGGGCAAGCCGCATTTTCAAATGGTCAAAAGGCTCAACTGGCATGCCATCAAGCTGGCCTTGTTTGATGGATATGGTTTCAAAAGGCGCGACGGCAATATAAGAATAGCGTCCGGCGGGGTGGGCGGTGTCTGCCGAGTCAAACCAAAGCGCGAAAGGCTGGTCCGCAAAACCAGAAAAACTCGCACAGGGGTCAAGCCAATCCAGCGCGGTGACGAGCGCGCCTGTCTGTGTGACCCATTCCTGTTTAATAGATAAACTCACGTGATGCCTTTTCTCTTATTCGCTCATAGTCGTTTTATGCGGCTGGAGGGCGCGGCTTGGGATACCAATTATCAGGCGCGCGTTCAAATAAATCAGCCGCAAAGCGGGGTGCATAAACACAGCCCAACAAACTCCACTCCCCCAATGTTTCCGCTGTCATCCAGTTTTGTGTCGGAATATGCAGATGCGGCTTTTGCCCTGCTTGGAAATGACTACCAAGATGCAAAGCCGATGCGTCATGGCCATTTGGCGACAGGCTCATTGTCACTGGCCCGCCCGCATGCCAAAACCAGTTCTGTGTGCCTTGATAACGATGCCAAGCCAGCACATCACCGACCTCAAGCAGCACTAAAAAAGTTGAAACAGACTGCGGCTCTTTATCTGTCGTGTTATTTTCAGGCGCAGGGGGTTGCGCGCAGGCCTTGCCGCCTAAGGGGAAAGGCTCCATATCAAAAATTTGCGTTATTTCGCGGGCGGTCAAAGCGGTGGCGGGTGATTCAAAAAATGATGCGGGGGACATAACTCACCTGTTTCTAGCCTTTGAAATTATCTTTACGCTGACGCATTTCAGCAAATACATCGATATTGCTGGCGTCTAACATATTCATGCCAGCACGAATGGTCGGGTCAGTGACGCGCAAAAACGGATTTGTTTTTTGCTCCAGCCCGAGCAGGCTTGGCACTGTTGGCAGATTTTGTTCGCGCCGCGCCTGAATATCCATAACCCGCGCTTTGAGGTCTGGATTGTCAGGGTCGATGCTGAGCGCAAAAGCGGCATTGGCGAGTGTATATTCATGCGCGCAAAAAATTTGCGTATCTTGCGGCAAGCGGTTGAGACGGCTCAAAGACGCCCACATTTGTGCTGGCGTGCCTTCAAACATACGCCCACACCCCAATGCAAATAAAGCATCGCCGACAAAGGCTAATTTTTCTTGACGATTAAAATAGGCAATATGCCCGAGCGTATGCCCACCAACATTGATGATTTCAAAATAATGCGTGCCAAATACCACCATATCCCCCTGATCCACAGCGCGTGTCAGGCCGGGTATTTTTTCCCATTCACCAGCAGGGCCAATAATTTCGCACCCTGTTTCTTCTTGCAAAGACATATTGCCGCCCGCATGGTCAGGATGGTGATGGGTGTTAAAAATATGCGTTAACCGCCAGCCTTTGTTTTTTAGTGTTTGACGAATAACTTCAGCATCAGGTGTGTCGATACAGGCTGTGACACCAGAACTGGCATCATGTATCAGATAACCATAATTATCATCTAGGCACGCAAATTGTTCAATTTCTAATCCCGTCATGAGAGTTGCATCCTGCTCGGTTTCGATTAAGGTTTGATAGCTATTTATAATAGAATATATAGAGGTTAAATCCATAAATCATGCATTATGATGTGATTAGTTTACGCGAATTTTATGCCAGTGCGTTTGGCCAGCCTGTTTTTGCGCATGTTTCGGATAAAATTGGCGAAATTTGGCCAGCCACGCAAAAAGAAGAAGATTGGCGGATTTTAGCCATAGGCTATGGCTTGCCATATCTTGAAAAACTTTGGCCTGACGCGGATTTATACGCTTTTATGTTAGCCCAAATGGGGGTTTTTGGTTGGCAAATGCCGCACGCATCGGGCAATCAAACCGCTCTTATTGAGGGTGGCCTGCTGCCCTTAGCGGATAATTCGATAGATCGTATTTTGCTGATGCATGGTCTTGAGCATGCGGGCGATATTGCTGGGTTTTTAGCAGAATTGCGGCGCGTGCTGGTGCCGGGCGGGAAAATACTTGCTGTGACCCCTAACCGTTTGGGTTGGTGGTCGCGCAGCGACCATAGCCCATGGGGCGCTGGCCAGCCATTTAACCAATCACAATTGCGCCGCGCCTTGCATAAGGCCGAGCTGGTGCCAACATTTTGGTCGGCCAGCTTGTTTTGCCCGCCCGTTTTTTGGAGATTTGGCCTCAAATTCTTTCCGCGCTTTTTCCCCTATTTTGAAAAAGCAGGGGAAAACTTGTTCCCGCGTTTATGCGGTTTACAAATTGTGGAAGCAACCAAGCTGGTTTATGCCCCGCTTGATGGTCACAAGAACCAACAAAAACATCGCCGTCTTAAGCCTAAACCCGTGCTTGCGCCACAAACCCAAAAAGTGCAGCGTAAGAAAATTTAACTGATGTGGTATTAGTCGCCCGTGCTGAGGGTGTAAATGGCTTGTTCTGTAAGCAGGTTTTCCAATCCGCTTGGCGCGCGCGTCAGGTTTCGTGTCGTCCCATTGCGCATTAAAATGCAATGCTCAATCGTTAAATTGAGATGCGCGCATAATTCATTAAAATCCAAAAGCGTGCATAAATGGATATTCGGGGTGTTATACCATTCTGAATCAAGCGTTTTGGTGCGCGGCATGCGGCCAGAGCGCAGCAGGTTTAGCCGCACCCGCCAATGCCCAAAATTGGGTATGGAAACGACCAGCTTATGGGATATGCGCGAAAGCTGCACCAGCACATCTTCAGGTTTTTGCATGGCTTGGAGCGTTTGGCTGAGAATCGCATAGTCAAACCCCTTATCGGGATATTGTTCTAAATCACGATCACCGTCACCTTGCACCACAGACAGCCCGCGTGCCACACATGTATTGACATTGCGTTGTGAAATTTCAAGCCCGCGCCCATCAATATGCTTTTGTGCTTTGAGCAGCGCTAATAAGTCACCTTCCCCGCAGCCAATATCCAGCACCCGCGCCTGATTTGGCACAAGGCTGGAGATGAGCAATAAATCTATGCGGTCGGCTGAGATTGTGCCGGGCGCGGATTGGTGTGGTTTGAGTGTCGGGTCAGTCATGCGTCACCCCAAAATCAGACGCTGCGGCAGATAAAAATCCGTTCAGCGCATCAAACATTTCTGGCTCATCAAGCAAAAAGGCATCATGACCTTTATCGCTTTCAATTTCGACAAAGCTGACATTTGCGCCCGCGCTGTTAAGGGCGCGCACAAGCATTTGACTTTCACTGGTTGGGAAAAGCCAATCAGATGTGAAAGACATGACGCAAAACCGCGTCTGGCAATTCTGAAAGGCTTGCGCCAAAACACCGTCATTATCTTCGGCAATATCAAAATAATCCATGGCCCGCGTAATATAGAGATAGCTATTGGCATCAAACCGCTCCACAAAAGTGAAACCTTGATGGCGCAAATAACTTTCAATCTGGAAATCAGCCTCAAAGCCATAGCTCAGTTTTTCGCGCTCTTGCAAATTCCGGCCAAATTTACGTGTCAAAGCCGCTTCAGATAAATAAGTGATATGCGCCGCCATACGCGCCACAGCAAGGCCTTTGCGTGGGATACGCGCATTGGCATAATAAGTGCCACCCTGCCAGTCTATATCGGCCATAATGGCTTGGCGCCCAACTTCGTGAAAGGCGATGTTTTGTGCCGAATGTCGGGCCGCGCCCGCAATCGGTATGGCGGTCTGAATACGGTCTGGATAGGCCGTTGTCCATTGAATGACCTGCATGGCACCCATTGAGCCGCCAATGACGCTAAATAGTTTGTCGATGCCCAACGCATCAAGCAACATGGCTTGAGCGCGCACCATATCGCCAATGGTGATAACCGGAAAATCCAGCCCATAGGGTTTACCGGTTTTTGGGTTTTGGCTTGCTGGACCTGTGCTGCCACTGCACCCGCCAATAACATTGCTACAAATGATAAAATATTTTTCCGGATCAAGCGGTTTGCCTTTTCCAATCAGGGTTGACCACCAGCCTGGTTTTTGGGTTAAAGGATTGGTGCCAGCGGCATATTGATCGCCGGTTAACGCATGGCAAATCAAAATTGCATTTGATTTATCCGCATTGAGCCGCCCCCAGCTTTGATAAGCAATGGTGAAAGGTTGTAATGTCTCGCCACTATCAAGCGGCAAGGCATTGTCAAAAATATGAAACTTTTCATTGCCTTGTGGGTTATTTTTATCTTCTTTTGGCGGTTTTGCGGTTGTATCAGTCATAATCATCAGTAAATTGCGCGTGTGGACAGAAAAGTCAATCTTTGCTTTGATTTTTTGCCTATGGTGATTAAGACTAAACTTTATTCGGTATTTAAGAAAGCATAAGATGAGGAATGGGCAGACGGAAATGAAACCAGATTTGGCAAAATTGCGCGATGATATTGACGCGGTTGATACGCAATTGCTTGAATTGCTTGGTGCGCGTGCGCAACTTGTTGATCAGGTGGCGCAGGCCAAAAAAGAAATGCCGCAAAGTCATATTCTGCGTCCTGCGCGGGAAGCCCAGCAAATGCGGAAATTTTTGCAATGGTATCATGAAACAAAGTCCCCCATTCCATTGGCGGGCTTTCAGGCCATTTGGCGGGAGATTATTTCTTCTTCAGTAAGCCAGCAAAAGCCCTTGCAGGTGTTTTACCATGATGTTCCGGTTGCCATTGCCAAAGCCCAATTTGGGCAAGCCGCTGATTATGCGCTTTGTGAAACCAATTTGATGATTTTAGAGAAAATACAGGCTAACCCGCAATCCATTGGCGTTTTGGGCAAGTCTGAAGCCAGCTGGTTGGCGCCGCTTTATGCTTTATATGGCCAGTCATCTATGGCACCGCCCTTTTTGTTTTTGACATTGCCGCTTTTGCTGCCCACGCCAGAATATTTTTGTGTGGGCTATGTGCAGCCAGAGCCAAGCGGTGCAGATTGCACATTGATGATTGGGCCTGAAGATAAGCTTCCCCAAAATGCGGAATCCTTACTGTGCCATGATGGTATTTGTCTTGCCAAATTATCTGGTTTTGTGACACAAGAGGAACAACAAGAGGCGGCAGATGATTTTTACATTTGCGGCAGTTTTGCGCTTTTGGAGGCCAAATAGGGTATGACCCAGTTAAAACCTAAACCTGGTATTCTAGACCTCCCCGCTTATCAAGGCGGGCGCGAGGCGATTGCGGGTGTGGCCAATCCAATTAAATTATCGGCCAATGAAAGCCCGCTCGGCCCTAGCCCCAAAGCGGTTGAGGCCTATTTGGCGGCGGCCGATAGTCTGGCGATTTATCCCGATGGCAGTGCACTGGCTTTGCGCGAAGCACTTGCCGCCCAGCACGGCCTCAATCCAGACCAGATTGTGTGCGGCTTTGGCTCTGACGAATTACTACAATTATTGCCTCAGGCCTATGCGGGGCCGGGTGATGAGGTGATACACACCGCGCATGGTTTTTTGGTTTACAAGCTAGCCGCAACCGCCGCTGGAGCGACGGCGGTCAGCGTGCCGGAACCCAATTTGGTGGCCGATGTGGATGCGATTTTGGCAGCTGTCACCGAAAAAACGAAAATTGTTTTTCTGGCCAATCCAAATAATCCAACCGGAACTATGCTCAGCAAAGACGAGGTGCGGGCGCTGCATGCTGGCTTGCGTGACGATATTATTTTTGTGCTTGATGGCGCTTATGCTGAATATGTACCAGAGGAAAAATATGAATCTGGCTTTGAGCTGGTGGCGCAGGCGCAAAATGTATTAACGACCCGCACTTTTTCAAAAATTCACGGCCTGGCCGCGCTGAGGCTAGGGTGGGGCTATGGTGCGCCCGATATTGTTGAAGTGCTTAATCGTATGCGTGGGCCCTTTAATGTTAATAGCGCGGCGATGGCGGCGGGTATCGCCTCTGTAAAAGACACTGCGCATATTGCCAAAGCGGTGGCGCATAATACGCAATGGCGCGACTGGCTTTATGACCAGCTCACCGCGCTCGGGTTTGATGTGGTGCCAAGTGAGGCCAATTTCTTGCTGGTGCATTTTGACCCAAAAAGCGCGGTTGATGCGGCGCGGGCTGACGAGGTTTTGTGTCAAGCAGGTTTAATTGCACGCGTGGTTGGTTCTTATGGTTTGCCACAGAGCCTGCGCATTTCCATTGGCACAGAAACGGCGATGAAAAAAGTGGTTGATGTGTTTCAACAGTTGCGCCAGATGCAAGAAGGTGCGGTATGACTCAGTTATCAGAAACTCAAAATCGTCCGCATATTGCCCTGATTGGATTGGGGCTTATTGGCTCTTCGCTGGGGCATGCGTTTCAGGAAAAAGGGTTGAGCAGCCACATTACGGGCTATGCGCGCAGTGCGCAAACGCGTGAAAAAGCGCTTGAAATTGGCTTTGTTGACAGCATTGCCGAAACGCCAGCACAGGCAGTGGCGCAGGCAGATATTGTGTTTTTGAATGTGCCTATTGGGGCAATTGACGCGGTGATGAAAGAGCTGGCACCCGGCCTCAAGGCAGGGGCGATTGTAACCGATGTGGGGTCGGTGAAGCGTTCTGTTATTGATGCGGTTATGGCGCATTTGCCTGCAAACGCACATTTAGTGCCGGGTCACCCGATTGCAGGTACTGAACATTCTGGGCCCGAGTCGGGGTTTGCGACACTGTTTGAAAATCGCTGGTGCATTTTAACACCAGAGGATAACACCGATGCAGAAGCGGTGGCGCATATTCGGAATTTATGGGAGGCGATTGGCAGCCAGGTCGAAATTATGGACCCGGATCATCATGACCTTGTTTTGGCGATTACCAGCCATGTGCCGCATTTAATCGCGTTTAATATTGTTGGCACGGCGGCTGATTTGGAAGCTGTCACGCAAAGCGAAGTGATTAAATATAGCGCTGGAGGGTTTCGCGATTTTACACGCATCGCTGCCTCTGACCCTGTGATGTGGCGCGATGTTTTTTTGAATAATGGTGACGCGGTTTTGGAAATGCTTGGGCGTTTTTCAGAAGACCTGACGGCGTTGCAGCGCGCGATACGCTGGAAAGATGGCGATGCGCTAGAAAGCCTGTTCACAAGAACGCGGCAAATCCGCCGTGACATTATTGAAGCGGGGCAGGAAACCGACCAGACGAATTTTGGTCGCAAAAAATAACCGAAAAATGCCCCTTTTATTGCAGGCGCGGAGCAGGGCCAATTTGCAGCGGGCCCAAAAAAGTCAATCCATTCTTAAATTGCAAGGGGAGTGAAAGCGTGTTTTGAGCGTCGCCACTTGCAGCAGCGGCGAGGCTGGCCAGCAAATATATTGTGTCGCGCTCGTCACGCTTTATCACACCCCGTGTTTCTAAAAGCCCTAAAAGCGATTGCAGATTAACAATTTGAAAATCAATTTTGCCATTGATAAATCCGGCCCTATCCAGCTTTAACTGACCAGTGCCGCGTAATGTCATGGTCTGCTCATCATCGGCGGTGAGGCGCATGAAGAGCTTATTTATTGTGACTTGTGAAAATGCGGTTTGGCGCGGGGTTGCAATGGCCAAGTCAATTTTGGGAAAGGACAGCCCCTCCAGCCCTTCAAGGGTGGTGAAGCTTATCAAATGCTCCATTTGGGTGGGGTCCTCTGGCCAAATCCGATTGTGAAAAGAGGCATTTTGCGCGCTCAGCGACAGATTGGGCGCATTGGCTGTGCGCAGTTTGAGCTTCGGTTTTTCGGCAATAAGCGACAGCCGATTATCCAAATCCTGACGTACCAATGAGCCACGCAAATTCTCACCTGTGAGGGTCAACATATTGCCTTTGCTGTCTTGAAAAAGCTGCTCTCCCTCAGCCCAAAAAATATAATGTTTGGGCTTATAAACCAGCCGTGTGAGATAGGCTTTTTCAGACTGCAGAATGGCATTTTGCCGATGCAGAGACAGGGTTTCAACTTCAGCGCGCCATTGGCCTGGAAACCCTTTGACCGATAGCGCATTAAAACGCAGCCCCTCATAAGCGGTCAGCTCTTTTTCAATGCGATAGCTTCCGTAAACCCAAAAAGCGGCATAACCTAATAAGAGCGCCAGCCCAATGAGATAAGGCGCAAATAATTTCTTGCGCGCTGGTGGCGCGCTTGAGGGGGGTGAAGATTTTTGTGAGGATTGCGGCATAATTATTTCAAAGGGTGATTGTTTTTAAGAATGCGCATCATGCGCTCCTGCTAAATCAAAGAGTGCCAATAAATATCGCGAATATTCGCCCAATAATAGAAAAAATGTACCCGGATTGCGCCACCAAGCATCAAAACGAATACCAGGCGGATTAACAGGATAAGGGATAAGGCGGGTATTGGGCATGGTGCGGCGCATCTCAATCAATGTGCGCGGCACATGTTGGGTGCTGGTGACTAAAATCAAGGAGCGATAACCATGTATGCGCGCCCAAAGGGCAGCTTCTTGTGCATTCCCGACTGTATTGCTGGCGCGATAATCAAGGTCAATGCAGCAGGCGATTTTGTTTTGGGCGATGGGTGAAATCGCAAAAATATCGTCCATTGAAACATTTTTATGCACCCCCGTTATCAGCACCCGGCGTCCATGTTTGTCCGCCATCAGAGAAAGACCTTCTTCAATGCGGCGTTTTGATGAGCCCGTTAAAACAACAATGCCATCAGCTTGGGGCAGGTCGGGTTTTTGGAGCGCATCGGTGCGCCGCCCTTCAGCGAAAAGGGCAAAGCTAAAAAGATAAAGCGCGGTCAACCCAGCCAATAGCCATAAAGCACCCTGCACCCAGCTTGGAATTTTTCTGTCTTTATATGTTTTCATCAAGGACTCACTTTAAGAATACGCATCACATAATGATAGGTCACAAACCAGGAAAAAAAGGTTATCAGCGCAGCCACGGCGACCAAGCCAAGAAAAAGCTCTGGCGGTGGCATTATGGGCAACAGGTTTTGAGAAAAATAAAATAAGCCCATGGCGAGCCCCATGCCGATAATGGAGGATAGTAATGATAATCTGGCCAAATGTCGGGTGAGCTGGCGTGAGATAAAATGGTCTGTTGCGCCGATTAAATTCAGCACTTCTAAAATTTCACGATTGGCGGTGAGTGCGGCTCTGGTTGCAAAAATCAAAACAGTGGCCGTGGCGGTCAAGACAAGTAAAAGAATAAAACCAGCCAGCATGCGCAAAACAAAAGCGCCTTGCGCCAGCGTTTCTTGCCAATGTCCATGCGTGTCAAAACTGGCACCGGGCGCAACGGCTTTAAGCTCAATTTTTAAATTGCGCTGATTCACAGGGGTTTGCGGGTCAAGTTGAATGTCGAGCAAAATCGGCAAAGGCAGCTCATCAGTGACATTGCCCGCGCCAAGCCATGGTTCAAGCAATCTGACAACATCATCGCGCTCAATCACTTGTGCTGAAGCAATGCCGGGGGTTCTGGCAAGGATTTTTTGCACGACAGGTAATTGGTCTTGGGCGGTTTGGTTGCCGCTTTCAATAATTTGTACTGTTACCGCGCTGGCGGCTTGTGCCAGCCAACGGTCTGCCGCCGAGTTCACAAGCAAGGCCGCGCCTAATGCCAAACAAGCTAGAAAGCACATGCTGGCCGTCACAATGCCCAAAGCGTGTCCGCCAATCGTGCCAGGCGGTAAAATGGGCCCTAAAGTGACATTGAAGGGGGCATTTTGTGTGGCATTTTGTGTGGCATTTTGCGGCGGGGTGTTTGCTTCATGACTCATGATTTTATTCCTGCGGCATTTCTTGGCCACCATTATTATTTGTGCCATTTGGTGTGCCATTTGTTGCAATATGGGCAGAATAAACCGCCTGACCATTGGATAAATGCAGGCGCGGAAAATCGAATTGTCGCCATAAATGCTGGTCATGGGTGGCGATAATAATGCTGGTGCCAAGCTTGTTCAGCTCAATAAATAAACGCATCAGGCGCGTGCCCATTTCAGGGTCAACATTGCCGGTTGGTTCATCAGCGATAATTAATTTTGGCCGCGCCACCACAGCACGGGCAATCGCGGCGCGCTGTTGTTCCCCACCAGACAGGCTAGAGGGCGCGGCATTGACCTTTTCGCCAAGCCCAACCCATTGTAAAAGCTCAACAATATTATCGCGATAGTCATTTTGTTTTTCGCCCATCACGCGCAGAGGCAAAGCAACATTTTCATAAATGCTCAAATGTTCAAGCAAGCGGAACTCTTGAAAAACAATGCCAATTTTACGGCGCAATAAAGGGATATGCGGGCGCGCCAATGTGCTGGTGTCTTCATCAAATAAAAAAACTTTGCCGCGACTGGGTTGTGCCGCCAGAAAAATCAGGCGCAGAAGTGATGTTTTACCCGCCCCTGATGGGCCTGTTAAGAATGTGAAACTGCCTTGAGGGAGGTTGAAATTAGTATCAGAAAAAATTTCTGGGTCATCATCATATTGCATGCTGACATTTTCAAAGCGTATCAAAACCTGTCTCCTCCTATAGGTTTTATTAAGCTTGCCTGAAATTACAAAAAAAGAAAAGGGGGAAGCCAGCCCCCCTTAACAGGTTTGATAGATGAAAAAGCGGCTTTCACTCAGTGTTTTTAAGATGGTCAGGTATGGCTTCTAAGCCGAGCAGTTCATCATAATCAGGTCGTCGCCGCACAATATCATATTGGTCGCCTTGAACTAATATTTCTGGCGCGGCGAGGCGGGTATTATAGCTTGAACCAAGCGACGCGCCATAAGCGCCGACTGTATAAACAACCAGTAAATCGCCCGCTTCTGGCTCAGACATATGACGATTTGTGCCGATAAAATCACCTGTTTCACAAACCGGCCCAACAATATCCCATTGCAAAGCCTCACCCGCCCGTGGGGTCACTGCCGCAATTTCGTGATGCGCATCATAAAGGGTTGGGCGCATCAACTCAGTCATGGCAGCATCAACAATGATGAAGTTTTTCGCTTGCCCTTTTTTGGTGCGAATAACCGAGCTGACCAAAATGCCGGCATTGGCAGCAATTAAACGACCTGGCTCCAGAAACAAGCGACAGGGCAAATCGGCAAAAGCTGTTTTGACTAATGCAGCATAATCCTGCGGGCTTGGCAGCGACTGGTCTGGTTCATAAGGCACACCAAGCCCACCACCCAAATCAAGTGCGGTGATGTTGTGGCCAGCAGCGCAAAGTGTCTCATAAAGCTCACGCACTTTTTTGAAAGCAATGTCAAAAGGGGCAAGGTCAGTGATTTGGCTGCCAATGTGAATATCAATCCCACAGGCATTGATATTTGGTAATTGTCTGGCTTTGTCAAATGCACCGGGCGCGTCTTCCCACGCAATGCCGAATTTATTCTCGGCTTTGCCTGTTGAGATTTTTTCATGCGTCCCCGCATCGACATCAGGGTTCACCCGAAGCGCGACATTAGCCGTATGGCCCGTGTCTTGCGCGCATTGCGAGAGCATTTCTAATTCCGCAATGCTTTCCACATTAAATTGCGCAATGCCTGCCTGCAGGGCGGCGCGCATTTCCGCATCGGTTTTGCCTACGCCTGAAAAAACGATTTTTTCAGCTGGCACACCTGCGGCCAATGCGCGGTGCAGCTCGCCTTGTGACACAATATCCGCGCCTGCGCCCTGTCGCGCTAAAGTGGCAATCACCGCAAGGTTTGAATTGGCTTTGACCGAATAGCAAATTGTCATATCCAGCTCACGAAAAGCTTCTGCCAGTAGCTTATAATGGCGCTCAAGCGTGGCGCTGGAATAGCAATAAAAAGGCGTGCCGATGGTTTCAGCAAGCTGGCTTAAATCTACATTTTCAGCAAAGAGCTGCCCATTCTCAATTCTAAAGTGATGCATGCGCTTGCGGCTCCTCAAAACCAGACAGGTTTGACGCTTGAGGTAAATATAAATCCCCGCGCCGCCCGCACGCGCTTAAGCACAAGCCCAATAGGAGAACCAATGCGAGTGTCACTTTTATATCTTTGCGAATTTCTATCATCTTATATCCTGCTCATCTGATATGGCTTAAGAAAGTGTCTTGAGCCAAATTTGCGCGGCTTTTTTCACATTATCGGGGGCTGTGCCGCCCAAGCTTGTGCGGCTGGCAACCGAATTTTCCGGCCCCAATACATCAAAAATTGCCTGTGTGATATCGCCATGCACGCTTTGCATATCCGCAAGAGATAAGTCTTGCAACTGACAGTTTTTATCCTCCGCCATCGCCACCAATGTGCCAGTGACATGATGTGCCTCACGGAATGGCAGGTTCAACTCCCGCACCAACCAATCGGCAAGGTCGGTTGCGGTAGAAAACCGGCTGCCCGCGGCCTCTTTCATGGCATCAAGATTTGGTGTGAGAGCCGCCATCATGCCAGCCATGGCCGCCAAGCAAAGAGACAGGCTATCAAGTGCATCAAACGCGCCTTCTTTATCTTCTTGCATATCTTTTGAATAGGCGAGCGGCAGCCCTTTCATCACAACCAAAAGACCGGTAAGAGCGCCAATAATCCGTCCGGATTTGGCGCGCACCAATTCAGCCGCATCAGGGTTTCTTTTTTGCGGCATGATTGATGAACCCGTAGAAAACGCGTCTGGCAAAGTCAGAAAATCAAATTGCGCAGAGGCAAAAACCACAATTTCTTCCGCCAAGCGCGAAAGATGGGTCGCGGTTATTGCTGCGCAGGACAAAGCCTCAAGAACAAAATCCCGGTCAGATACGCTATCAATTGAATTCGCAGTCGGTGCATCAAACCCTAACGCTTTGGCTGTTTGGTCACGGTCAATCGGGAAAGATGTTCCCGCCAGCGCCGCCGCGCCTAAAGGCGATTGGTTGAGCCGTGTGCGGGCATCGGCAAACCGGCTATGGTCGCGCGCGAACATCTCGACATAAGCCAATAAATGATGGCCATAAGTCACAGGCTGGGCGGTTTGCAAATGCGTAAAGCCAGGCATCAGGCTGTCAGAATGCGCCAATGCTTGTTCAGCCAGCACTTTCTGCAAGCCCGTGATTTGCGTCATGAGATGGTCAATTGTATCGCGAATATAAAGTTTAAAATCGGTTGCCACCTGATCATTACGCGAGCGAGCCGTATGCAAACGCCCCGCATCAGGCCCAATGATTTCGGCCAGCCGCGCTTCTATATTCATATGAATATCTTCCAAAGCACGGCTAAAGGTAAAGTGCCCGTCTTGAATCTCTTGTTCAATTTGTGCCAGCCCATCTAAAATTGCTTTTGCGGCTGAGGGCTCTATAATCCCTTTATCAGCCAGCATTTGACAATGCGCTTTTGAGCCGGTGATATCTTGTATCGCCAGCCGCTTGTCAAATCCGATGGAAGCATTAATTTCTTCCATAATATCATCGGGTAAAGCGCCAAACCGCCCGCCCCACATTTTATGTGCCATAATGGACTCCTCGTTAACAAAGCATAAACTAAGATGACAAAATCAAAACCGAAATTTAACCCTGCCGTCCTTATTTCTGTCCTTGCTATATTGCTCGGGATAGCGGTTTATTACATGACCGCACCCCCATCTGGCAAGAGCGGAGATGAAAAACCCGACATTGCAAATCATGAAACCAGCACCACGCTGCCCAAAGAGCTGGTCATGCATGACGCGCCAAAAGCGCTGGAAAATTTAATTTTCACCAATGCGCTTGGGGAAGAGCAATCTTTGGCTGATTTCAAGGGGCAGTTTTTAGTGGTTAATTTCTGGGCGACATGGTGTGCGCCCTGCCGCGAGGAAATGCCCTCATTATCGGCTTTGCAAGCGCATTTTGCTGACCAGCCTGTCAAAATACTGGCGGTGAGTCTAGATCGCGGCGCACCGGAAAAGCCGCTTTCATTTTTGCAGGATTTGGGCGTCGAGAATCTGGTGTTTTTGCATGACCCTAAAAGTGTGACTGCCCGCCAGATTGGGGCTTTTGGCTTGCCAACAACCCTATTGGTGGATACGCAAGGGCGCGAAATTGGCAGGCTTTTAGGCGAAGCGGAATGGGACACACAAGCTATTAAAGACCTGATTGCAACAAGCATGTGAGCAAAAAAAACGCCACCCAAAGGTGGCGTTTTTATAAATCTTTGAAAGCGTTTATAAGCCTGCTTTTTCCAGCTCGGCTTCCAGCTCTGGCACGGCGGTGAACAAATCAGCCACCAAACCATAATCAGCAACCTGAAAAATTGGCGCTTCTTCATCTTTGTTAATGGCAACAATGACTTTTGAGTCCTTCATGCCAGCCAAATGCTGAATCGCACCCGAAATACCAACCGCGATATAAAGCTCAGGCGCCACCACTTTACCAGTTTGCCCGACCTGATAGTCATTTGGCACATAGCCCGCATCAACAGCAGCGCGTGAAGCACCAATGCCTGCGCCAAGCTTATCGGCTACTTTTTCCAAAATATCAAAATTCTCGCCAGACCCCATGCCGCGTCCGCCAGAAACAATAATTTTGGCTGATGTCAGCTCAGGGCGGTCAGAGACAGTTAACTCTTCGCCAACATATTCTGAAATGCCTTTATCACCTGCATCTGCAACATCTTCAATTGATGCGGCGCCGGTGAGTTCAGCAGCTGGAAACGCCGTGCCGCGCACGGTGATGACTTTTTTGCTGTCATTTGATTTGACTGTCTGAATGGCATTACCTGCATAAATCGGGCGCTCAAATGTCGCGCCGTCAATGATGGCGGTAATGTCTGAAATTTGTGAGGCGTCCAAAAGTGCTGCAATACGCGGCATATAGTTTTTGCCATTTGTTGTGGCGGCAGAAACAATATTTTCATAATCACCTGCCAAGCTCACCACCAAATCGGCGAGGGGTTCTGCCAGCATTTTGCCATAAGCGGCATTATCGGCACGCAGTACTTTGCTCACGCCAGCAATTTTGGCACCAGCCTCTGCTGCTTCACCGCAGTTTTCACCAGCAACCAACAAGCTTACATCGCCTCCTAATGCGGCGGCAGCGCTCGCAGCTTTCAAAGTGGCATCAGCAATGTTTGTATTATCATGTTCAGCAATTAACAGGGTGCTCATTATATAACTCCTGCTTCGGTTTTTAATTTTTCAACAAGTTCTGTGACTGTTTCGACCTTAACACCGGCTTCACGCTCGGCAGGCTCGCACACTTTTAACACTTCTAATCTTGGCGCCACATCAACACCAAAATCTTCAGGTGTTTTTTCGTCAAGCGGCTTTTTCTTGGCTTTCATAATATTGGGCAATGAAGCATAGCGCGGCTCATTGAGGCGCAAATCTGTTGTCACAATGGCGGGCATGGACAATTTCACTGTTTGCAGGCCGCCATCAATTTCGCGTGTGACAGAAAGCTTGCCATCTTCCGGCTTAACCTCAGAAGCAAAAGTGCCTTGTGGCCAACCAAGCAGAGCGGCGAGCATTTGACCCGTTTGGTTATTGTCGCCATCAATCGCTTGCTTGCCCAAAATAACCATATCTGGTCCTTCAGCCTCAACCACACCTTTGAGAATTTTTGCTACAGCAAGTGGCTCGGCATCAATATCGGTTTGCACCAAAATGGCACGGTCAGCCCCCATTGCCAAAGCTGTGCGCAAGGTTTCTTGAGCTTGTGCTGGACCGATGGAAACAGCGATAATCTCTTCCGCCGCGCCCGCTTCTTTCAAGCGAATAGCTTCTTCAACCGCAATTTCGCAAAACGGGTTCATGGACATTTTAACATTGGCCAAATCAACACCAGATTGATCCGGCTTCACACGGATTTTCACATTGTAGTCAACAACCCGTTTGACAGGTACAAGAATTTTCATTTTTAAATTCCCCAAAAAAAGTATCGCGATTCAGTATCCCGATAAGTGGCGCAAATAAAGCATTGTCTCGCGCTGAGGTCAATATGTTGTCTGTGGCAAAATGCGGGTCATTTGGTCACATTTTTACGGTTTTATGCCTGATTTTGCTTCGGTATCCACAAAACATCGCCATCTGCCTGTAAATTTGCCCAGCGCGACATCACAAATAAAAGGTCAGATGCACGATTAGCAAATTTAAACGCGAGCGGGTTTATTATATCTTCAGGCGCGGTTTCCTGCGCTTCGACCATATGCCGTTCTGCCCGCCGCATGGTGGTTCGGGCTAAATGCAAATGGGCCGCAAGCGGCGTACCGCCTGGTAAGGTGAAAGAGTTTAACGGCTCTAAATCCTGATTCAGCTGGTCAATTTCAGTTTCCAAGCGTGCGACTTGCTCGGCCTGAATGCGCAAGGGGGTATAGGGCAGTTCTTCACCCGCTTTGGGCTCTGGTGTGGCGAGATCAGAACCCAAATCAAACAAATCATTTTGTAGGCGTGCCAACATATCGTCCAAAATTTTGACCGCTGCTTCTTGGCTGTGCAAGCGGGCAATCCCTAAAACCGCATTGGCTTCGTCAACAGCGCCATAGGCCATAATGCGCGCATCACTTTTGACGCGGCGCGAGCCATCTGCCAAACCAGTGGTGCCGTCATCACCAGTTCGGGTATAAATTTTTGTCAATTTGACCATGTTTAATATCGTATGCTGTAGCGCAAGCCCGCATTTGTGAGACCGCTATTTTCATCACATAAACCAGCATTCGAAATATGGCTTATCGTGGCCATAATGCTGCGTGACTCGTCCATGCGATAGCCAAATGAAAAGGCTTCACGGAACATGACCGTGCAGCCAAGCTCGCGGTCATCTGCGCGAGGTGTATTGCTGGTTTCGCCATTATGAGCGACCACACCGAGCATAATTTCACTGAAAAAATCATCGCCGACATCAATATTCCAAGCCGCGCCACCATAAATTTGGCTTGTGTCACCTTCAGTGTTGATGCTTACCCCGATTAAAGGGCGCGGTATCAGCAGGCTATCGCTTTCAATATCAAGCTTGATGAGCGCTTCGGCGTTAATATCAACACCTTCTTCATCATTTTCCTCGGCATCATGCGCCATCAGCCCAACCCGCCATTCATCAATAGTGGGTTGTGCATTGGCTGGCAGCACAAAAACCAGCACAGCTATGAATGCGCCAATCCATAAAACGCCATAAGCTTGGATATTGGTTAATTGAATTTTCATACCATGCCTCCACACTTTTCAAAATTTTCGCTCAATTCGCCGAAAAATACAAGGCTGTCATAATAATCAGCACCGTGACAAATTGTAAGCCAACCCGCCAGCGCATGAGTTTTTGCGAGGTGCTGGCACTGCCACCGCGCAGCATATTCATCAGCCCCGCCAGTAAAACCAGCGTGACGGCGGCGATGCCAATGGGTATGAGATAGTCAAAGATAAACATGAGGCTATAATTAGAGCCTTTTTTACTTTTGAACAAAGTTTTTTAGATAAAATTTAATGATTTTTGGCTTTAGGTGCTTGTCCCGATGGGGGCGGGCAGCTGCGCAATCAGTTCTTTCGCTGATTTACCAGCCTCGCGCCAGCTGGCAAAGCCTTCATCGCCCGCGCGCTTGGATAGGCGCTCACCCGTTTCATGTCGAATAAGCGCGTGATGGTGATAGCGAGGACAGGGCAAATCGAGCAATATTTGCAAAATACGGTGAATATGAGTGGCGGGTTGTAAATCCATACCGCGAATAACCAGTGTCACCCCTTGCTCGGCATCATCTACCACCACGCTTAGATGATATGAGCTTGGTATGTCTTTTCGAGCAATCACCACATCGCCAAAAATTTCAGGGGTTACAGCAATCTGACTTTGGGTGCTGGTTTCTTCAAAAAATATCGCCCCACCATTTTTTTTCTGGGCTAGGGCATGCGCCTTTTCCATATTCAGCCGCCAGGCATAATGTGTGTCTTCCCACATAAGGGCGTTACGCTTGCTGGTCGTGATATCGCGATAAAGGCCCGGGTAAAGATAGGCCCCGTCAGGGTCAATCGGCCAATCCGCCAGCCGGCCATTATCGCGAATATAATCTTTAATTTCGCGGCGCGTGGCCCAACAAGGATAAACCACATCAAGCGCGCGCAACTTATCCAGCGCGGCGCGATACACATCAAACCGGGTGGATTGCATCATCACCGGCGCGGGCCAAGACAACCCAAGCCAGTGTAAATCTTCATAAATCGCGTCAATAAATTTTTCCTGCCGCCGGCCCAAGTCAATATCCTCAATGCGCAATAAAAAAGTGCCATCTCCCGCAAGCTTTTGGTTCAGGAGTGCCGAATAAGCATGCCCCATATGCAAGCGCCCATTTGGGCTTGGCGCAAAACGTGTGATGGGCTTGGGGTTAGACATGGCGACCTCAGCTTAACAGCTTAGAGAATGGGATAAACATACTATATATGGCATAAATGCACCTCTAAAACACAAAATATAAGAATTCCTCTGGTTTTTTTGCACACAAAATTGTAAAGTTTGAGGGGTAAGAGTGTCATAATCAATCCAAAAAAGTCTCTCATGCCGCGTATTGATGGAGGCTAAAAGGAGAAAAAAGGAGGTTCTATGTCGTCTCGAACATCGCATCAAATGGTCCAGCGCACGGCTGAGTTTTTTGCATCAGATTTTGGTCGATTTAAAAACCCTGAAACCTGTCCGGCGCTGGTTTTGAACGCTGATTATCGCCCTTTAAGTTATTATCCTTTGTCGCTTTGGGGCTGGCAGGATACTTTGAAAGCGGTGTTCATGGAGCGTGTGAATGTGGTTTCTGAATATGAAACCAAAGTCCACTCACCAACAACTGAAATTTTTCTTCCCAGTGTTGTTTCTCTTAAAACTTATGTGAAGCCGCCCAAATACCCTGCGTTTACGCGCTTTAATGTTTTTTTGCGTGATGGCTTTGCTTGCCAATATTGTGGTTCAGGCGAGGATTTGACATTTGACCATGTGCTGCCGCGCCGTGCGGGCGGGATTACCAGCTGGGAAAATGTCGTGGCGGCCTGCGCGCCGTGTAACTTAAAAAAAGGTGGGCGTTTGTGCAAAGATGCAGACATGTACCCGCGTCAAAAACCACGCCAGCCTGATGTTTATCAATTGCATGAAATTGGCCGCCGCTTCCCGCCAAATTTTCTGCATGAAAGCTGGCAAGATTATCTCTATTGGGATAGCGAGTTGAAAGCTTAAAGTCTTTCAGAAACTTTAATGGCTGTTTCGCAGCCGGTTTTTATTACCCGTCGCATCAGGCGATAAAAAGGTGCTTCTTCGGCGCCATTTTCAAGTGCTGTGTGGCGATGTTCAGCTTCATCAGCGCGAAATTTTTCCAAAGTCTCGACCAGTTCTGGCTCGATATTTTTTTCCTTAAGCTCGTCAATTTGCGCGCCATAATGTGCATCAATGACTTCCTCAACGGCGGCGGTGCAGGCCATTGCGGCTTTTTCGCCCATCAGCGCCGTTCCTGCCCCTAAGGCAAAACCCGCCATATCCCAAATGGGTGCAAATAGGGTGGGGCGAATTTTGCGTTCGATGAGAACCGCATCAAAATGGTCCATATGCTCTTGTTCCTGTTCGGCCATTTCGCGCACCAAAGCGGCGGCTTGGGCGGTTTTTTTACTGTTCTTAAAAACAGCGGCCTGGCCTTCATAAATTTTCACCGCGCCATGCTCGCCAGCATGGTCAACACGCAACATTTGTTCTAAGCGTTTCGTCATCGCGTTTCCTGTGGTTTCCATTTGTCTAATACCCGCGCCCCATATATGGGAAATAAGGCAAAGACTGATAATCCAAAACTAGCTAATGCGTTATATCCTGCCATAGAAATCCCAAAAAGGCGCCATGCCGCTTCGTCGCAGGGGACAATTTTTGTTGTTTCAAGACTGCGCATTAAATCGTCAATTGTGTTCAATGCACCCCCAGTGCCACCACAGCTATCTGGCCCTGCCCACCATTGCCATTCCACACCAGCATGGTAAGCCGCATAAATGGCACCGCTGAAAAATATCAGACTGACGAGTTTTAAGCCATGTTGATAAAGCCCGTTTTTTTGCTGATAGATTAAAACCGCCAGCAAAGGGGCAAAGACCAAGCCGGCATAATAGGGCCAGCGTTGATAAAGGCACATCTCGCAGGGCTGATAGCCGGCAATATATTGCATGCCAAGTGCCGCTAAAATCACCGCTAACATGCCAAGCCATAACAGGCTTAAATGGCGGGCGGGGGTCAGCAACCAATCACGGGGATTTTGGCTCAAGACAAATGCCACGCCAAAAAACCTAAGGCCGCGGCCCAGCACACAGGCAATGATAAAAACAATCGGATTCATCGCCACCACGCCACTGGCCAGCGTGGCAATTTTGAAAGGAATAAAAGAGACCGCGCTTATCAGCACCACCCAAAAACCCCAAAGCTGATAATAATGCAGAAATTTATCAAACGCGGATTGGGCTTGATAAGCTTCCAAAATGGGTTGGCCAATCAGGTCAAACAAAACCATGCCGATAAAATATCCAAACAAAGCCCCTAAAACTGATGCGAGCGTGCAGATAAAGGCCAGCCGCATGGCTTTGGCGCGATTGGCCAATACCATAGGCGCCAACATGACATCAGGCGGCACCAGAAAAAATGAGCTTTCAGTGAAAGAGACAAGCGCCAAGGCGGCTTCGGCATATTTGTGCCGCGAGAGCGAAATAACCCAATTTTTAAGGCGTTTCATCATGACGGCAGATTACGCAACCATATCTTAAAAAGCCAGATGAAAATCATAAAGGGGGCAGGTTTTATGATTTTTTGGTGATTTTCTTCAACGCATCTTCAACCAGCCATAAACGGTCTTGTCCCCAACAAATCGTGTCGCCAATTTTGAAACTCGGCACGCCCCAACTGCCTAGCGACATCATTTCTTGTCGATTGGCCTCAGCTTCAGCGCGCCATTCTTCTCTGTTGAGAAAAGGCAAAGCTTCATGCCAATCCAGACCCGCTGTTTCAACGATTTTTCTTTGCCCTTTTCTGGTGCCAGCATTGACCCCTTGCGACCAAACGCATTTCAAAAAAGCATCGACAAATTCATAACCCCGCCCCTGCGCGCGCGCAAAAACCAAAAGCGCATAGCCCTGTTCTACAGGCCGACCAACCGGGTCAACAATGCGGCCAAATGCTTGCCCCTGCCGATGGGCTTCGCGTGCAACATCGGGCAGAATATACCATTTTTTTGACGGCGGCACGGGCAGCCCGCGCATCACCATTGGCAAAACAAACCGCAAATTTAAGTCGGCGCCATAAGCATCTGCCAGCGCCTTAATGCGCGGCGCGGCGATGGCGGTATAGGGGCTTCGAAATGACAAATAAAAGTCAATTTTTGTGCCTTTGGGGACTTGAGCTGTTGGCTTTTCTGACAGGATTTCTGGCGGGGCAAAAATATAGTCTTCACTATAGTCTTCAATATAATCTTCAACAGAATGCGCAGTGTTATTTTGCTGTGCCAAGCCCAGAGCTTTCAGCCGCGCTTCTAAATAATGCAAGCGATCAAGCCCCCAATACCACTCGCCGCCATAATAGAGCATCGCGCCTTGATAGTGACCAAGTTCAGCAAGCTGCGCATCGGCTTGTTTTGTGTTGATGGTTGCAGGTGTTAAATCACACGCAGACGGGTCAAAAGCAATGCCTGCTTTGGCGGCTAAAGAAAAACTGTCTTTAGCATGATAGAGTTTTCGCAATTCGGGTTCGGGCGCGGCGCCCAGTGTGGGCGGGCTGACAATATGCTGGGTAATCTGCACCTGATATCGCGCCTGAAATTCAGGCATGACGCTGGCGAGCAAATGCGAATGAGGGTCGCTGGGGTCATGAAAAAATAACACTTCATGAGGGGCGTTTTGTTTTTTGCGTTGTTTTTCAAAACGCCGTCGCTTTTTTTCCAAATGCGATGGCGACAGCAAATAAGCCATGATTGGTGGCTGAATAGTCTGGAGAAGAATTCGCATATCAAACTTTCAAAGAGGCCATCAAACCGCGCTTAGGGCCAATTTCATTTTGCACCAAAGCGCGCCATTGCGCGGCGACGGTGTCGGCGCCAGCAATAAAATCAATGGCGATATCCCCTTGAATCGCGCTGGCCAGTTCAATGCTGGCGGCATAGGCTTTTTCAAATAAAACACCCGCCCCCCATTCTTTATTGCGCTTTTCGATTTGCGTGGGCGCGAAAAAGAATTCGGGTGTCGCGCCGGGCAAGGCCTCATGGGTGGTGAAATCCTGCCAATGGGTGGCACCGACTTTAATGCTGCTGACCATGTGCGCACCATAATGATGATGCAATGCATGGGTGAGGTTGCCATTGCCTGACATGTCCACAAAAACAGCGGGTTCTTGCCCGTTTAGCTGTGTGTGCGCGCCATAAGCATGGAGCGTGTCATACATGTTCAGCTCTTGCGCGAACGCCATATTTGATGGTGATGTGATGCCAATCACTTCACCTTGAAACCCTGCTGATTGTTTCAAGAAATAGGCGAGACCAAAGGCGGTTTTTGATGATGCGGACCCGATAATGATTTGGCGCGCATTAAAAAAACTCTGGTCCTGCAAAAAATCACTCAAGACAAATGAGGTGATGAAGAGCGGGAAATACAAACAGCGTTCATTTTCTATCTGGCGATAATGTTCTGGCTCGCCCGCGCAGCGATTATATTGGTTATAAACCGCTGGCAAGGGCGCGCGATGGGGGGTGATATCGGTAAACCCATGCGGTTTAACCGCGCCTGGTTGCAACACAACATGGCTGGCCATGGGGAAAAAACCATAAATTCGCTCGCCTGTTGTTAGCTCTGGACAATTGGATTCCACAATATCGGCCATACCCCAAACGGTCACCTTGCCCCAATCCTGTGCGTGCTCCTTTGGTGTTGGGAAAAAATGCCAATAGCCCAGACTGTCCCCCGACATGGCATAGCTGACATTATTAGCGGTGAGGGAAAACTTATCAATCTGAACAAGAATTTCGCCCGCTGCTAATTTTTTTGGTTCAATTTCTTGTATCTGCGTTTCGGCAAAATTGGATTTTCTGGTCCATATTTCTGTTATCATTTTTGTATTTCCCCCCGAAAATTAAGTGTCCTGTTTGAGTTTGTCAGAAGTTTGCCGCCAAGACCAGAGTTCTTGGATAAAAATTCGGTTTCGGGCAAATCTGATATAGACCTTTGTGTGCTTTCTGATATATTGCCCCACGCTGCTAATCCATATGGGCCCTCGTGGCGGAATTGGTAGACGCGACGGATTCAAAATCCGTTGCCTTCACGGGCGTGCCAGTTCGAGTCTGGCCGAGGGCACCATCAAGTTTTGCCGATCTGTCGGCAAACTTGACGTCATTAGCGATGTTTATCTCGCCCAAAATTTCTCACCCAAAATTTCTCACCCAAAATTTTTATGTTTTTGCTTTGCTGGCAAAAAAATAGTGCTAATTTAGACCCTATGAATGGGGAAGAGAAAATGAAGCCTGGCTTTTTAGACGCTTTGCGTGCGGTGAAAAAACTGCTGGCCGATAATGAAGATACGGCGCAGGTTTTCACGATTCTAGAAGCTTTGGGCAAGCGGGCCACCAAACGCGCATGGCAGCGCTTTGCGCGCTTACCGCAAGCTGAGGCCATTTTAGCTCAGCCCGATTTAATTCATTTATTGCAAGACCGCGATAAGCTTGCCGCCATGCCCGAAGGGTCTTTGGGGCGGACATATTATGAGTTTATGGCGCATGAAAATATCACCGCAGATGGCTTGGTGGAGGCGTCTGAAGATGGTTTGTCTGGCAAGCGTGAGTTCACGCCATTGGAAGAAAAGTTTCACCTGCGCCAGCGTGACTCGCATGATTTGTGGCATGTTGTGACGGGTTATGGTCGCGACCAGCTGGGCGAGCTGGCTTTATTGGCGGTTTATTATCGCCAAATCAGCAATCCGGGTTTTATGATGATTGTGTTGTTTGGCGCGCGCGCGGGGCGCAAAGAGTATCCTGACATAGGAATTTGGACCGCCATTCGTGAAGGCTTGCGCCATGGCAAGCAAATGGATTGGCTGCCGGGCATTGCGTGGGAAGATTATATGGACATGCCGCTTGAAGAAGTCCGCACAAAATTGAAAATTGCGCCGCCTGAAAAATACCATCAGGCGCGGGCGCTCATGCGTGAGATGGACTCTGATTATCAAGCGCAGGCGGCAGAATAATGTTGCAGGTTTATGGTTTAAAAAATTGTGACAGCTGCCGCAAAGCTCTTAAATGGCTGGCGGCTGAAAATATCGCTCATGAATTTGTAGATGTACGCGCCGATGGTGTGTCGGCTGACCAATTAAAAAACTGGATAGAGAATATTGGCGTTGAAAAGCTGGTCAATAAAAGCAGCACCAGCTGGCGACAATTAGATGAGGCAGATAAACAGGATTTATCTCCCAAATCCGTGTTGGCTTTGCTGCAAGCCCATATCACTTTGGTCAAGCGGCCTGTTTTTGACAATGGCAAAGGGTTTGTGGCTGTTGGGTTTAAGGCTGATACGCAAGCCGCGCTAAAGGACTTGAGTTAATTACTCGTCGCGCCTTTTTCTATGACAAAAATATCAAGCTGATGCTGGCCTAGCGGTTCGCCTGTTTCATGGCTGATTAAGTGATGGTTTTCCTGCAAACAAAAATGCGGCACATCAAGACTGGCCACCGGGTCTGTGGTTAATAAGCGTAAACGCTGACCCGTGCTGAGCGCCTGCAACGCCTTGCGCAATTTCAAAATAGGCAAAGGGCAGGTGAGACCACGCGCATCACATTCTTGTAGTTCGGTTTCCATTATTTTAACTGCCTTATAAAATCTTGGATTTTTGCCATCAATTCTGTATAAGCCTAATCACAAGAGATGTGAAGGAGATCCCAAATGAGCCAGCCAATTATGATTGAAGTCGGCGCCGGTGAATTGATTGATAAAATTACCATTTTGCAAATTAAATCCGAGCGGATTGAAGATGCGGCCAAGCTTAAAAATGTGCGCCATGAATTAGATGTTTTGTCGGCGGCGCGTGATGCTAATATTCCTGCATCTGATGAGCTTAATGATTTGTCGCAGGCTTTGAAGCAAGTCAATGAGGCCTTATGGGAAATTGAGGACGATATCCGCGCTTGTGAAGCTGAAAAAGATTTTGGCGAGAAATTTATTGAGCTGGCGCGGGCCGTTTACATCACAAATGATAAGCGCGCGGCTTTGAAAAAAGACATTAATATTCTGACTGGCGCGACAATTATCGAAGAAAAATCATATACAGATTTTTCATAAATTCTGACGCCCTAATGCGCGGGCAGCAGCTTTGCTAATTTATCTGTCACGGTTTCAAGCTGAAGCTGATGCAGGTTCGCGCATTCTATAATATCAAATTTGCGGTCCACGCAAGTTAGGCGCGCTGGCGTATGAGAGCCAAATAAGGCCAGCCCTTTGCTCTTGCCTGTATGCGCGGCCAGATGGGTTGGGCCAGTATCATTGCCAATCACAAATCCACAATGGGCTATCAGCGCGGCGAGTTGAAAAAAATTCAGTGGCTTGTCGCCATTCATCAGCATTGTGGCGGGCAGCTTGGCGCATAAATCTAATTCGTCAGGGCCGGGCGCGGTAACCACCTGATGACCTTGCGCGTGCAACCATTGTGCCAATGCACCATAATGTGGCCAACGCTTTTGTGGGTGGCGTTTTGAGGCGCCTGGTATCAATAGCACAAAACCTGGCTGGATATTTTGCGCGGCTAACAAGGTTTCCATTTCCGCTGACAGACCCTGCCCCATCCAGCTTAAATCCGGCGCGCCTGTATGTTGCACATCAATGCCCGCCGCTTGCAATTGCCCTGCCATTCGGTCCAGCGCCGCGATGGTTTTGGGCGCGGCCGCTGTATAGCGATGGCTGGCATTTTTTTGTGTGCCAGACCATTTTTTCACCTGTGTCATCCACTTAAAATAGAGTTTTGTGCGGGCATTATCTTGCAGGTCATAGACCATTGTAAAATCTTGCGCCTGTAATTCTTGTTTGACTTTTATGAGTGTCCAAAATTTCCAGCGCGGCGCGCGCGGGTCAATCAACACCTCATCAATATGTGGGCAGGCTTGCATGATTTTGCGATAGGGCGGGGTTGTTAAAACGCTGATATGGGCGTTTTGGTGATGTGCCCGAATATCGCGAAATGCGCCATCTGACATCATGACATCACCAAACGCACCAAGTTTGATAATCAGTATTTTTTCTAGCGCGTTAGATGTCATCAACACTATCTCCTAAGACAGGACTATAGTTCAAAAAATAAACGCGCTTGGCAAATGATTTATGCGGTCTTTATTGAGCTGGAAATTGTTTGAGATAGGCAATCACATTGGCGCGGTCTTGTGGTTTGCGTAAACCAGCAAAAGACACGCGCGTGCCCTTGACCGCTTTGCGGGGGCTGAGCAAATATGCATCAAGCAATTCTTCAGACCAAACGCCCTCTTGTTCGCCATAGGCGGTCATGGCTTTAGAATAGCGAAACCCTTCAACTTGCGCGATTTTACCCCCAACAATGCCGTTTAAGTGCGGGCCGACCAGATTGCGCGCTTTGTCGCCGACCATGTGGCACGCCTTACATTTTTTGAAAACTTTTGCCCCTTTGGCTAAATCAATTTCGAGGTCTTGTGCTGTCGCAGATAGGGGCATAAGGGTGAAACCAAAAGCGACGATGAAAATCATGAGCTTGGTATTGAGCTTTGAGAAAAACGCAATATTGGTAAATGTGAGCGCGCGCATCATTGTGTCCTTTTCTTTGTTGCGCCTAGATATTTAGGCGATAATCCCGTATTTGCCAAATTTTTTAGGTGAATTGTGTGGCGACAAAATCGCGCAGGATTAGGGCGTTAACCAATTCGAAATTATTTCCCCGTCATTTTCAGAAAAAAGAAATTCGGCACGCCGATGACCAGCCGCGGCGAGATAAAGCCATTCCAGGCGGTGCATAGTGATGCCAATAGCGCGGAAATTATCTTTTCCCTGATGGGTTGTGTCGGGTTGATAGCTGGCCTGTGCAGGTTCGGTGATGATGTGTCCCGGCGCCGGCTCAATCTGATAAACAGGCTTGCTGCGGTCATTGAGTTTTTGCCATTGCTCGTTTTGTATGGCTTGCGGCAATAGAAACGCTTGCCCCGTCACGCGCATTTGGATACGCGGTTTAGGGTCATAAAAAAGCAAGCTAATCGTTGGGTTTTGTTCAATTTCAGCTATTTTTGCGCTGCGTTTATCGGTGTGAAAATAAAGTTGATGGGTTGCGGGCAAGAATTGACGAAACACCACCATGCGCGTTTGCGGGTTGCCTTCTCCATCAATGCTCGCCAAAACCGGTGTGTGTAGCGGTGATTTCGCATCGCTGGCGCCGCGTTGCAAAAGTTTGATGGCCATATCGCGACTCGCGGCCAAATTATTATGACATGACAGCGGCGGCGGTGCGGGGTTCTTATGAATATCGCGCATGTTCCCAATATAGGTAAAAAGCTATATAAAACCAGTATTAAGCATGTTTTGCCAAATGGGGTTCTTATGAATTTTTTTCTGTCACCACCAGCCAATCGTCAAGGTTTGCTGGTTTGCATTTTTAGCTTTTTGGCGCTCACCATCGCGCTGAATGGTTTGATTTTTGCGTTTGGCTTTAATGATAATCCGACAGTGGTAGGTGAAGGGATTTTACCGCCCGGCTATGTGATTGGCAGTGTTTGGACAGTGCTTTTCATCGCGATGGCAGGTGCCTATTGGCAAGTGGCGTCAGAGAAGAAAAGCAGGGCAGGTGATAAATATCACATTTTGGCCTTTGTAGGGTTTTGCCTCGCCTATCCGATATTCACCATCGGCTTTAGCCAGCCGCTCATGGTTATTTTGGGCAATGTGATATGTATTGTTTGGAGCGGTGCGCTGTTTGGATATTTCATTATCGGCCAGCGTTTTGTCGCGCTCTTATTGCTTTTGCCAGCCATTTGGGTCATGTATGTAACATGTCAGCTCATGTTGGGTCTGCTCTAAGGCCTGTCAACGATTTAAGGGGAACGCAGATGTCGTCAGGGCCACTTACAGGGGTTAAAATAATTGAATTTGCGGGGATTGGGCCAGGCCCTTTTGCCGCCATGCTTTTATCAGATATGGGCGCGGAGATTTTGCGGATTGAACGCGCAGGTTCGCTTTTTGAAGGCATGCGAGATATTGCTTTGCGTGGGCGAAAATCCGTCACTCTTGATTTAACAAAACCCGCCGCGATTGAAGCGATTAAAAATATTATTGGCGAGGCTGATGTTGTTTTGGAAGGCTATCGGCCAGGTGTGATGGAAAAATTAGGTCTGGGGCCAGATGATTTATGCGCCCTGAACCCGCGTTTGATTTATGGCCGTATGACAGGCTGGGGGCAAGATGGCCCGCTCGCGCAAACAGCTGGTCATGATATTAATTATATCGCACTCAGCGGTTTGCTGGGCATGATTGGTCCAAAAGAAAAACCCGTACCGCCGCTTAATTTGGTCGGCGATTTTGGTGGTGGCGCGTTATATCTGGCAATGGGTGTTTGTGCCGCTTTGTTTGAGACGGCGCGCTCGGGCAAAGGTCAGGTGATTGATTGCGCGATTACTGATGGTACGGCATCGCTTGGGACGATGTTTTATAGTTTCCAACAAATGGGATTTTTATCGCCAGAGCGCGCCTCAAACATGCTTGATGGCGGGGCGCCTTATTATGATGTTTATGAGACAAAAGATAAGAAATTCATTTCACTCGGCTCGATTGAACCCAAATTTTATGCGCTGTTGCGGGAAAAAGCAGGGCTAACAGATGAGATTTTTGACGCGCAGAATGACGCGCAAAAATGGCCTGAAATGAAACAAAAGCTTGGCGAAATTATAGCGCAGAAAACCCGTGATGAATGGGACGCAATTTTAGCGGCCACAGATGTGTGCTATGCGCCTGTTTTGGATATTACCGAAGCGAAAGACCACCCGCATAACAAAGCGCGGGAAACCATTATCCATGCGCATGGTTTAGACCAGCCGAATGTAGCGCCCCGTTTTAGCCGAACCAAAAGCGCCATTCAGGGCCCACCCGCCAGCGCAGGGGCTGATAATGACACAGCCCTAACGGAGTGGGGATTGTCACAAGAAATGATGGAAAAACTAAAAGCCGAAGAAGCGATTTAGGCAGTTTATAAAGATATCATATCTTCATGAGCTGGATCTGTTTGCGCTTTTTTAATCAGCATATCCTTAAGCTTGCCGAGGGCTTGGTGTTCAATCTGGCGCACACGCTCTTTAGAAATGCCGAGTTTTTTGCCTAGTTTTTCAAGCGTGATGGTTTCATCTTTCAAACGGCGCTCGATAATGATGGTGTATTCGCGCTGCGATAATTGAGACAATGCATCGCGTATCCATTGGCGCCGCACATCACCATCTAAAGATTGGCTCACAGTTTCATCTTGCAGCGGCTGGTCACAAACCAGCATATCCTGCCATTCCAGATTGCCGCCCTCTTCTTGTTCAGATAATGGCGCGTTTAATGACCGGTCACTGCCAGAAAGGCGGCCTTCCATGAGTTCAACATCTTCAAGGCGTACGCCCAATTCATTCGCTACGAAAATCCGCGCTTCTTGGGTCATGGCATTATTGCCAGTGTCATCAATCTTGGCCCGTAAGCGGCGCAGATTAAAAAACAGAGATTTTTGTGCAGATGTTGTGCCGGTACGCACAATTGACCAATTGCGCAATACATAATCTTGAATAGAAGCGCGTATCCACCAGCTCGCATAGGTAGAAAAGCGTACCTCGCGCTCAATATCAAAGCGGGCGGCGGCTTGCATGAGGCCAATATTGCCTTCTTGCACCAAATCACCCATTGGCAATCCATAACGGCGGAATTTTGTTGCCATTGAAATCACCAGTCGCAAATGCGCGGTTGTGAGTTCATGAAGCGCGGTTTCATCGCCTTGTTCACGCCAACGCGTTGCCAAATCAAGCTCTTTTTCAGGGCTTAAAAGCGGCACTTTCATCGCGCCTTGAATATATTTCCGGTTCGCGGCGAGTGTTTCTTGCGTGTCCATATGCGTCATGAATTGCTCCTTATTATTCTATACGGAGCGCATGACGGACTGGTTTATCAAAAATTTATTTAATTTAGCCTATTTTGGGCTTTAATCTTCGCTATCGTCGCTTTCTGGTGGCGTGTCGGTAGCATTTTTCCCGGATTTGCTCGTGGCTTTATGCAAAATAGCCTCAAGCTTATCTTTTGCCTCTTCTTCTGTGGTTTTTTCTACTGCCGCGACTTCACGGGCAAGGCGTTCAATGGCGGCCTCATAAAGCTGGCGTTCGGAATAGGACTGTTCTTGTTGGGTTTCGTTTCGATAAAGATCGCGCACCACTTCAGCAATCGCTAGAATATTCCCAGAATTGATTTTGGCCTCATAATCTTGCGCACGGCGGCTCCACATGGCGCGGCGGATACGCGCGCGGCCTTTCAGCGTGCGCATTGTGCCGTCCATCATGTCTTTATCGGCCAGCTTGCGCATGCCATTTTCTTTCGCCTTTTCAAGCGGCACACGCAAAACAAGTTTTTCTTTTTCAAAGTTAATCACATACATCTCAATCACAGTATTGGCGATTTCCTGCTCTGCAATTTCTGTAATTTGACCGACACCATGTGCGGGATAAACAATAAATTCATTTACCCGAAAGCCGCGCGCTGTGGTGCGGTTTTTCAAAGGAGCCTTTTTCGCCGCTGGCTTTTTAGTGGCTGCTTTCTTTGCGGCAGGTTTTTTCGCCACTGGTTTTTTAGCAGGGGCTTTTTTCGCAACAGGTTTTTTGACGGCTGCTTTCTTAGCTGCCGGTTTCTTAGCTGGTGCTTTCTTTGCAGCAGGCTTTTTAGCAGGGGCTTTTTTCGCAACAGGTTTTTTGACGGCTGCTTTCTTGGCGGGTGTTTTTTTAGCGGCAGGCTTTTTTGCAGCAGCTTTTTTCGCTGGCGTTTTTTTAGCAGGTGTTTTGGAAGATTTGGTTGCCATGATGAAATTCCTTAAGTTTTCGTGAGTATATCACAAAAAATGCTTAAAAACCAGCCAGATGCATGGTTGGTTCTCATTTGCTTAGTGCCATAATATGCGAAAAATCTAATGCTTCGCTCAAAACTGCGGCGTGCGCTTAATCACCCTCGCCCGGGGCTTCGCTAAAATGGGCTTCATATTTGCCTTCTTTGCCAAGAAAATCATCAGCGTCAGCAGGGGCGTCTTTTTTCAAAGTGATATTGGGCCAAATATCTGCAAATTTAGTATTGACCTCCAGCCACTTATCAAGCCCTTCTTCTGTATCTGCTTTAATCGCTTCTGCTGGGCATTCAGGCTCACAGACACCGCAATCAATGCACTCATCAGGGTGGATAACCAGCATGTTTTCGCCCTCGTAAAAACAATCAACGGGGCATACCTCAACACAATCTGTGTATTTACATTTAATACAGGCATCGGTGACGATATAAGTCATGTTAATTTCCTTGCATTGCAGCTTCAACGCGCTGGCGCGCCAAACCTGTTTCTCGGTCTGGCACATGTATAAGCCCTGAAACGCGTCTCATCAAGTTAGCTTCATAATCATCAATTTCATGGTCGGCAAGAATTATCTGCCATAATTGTTCAATAATGCTGATTTTTTCATCAGGCTGCATGTTTTCATTCATCACATTTGTCCAGCGATACAGGTCTGCGGCGGCGGTCTCTTCTGATTTTGCTAAATCCAGCAATTCCTGTCGCGTTTGCGCGTCCAGCTCAAAATCGGCTTCCATAATTTTGGCCAATGCGGCCTGTTCGGGCGTACTAAAATCACCATCAAGGCGGGCGGCATGCACCAGCAAGGCCGCGCCTGCGAGATGGATTGGATTGATATCTGCTACCGCCGCCTGTTTCGGCGTGTCAGCCTGAAAAAATGTTTTGAGTGTTTTGAGCATGAGCTTGATTTAGTTTATCTCACCATTTTCGGCAAGCTTTTCTTCATGTTTTATGATTTACGTAAACTGTCGAGCTTACGGCGTTCGCGCTTGGTGGGGCGGCCGCTCCCGCGTGGGCGCGCAAAATTAGCATCACTTGCAGGGTTTTTTGATTTATCGGCAGGCGCGGGGGGCTGTAAATCTAAATATAGGCTTTGGGCTTCGCTGGCTGGGCCGCGCCGCGTGCCTAAAGCGAGAATTTCAATCACCCGAATATGATTATCTTTCGGGAAAGTCAGCACATCGCCAGTTTTAACGGTGACACTCGCCTTGCTTATTTTATCGCCATTCACCCGAATGCGCCCTTGTCCGGCCAAGCTGGTTGCTAAAGTACGGGTTTTGAAAAACCGCGCATACCAAAGCCATTTATCAATTCGGATTTTTTCCAAATCAGCCATGATTGTCAGATGACTTCGTGGTCTTGAGCGCGGCCAGCGAAGCAAAAGGCGAGTCGGGGTCTATGGGTTTATTTTTTTGTTTGTCTTTTTGTTTCATGGGTCTTGCGCCACGCTGTTTTTTCATTGGTTTTTTCATAGGCTGGTTTTTGGCTTGCTGTTTATCAGGTGCAGCTTTTTGCTGTCTTGCCGCTTTACCTTTTGCGGGGCGCCGTTTCTCGCCGCCCCAACGCCACCAGACCTCTTCTGTGGGTTCTTGTTCGCTGGGTTCTTGCTGGCCAGCTTCAGTTGTTTTTTCAGCTATTTTTTCGGGTGCTTCAGGCTCTGACTGTAATGGCGTCTCTGGTGCTGTTGGAGGCGGCGGGGATTTAAGTTTTTGATAGCCAAGTCTGGTCAAAACCTCTGCCAGCTCCGCCGCGCTACACCCCAAAATGGACATCATATCCGGATTGGCTTGAAAGGCTTTTTGGCGTTTGGCCTGTTCTTGTGTGGTGCGAATAACATCGGCCAGCCGTTCCAGCATATCCAGCCGGACAATGCGCTGGCCAAGCGGCATGAAACCCAAAGCATCATAAAACCCATCAGGCAAAGCATTTTGACGCTTATCAGATGTCAAGCTTTCAACTGGCGCAGCCGCTAAATCCTTCGCTGCATCGCGAGCCTGCGATAGGCTCCAAAAAAGCGCCAACATGCGAGCCGGTGCGGGTTTTAAAAGATGGGGCATAAACACATGATAAGCGCCAAAGCGCACCCCATATTTACGTAAACTCCCGCGAGCTGGCTGGTCGAGCTGCGATAAAATTTCTTGAATCTCAGCGCGCGCGATTTTGCCACCATGCTCAACAAGTTGAAACGCTAAGCCCCGCGCAAGACCTGATAAATCTGCCGCCTGTTTAAGATTGTGCAAGGGTGCCAAAACATGCTGCACATGTGCGCGCGCCCATTGGGTAATCCGTGCTTCTGCTTGCTGGCGCGGTGCGCCGTTCAATGCCTCATCTGCCATAAGCAGTGCAACGGGTTTGAGCCAATCTTGCTCAATGCGTATTTTTCCAACCACTGCCAAACGGCCTTCTAAACGGCCTTCTTTGCTTTCTGTGCTTTCTGTGCTTTCTGCGGTTTGATTTTCCGATGCCTCTTGTGCGGCGGGCAATGTGTCAGGCGTCCAAACAATGTCACCTGTCGCGCTGAGGCTAAAGCTGCTATCTGGCGATTTGGCAATGGTTTCAGCCTGTGTGCGCAAATAAGCGCCTGTGGTTTTATCCAGCGCGGCACGTATGGCGCGAGCAGGGGTTTGGGCTAATCGCGGGTCGCGTTGAAAGCGCAGGCCAGCAATATGACCAGCATATTCTCCCTCAACATAAACATCGCCCAGCATATCCACATGCGCATCAGCATCTTCACGCCCTTGTAGGCGGCGCATCAAAGCCGATGATTTTTTATCAACAAACTGTTTCATTAACCCCTCATGTAAGGCATCAGATAATTTGTCTTCTACATGGCGCGCGCGGTTTTGCCAATGGTTTGGGTCGCTCACCCAATTGTTTTTTTGACTGATATATGTCCATGTTCGAATATGTGCCAGCCGCGCGGCAAGCGTGTCCAAATCCCCTTTAACATTGTCGCAACGTTTAATTCTCTCGTCCAGCCAATCGGTTGGCAGCCCTTCTTCTGGACCTGTCAGGAACATAAAAATTTCGGCTAATAAAGAGGCATGCTCGCTCGCCATGGTTTTGCGATAATCGGGCGTTTGGGCAACTTCCCATAAAAGCCGTAACCGGCTTTCACTGCTCACGCGATCCACCAAAGCGGGATCATGGCTCATCAGGGTTAAGGCCTGCAGGTCATCAGCAATCGGTGCGCGCACCAAGCCTTTGCGCGGTGAGGGAGCTTCGAGGGATAGTTTCAATGACGCCAGATTGGTAAAATCAAGATTTGGATTACGCCACATAATGGTTTTCAGCGCGTCAAAATCATGATTTTCAATTTGCTCAATCACGCTGTCATCAAATTCGGTCACATCACCGGTTACGCCAAATGTGCCATCTTGAATATGTCGCCCCGCGCGCCCTGCAATCTGACCCAGCTCATCAGGCATGAGTGCACGATGCGTGCGCCCGTCAAATTTTCGGGTCTGGGCAAATGCCACATGCTCAACATCCATATTCAGCCCCATGCCAATCGCATCAGTGGCAACTAAATAATCCACCTCGCCAGATTGATACATGGCAACCTGAGCATTGCGCGTGCGCGGGCTTAACGCGCCCATGACCACCGCCGCGCCGCCTTTTTGCTCGCGGATAAGTTGAGCAATGGCATATACATTATCAGCCGAAAAAGCCGCAATGGCTGAGCGTCGTGGCAGGCGTGAGATTTTCTTAGAACCAGCATAGCTGAGTTTTGAAAAACGCGGGCGGGTGATGATATGGGCTTTGGGTAAAAGTGTTTTAATCAGGATTTGCATTGTTGCGGCGCCAAGCAACATGGTTTGCTGTCGTCCGCGTGCATGCAATAAGCGGTCTGTAAATATATACCCACGCTCGGGATCTGCACATAGCTGCACCTCGTCAATTGCCATAAAATCTACCGAGCGGCTGAGTGGCATGGCTTCTATGGTGCAGATAAAATAACGCGCCTGTTTGGGAATGATTTTTTCTTCCCCCGTGACCAGCGCCACTTGTCCGACGCCAATATTTTTGACCACGCGGTCATAGACCTCGCGCGCGAGGAGCCGCAAGGGCAGGCCAATCATGCCGGTTTCATAGCCCAGCATGCGCTCAATCGCTAAATGCGTTTTGCCTGTATTGGTTGGTCCAAGCACCGCCAATAAGGGCTGGGTTATGTCTTCGTCAGAATCACTCATGTGCATTCCTTACCATGCCCCTACTAGTTATGGGGTGCAACATATACATAACGAGAACAAAAAAAGAATGGACAAAGTGAGAACATAGAGTGTCCGAATCGCTACCCTAGTAGTATTTCCTTGTTCGTTCACGCCTAAATATAGTGGCTTTGCGGTTTTTTCCCAATACCACTATATATAGCGCATACCGGAAATTCTGATAATTTAACATATTTTGCCCTGTTCGGCTGAAGTCGGGTTTGAAGCCAGCCCTTCACAATTTTGTGAAATCTTGTGTTTGGCTTTTTGTCACGCGACCTGCCATTTTGTTTTTAACGAGCTTTGCGGCTTGTTTGAGAACCATTTGGCGGTTTTCCTCCTCCCTCCCCTAAGCCCCGCCAAATGGTTCTTTTTTATTTGGAAATAAATCAGGTTCATCAGCAGGAAATCCGCCAGGAAAACCATCTAAAGGCTTGACGCTTGCGGCTGTTCCCCTTATAAAGCCTCAACTTGCGTGCCGTATAGCGGATAACGCGACTTAAATTTTAAGACTAGATGATGGGCGCCATGCCCAAAAGGAGATGACCATGTCCCGCGTATGCGAACTGACCGGCAAGTCCGTGATGAGTGGTAATAATGTATCCCATGCGATTAACAAGACACGCCGTCGTTTCTTGCCAAATCTGCAAAATGTCAGCCTGCCTAGCGAAAAACTCGGCAAGGCGTTGAAATTCCGTATCACAGCAAGCGCATTGCGCTCTGTTGAGCATGTCGGTGGGATTGATGCCTATCTTCTAAAAGCTAAAGACGCTCAATTATCAAGCAATGCGCGCCGTTTGAAAAAACAAATCGCCGCTGCGTCCTAAAATCATAACACTTGTTCTAACGAACTTTGACATATGTTCTAGCGAACTTTGACATATGTTCTATCGAACAGGGGCCGACCCCATTTGTGTTTTGCGCGAACCACCCGCTCCATCGGCTTTGCCCTCGGCGGGTGTTTTCATTTGAGTCTCGGTTAAAATGCCACTGCTGCGCCCCATGCGTGTCGGGGTCATATTTTCATCAAATAATTCGGCAAGCTTTTCAGTCATGGCCCCGCCTAATTGCTCGGCATCAATAATGGTGACGGCGCGCTGGTAATAACGCGTCACATCATGGCCAATCCCAATGGCGATAAGCTCAACGGGTGATTTGTTCTCAATTTCATAAATCACCTGCCGCAAATGGCGCTCCAAATAATTGCCATGATTAACTGAAAGCGTGCTGTCATCAACCGGCGCACCATCTGATATGACCATTAAAATGCGTCTTTGTTCGGGCCGCGCCAGAAGCCGTTGATAGGCCCATATCAGCGCTTCTCCATCAATATTTTCTTTTAACAGCCCCTCGCGCATCATCAGCCCCAGATTGCGGCGCGCACGGCGCATCGGAATATCGGCAGGCTTATAAATAATGTGGCGCAAATCATTTAACCGGCCAGGATTGCTTGGTTTGCCCGCTGTCATCCAGGCTTCGCGTGACTGCCCGCCTTTCCAAGCGCGGGTAGTGAAGCCCAAAATCTCGGTTTTCACGCCGCAACGCTCTAGCGTGCGGGTCAAAATATCGGCACACATGGCGGCCACTGTAATCGGGCGCCCGCGCATGGAACCAGAATTATCAATCAAAAGGGTCACGACTGTGTCGCGGAAATCTGTATCGCGCTCCATTTTGAAAGAGAGCGGTTTGGAAGGGTCTATCACCACGCGTGATAGCCGCGCCGCGTCAAGATAGCCCTCTTCAAGGTCAAAATCCCAAGACCTGTTTTGCTTGGCCTGTAGGCGTCTTTGCAGGCGGTTGGCCAAACGCGTCACAACCCCTTGCAATTGTTTTAATTGCTGGTCTAAATAGCCCCGCAAGCGCGTCAGCTCTTCAGCATCACATAAATCTGTGGCTTCTACTGTTTCATCAAAGCGTTTGGTAAACACATTATAAAAGGGCTTTTGGCGGTCCTCGCTTGGGTCGCGCCGCGTTGCCTGCATGGCCTCGCCGGTCTCTTCACCCTCGCCGTCCATTTCGGCTTCGTCCATATCCAATGCAAGGGTTTGTTCTTCGCCCTCTGGTGTGTCGCCGGCTTCGCTCATATCTTCCGAGCTGGTGCCCTCTGGCTGTTCGGCCTCGCCAGACTCGCTGTCGCCATTATCAGACTGGTCGCCCTCGCTGTCTTGGTCATCGCCGTCATCGCCTTCATTTTCTGACGCCATTTGGTCGCCTGCTAGGTCCAAATCGAACAAAATCTGTTTGGTTAATTCAGCAAATGCCTCCTGATCGTCCAAAACCTCAGCTAAGGCATCAAGAGATTTTCCAGCACGACTTTCAATCCATTCCTGCCATGCTGACACGGCGCCATTGGCGGATTCAGGGGGGGTCATGCCTGCCAAACGCTCGCGCACGATAAACCCCAATGCTTCACTAATCGGTGCCGTATCGCGGTCATTTTTGGCCGCCAGCCCGTCTTTGCTGCATCTGTCTTCATGCATGGAGACCAGATTGGCGCCTAATCCGGGCATTTGTTGCGCGCCAAGAGATTCATAACGCGCACGCTCAAGCGCATCATAAATATTGCGCCCCTGTTCATCTTGCGGGCGATGGCGCGCGGCCAGCGCTGTGTCATGATGGGCAAGATTAAGCGCCAAACTATCGGCAAAGCCACGCACAATATTGCGCTCTTGTTCAGGCAAATCACGCGGCGGCAGGGGTAGGCGCGCCCGATTGCCTGTCACCGAAGGCCGGTCTGTGCCAAAAGTCACATCTAGCTCATTGTTCTCAGCCAATGACCGCATGGTTTGACCCAATGCGCGTTTAAATTTGTCGATGGCTTCTTCAGACACGTTCCGAACTTTCTAATTGGATAAGACGCTGACCGCTTGCGCAGGCAAATCATCACCAAAGCATCTTTGGTAAAATTCTGCGACAGTCGGACGCTCCAGCTCATCACATTTATTTAGGAATGTGACCTGAAACGCGAAACTAATATCGCCGCCAAAAATTTCTGCATTTTGCGCCCATGTCAAAACCGTGCGCGGTGACATGACAGTCGAAATATCGCCATTGATAAACGCCGCGCGCGTCAAATCAGCCACCCGCACCATCGCGGCAATTTGTTCTTTGCCTTGTTTGGTTTGATAGGCTTTTTCTTTCGCAAGCATAATTTCAACTTCTTGTTCATGCGGCAGATAATTGAGGCTTGAAACAATATTCCAGCGGTCCATTTGGCCCTGATTGATTTGTTGCGTGCCATGGTAAAGACCCGATGTATCGCCCAGACCAATTGTATTGGTGGTCGCAAAGAGCCTGAAGAAAGGGTGAGGGCGAATGACTTTATTCTGGTCAAGCAGTGTTAATTTGCCCGCAACCTCCAAGACGCGCTGGATAACGAACATCACATCAGGGCGCCCTGCGTCATATTCATCAAACACCAAAGCAACGGGGTTTTGTAGCGCCCATGGCAAAATACCTTCTTGAAATTCTGTGACCTGTTTGCCATCTCTGAGAACAATAGCTTCCTTACCCACCAAATCAATTCGGCTGACATGGCTATCCAGATTGATGCGCACGCAAGGCCAGTTTAAACGCGCCGCGACTTGCTCAATATGGGTCGATTTCCCGGTGCCGTGATAGCCTTGTATCATCACCCGTCTGTTATGGGCAAAACCCGCCAAAATGGCCATAGTGGTTTGCTCATCAAACAAATAGTTTTCGTCAAAATCAGGCACATATTCGCAAGCCTGCGTAAAGGCTGGCACTTTCATATCCCTGTCAAAACCAAACACATCTTTAACCGACACTTCTGTATCTGGTTGGTCAGGCATGGCATTTGAAATAGCGGTATCCTCAGTCATTTTAACGTCCTTAATTGGTAGCTTTTCTTAAAAGCAAGAAAACATAACACCCATATAGCGCATTTTGAAATTAACAAAAGCCTGAAGCTTTAAGAAAATTATAGGCCTGAATGACTTTATTCAATTTTTCTTCCAATGACCTATCGCCATCATTCACATCAGGGTGATAACGCTTTAACAGTGTTTTATAACGCGGCTTTACATCTTTTGGTGCGCAATTTTCGTCTAGACCCAAAACTTCCAAAGCGCGTTTTTGCCCCGTTGTGATGCGCCGATTTGGGTTATTATTCTGCTGCACACCGGCTGTTTTCATAATTTCAAGCGGGTCTTGGAATTCCCAATCCCCTTTGCCAGCCGGATGGGCGCGCTTTGAGCCCATATTCCAGGTTGGGCGATGGCCCGTATGGGCGCTGCGCTGATAGGCCTGAATTTCCTTTTGATCCATGCCCTCAAAAAAATTATAACTTTTATTATAAATTTTAATGTGATTGAAACAAAAAAACCTTTTTTGGTCTGTATCTGGGTCAACAGGCGCAGGATATCCGCCGGGTTCAGTGCAATCTGGCCAGTCGCAACCTTGCTGCGCCTCAACCGCCTGACTACGGGGTTTGCTAATCCGAATGGCATCAAAATATTTTGAATTTAGCTTCATGACTTCTATTATGAGGTTAGTTGGTGGTGAAAACAAGCGACCTAACCTATAAGCTAGAGCGCCATAGTGCAATGGCCAAATATATTAAATTGAGATAATTTCTTGAAAATGGAGTGTTTATGTCCATCACACAAAACATAAAAGATAAAATACAGACACAGTTTTCACCAAGCCATTTTGAGATTGAAGACGAGTCGCATATGCATGCTGGCCATCAGGGTCATTCGGGGCATGGGGAGTCGCATTTTCGGTTATTGATCGTGACAGCTGAATTTGAGGGGCTCACACGTGTGGCGCGTCATCGTGCGGTCAATGCATGTTTGGCCGAAGAATTATCCGGCCCCGTGCATGCGCTGGCGATGAAAACGCTCACGCCTTCTGAATATGCGGCGGCTGATAAATCTTAAACAATCTGGCTAGTCTTTTTCAGGCCGAATTTCTATTTTCTTAATCTGATTGCGCATGCGCTCAATGATGCGAAAGCGCAGGCCATAAAAAACAAATACCTGCCCCGGGCGCGGAATGGTGCGGGCTTCATGTATCATCAGCCCAGCAATTGTGGTGGCCTCGTCATCGGGCAGTGACCAGCCAGTTTCTCGATTGAGGTCGCGAATGGATACCGCGCCATCAATCAGCAAACTGCCGTCACTATTTTTGGCAAATATTTCTTCAGGCTCATCATGCTCATCATCAATCTGGCCGACAATTTCTTCTAAAATATCTTCTAAAGTTATCAGCCCCATTAAAGTGCCATATTCATCGACCACCAGCGCGAAATGCGCCTGGCGGGCGCGAAAGGCGGTGAGCTGGTCGCCTAAATCAGTTGTTTCAGGCACAAACCATGGCTCGGTGAGCAGCTCTTTAATTCGAAAATCCGTGCCATTTTTTTGTTTTTGCGCTAAGGCGCGCAACAGGTTTTTGGCATGCAACACACCGACAATATTTTCGGTTTCATTTTCATAAAACGGCAGGCGCGTAAAGGGCGAGTCGAGCATGATGGTCACAATTTCATCTTGCGGCAGGGCAAGGTCTATCATTTGCATGTTTTTGCGATGCACCATCACCTCTTCTACGGTCAAATCTTTCAAATCCAAAATGCCGCCCAGCATATCTCTGTCGCCTTTGGTCACGCTCGCCTTTTGGTGATGCAAATCAATCGCGCCGCGAATTTCTTCATGGGCAGGCATAAAATTATCTGCCGCGCTTTGGTCAAAGCCAGTTAAATATAAAAAGCCTTTTGTAATGCGCGCCAAAGCCCAAGTGAAGGGCGACAATATCACCACTAAAACGCGCAGGGGGAAGGACACACGTAGGGCTGTTTTATCCGGTGTCAAAATCGCATAGGTTTTGGGCAAAACTTCGGCAAAGACCACCACCAATAAAGTCATCACAATGGTGGCGTATATCACGCCAGCTTCACCAAATAATTCCAGAAATAACTGAGTGGCAAGGACAGAGGCTAAAATATTAACCAGATTATTGCCAAGCAAAATGGCGCTGATGAGGCGTTCTTTTTGCATTAATAAAAAAGTCACATAGCCCGCGCGCCGGTCACCTTCTTTTTGTAATTGATGCATGCGCGCCTGCGAGGCGGCGGTGAGTGCGGTTTCTGAGCCTGAGAAAAAACCTGAAATTATGATTAAAAGTAAAATAATCAGGGCAAGTGAGATTAGGCTGCCAGTTATCATTATCTGTCAAACTCGCTTAAGAAACTTTCCAGCTGCGCGGGGCTGACCTCTTTTGAGATAAAGGCTTGCCCGATTTTTTTGACCAGAATAAATGTCATAATTCCTGCCTGTACTTTTTTATCCTGCGCCATGGCGTTTATTAAAGTCTGCACAGGAAACGGCGCGCCCGGCAAATGTTTGGCACTGACGGGCAGGCCGACAGCCTCTAAATGGGCGCGCAATTTTTGGGACTGCTCTGCTGGGCAATGCCCTAATTTTTCAGATATTTCAAAAGCCATCACCATACCAAGCGCAACCGCCTCGCCATGCAATAAATCAGGCCCATAGCTGGTCAGCGCTTCATAGGCATGGCCGAATGTATGGCCAAGATTTAGCAGCGCGCGTTCCCCTTTTTCTTTTTCATCGGCTGCGACAATAGCCGCTTTTGCCGCGCAGCTTTTGGCCACAGCTTGTTGTAAAAAATCCGTATCGCGCGCCATTAATTTATCTTGTCCGGCGTCGAGCCAATCAAAAAAATCAGCATCACCTAAAGCGGCATATTTAACGATTTCGGCATAGCCTGCTAAAAAATCCCGGCGTGGCAAGCTGTCCAGCAGAGCGATATCGGCCAAGACAAGTTTTGGTTGATGAAATGCCCCAATCAGGTTTTTGCCCAGCCCGACATTGATGGCTGTCTTGCCGCCGACAGAGCTGTCCACTTGCGCCAAAAGTGTGGTTGGGATTTGGATAAACGCGACCCCGCGGCGCAAAATGGCTGCCGCAAAACCGATCAGGTCGCCAATCACGCCGCCGCCAAAGGCAATGACCATATCATCGCGTTCAATTTTTTCCGCCAATAACCAGTCGCTCACTGTCTCTAACACAGCAAAGGATTTGGTGGCCTCGCCCGCTGGTAGCACTTTCACGCAATGGTCAATGCCCGCTGCATCAAGCGCGCTGGTTAAAGTGGCCAAATGCAATCCGGCAACGGTTTCGTCTGTCACAATCGCAACACGCGGGCGCGCCAATAAAGGTAAAATGAGCGTGCCAGCTTGTTCCAGCACCCCACTGCCAATCACAATGTCATAAGAATTGTCTTGTCCCTGATGAGGCAGGTCGACAGAAATTGTCTGACTAGGCACGCTTGTCTCCTTCACTGATTAGAATACCGCATTGGGTTAATTCTGCAATTACCGCCTTGACTGTTTTTTGATGTGTGCCAGATGAGCTGACAATTGTTAAGTCTGCTTTTTCATAATCTGGCGCGCGTTCCTCCAGCAGTTTGGCTAAAATGTCTTTCGGGTCGCCATTGGCTAATAAGGGACGCTTGCCCGGACGCTTATTCACGCGGCGCACCAATTCATCTAAATCAACTTTGAGCCAAATAGAGCAGGCATGTTGTTGGATTAACGCACGGGTTTGCGGCTGACAAAAAGCCCCGCCGCCAATCGCCATAATATGCGCTGGTTCATGAAGCAGGCGTTCAATCACGCGTTTCTCGCCATCGCGAAAATAGGCTTCGCCATGCTGGTCAAAAATTTCTGACACGCTCATAGCCGCCGCTTGTTCAATCTCGGTATCGGAATCCTTAAAATCCAGTCCAAGCTGTGCGGCGAGGCGCCGTCCAATTGCAGATTTGCCACACCCCATCATGCCGGTCAGCACAACGGTTTTGGTCAATTCATAATTTTGACTGTTTTTTGGCTTGTCTGTTTTTTCATTCATATCTTTATCTATCTGCCCAATGCCGTCACGTCTAGGGCTTTATACATGAAATCCTCTCTCCACCCCAGTGCCACTCGTTTGGTACGATTTTACAAAAAGCCCAAAATCTGTTATCACAAAAAACATGGTTCGGCGTGCTATGGCGCGCTGCTAAGAGGGAAGCTGGTTCAAATCCAGCGCTGTCCCCGCAACTGTAAGTCTGGAGTGATTGGTCACAACGCCACTGGTAAGCCCTAAGCGGCCGGGAAGGCGACCAAACATGATGATGGACGAGCCAGGAGACCTGCCATGCCGTCGTTCGTTCCAGGCCGGGAATAGCCAATTGGAACGGGAAAGATTTCTCTGAAACGACATCTTGCGTAACCCTTCTGACATGGGTCAGAGGGGACTTAACCCTTTGGGTTGGTTTTGCACCGGCCCAAATTGATGAACAGTGAGATGAGAAAAGATGTATCATAGAAAAAGAGCGTCTGGTCAGGGCGCAATCATAATTATTTTAAGCCTCTTTTTAATTTTTGGGAATATGCAAGCTGCTCAAGCGCAAGCCATAGCTCAAAAACCTGATTTGAAAACAGGCGTTCCCCAAACAGACAAGTCAGAGATTATAGTTTATGGCACCAGATTGCCGATGCGGCTTTCTGAAACTGGCACGAGCGTGCATGTCATCACCGCAGAGGAGTTGCAGGAAAAAGGGAATGTGTTTGTGCTTGATGCTTTAGGCGATGTGGCGGGTGTGAGCGTGAACCAAAATGGAGCGTTTGGCGGGGCGGGTTTTGCGCGCTTGCGGGGCGCGACCAATAATGGCCAAACGCTGGTTTTAATAGATGGCGTTGTCGTCAATGATCCAACCTCGCCCAGCAATGCATTTGATTTTGCTTATTTAGATAGTTCGCAAATTGATGTGATTGAAATTTTGAAAGGCGGGCAGGCCACGCTTTGGGGGTCTGATGCGATGGCAGGGGTTATTTCAATTACCACCAAGCGCCCCGAAGAGCGCCTTATCGAAAGTTTTCTCGAGTTTGGGTCATTTGAAACACTGCGCGTTGGTGCGTCATTGGCGGGCGCTATCGGGCGCGCAGATGGGCGTTTTTCTGCGACCTATCACGAGACCAATGGCATTTCCAAAGCTGATGCCGCAAATGGGCATTCAGAGCGCGATGGGCTGCATAGCCTCACGCTTTCGGCTGGCACGGGTCTTGATGTGTCAGATGATTTGCGCTTAAGCGGTAGTTTGCTTTTCACCAGTTCGAAAACTGATTTTGATGCCTTTGGCCCGGTTGATGGCGAGGCAATTGCTGAAAATGACCAGCTTGTTTTGTCGGTGCGCGCGCTTTATGCGGCCAGCGAAACCCAGCAGCATGATGTGCAGTTTGGTCTCACCTCAATTGCCAGAGATAATTATGGCGCAGATGCTTATGCTTTTGGGGAAGATGGGGAGCGCACGAGCTTTCGCTATCAAAACACCATGACCTATTCAGCGCGCTTGCGTTCGGCATTGGGTGTTGAATATGAGCATATCAAGCAAGAGGATAAAGCCGCTTCGCAACGATATGACACGGCAGACATTACCAGCCTGTTTGGTTTGCTTGAATGGAAACCGGTTGAAAAGCTCACCCTGTCTTTTGGTGGGCGATATGACGACCATAGTATTTTTGGGGACGAAATAACGGGCCGCGCCGCTTTGGCGTATGTGTTGTCTGGGGCAACAAAACTACAAGCCAGCTTGAGTCAGGGGCGTAAAGCTCCGACTTTGAGCGAATTGTCAGATACGCAAAATCTCAAACCAGAAGAGGCGCGGAGTTTTGATGTCGCCATGATGCATGAGGTGCATGACAATTTTTCGGTGCAGCTGACTTATTTTGAACAACAAACAGACCAGCTTATTCAATATGTCTATTCAAATTGTCAGGGGTTTTGGCCAAATAGTTATAATTGCTATGTCAATATTGCTGAAGCCGATGTGACAGGCTTTGAACTGGCGGCGGATTTAGACCTATCAACGGATTTATCTTTAAGCGTGACCTATAGCTTGATTGATGGCGAGACGGGAGACGGGGAAACGCTCGGGCGTATTCCAGAGCATGAGGCGAATATCACTTTGAGCTATCAACCAGAGACGGCTTTTTCTGGCAATTTAATTTTGCGCTATAATGATGAAGAGCTTGATAGAAATGGGTCTTCCGTCAAATTAGCTGATTGGTGGCGGGTCGATATGAATATGGCCTATGATATTGGCATGGATAAACAATTTTATGCGCGTATTGAAAATCTTTTTGATGAATCTTATCAGCAAGTTCTGGGCTATGGCACGCCTGGCCTGTCGGCCTATGCTGGGTTTCGGCTCAAAATCTAAAAGGTGCGTTGATGCGGTTTTTTGATAATTTGCGACAGCTTTTAAGTGGGGGGATAGGGCGCGCTCTCATCATGCTGATTGCCCTATCCACCTCTGCTGTTGCAGGTTCTCAGCTATATGAAAGCGGGGGATTGCCAAAACGCGTGGTGTCGCTGGACTATTGCGCAGACCAATATGTGTTGGAATTTGTACCGCGCGCAAATATTTTGGCGCTGTCGCCAGACGCGACTAAGTCTTTTTCTTATCATCGCGCGCGCGCCAAAGGGGTGCCACAAATTTTACCCCATAGCGAGCGTGTCCTTGCCCTAGAACCTGATTTGGTGGTGCGCTCTTATGCCGGCGGCAGCATGGCGTCATCGTTTTTTCAAGCCGCTAACATTGCTACGCTGGATTTACCATATGTCAGCCGTTTATCAGATGTGCCAGCCGTGACTCGACAGATTGCCGCTCAATTGGGGCAGGCTGAAAAAGGCGCGCAAATGGCGCAACGCATGGAAGCGCGCTTGCAAAACCCCTATCCGCCGAAACACCAAAGCCTTTTATATTTAACGCCAGGTGGGTTGACCGCAGGGCGCGCGACTTTGCTTGATGATTTATTTAAGCTGGCGGGCTATGAAAATTTTGAGACGCGCGCCAATTGGCAAAGCTTAAATCTTGAAACCCTCGCGGCGCGCCAACCAGATATTTTGGCCTATGCGTCTTTTGGGACGGGCTATGAAATGAATAATATGTGGTCGCCGGCGCGGCATGGTCTTGCTCAGGCTGGCAAGGAGACAGTTTTTATCCCGCTTCAGGGTGCGGTGACATCTTGCGGGGCTTGGTTTGTGTTTGAGGCGCTGGATATGTTAACCGGAGGCAAGCATGCCCCATAAATTTTTATATTTGAATGGCGTTTTAGGCTTGCTGTCGCTGCTGGCGATTGTCACGGCCTGTTTGGTTGGCAGCACCAGCCTTACCCTATCCGAAACCGCATTGGCTTTAACGGGGCAAGGCGCGCCTGTGCATCAGCTCATCATTTGGGAACTGCGCTTGCCGCGGGCGTTGGCCGCGTTTTTAGTGGGCGCGGCACTGGGCATGGCGGGTGCGGCGCTGCAAAGCTTGTTTCGTAACCCACTGGCCGAGCCGGGCATTATGGGCGTGTCGGCGGGCGCGGTGTTAAGCGCGACATTTGTTTTATTTTACGGGTTGGTTGGCACCAATTCTTTCATTATGCCGATTATGTCGGTTTTTGGTGCTATTTTGGTCACGGCTTTATTAAGCTTTGTGGCGGCGCGGCAAGTGAGCATGGTCACATTGATTTTAGTTGGTGTCGGTCTGTCGAGTTTTGCTGGTGCGTTGATGGCCTTATTGATGAATCTTGCGCCCAATCCTTTCACCCTATCCGATATGATTAACTGGACGCTGGGTTCGGTGGCCTATCGTGGTTTCCCTGACATTTTATTTGTGCTGCCTTTTTTTATATTGGGCGGTTTGGTTTTGTTCAGCCAAAGGCGCGGCCTGTCTGTTTTGGTGCTGGGTGATGAAGCCGCGCAAGGGCTTGGCGTGAATTTGCGGCATTTGCGCATGATGATTGTTTTGGGGGCAGGCCTATTGGCCGGCGGCAGTGTTGCGCTGGCCGGGGCGATTGGTTTTGTCGGTATGATTGCCCCGCATATTATTCGTCCCTATACGCATTATAATCCCGCTGCCGCGCTTGTGCCGTCAGCTTTGCTGGCAGGGTTGGTGTTGGTCATTGCCGATATATGTGTGCGGCTTTTGCCGACCCCGCAAGAATTAAAACTAGGTGTGATTGCTGCACTTATTGGCGCGCCGATATTTATTTATGTGGCGTTGCGGGGGCCTTCTCGCGGCCAGCAAAATGGGGCGGCGTAATGGTCTTGTTGCAGGGTGAAAATATTTGTCTCTCAAGTGGCGCTGCCACACTGGTTGACCATGTGCAGTTGCAAATTGCTGCGGGTGAGCTGGTGGTTATTTTGGGGCCAAATGGCAGTGGCAAGACCAGCCTGCTGCGATGTTTGGCGGGTGTGGTGACGCCGCAATCAGGCTCAATTTTAATGCAAGGTGAAAATATAGCGACTTATGATGCGGCCATGCGCGCACGGGCGCTGTCTTATTTACCGCAAAGCCGCCCTGTATTATGGCCCAATCGGGTTGAAGATATTGTCGCTTTAGGGCGTTATCCATATGGCGGTGGTATGGGGCAAATGGGTGCGCAAGACCAAGCTATTATCGCGCATTGTTTGGCGCAATGTGAATTATCCGAGCTGCGCCATCGCACCATGACGAGCCTGTCAGGTGGGGAGCAAGCGCGGGTGCATATGGCGCGCATTTTTGCCGCGCAAACGCCGCTTATTTTGGCTGATGAGCCAATTACCGCGCTGGACCCGCGCCACCAATTTAAAATCATGGATTTATTAGCAGCCTATGTGGCGCAAGGTGGCGCGGCGCTTATTGTGTTGCATGATGTGGCTTTGGCGGCGCGCTATGCCAGCCGCTTGATTTGGCTCAAGCAGGGGCGCGTGGTGGCAGATGGGCCAGTGTCGCAAACATTGTCGGCGCCGATATTAAAAGATGTATATGATATGGAGGCGCGGGTGTCGCTTTCATCTACCCCGCCAGAGGTTCAATTTATCGCTGTGCCACCTAAAACCAATTGATGCCTTGCTTGTGCCATATTTGCGGACCATGTTATATTGAAAGCGAATGTGAACAATATCTGGGTTTTCAATAAACCAGAAAGAAAGGAAAAAGGAATGCGTATTGCTGTGATTGGCTTGCTCATCCTGATTGGTCTGGCGGGCGCTGTTGTTTATTTAGGGCAGGCTGTGCAGCCTGAGCGAGAGACAACAGTCGAAATTATTCCGAACGATAAGTTAAAATAAACCTTTTGACGGCATGGCCGTTTTCTTTGAGGGCGAGGGTTTGATGTCTCGGACACATATTTTTTATTTTGCTGGTCTGGCGCGGCGCTCATTTTGGGCGGCCCTTATCTGTGCCATGATGGTTGGGTTGGTGAGTGGCCCGTCAGCAATAGCGCGCGAAAAAGCCACGCGGGCGCCGCTGTCGATTATTCCAAAAAATAAAGTTAGTTTCTCGCTCAATCGTGATCAGGAAAATCAAAACGAGATGCAACAAGCCAGCCTGCCGCAATTAAAGCCAGGTGGGGTTAATCTGTCCCGACCCGTGCGTTCGGTAGCGGCGCTGCCGGGCGGGCGCGGTGTGGTGCAGGTTGGCGAGCTGGGCAATCTGGAAGATACGGAAATAGGCCTTGAGGCAGGGCTTGGTCCTGATTTATGGCAGGCCAGCCGGTTTTCTAATATTGCCCGCTTGATGAAACGCTTGCCTGCTTATTATGACCTTGCGGTTGCACATGACTTGGCGGTTGCTTTAATGACCAGCACCGCCGCGCCACCTCCCGGATTGGCGGAAGGGAAAAACTTTTTTGCTTTAAGGCTAGCTTATTTATTGCAGCTTGGTGAGATTGATGCGGTGCGCCAGCTAATTGATATGACAGGTGCGCAACAACGCGATGCGGCAGTCGCCAAAATTGCAGCAGAGGCGGCATTGATTGAGGGCGACATTTCGCAGGCATGCAGCTCATTGGGGCAATTTGGGCGCATGACATTATCGCCTGACTTAGCGGATTTCGCCTTGCAATTGCGCGCTTATTGCCAAATCGAGGCTGGTGATATATTGGCGGCAAGCCTGACACTTGATGTGGCGCGTGAGACGGGCATGAAAGACCAGCTCTTTCTTGATGCGGTGTTTGCGCTGACGGCCAATGTGCCTTTTGAGCGCGCGCAAGCCCCAATCGGGCAAAAATTAACGACCCTGCAAGCGGTTTTATTGCTCAAGCTTGAGGCGCCGCTTTTTGCATCAGAAGTGGCGCAATTAAATCCGGCTCTGGTGGATAAATTTAGCCAAAATTTCAACCAGCCTGAAAATATTCGCCTGTTAATTGCGCAAAGAGGGGTGATGGTCAATCGCGTGGAAGCCAGTTATCTGCGTGCTTTGATGGATATGGTAGAGCTTGGTTATGTTCTGCCTAACCCGGTTTCTGGTGTTTTAGCCAGCTCGGCGCCGCAAGCGAATATGTCCGCGCCTGATGCTGCCCCATTAGCCCCTCGTGTAGATGATATTATTTTAAAGGCGCGCCAAATTCGAATTATTGATGAGCCGGTTACTTTGAAAGGTAAAATTCTTGCCTTGCAGGATTTAATGCAATCCGCTTTGGTTGGGCAATCTTGGGAATTGACTGTTGAGCTGGTAGCACCAAATTTACGCGCGATTGAGCCTAATCCTGAATTTGCCGATTTTGCGCTTTATGCCGTGCCGGCTTTTATTCATTTAGATGATATTGATCGGGCCGCGCAATGGCATGCGGTTTTGCTGGAGCAGCAATCGGGATTGCCATCGGCGAAAAGCCGCAATCTGAATGGCCTTATTCGGTTGATGGAACATTTTGAAACCCTACAAGCTGATGAGAACACCCCCGCAGGCACATCTTCGCAATTGGCCAAGCTTTCGCAAAATAACCAAAATGAAATCACTCACGATGCCACACCCGCCATTTTAGGGGTGCCGCCCATGGAAGCTATTTTGATGAGTGCGGTGCTGAAAACGGGTACTAAATCTGAAAATATTTATGTCAAAAGCGAAATTGGACTGTTGCCGCTTTTTGGGTTTCAGGTGCCTGATTATTTAGCCAAGGAAGCCAAAGTCGTTTTGACTGACAAGGTTTTATTGCGTTCCCTAGACGATATGGAGACCGTGTTAAAGGCGGGCGAGCGTGGGGCGGCGCTTTTGCATGCGCTGATTGCGATTGGCCGCATGGAAAGTCAGGAAAATTATATTGTGCCAGCTATGCAGCGCGTTTTGCTGGCTCTTAATGATTTAGGATTATCTCAAGAAGCGCGGCTGATTGCCCGCAAAATCCTGACGCGCCAAGCCGCCATGTTGGTGCAGGGCGATTGAAATGGCACAGGCTTCTGGCTTTTTAATTGAAGCTTTCCTTGAAGCTTTTATGGCCGAAAAAGGCGCCTCTGAAAATTCGCTCAAAGCTTATCAAAAAGACTTAACGGCTTTTGCTGCGTTTATAAGGCGCTCCGGTTCAGCTGAGGGGCAAGAATTATGTGATGCTCAAGAAGCAGATATTTTGGCTTATCTGACGCAGCTGAAAGAAAAAGATGTGGCGCAAAGCAGTATCGCGCGCCTGCTGTCTTGCCTAAATAGTTTTTATGGATTTTTGCAACAAGAAGGCCATATAGCCGAAAATCCGGCAAAGCAGATTGCGCGTCCCAAGGCGGGCCAAAACCTGCCGAAATATTTGACCGAGACTGAAGTTCGACAACTTCTTCAATGCGTGTATGGGCGCGAAGCTAAAAGTGACAAAGCGCAGGCAGATAAATATCGCCTGATTTGTCTGATGGAATTGCTTTATGCCACTGGTATGCGCGTGTCTGAATTGGTATCGCTGAAGCATCAAAATGTGTCATTGGCGCGGGCGCGAATTGTTGTGAAGGGCAAGGGCAATCGGGAACGCATGATACCGCTTGGCGATGAAGCGGTTGATGCCTTACGCAATTGGCAAGCGCATTTGCACGCTAAGGGTGCGGTTAAAAATTCGGATTTTCTGTTTCCCTCACGCGGCAAGGTTGGCCATATCACCCGTCAGCGTTTTGCACAAATGCTGGAAGAGTGTGCCACTGCCGCCGGGCTTGGGCATAAAAAACTAACACCGCATGTTTTACGCCATGCCTTTGCCACGCATTTATTAGCAGGCGGTGCGTCGCTTCTCTCCGTACAAAAACTATTAGGGCATAGCGATATTTCAACCACGCAAATTTACACAAAAGTCATGCAATCGCGTCAACAAGAGCTGGTACAAAAGGCGCACCCTTTGGCGCAAATGCCCAAACCAGATAAGGCCTCAGATTAAGGGTGTCAGATTGAAATAGGTTGAAGCGATTTATTGATCATTTAGGCGTGGATTTTCGTTGTAATTTTTTGATGTCCCGCCTAATTTAGGGCAGTGTTTAACCAAAGAGGGTGAGATGCAAGTTTATCTCGATTTTGAAAAGCCAATTGCAGAGCTTGAAGGCAAGATTCAAGAATTACGTGTCATGTCACAAGATGACCCAGAGGTCAGCATTCTTGAGGAGGTCACTAAGCTGGAAGCAAAAGTGACCGAGCAGCTTGAAAAAACATATAAAAAACTGGACCCTTGGCAAAAAACCCAAGTGGCGCGCCACCCTGCCCGTCCGCATTTCAAAGATTATATCGAAGCCCTTGTGGAAGATTTTACGCCCTTAGCGGGTGACCGCTTATTTTCTGAAGACCACGCCATTGTTGCTGGTTTGGGGCGTTGGCAAGGCCAGCGTGTTGCGATTTTGGGGCATGAAAAGGGCAATAATACGCAAACACGGATTAAGCATAATTTTGGTATGGCGCGGCCCGAGGGCTATCGCAAAGCAATCCGCGTGATGGAGCTGGCGGAACGGTTTAACCTGCCTTTGGTCACACTGGTTGACACATCGGGTGCCTATCCGGGTATTGGCGCTGAAGAGCGCGGACAAGCAGAAGCGATTGCGCGCTGCACAGATAAATGTTTGCAACTCGGTGTGCCATTTGTCTCTGTTGTTGTCGGTGAGGGCGGTTCAGGCGGCGCGTTGGCGTTGGCAACGGCCAATCGCATTTTAATGCTTGAGCATTCTATTTACGCCGTTGCTTCGCCAGAGGCGTGCGCTTCGATTTTATGGCGGTCTCGCGATAAGGCGAAAGAAGCGGCGACAGCTCTAAAAGTCACGTCAGAAAGTTTGAAAGAGCTTGGGGTGATTGACCGGATATTAAAAGAACCGGTGGGCGGCGCGCATCGCGAGCGGGAAGCGATGATACAATTTGTTGGTGAGGCCGTGATTGAAGAAATCGAGTCTTTGTCTGGCCTGTCGCCGCAAGAGCTGCGTAAAAATCGCCGCGAGAAATTTCTGGCAATGGGGCGTGAGGGGCTGGTTTAAGCTCTCATTTTAGCTCTTTTTAAGCACGGCCCTTTTTAAGCACGGCCCTTTTTAAGCACGGCCATGACAATGCTTGAATTTCTTGCCCGAGCCACAAGGGCAAGGTGCGTTGCGTGGCACTTTGCCATATTCACCTCGATCCAGCCCGGCTGGCATGCCCTCTGCCATTGTATCGCTTGCTTGCATTTCCGGTGCTTCGGGCGTTTCAATATTTTGCGCAATTTCAACCGAGACATTCATCACATAGCGCACCACATCAAAACGCAATTGGTCCAGCATGGTGGAGAACAGGCTAAAGGCCTCTAATTTATATTCCGCAAGCGGGTCACGCTGGCCATAAGCCCGCATGCCAATAACTTGGCGCAAATGCTCTAAAGTGTGCAAATGCTCACGCCAGTGCTGGTCAAGAATTTGCAGCATGAGGCTTTTTTCAACCTGCCGCATCAGCTCTGGCCCAATATTTGTGGCGCGCATGGCAGCAAGGTCGTCGGTTTTTTGGTATAGGCGCGTCAGGATTTCTTCATTCGCAATCCCTTCTTCCTCAGCCCAATTATGGCAGTCAAAATCCTGCCCAAAAATCGCTTTTAATTGGTTAGACAGACCGTCCAAATCCCATTGTTCAGCATAGGCTTTTTCGGGAATATGCGCGGCGACCAGCTCATCAATAATTTGATGGCGCATGTCTTTAATCTCTGGGCTTAAATCGCTAGCGGTCATGAAGTCCAGCCTTTGTTCAAACACCACTTTGCGTTGGTCGTTCATCACATCGTCAAATTTCAGAATATTTTTCCGAATATCAAAATTTCGCGCTTCAACTTTTTTCTGTGCGCGCTCCAGCGCTTTGTTAATCCATGGGTGTATAATGGCTTCACCTTCTTCAAGGCCAAGCCGCCCCAGCACGCCTTCCATGCGGTCAGTTCCAAAAATCCGCATCAGGTCGTCTTCAAGCGACAGGAAAAAATAAGACGCGCCTGGATCACCTTGGCGTCCAGAGCGTCCGCGTAGCTGATTATCAATCCGTCGGCTTTCATGGCGCTCTGTGCCAACCACGCATAGCCCGCCGGCAGCAAGTGCTTGGTCTTTGGCGGTTTGAATTTCGGTTTCAATTTTGGTCGTTATTTTTTGCCGCTGGCTTTCGTCCATATCAGATGCACATTCTTCGGCCAGTCGCATATCAAGATTGCCGCCTAATTGAATATCTGTGCCGCGCCCTGCCATATTGGTTGCAATTGTCACCGCGCCCGGCACACCAGCCTGCGCGATGATGCTGGCTTCTTGCTCGTGATAGCGCGCATTCAAGACATTATGTTTAATTTTGTTTTTCTTGAGGGCCATTGACAATGTTTCTGATTTTTCAATTGATGTGGTGCCAACCAGCACAGGCTGACCGCGCGACTGGCAATCCTGAATCAGCTCAATCACGGCGTTAATTTTTTCAGCCTCAGTGCGGAAGATTTGGTCATCATGGTCAAGACGCGCAATCGGCGTATTGGTAGGGATTTCCAATACATCAAGCCCATAAATATCCATAAATTCCTCGGCCTCAGTCAAGGCTGTACCTGTCATGCCAGCTATTTTTTCATAAAGGCGGAAATAATTTTGGAAAGTGACCGAGGCCAAAGTCTGGTTTTCGGGTTGAATGGCCGCGCCTTCTTTAGCTTCCAAAGCCTGATGCAGGCCGTCAGAAAAACGCCGCCCCTCCATCATACGGCCCGTGAATTCATCAATCAGAACCACCTGCCCGTCTTTCACAATATAATCTTTATCGCGGCTGAACAGCTTATGCGCTTTCAAAGCATTGGTGACATGATGCACCAAAGTGATATTGCCAATATCATAAATGCTGCTGGTTTCGTCCATCAGCCCTGCTTCTTGCAGCAGCTTTTCAACATGGTCATTGCCGCTATCGGTTAGCACTACATTATTGGTTTTTTCATCAAGCTCGAAATCTTCATCTAGCAGATTGGACACCAGCGCATTAACCTGATGGTAAAGCTCGCTTTTATCTTCCAATGGACCAGAAATGATGAGCGGGGTACGCGCCTCATCAATTAAAATTGAGTCTACCTCATCAATAATCGCAAAATAAGGTTCGCCCTGTGCCATGTCTTCACGACTATATTTCATATTATCGCGCAGATAATCAAAACCGAATTCATTATTTGTGCCATAGGTGATGTCTGCTTGATAAGCGGCGCGGCGGGCTTCATCGTCCATATCATTTGTGATGCACCCCACGCTCAAGCCTAAACGCTCATGCACTTGTGCCATCCATTGCGAGTCACGTTTGGCCAGATAATCATTCACGGTAACAACATGCACATTGCGTTGGGTAAGGGCGTTCAAATAGCAAGGGAGGGTCGCAACCAATGTTTTGCCCTCACCGGTTTTCATTTCAGAGATTTTACCATCATGCAAAACCATGCCGCCAATAAGCTGCACATCAAAATGGCGCTGGCCAAGACTACGCTTGGCGGCTTCACGCACGGCGGCAAAGGCAGGCACAAGCAAGTCATCAAGCGTACGGCCATTGGCTAATTCATCACGAAAGCTTTGGGTTTTGGCTTTCAACGCATCATCGCTCAGCGCTTCAAATTCGGCTTCAAGCGCATTGATATCGGCCACCCGTTTTATATAGGGCTTGAGTTTGCGGTCATTGACAGAACCAAAAAAACGTTTCGCGATGCCGGAAAGTCCCATCATGGGTTATCCCCCTCAAAAGCCAGGGAGCCCCCTGAACACTGTAAACCTCTAGCTGATGTAAGCATCATAAAGGACAGTGTCAATGGAAGCGAGGCGATTTGTGCAAAGAAAATATCAAATCTGTATGCTTGAACGCTTTTTCTGGCTTTGATACAAGCTGGCTCTTGCGCTTTTAGCTGAAGAAAGGGCATGATGACTTGATTGAGTCGGCTGTGAATAAAGGATTACCCATGTCGCAAAAATATCCGGTATCGCCTTTGGCGCCTAAAAAACGAAAGAAACTTGCACCAGTGGCAGGGGTGCGTCTAGGTGTGGCGGCGAGTGGTGAGCGCTATCAAAACCGCGATGATGTTTTATTGATGCAATTTGACCCAGCAACGAAAGTTGCGGGGGTGACAACGCGCTCTTCCATGCCATCGGCGGCGGTTGATTGGTGTCGGGCTTATTTACCAAAAGGGCGCGCGCGCGGTTTATTGGTGAATGCGGGCAATGCCAATGCGTTTACGGGTAAAAAAGGTGCGCAGGCTGTGCGCCTGCTCGCGCAACATACAGGCGCAGCACTATCAGCCCCAGCAGAGCAAATTTTTATGGCGTCCACAGGTGTGATTGGTGAGGACCTTAATGTTAAGCCATTGCAGCACGCGGTAACAGAGCTGCTCGCGGCAGATGAAGCGCGGGCGCTAACATCAAGCTGGGAGCAGGCCGCGGCGGCGATTATGACCACCGATACTTTTCCCAAAACAGTGACACGCGAGGTTTTGCTGGCGGGTACGAAAGTTCGGATAAACGGGATTGCCAAAGGCTCAGGCATGATTGCGCCGGACATGGCAACCATGTTGGCATTTTTTGTTACCGATGCTGCTTTGCCAGCTGCCGTTTTGCAAAAACTGCTGCAGGGAGCGGTGGCGGACAGTTTTAACGCGATTACCGTAGACAGCGACACCTCGACATCGGACACAGTTTTATTGTTTGCGACCCAAGCGAAAAAACATAAAGATCAGCCTGTTCGCTCAGCTGGCGATAAAAGACTGGCTGGTTTCCGCAAAGCTTTGCAAGAGATGATGGTCGAGATGGCTCAGCTTATTGTGCGTGATGGTGAAGGTGCGAAGAAATTTATCACGGTGCGTGTGCAGGGTGCGCAAAATGATTTGGCAGCGCGGCGGGTAGCGCTTGCTATTGCCAATTCGCCATTGGTTAAAACGGCCATTGCTGGGGAAGATGCCAATTGGGGACGGATTGTGATGGCGGTTGGTAAATCAGGTGAGCGCGCCAATCGAGATAAATTACGCATTCATATTGGCGGGTATCGGGTGGCCTCGGCGGGTCGGGCGGTCAAAAATTTTGATGAACGCCCTATTGCCAAACATATGCGCGGTCAGGAGATTGATATTCAGGTGCATCTTGGTGTTGGCAAAGGGCAGTCAAAAGTGTGGACCTCTGATTTGACGCATGACTATATTGCCATTAACGCGGATTATCGGAGCTAATGATGAAACAGGTTCTGGTGGTGGCTTGCGCGCTGGTCAACGAGCAGGGCAAGGTGTTGGTGACACAGCGCCCAGCAGGCAAGTCAATGGCTGGCAAGTGGGAGTTTCCGGGCGGTAAAATTGAAGCTGGGGAAACACCTGAAAACGCGCTGATACGCGAGTTAAAAGAAGAGTTGGATATTGATGTCACGGCGGCTTGTCTGGCGCCTTTAAGTTTTGCCAGCCACAGCTATGCAGATTTTCATCTTTTAATGCCGGTTTTTATTTGCCGCAAATGGCAGGGGGAGCCGCGTTCTGTTGAGGGGCAAGATATGCAATGGGTTAAGCCTGTCGCGCTTTTTAAACTGGATATGCCGCCCGCCGATTTGCCTTTGATTGGCATTTTGAATGAGCTGGTCTAGACCCGCTCGACGCGATTAAATTTTTTTCTCTTCCACACCTAAGGCATCGGCAAGGCGCATTTTTGCACTGCCCGGTCTTAATGGTTTTTGCTGGCTCTCATGAGGCGCCCAGCCCGAAAGATAAATTAAATCAAAAATGGCAGGAATTTTGCCATCATCATGCTGGTGGCTTTGCTGATAAATTTCTGCCATGCGCATCAGAGTTTGGCGTTTTAGGGGCTGGCGATGACGGTCTTTGAGGCAATTGGTTTCCCCCATATGGCGCAGGTCTTTTAACAAGGCCAAAGCATGCTCGTAACGCACGGTTACGCGGTCATAATCGACAACGGGCAAGGCAAAACCTGCCCGCTGCATAAGCGCTGCCATATCTTGTAAATCGGCAAATGGGTGGATACGCGGACTGACCCCGCCCGTGGTTTCGGCTTCGGCTTGCATGAAACTTTGGCGCAATTCGGTTAAGGTCTCTCCACCCGGTAAGCTGGCCAGAAACAACCCATCTGGCCGCAAAGCAAGGTGATATTGTATCAGGCTGCCCGGCAGGTCATTGACACAATGCAAGCCATTTAGCGAGAGAATTAAATCATAATTCGCTTTTTGAAGCTGCGGGTTTTCTTCATCAAGAAAGCGGTCATCAAGCGGGGTGGATAAGGCAATTTCAACATGCTGGATTTTATCTGTCAGGGCTGTGATGTCGTCCAACACGCTTTCATGGGGGGTGACAATCAGGGCTTTTTCGAATTTTCGGTTCACATCTAAAAGCCGTTCGTTCATGTCCTGCGCCATGCGCCGCAGCAAAAAATCGGCTTTGTTAAAATGAGGGTAGGCGCGGCGCAAACGGTGCTGGCGCAAGGCACGGTCAAAAATCTCTGGCACTTTATTCGACATGACGGCACTATATACAAATATTGAACCGAAAGAAAAGAATAAGACAGCCGAAAAGGAAGTCGGTATCATATGCCACATTCTATAAACGCCCCGACAGAGCCACGCGATGGCTCTGTGTTTCTATCTATGCTTGATGTGCTATTGCCGCCGCGTTGTGTGCTTTGTTATCAGCCTGTGCAAGGGCATGTTGCGTTATGCGGCACATGTTGGGAAGGGTTGTCTTTTATTGATGGCCCTATTTGCCAGCGCACGGGCACCCCTTTACCCTATGATTTGGGGCCAGAGACAGTGTCACTGAATGCCATGATGCGCCCGCCAGCCTATGATTGTGCCCGCGCCGCGCTGATTTATGACGGTGCCGCGCGCTTGCTTATTCGCCGGTTTAAGTTTCATGACAGGCTGGAATTGCGGCAATTGCTATTGCCGTTCATGTTGCGTGCGGGGGCTGATTTTTGGCCAGATGCAGATGTGATTATGCCCGTGCCGTTGCATTGGACGCGGCTTTTAATGCGGCGTTATAATCAATCGGCAGAGCTGGCCAGAGGTTTATCGAAACACACTCAAATTCCGATGCAGGTGAACTGGTTGCGCCGTGTGAAACGCACGCGGCAGCAAATTGGATTGACCCGCCCCATGCGCAAACAAAATTTGCAGGGCGCGTTTGCTATTGCCCCGCGCCACCGCGCAAAACTGAAAGATAAACATGTGGTGTTGGTTGATGATGTGCTGACAACCGGAGCCACGGTTGAGGCTTGTGCGAAAATTTGTCGCCGCGCAGGGGTCGCAAAAATTTCAGTTTTAACGGCAGCAAGGGTTGTGATGCCAGAAATTGTCCATATATGATATTCCTATGAGATATATTTTTCTTAAAGGGGCGTTTTATGGGTGAGCCAGTATCGCTCAAAATGGCTTGTATTCAGTTTTGCAGCGGCGTGGCGGCTGAAGAGAATCTCCCGCGTCTGCTGGATTATATTGATGAAGCTGTTTCTGCTGGCGCGCAATGGGTCGTAACGCCCGAAACCAGTAATTTTATGCCAGCGGATAAAGACCAGCTTTATGCGCAAATCTGTGTGCAGGAAGAGGATCCATGCGTGGCAGCTTTTGCCCAAAAAGCCAAACAGGCTGGGATTTGGTTGCAGGCGGGTTCATTTATTCTAAAAAATGCCGCGGGGCGGGCGGTGAATCGCTCTTTGCTTTTTGCGCCCAATGGTGCATGCGTTGCCTCATATGATAAAATTCATTTATTTGATGTGGCGTTGGCCAGTGGCGAAAGCCATCGCGAGTCCAGCAAATATGATGGCGGTACGCGTGCGGTTTTAGTGGATTGTGACTTCACACAAGGGTCAGATGCCGTGCGCGCACGGCTAGGTTTGAGTATTTGTTATGATTTACGCTTTGCTGCGCTTTATCGACAAATGGCTGAAGCTGGCGCGCAGATTATGACCGTGCCTGCTGCCTTTACGGTGCCGACAGGCAAGGCACATTGGCAGATTTTATTGCAAGCGCGCGCGATTGAAACCGCCAGTTTTATGGTCGCGCCTGCCCAATGGGGGCATCACCCAAATGGCCGTGAAACATATGGTCATAGTCTGGTGATTGACCCTTGGGGGCGTGTTTTGGCTGAAAAAAAGGAAGGCGAAGGGGTGTTATTGGCTGAATTGGATTTGTCGCAATTACAAAAAACCCGCCAGCAAATTCCTGTTTTAGAACATGGCAAGGCGTTTTCTTTGGAGCTTAACAATGATCCGCTATGATTTGATTTGTAAAGACGGCCATGAATTTGAAGCTTGGTTTCGCGATAGTGCCGCATTTGATGAAGATAAGAAAAAACGGCGTTTGGAATGCCCTGTTTGCCAAACCAAAAAAGTGGACAAAGCGATTATGGCGCCAGGCATTGCCAAAAAATCAAACCAGCAGCCAGAGCCGCAAGAAAAATTTGTCCAAATGGTGCGCCAAGTTGAACAACATGTGGCTGAAAATTTTGAGTATGTCGGCGAAGATTTTGCCGATGAGGCGCGGGCCATGCATTATGGCGATTCAGAGAAGCGGGATATTTACGGCGAGACCACGCTAGAGGACGCGGCGGAACTTATTGAAGAAGGCATTGAGGTGACACCACTGCCTCATTCTGTGCCGTCTAAGAAACAAAATTAATGCGGTGTTTATCCGTTTTTACCAGTGGTGCTAATTTTGCGGCGTTTTGTGCGCCACACCCATATAATTGATGCTTAAATCTTGCGACAAACGCCATTTATCGGCCAATGGGTTAAAGCTCACCCCAGTCATTTCTGCCGCTTCAAGGCCAGAAAGCGCAAGATAATCTCCCATTTCAGACGGGGTGATAAACTGGTTCCAATTATGTGTGCCGCGTGGCAACCAGCGCAACACATATTCAGCCCCAATAATCGCAAAGCTAAATGATTTAAGTGTGCGGTTCAGCGTGGCAAAAAACATCATGCCCTCAGGTTTCAGCATTTGGCCGCAGGCTTGCATAAAGGCCGGCACATCAGCCACATGCTCAACCACTTCCATATTAAGGATAATGTCAAATTGTGCGCCCTTTGCGGCCAGCGCATCAGCGGTGATGCACTGATAATCAATATCCAACCCCATTTTTTCGGCATGCAGGCTGGCGGTTTTAATATTGGCTTCGCCAGCATCTGCGCCGGTCACTTGCGCGCCCAAGCGGCACATTGGCTCGCTCAGTAAACCCCCGCCACAGCCAATATCTAAAAGCTTTAAGCCAGCCAGCGGTTCCAAATCATCAGGCTGGCGCGCAAAATGGGCGCAGGCTTTGGTTTTAATATAGTCCAGCCGTGTTGGATTGAATTTATGTAAGGGGCGAAATTTGCCATGCGGGTCCCACCACTCTTCTGCCATTGCAGAGAATTTAGCGATTTCATCTGCGTCAACAGTTTGCTGGAAGCTGTCTTTATCGCTCATTTTCTTTCCTTTACCGACCCACAGTAATGATTTTGGTTTTTGAATAAATTGATAAGGTTCTGGACATAGGGGGTGTTTTCCCTGTAAATAAGCCCGCTCCCATAGCAATTATTCTTGCATGATTATATGGGGTAATTAGGAACACAAGTCCAGCTTTGGTGGGGATTTTTTCTCGCCTGAGATTAAAGGGAAAATAATGGCGCGCTTGGTCATGAAATTTGGTGGCACATCGGTTGGCGATACCCAGCGTATCCGCAATGTGGCACAACATATCAAACGAGAGGTCGATGCCGGACATGAGGTGGCCGTCGTGGTCTCGGCTATGTCTGGTGAAACCAATCGTCTGGTTGGCTTGGCGCGTGAGATTGCGCCTTTGCATGATGCGCGTGAATATGATGTGATTGTGGCGGCGGGTGAACAGGTCAGTATCGGGCTTTTGGCCATGGCGCTGAATGAGTTAGATATTCCAGCGCGCAGCTGGCTAGGCTGGCAATTGCCTGTGCACACCAATAATGTGCATGGGGCGGCGCGTATTTCTGGTATTGAAACAGCAGAAATCGAAGCGCAGTTCAAACAAGGGCGCGTGGCGGTGATTGCCGGTTTTCAAGGACTGGCAGATGATAACCGCATCACCACTTTAGGGCGCGGCGGCTCAGATACCAGCGCGGTTGCGGTGGCGGCGGCGCTCAATGCTGATAGATGTGATATATATACAGATGTAGATGGCGTTTATACTACCGACCCGCGCATTGTGCCAGAAGCGCGGCGTTTGGCGCGTATCAGTTATGAAGAAATGCTTGAAAGCGCATCTTTAGGGGCGAAAGTTTTGCAAACACGTTCTGTTGAGCTGGCCATGGTTCACAATGTTTGTTTGCAAGTGCGCGCCAGTTTTGATGACCCGCAGGCCAGCTATCCAGAGGACGGATTGGTTGGAACGCTGGTTTGCAATGAGGAGTTTATCATGGAACAAGAAGTTGTAAGTGGCATTGCTTATTCACGCGATGAGGCGAAAATCACATTGCGTCAGGTTGCCGATAAGCCCGGCATTGCGGCGGCAGTATTTGGCCCGCTCGCTGATGCGGCCATTAATGTTGATATGATTGTGCAGAATATTTCGTCAGATGGCGGGCATACAGATATCACCTTTACAGTGCCGAATGATGAATTACAACGCGCCGTCGCGGTGATTGAAAAAGGCAAGTCTGATATAGGCTATGACCAGCTTGAAAACGCTGGCGGCTTATCCAAAGTTTCAATTGTTGGTATTGGCATGCGAAGCCATGCTGGTGTTGCCCAAAAAATGTTTACGGTTCTGGCTGATAAGGGCATCAATATTCATGTGATTTCAACTTCTGAAATCAAGGTCAGTGTTTTGATTGATGCTGATTATACAGAGCTGGCTGTCCGCTCATTACATGCGGCATATGGTTTAGATGAGCTGGAGGCCGCTGACAGCCCGAGCTGATGACAGGTCGTAAGACCCGACCAGATTTTTGGTCATGGAGATAAGTAATGCCTTTATCCGTTGATGGACCAAGATTGCTTTTACGCCGTTTGCGGCAGGTCATGCTGGAGGAAACAGACCGGCAAACCCGCCTTGACAGGATTGTGGAGCTGATTGCCACCAGCATGAACACAGCTGTGTGTTCGGTCTACCTCAAGCGCGATGATGTGACTTTGGAACTATGCGCAACAGAGGGGCTGAAGCCTGAAGCTGTGCATCAAACAACATTGCGCGTGGGCGAGGGCTTGGTTGGTGATATTGCCCAGCATGCCCGTCCGCTCAACCTGTCTGACGCCCAAACCCACCCGCGATTTGCCTATCGTCCTGAAACTGGTGAGGAAAGATTCCATTCATTTGTTGGTGTGCCAGTTTTACGCGGCGGTACGCTGGTTGGGGTGCTGGTGGCACAAAACACAACCTATCGTTCATTTATTGATGAAGAGGTCGAGGCTTTACAAACTGTCGCCATGGTGCTGGCAGAAATGCTGGCAGAAAGCGGCGAGCTAGACGCCGATTTGACGGCGCGTGCGGGGGCGAGACGATTTCAGGGGCAGGGCTTAACAGGCGGCATGGCGCTAGGGCATGTGGTTTTGCACGAGCCGCGTGTGGCGGTTTCTGGTTTGATTGCAGATGATGCGGAAGCGGAACAGGCGCGGCTTGAAGCGGCAGTCTATGAATTGCGGCGTTCGGTTGATGAATTATTATTGAAAGAAGATGTGTCGCATGCGGGTGAGCATCTTGATGTTTTAGAAACCTATCGCATGTTTGCCAATGATGAGGGGTGGCTGGCACGCATGCGTGAGGCGGTACGCACTGGTTTGACAGCCGAAGCGGCGGTTGAGCGTGTGCAGGGGGATATGCATGCGCGCCTGATGGGGCAGCGCGATGTTTATTTGCGCGAACGCCTGCATGATTTTGAAGATTTAACCAATCGGCTTTTGCGAATTTTGACAGGGCGTCCGGTCAATGCCTCGGCAGACCGTTTGCCGAAAAACGCGATTTTGGTGGCACGCGGCATGGGACCAGCTGAATTGCTGGATTATGAGCGCAAACATTTGCGGGGTTTGATTTTAGAAGAAGGCTCGCAAAGCGCGCATGTGGCGATTGTGGCGCGGGCTTTGGGTATTCCGATGGTCGGGCGCGTGCTGAATATTGTGGATTTGGCGCGCGATGGGCAAGAAATTATTTTAGATGCTGATACGGGCGCTTGTTTCCTCGACCCGTCAGAGGAAATGATTGAAAGCTATGCTGAGCGCGCAAAGATAAATGCCAGACGCCAAAAGCGCTATGCCCGCGTGCGTAAATTGCCTGCCATGACCCGCGATGGCCAAAAAATTGATGTGTTGATGAATGCCGGCCTGTTGGTGGATTTGAAAAATCTTACAGATAGCGGCGCCGATGGTATTGGGCTGTTTCGTACAGAATTACAATTTATGGTATCAGCAAAGCTGCCTCGTATTGAGGAGCAGGCTTTATTTTACCGTCATGTGTTTGACCAGGCTGGCGACAAATCGGTGACATTTCGGACGCTGGATATTGGCGGTGATAAAGTGCTGCCCTATATGCGCCACACCCATGAGGAAAATCCGGCTATGGGCTGGCGCGCTATTCGCATTGCGCTCGACCGCCCCGGCCTGTTGCGTTACCAACTCAGATCATTATTGCAGGCCAGCGCCGGTAAAGAACTCAATATTATGTTCCCCATGATTGCGGAAATTGACGAATTTGTGAAAGCCAAAGACCTGCTGAATAAAGAAGTTGAGCGTTTGGCAAAGTTTCATCTTGAGGCACCGGCCAGAGTGCGGGTTGGGACCATGTTGGAAGTGCCTTCATTGGTTTGGCAGCTCGAAGAATTACTGCCGCTTATGGATTTTATCAGCATCGGCACAAATGATTTAATGCAGTTTTTCTTTGCAAGTGATCGCGGCAACCCGCAATTAAGCAATCGCTATGATATTTTATCCCCTGCGCCCATCACAATGTTAAAACAAATTTCTGATGCCTGCCAGCGGCATGGTGTTGATGCAACAATTTGCGGGGAAATTGCTGGCAGCCCACTTGATGCAATGGTCATGCTGGCCTTGGGCTATTCACGCTTGTCTATGCCTTCGGCTTCTGTTGGGCCGGTCAAGCGCATGGTGCGCTCGGTTAATTTGGGCAAACTGCGCCATGCCTTTGGGCAGGCTTTGCAACAAAGCGCGCAAATCAACCGCACAGAAATTGAGAACATAGCGAAAAGCTTGAAAATTAAACTATAGGCAGCGGCCTGATAAGCTGTATCGCACGGGTTTTATAAATTCACATTTTGCCCGCTTTCTCATTGTCAAAACAGGCTTTGAGTGTTCTTATGGTTTCAGATGCTTTTTTAATTTTGGGGCTATTTGATGAGTCAGAAAACAAAGAGCAGTATTGGCCATATTTTGCAGGCGCAAAGAGAAACACGTCAATTGGATTTGGCGGAAGTCTCTCAAACATTGCGCATACGCGAAGATCATTTAGAGGCCATTGAGGCCAATCAGTTTGACCGCCTGCCCGGTAGTGCCTATGTTGTCGGGTTTGTTAAAACCTATGCCCAATTTTTGGGTCTTGATGTTGATGACATTCTCGCGCTGTATAAACAGCAAACAGACATGGGGTCCAAAACGAAACTTGATTTTCCTGAGATTGAAGCCAGCCGCGAAGTGCCAAGCATGGCCATGGCGTTTGGCTTGCTGGCCATTGTTTTAGTGGTGTTTATATTTCTCGGTTTTTTGAACACAGCTGAGAATGTGAGTCTGGAAAAAGGTGCGAGAGTGTCAGCTGAGATTTCTGAAGCGCAAGCTGAAGCCGTTGAGCGTGAGACAAATATGCCAGTTGAGACCACACAGCAAAACGCGGCTGCGGTTGCGCAATCTCAAAATTTGGAGAGCCAGATTTCCGAACCAGACTCCCCTAATATTGCCCAGCCGGATATTGATACACCTGGTTTTGATGCATCTGGTTTTGATGCATCTGGTTTTGATGCGATGCCAGAACCACAAGCGCCGCCTGTTGCGGTGATTTCCATTCGCGCGCGCGCGCCGACTTTCCTGCGTATTGTGAACGCGCAGGGTCGTATTTTATTTTCTAGCATTATCATTGCCGGTGAAGAATTTGTTTTTCCCGATGAAGAAAATTTCCGTCTTTCAACGCAAAATGCTGGTGAATTGGAATATTATATTGATGGTGAACTGGCTGGCATGTTAGGTGCAAGAGGTCAAGCTTTGTCGGACCGGCTCATAAATTTACCGCGTGTGCTGGAAAGATTTGAATAGCGCGGCTAAATGTGACACATAGTTTTATTAACTTGATAAAATCAAAGGGAAGATAATGGGCATTCGTCCGTGGCGTGATATTAATCGTCGGGCTTCGCGCCAAATTAAAGTTGGCAATGTTTTGGTTGGCGGTGATGCCCCGATAAGCGTTCAGTCTATGACCAATACGCTGACGGCTGATGCGCAAGCGACAATGTCCCAAATCCGAGCTTTAGAAGAAGCGGGCGCGGATATGGTGCGTGTTTCATGTCCTGATGAGGCATCAACACAGGCATTGCCAGAAATCGTCAAAGCCAGCCATGTGCCGATTATTGCGGATATTCATTTCCACTATCAGCGCGCGATTGAGGCCGCGCAAGCCGGTGCGGCCTGTTTGCGCATTAACCCGGGCAATATAGGCAATGCGGCGCGGGTGAAAGAGGTTATCACAGCTGCGCGTGACCATGAATGCGCCATCAGAATTGGCGTTAATGCGGGTTCGCTTGAAAAACATTTGCTTGAAAAATACGGTGAGCCATGCCCCGAAGCGATGGTGGAGAGCGCGTTGGATCATGTGAAAATTTTGCAAGAGCATGATTTCCACGACTATAAAATTAGCGTTAAAGCATCTGATATTTTTCTCAGTCTGGCAGCATACCGTCAGCTTGCTGAAGCCGTGGATTGCCCTTTGCATATTGGCATTACTGAGGCGGGCGGGTTAATGACCGGCACTGTCAAATCCTCAATCGGGCTGGGCGCTTTATTGATGGACGGCATTGGTGACACAATCCGCGTGTCTTTATCCTCTGACCCGGTTGATGAAATCAAAGTGGGTTTTGAGATGTTAAAATCGCTTGGGTTGCGCCATCGCGGGGTGACGATTATTTCATGCCCATCATGTGCGCGGCAGGGTTTTGATGTGATTGATACTGTCCAAAAACTAGAGCAGCGTTTGGCACATATTTCTGAACCGATTACCTTGTCTATTATTGGCTGTGTCGTGAATGGGCCGGGCGAGGCGCGTGAAACCGATATTGGTTTCACCGGTGGCGGTGCTGGGTCGGGTATGGTTTATGTGGCTGGCCGGCCTGACCATAAAATGAGTAATGAAGAAATGATTGACCATTTGGTTGCTCTCGTGGAAGACAAGGCTGTGCAAATGCGAGCAGATTCGCCAGAGGAAAATAAATTATGATACCAGCTGATCGTCTCGATAGTATTTTGCAGCGCGCTGAAAAATTGCAGGAAGAAATGAATGGCGAGCTTCCGCCAGAACGCTTTGTTGAATTATCCAAAGAATATGCCTCGCTGTCACCTCTGGTGGAAGCGGTCAGTACTTATCGCGATGTTCTGAATGAAATTGAAGATTTGAAATCTTTGATTGAAGGCGACGATGCGGAAATGAAAGCCCTCGCGCAAAGTGAGTTGCCAGAGCTGCAGGCACGCTTGCCAGAGATGGAGCAAGAGCTCCAAATCTTATTACTGCCCAAAGACGCGGCGGACGATATGAATGTGATTTTGGAGGTGCGGGCTGGCACAGGCGGTGATGAAGCGGCTTTATTTGCGGGGAATTTATTGCGCATGTATTTGCGTTATGCAGAATTAACCGGTTTTAAAACCGAAATGATAAGCCAGTCAGAGGGCGATGTTGGCGGGTTTAAAGAAGCTGTTGCGGCGATACGTGGGCAGGGCGCTTATGCGATGTTAAAATTTGAAAGCGGCGTGCATCGCGTGCAGCGTGTGCCAGAAACCGAAAGCAGTGGGCGCATTCATACTTCTGCGGCAACGGTTGCTGTTTTGCCAGAGCCTGAAGATGTTGATGTGGTGATTGAGGAAAAAGATTTGCGCGTTGATGTGTTTCGTGCCAGTGGGCCGGGCGGGCAATCTGTTAACACAACCGATAGCGCGGTGCGTATTACACATATTCCGAGCGGTCTGGTGGTGAGCCAGCAAGATGAAAAATCACAGCATAAGAATCGCGCCAAAGCGATGCAGGTTTTGCGTGCGCGCTTATTTGAAATTGAACGCCAACGCATTGAGTCAGAGCGTTCAGCTGACCGTAAATCGCAAGTCGGCACAGGGGATCGTTCTGAGCGCATTCGAACTTATAATTTTCCGCAAGGGCGCGTGACCGACCACCGGATAAATTTGACATTGCATAAATTAGAAAAAATTCTCGCAGGTGATGGGTTGAGCGAATTGGTGGACGCGCTGATTGCTGAGGACCAAACGCGCCGGCTTGCTGCCGAACAAGATGGCTAACCCAAAAGTCCATACTCCAAACCTGTTTGAAGGGCTTAGCCGAGACGCAGCTTTGCGGCAACTTTCGGTCTGCTTTGAGGCGGCTGAATTGGCCAGCGCGGCGTTAGATGCGCGCATATTAGTGCGCACGGCTTGTGGCTGTGATGAGGTGGAGTTGATAACAAAGGGCGAGGTGATATTGAGCGCGCAAGAGGCGCGGCGTCTTGCGGATATGATGGCGCAAAGATTGGCCCGCAAGCCCGTTTCGCGTATTATCAATTATCGGGAATTTTACGGCCTGCCTTTTCGGCTGTCCTCAGCGACGCTTGACCCGCGCCCTGATAGTGAAATTCTAGTTTCTGTCATGGTTGATAAATATCGGCAGGCATCAGCGCAGCTCAAGCAGCCAAAGGTTTTGGATTTGGGTACGGGGTCAGGGTGTTTGTTGCTGGCATTTTTGCATGAAGTTGAGCCGGCCGTGGGGTTGGGTGTTGACCAAAGTCGTGGCGCCATCAGGCAAGCCTGTATCAATGCATCATGCTTGAATTTACGCGAGCGGGCATCGTTTCGCCAGTCAAATTGGTTTGCCGCGGTGCGCGGCACATTTGATTTCATCATCGCCAACCCGCCTTATATTGCACGCCATGAGGAGTCGCAATTGGCGCCCGAAGTTCGGCTTTATGACCCAACCCACGCGCTGTTTGCCGATGAAGATGGCTTGTCAGAATATCGCCATATCATTGAAAGAATGCGCCCTTATTGTGCGCCGCATGGGTGGGTCGGTTTTGAAATTGGTCAAGGTCAGGGCGGTGAAGTGGTTTCTATGTTGCGTGAAAATGATTGGCAAGGTATTGAAATACATAAGGATTTAGCAGGGATTGAGCGCGTTATCGTGGCGCAAAACACACATATAAAAAAACATTAATTTTTTTGAAAAAGGGGTTTGTGTTTTTTGGTTTTATTAGGTAGGTTTTGCTCGTTCGGTTGATTTTGTGAAGACAAAAAACAAAAACCCGAACCCTTTCTCATAAAATGATTGAGCGACAACAATTTCTAAAAAGTTGGGTTTAAGAATTTTTTGTGAAGTCACGCAAATATGATGATGAATATGAAACATTTTGTTTCAACCAAGTTTCAACTGATTGTCATGCATTGCGTAACATCAAATGAAGATTATATTTTGCAATAAGGCGAATAGGATAAAAATATGAAACGCTCTCGTGGACGCAACAGACGTCAGGGAAACCCAGCCAATCGTAATTATGAAAGTAATGGACCAGATGTAAAAGTCAGGGGCCATGCGTCAACTGTTTATGAGAAATATATTGCGCTTGCGCGCGATGCGCTCACCGCTGGTGATCCGGTACATGCGGAAAATTATTTCCAACATGCTGAGCATTATTTCCGTATTTTTTCCGCCAATCAGCCTGTGAAAAATGAAACCAATTCAGACGCGAGTTCTGAGGCATCATCAGAAACCAGCACCGAGCAGGAGACATCTTCTGACATGGCTGAAAATGTGAACGGGGTCGCAGAAGACCAAGAGCCCCTGAAGCTGAGCCAAGATGATGAAACATCTGCGCAAAATTCGACGCAAACAAAAGGTCGCCGTCGGGGGCATTTGCGCCGTCGCCCAAAATCTGATGCGCCAGCAGAAGCTGACTTGTCCGCTGACGCGTCACGAGATTCAGATGCGACGCCTGAAATTAAAGCCAGCTAAATATCGCGACATAAGGCCCAAGCTCATTTAAGCAAAACCTGCTGTTTTGCCTGGTTTACCTGTCTTTTTACAGACGCGTAAGGCATTGAGTTTTCAAATTTTACAACGCAACACTTGTTGTTCGCGTTTCCGCTCCCCATATAAAAAAGACAAGCCATTAAGGTGAAAGGAGCGAAAGATGAATCCTGAAAAATATACAGAAAGATGCAAAGGGTTTATCCAATCAGCGCAAACATATGTTCTCAATGAGGGGCACCCGCGCTTTGAACCTTTGCATTTGTTGAAAACGCTTTTAGACGACCCGCAAGGTTTGGCCGCGAATTTAGTGACCAATGCGGGTGGCGATATAAAAGCGCTGAGCGCGGCTTTGAAAAAAGAACTATCCGGTCTTGGGAAAGTTTCTGGCGCAGGGGCGCAGCCTGTAATGGCGCCTGAAACCGCTAAAATATTTGCCAGCGCAGAAAAACTAGCGATAGATGCGGGTGATGATTTCGTAACGGTTGAGCGTTTGCTGCAAGCTTTAGGACAGACAAAAAGCAAGGCGGCGGATTTGCTTGCTGATGCTGGTTGTCAGGAAAAAGCTTTGGCGCAAGCGATTGAGAATTTGCGCAAAGGGCGGCGTGCCACATCTGCCTCGGCGGAAGAAACTTATGATGCTTTGCAAAAATACACACGCGACTTAACCGCCGATGCCAAGGCTGGTAAATTGGATCCGGTGATTGGGCGCGAGGAAGAAATCCGCCGCGCGATACAGGTCTTATCCAGACGAACAAAAAACAATCCAGTACTGATTGGTGAGCCAGGTGTTGGAAAAACCGCGATAGCAGAAGGCTTGGCCTTGCGCATTATCAATGGTGATGTGCCGGAAACATTGCGCGATAAAAAACTTTTTGTTTTGGATATGGGCGCGCTGATTGCGGGCGCTAAATATCGCGGCGAATTTGAAGAACGCCTGAAAGCGGTATTGCAAGAAATTACCGATGCCGCTGGTCAGGTGGTGTTGTTTATTGATGAAATGCATACGCTGATTGGCGCGGGCGCCAGCGAAGGTGCGATGGACGCCTCTAATTTGCTCAAACCTGCATTGGCACGCGGAGAGCTGCATTGCATCGGTGCGACCACATTAGATGAATATCGCAAACATGTTGAAAAAGACGCGGCGTTGGCGCGGCGCTTTCAACCCGTATTTATTGCCGAGCCGCAAGTGGAAGACACGATTTCCATTTTGCGAGGGCTGAAAGAGAAATATGAAATGCATCACGGCGTTTCGATTTCCGATAATGCATTGGTCGCGGCGGCGACACTTTCTAACCGCTATATCACAGACCGGTTTTTGCCCGATAAGGCCATTGACTTAATGGACGAGGCCGCGTCGCGTTTGCGCATGGAAGTCGATAGCAAGCCTGAAGAGTTAGATGAGCTTGACCGGCGGGTGATACAACTCAAAATTGAGCGCGAAGCCTTGAAAAAAGAAAAAGATGATTTGTCACAAGAGCGTCTGGTCAAACTTGAGGAAGAGCTGGTTGGTCTTGAAGAGCAGGCAATGGCCTTAACCACGCAATGGGAGTCAGAAAAAGCGCGGCTTGGGTCAATCCAGAAATTAAAAGAGGATTTAGATGCTGCTCGCATTGAGCTTGAGCAGGCACAACGACAAGGCCAGCTTGAGCGCGCCAGTGAATTATCTTATGGCATCATTCCAGATTGTGAAAAAAAATTAGCCGATGCTGAAGCCCAAGATGATGGCGCGCAAAGCCGTTCTATGCTTGATGAGCAGGTCACGGCGGATCATATTGCGCAGATTGTATCGCGCTGGACGGGTGTGCCAGTGGATAAAATGCTGGCGGGTGAGCGTGAAAAATTGCTGGGCATGGAAGCGGCCTTGCATCAGCGTGTGGTCGGACAAGATGAAGCTGTGTCGGCTGTGTCGCGGGCGGTACGCCGCGCACGTGCTGGGTTGCAGGATCCGTCTCGCCCGATAGGCTCTTTTTTATTTTTAGGCCCAACAGGTGTTGGTAAAACCGAACTTACCAAAGCCTTGGCGGCGTTTTTATTTGATGATGAAACAGCCATCTGCCGATTGGATATGTCGGAATATATGGAAAAGCATTCCGTGGCGCGATTGATTGGCGCACCGCCGGGCTATGTTGGTTATGAGGAAGGTGGCGCGCTGAGCGAAGCCGTGCGCCGCCGGCCTTATCAAATTGTTTTATTTGATG